>CAJUTH010000010.1 GCA_910589275.1 uncultured Dorea sp.
CTATTGTCACACATTTTGCCGCCATAGTCGAGGTACGCACTATCTACCGTTTACTAATTTATAATACATTGTAGCTAAATCCCCAATCATAAAAAACTTTTACATAACATGTTTTGGTATTATTCGTTTTTGATGTATAACCATCAATACGATAATATTGCCGTTGTACAACCTTATATTGCGTATATAAAGGGCGATATTTTATTTGATATGTTTTTCCTGATGGAACAGGTAAACTATAACTTACAGAATATGATTTAGCTGTTCCTATAGTTACTCCAAGAGAAGCCGAAATGTCACCAACACTTGTATATGAGCCACTTATAGTATTTGTAACTGTATCAGTTTTATTTACGCTAATTGTTCCCGGCCCTTTTCCTTGAGGTCCTAATCTCCATGAATCATAAACTGTACCCTGATTAGTTTTTGTTTCAACCGCCCAATAATAATATCCATCTGTTCTTGGCTGTATTTCATATTCTGTCTTATCCACGTTCAAATTCACATTCTGTATCTCACTAGCCACATGCGGTAAATTTTCTTCCGCTGCAAATACTGAAATATCAGTAATACACATTGTTACTAGAAAAAGCAACGCTGCTACTCTAATTATTCTTTTTCTCATTTTTCTTTTTTCTTCCTTTCAAATAAAAACCTATTATAATGAATAAAACTGCTAGAAATAGCACAATGAGTAATGGGTACTCTGTAATATACTTATATGAATGTTCATATGCACTATAAAATGTTTCCATGTCTTTATATTTTTTTGCTTCAGCTAAAAATGGCAATGTAAAGAAAAACACAAACCCAAAAATAATTAAAATATTCCCAATTTTTATATATTTAGTCTTTAAAGATTGATTCTTCCTATTATTAAAAATTAGATTTTTCTCTTCTAATTCTATTGGATGATTCAATATCTCATCAATCGAAACATCAAATATTTCACGTATTTTTATAAACATTTTTATGTTAGGAACAGAAAGACCCATTTCCCATCGTGAAATTGCTTGTCTGGTCACTCCGAGTTTATTCGCAAACTCTTCTTGTGATAAATGATGTTTTTTCCTTAACTGTAGCATTGCATCTGCTATATATCTATTTTCATCTATCATTTTATTCATTGTTCCTTCATCCCTTTCGCTATACCTATATTGTATATACATTTTAGCGAATCAACAAGAAATATTCTATTACATTTTAGCAATTTTTAATTGCAATTTACAATTTATGCCAAAAATACTCCTAATATTAGCAAAAAATCCACCTATGCGGTTAGGATTTATTTACCACAGAGGTGGAAAAGTTTACTAAATTCCCAGTAGCGAACCTGCGTAACAGATCACTCCCGCCGCTATGACATACACCAGAAAATATTTAAATACTGCGCCAAGCACCTTACTCTCCGATCCCGCCGCGTTAATCGCACCCGTTCCGATAGCAATGCTCTGGGGGCAGACCATCTTGCCAAGCCCGGCTCCCATCACATTAGCCGCAGCCATCCAGACTGCATCCAGCCCAAGGGCATGGGCCGTCTCGCTCTGCAGTCCACCGAACAGCACGCAGGTAGAAGTGCCGGAACCGGTGACAAAGCCTCCCAGAGCGCCGATCAGCGGCGCAATCAAGGGATAGAACGGCCCTGCCGCCGCCACCAGAAATTTTGCGATATCGGAAATCATGCCGCTGTAGCCCATAATTTTCGCCGTTGCCATCACTGCGCAGATAGTAAGGATTGTCTTCCAATACCTCTTTAGCGTATCGGCAAACACTTCCGCCATGTCTCCCGACGACGCCCCCTGAATCCTTCCTCCAATCATCCCTGCAAGAAAGATCATAACCCCCGGCGTATTGATCCAGCTAAAGCTTAAGGCATTGCCTCCTTCCCCGGCATAGACTGTAACCGTGCTTTTGATTCCGGATATCAAATTATGAACCGGCGGACACAGCACAGACGACGCCATAAGAAAAATAAAAATCAGAATAAAAGAGCTCCACGCCCGAATCCCCTTTCCAACCGTAAGCCTTTCAGACATTTCTTCCTGTTCAGAAGACCGGATCCTATATTCCTCCGGCACGTCCTTGTTAAATATCTTTGCCGCCCCAATCATGCAGCCCATGGAGCAGATAGAGCCAATGATATTCGGAAGCTCCGGTCCGATCCCCTGCGCCGTAATAAACCATGGTATCGTAAAGGAAAGCGCCGAAACCAATGTAATGGGTATCATTCCTTTTAACGCTTTGAGCCCTTTTCCGCAGATACACACCATCAGAAACGGGGAAACCATTGTCAAAATAAACTGAATTGCCGCGGCGCTGCCAGACAGAACGGTCACATCCAGCCCTGTCACAGATGCAAGCGTAACCGTCGGAACCCCTACCGAACCAAAGGCTGTCGGTGTAGAATTAACAACCAGACACCCCAGTACGGCAGCCATAGGGTCAAGCCCGATTCCAGCCAGCATGGAGGCCGGGATCGCAACTGCAGTACCAAATCCGGCCATTCCCTCCATGAAATTTCCAAACCCCCAGCCGATCAAAAGCGCCAGCACACGTTTATCTCTAGATACCCCCATAAGCATTTTCTTGACTTGTTCCATCGCCCCTGTTTTCAGCATCAAATTGTAAGTAAACAGCGCCGCAATAATAACCAGACAGATTGGCCACAGCGCGTTTAAGGCTCCTTCTAACACCGCAGTAGCCGCATACAGAATATCCAGCTTCCAAAATCCAACCGCCAGCGTGAGCGTGAGCCCAAGCGCGCCGGTACAAGCTTTATGCCCGGCCATTTTCAGGCCGCTCAAAGCGGCAATCAGCCAAATAATCGGCAGCATTGCCAGAATAAATTTTAATACTAACACTTTTTTCTCCCTCTCCTTCCCAGCCTGGCTGCCGCCTGCCCCGTTTACGGCAGCCAGAACTCAGGTCTTTTTTCCTGCGGCCAGATTACGCCTTCACTTCTGCATCTCCGTAATCATTTCCCTCGTTGAAATTACGGGCATTCTCCATAGTCACAACCGCAATCGCCTGTAATGCCTCTCGGGTAAAGAACGCCTGATGGCTGGTCAGGACTACCTGCGGGAACATTAGCAGACGGGCGGTAATATCGTCTGTAATGGCTTTATCGCTCCGGTCCGTATATACATTGTCATCCTCGCCCTCGTACACATCTAGGGCAACCGCATGGAATTTTCCTTTCTTCAAGGCGGCAATCAAAGCTTCCGTATCAACCAGACCGCCCCTTGCCGTATTTACAAGCATTACCGTATCTTTCATCTTAGCAATGCTTTGTTCATTGATCATATGATGGGTGCTTGGGAACAAGGGAGCGTGAAGGGAAATCAGATCCGCTCTCTCAAACAGTTCTTCCTTGTCCACATAGGTAAGAAGCCCTTCCTCTTCCAGCGCCTTATTTGGATAAGCGTCCCATCCAAGTACCGTCATCCCATAGCCCTTGCAGATCCGGGCCATACAGACGCCGATCTTCCCGGTACCTACAATACCTGCAGCCTTATTGTGGAGATCCAGCCCCAGCAGTCCGCTTAAGGCAAAATTATTATCTTTTACTTTGTTATAAGCCTTGTGAAGATGGCGATTCGCCTCTTGAAGAATTGCCATGGCATGCTCTGCCACTGCGTACGGAGAATAAGCCGGAACACGCAGCACAGTCATGCCGCAGTCCCTTGCCGCTGCCAGATCTACGTTATTAAATCCTGCGCAGCGCAGTAAGATCAGTCTGATACCATATTTGTGGAGTTGTTCCACCACCGGCCTAGACACATTATCATTTACGAATACGCAGACAGCGTCAAACCCTTCTGCAAGATTCGCAGTCTCCGGCCCCAAGCTGGAATCAAAATAGCGGATATCCGAATTATAGGTTCCTTCGCCCTTATCCTTAACCAGCTCGCTGAAAAAAGTTCTGTCATAATCCTTCGTCCCGAAGAAAGCAATTTTAAGCAGTTCCGCCGCCTTTTTTTCATGAAATTCGCCGTTTAAGACTTTCTCAACCGCTTCTTTCGCCTGTTCCTCGTCCTCCCCTGTTATCTGAATCGTCAGCGTATCCCCCTTCTTTGCCGCCAATCCCAGAAGTTCCAGTACATTTCGACCATCCGCCGACTTCCCATTGGCGCTGACTGTAACAATGCTGCTATAGTTCACACAGTTCTGTGCAAGCAGCGCACAGGGGCGGGCATGTACTCCGCGGGGATTTGTGACAACATATACGATTTCTTTCATAATACATCCTTTCCTGCCTGACAATATTTAATTCAGGCATCGAAACACTTTGTTAATTTTTTAACCATTAAGATAATATCACTTTGTTATTTTTTTGTCAATACGTTTCTCAATTTTTTCCATATTTTTATCTCCAAAGTTTCCTATATCAGAAAAACAGCAGCCGCTTATTCTCGAAGCAACTGCTGTTTTTACTGCCATATTCCTATTATTTACAACTATATAATTCGTATCCAACCAACACACACAATACTGCGCACACTATCTGAATAAATAGATTCGGCAGAAGCATATTAATCACCATGCCGACTGCAATCCAAAATAGCACAAACCCTGCCACACGTTTCATCTTCCCTCACCTGTAAGATGGTCCTTACAGTATCTATATGCTGCAAAGCTTCTGCCCATTCCCGTATGATTACTCCATCTCATCCAGAATATCCACAACCTCTTCTTCCGTCATCTTATCATCGTTCTTTGAGGTAAAGCGGTCTACCAAATCCGGTACCATATCAAGAATCTTTGTCACGGTGTCCTGATTCTTAATATTCACCAGCTTCGTAGTGCCATTTTGAATCACTAGAACTGCGCACGGCGTCATCTTCCCTCCGATTCCACCTGCGCCTCTCTCCTTCTTTTCACCGTTAAATGCGCCTGCTCCAACGCCAAAGGAGACGTCTACCAATGGCAGAATAATCGTATCCTTAATCTGGATTGCCTCCCCAACAACTGTCTTTGAAGAGATCACACCATCCATTCCATGAAATAAAGCCTCTACGGTTCCCTTAAAATTATTGTCTGCCATCTTATGAATCCTCCTGTATTATAATTTAAAATTTCTGACATCCTTAATGGTCCGGCGCACTTTACTGTCAAACAGCAATTTTACTGCCAGCGCTGCCATATGCATCACATAAATTCTTCCCCTTACGCGCAGGCTTCCTTCCAGAACTTTTTCCTGAAAATTTGGCGTAATCCGGGCATGGTCTCCAAGGAATGGATAGAGAACGCCAAAGCCCGCCAAAACCTTTCCTGTCAAAGACGGATCCTCGAATCCGTAATGAATATCCGCCTGAAATTCCTTTGGCGACAAATGCCCAAGAAACTTCAGGAGTTCTTTCTTTCCCTTTCCCAAAGCATCTACATGAGTCTTGTCCGTGATAAATGCCATCAGCCTGTCCTTTTTTTCTGATGTTTCCTCTATTTTACCACACAATTCCTGAATTGTACATTTGAACTTCTCCATAGCCTGACTGATTTTTTGCACAAATTTCTGGATTTGCGCCCTTAGCTTCTCAACAAGCGATATTTTCCTGCTCCTCTCTTTAACAGACCTTTTACTCCTTTTTGTCCTCTCTTCATAAATCTCCTCAGCATCTTCTCCAGCTTCTTCTTGTACTTTGGATTCTTCTTTAGGAATATCCGCACATTCCGCGCATCCTTCAGTATCTTTCGAACGCTCTTCCGGAATTTCGAGAGGCTCTTTACTGCCAGACGCTTTTCTTTCTTTTTCTTTTTTCTCCAAAGCTTCCCTATGCTCTTCGCCGCATTTTTCATTTTCATATTCTTTATTTTCTTCATGTTCTGATTCCTTTTCCTCCGATATAGATTCTGTTCTGCCGCCTATCTTTATCCATGCAATCCTGATATAAAAGTCGGGGGATTTATTTCTGAAATCCACCGCTGCTTTCACCAGTCCGAACAGCCAGCCAGCCTGAATATGAACCTGTACATCCTCCAGCGTGCCGGCGCCCTCTGCCTCTCCCTTATAACAGATTGGAACAAACAAGACAATACAGACCAGTAACAAAAGTATTCCCAATATTACTGCCAGTATGATACCGACTATTTTTAAAATTACGAATAAAATATGTAGCATATCAGCCTTCCTGTTCTTTCATGAGAATATAATTACGAATATCTAGTCCCTTTGTATTATCATACACCTCCTGAGATATTTTTTCCACAAATTCCAGCGCACTTTCATAACTGTCTGCAATTCCCACTACAAACAGTCCCTTCTTTGGATAATCCGGCTGGAGCAGGTAAGCTGCGTTTAATATCTCAAGCTGATTCTTCTTGTTTGCGGGAAGAAGAATCAGATGGATTCCGGGCTGAAACTTATTCCTCTCAAGCCGGTCCATAATCCTGTCCTTTTTTTTCTTAAGCTTTTCCGAAAGATACAGGTATTTATAGTATTCCATCATACACCTCTTTATAATCAGTAATAATAACTGTCAAATACTTCTTTTGCCACATCAACCGCTCTTTTTGTTCCGTCAGACTCCTCAACGATCACACTGATCACAAGTTCCGGATTGTCAATATTCGTAAATCCCACAAACCATGAATGATTCTGGTCCGAAGATTCCATGCTGTATTCCGCCGTTCCAGTCTTCCCGGCCACCGAATAGCTCTGTCCGCTCAAAACCGAAGCTGTTCCATAATTTACCACATCCGCCATATAAGCCTTTAGCTGGGAAGCTTCTGCCAGCGTCATCAAATCCTTGTACTCTTCCGGCGTAGTCTCCGATATGATTGTTCCCTTATAGTTCGTAACAGAATCCACCAGATATGGTTTCATCAAATAACCGCCGTTGGCAATGGAGGCCGTAATCAGCGCCATCTGGTAAGGGCTCACCTGCGTCTCTCCCTGTCCCATAGCTGTCATCATCTTGTCCGCCATCGAATCATCCTTGTCAAGACGGAAACTGCTCTTTGCAGTCGAAAAATCACCGGGAAGTTTGGAGCCAATCAAAAGCTCTTTTGCCGTATTCCGGTATTTTGCCACATCCAGATTCATGCCAATGCTGCAGAAGGACGCATTACAGGAGTTCGCAAAAGACGCCGTAAGATCCTCCGATCCATGGACATTATGTCCCGCGCAGGGTATGGTCGTATCCCCATAACTGATTTCTCCGGCACATTCATAACTGTAATCAAAATAATCGTCCGGATGTTCTCTCATATATTCCAGCGCAGTTACAATCTTAAAGGTAGAACCGGGCGCATACATGCCCTGAGACGCACGGTTCAGCAGAATACTATCCGGATCAGAATTCAGCCACTCCCAATTCTCAATTACCGCATTTGGGTCGAAGGAAGGCTTTGAAACCATAGTCAATATCTTACCGGTACTAGGTTCCATCACAATCACGGCCCCCTTGCTGTCTCCCAATGCATAATAGGCCGCGGTCTGCAGATCTACATCCAGTGTAGTCACCACATTATCTCCTATATTTTTCTGATCTTGAAACTCTCTCCTGAGTTTTTCCAATATAAAGGCATTCGAAGTCAGAAGTTCAAAGTTCGCAGTCGACTCCAAGCCTGATTTTCCCTGAACTGAATACCCTACCACATGTGCAAAAATATCTCCATAAGGATAATAGCGGTATTCACTGCCGTCTTCCGCAGTATCGGTCTCTGCCAGTACGTTACCGCTGCGGTCAAGAATTTTTCCCCGGACCACCCGGTCTGCCATAGAATCAAGTCTGGGATTGTATGGGCTCTTTATAATATCCCCGCTGGCTGAGACTGTAAAATAACCGATATATCCCATCAGCATCAGAAACAGTCCGACAAATGCGTAGGTTACTCTTGCAAATTCTTTATTTACGGCGCGCTTTTTCTTTTCCCGGAGGTACTCTTCTCTTTTTACTGCTCTCCGCTCTCTCCAGCTTAACCGGTCTCTCTCTCTCTTTTTCCGGTCCCTCTCTTCTGCTTCTCTCAGCTCGTAGCTCCTCTGCTTTTTTCCTCTTCTTGATTCGTAACTGTTGTTGTTCCCTTTTCTTTCTCTCAATCTTCTCTTCCTCGTCTTCTCTCAGAATATAGAGTCCCTGAATAATTGCAAACATAATCAACGTACTTAAGAGTGAACTGCCTCCATAGCTGACCAACGGAAGGGTAACTCCCGTAGAAGGAATAAATTTTGTCACTCCGCCGATGGTTAGAAACACCTGAAAGATATAACAGGTTCCAAGTCCCAGAGCCACCAGCTTATAAAACTGGTTCCTAAGCTGCATGGCAATATTTAAAAACATCACATAGCAGCTCAGACAGATCAGCGTTACGCAGAGAGCAAAAATAATACCCAGTTCCTCTGCAATCGCTGAAAATATAAAATCCTCTGCGGCAACCGGTATCGTATCCGGCTGTCCCTGGCAAAGCCCCATACCGAGCCATCCGCCGGTTCCGATTGCAAACAGCGACTGCGCCACCTGATATCCCCCGTTATCGTAAGCGGCAAAGGGATCCTTCCATGCCAAAACCCTTGTCCTGACATGCCCAAACAAATGATACGCAACCACTGAAGCCGCTCCGCCTGCCGAAAGCCCCGCCGCTATATAAAGGGGCTGCCTTGTAGCAACGTACAGCATAGCAAGGTATACAATAAAGATAATCAATGCCGCCCCCAGGTCAGTGGAAGCAACCAGAATCAATACATGAACTGCAGCGATTACCGTAGTAATTACCACATTTTTAAACTCCCTAGACGCTTTAAAACTCGCCGCCACATAGAAAACAAATACAATCTTTACCAGTTCCGAAGGCTGGATACTGATGCCTGCAATCGTAAATCCGAGCTTCGCGCCATAAGATACCTGCCCCATTACCGCAACTACGCCCAGTGAAATGAGGCCGCCTATGGCATAGAACGTCCTCCATTCCGCCAAAAGCTTAACTCTGCGTATGATAATCGGAATCGCAAGGCTGATCCCGATAGCTCCTGACGCTATCAAAAACTGCTTCAATGCCTTCTCGTACGAGAGTCTGGTCAGCATAATCAATCCAATGCACAAAAGCATGCACATATTATTTACCACAAGCCTTGACACCTTAGGATACAGACGCGTATACAAAAGGATCGTAGCAGCAAAAAAAAGCATCTGTGCCAGATAAAATCCTGCAACCTTCAAATCGTCCATCTCCAGATACAGAACAATAAATGCAATGAGCTGCAGCATAAACATCAAAATATTCTGCCGGAGCAGAAGCGCCTTTTTCTTTTCCGCATCATGATATCCAAATATGGTAAAACAAAGGTACGTATACATGATGATTATCACAATTATGATATATTTTGAAAGCTCTACTATAATATTAACCAATCTATCACCTACTTTACACCCCGTTTAAAATGTCCCCTTGTAAAATCTCCTTTTGGAGCAGAGACTTTTTCTCCCCTTTGATACGCCGCTGTATATAAATCCAAAATTTCTCTCGTCTTTTTCTCATTTTCCGTACTAAACTGCAGCCTGACAGACCTAACTCCAAGCTCCCTAACCTGCCTGTACTGATCGGAAAGCATCAGCGGCGCTGAATTATAAATTACATTATAACAGTAAAGGCATTCATTTTTCACTATATTTTTCTTGTTCTGACGGTCTGTCATAGAAATGTATCCCGGCCTGCCGTCACATTTTCGCGTATTTTTCTTCACACAGCCGGCCGAAACCATCACCGGAAGATACCCGTATACAACAAGCTCCATATTCCGGGCCCTAAGTTCCTGCAATTCCCATCGGTTTAATTCTACAGGTAAAGTAACGACATCCGGCGAAAATTCTCCAAAAAAGTCTTTCGCATATTGATTCCACTGATAAATACTGCTGTCTGTCGCAGTAGGAATTTCCGGTTTCTGTTTTCTCGCATAGAGAAGGCTCTCCAGATTACGTACCATCACCCCGTCAAACAACTCGGCAAGTTCCATAAAATGTTTATCGTAAAAATCTTTTGCCTCCTGTCTGAAAATCCTAGCCATTGCAAAGTACACTTTCCGCCCGGAATCTCTCAGCCTAAGAAGCTGTCTTTGCAGTTTCTCCCTTTCGCCTGGCGCAGCCCAGAGCGCATCCTCCACGTAAATTCTATGAATTCCCGTGTAACTGCCGACCGCTTCTAACTGCTCCACCGATTCCACCGATACGCTGATTTCCATGCAATCCGGCACAATATCCGTTTCCTGCTTCTGTATATATTCCTTTCCGGATATCCGAATATTATCCGGCCTTTCCTTCCGAAAGTCCTGAAGAATCTGCTCTTCAAGAGCCTCCATGCCTCTGCGCCGAAGTTCATTCACAGCCTGAATCGGAAGAAAAACATCTCCATCAATGCTAATCTCTATCTCCTCAAAAGCAAAGGGCGTATTGCCCGTCTTCCTAAGCTGCTTTTCAAGCCGTTCTTTTGTTACCGGCTGGCTGGCGGCCGGCTCTGGTACAGGCCCTGTCACTTCGGCGTCCTTCCCGCCGGACTGCAGATATAATGTAACATGTTTCCCGGCAGAAATCATCATTTTCCCGTTAACTTTTTCCTGAATCTTCCTTTCTCCTATCCGTTCAGTCCGTTCTTCTTGTTTCGGACGTTTTAGGGAAAGCATCTCTTTTCCATTATGCCGATAATAATAACCGTCACAATACCCGCGTCTCTGATACACCCGTTCCAGTTCCCTGATGTCCTTTTCCGATACATGGTACCCCTCCCCGCCCGAAGCCAGATAAAGATCCAGATACTTTCGGTACATTCCTGTAACCGCCGCCACATACTCAGGCTGCTTCATACGCCCTTCAATTTTAAAGGAATCGATACCGCTTTTGATTAAATCCGGTATCGCCTGTATCGTACATAGATCCTTCAGACTTAAAATATCCTTTGCCTGCCCTTTCCCCGCCGCATAAGAAAGCCTGCAGGGCTGGGCGCATTGGCCTCTGTTGCCGCTGCGTCCTCCAATCATGCTGCTTAACAAACACTGTCCGGAATAACAGTAGCAGAGAGCTCCATGAACAAAGCACTCCACCTCAAGGCCCGTATTGCCGCTGATTTCCTGAATTTCCGACAAAGACAGTTCCCTTGCCGGAACAACCCGCGTCACTCCCAGGGATTCTAAATATTTCGCTGAAATCACATTTGTTACCGTCATCTGCGTACTTGCATGAATGGAAAGTCCCGGAAACTGCTTCCTCACATAATCCAGCACGCCCATATCCTGAACAATCACCGCGTCCAGCCCCTGCTGATAAAAAGGAATCAGATACTCATATAAATCCGCAAATTCTCTCTCCTTTACAAGCGTATTAACTGTCAGATACAGCTTCCTCCCATGCAGATGCACATAATCAATTGCTGACAATAATTCATCTTTATTAAAATTAACCGCATAGGCCCGGGCTCCGAACCTCTCGCCGCCTGCGTAAACCGCATCGGCTCCCGCACAGACCGCCGCCTTTAATGTTTCATAATCACCTGCCGGTGCCAAAATTTCAATCGCCAATTCCTACTCCTATATCGAAATAAGGCTGTCATCCGACAGCCTTATTTACCCTTGCTATTCTTCATCTCAGTTTCTAACTGTACAATCTTCATCTGCAGCGCCCGATTCTCTTCTTTCAGTTTGTCCAAAGTCTTATCCGCATTCTCCAGCTTAATCTGTACAGAAATCAATTCGTGCTTGAGATCGTACATCTCCTTATCCTTCGCCTCAATATCGCTCTCCAGAGTACCGCCCTGCTTCTTCGCTTTAAAATAATCGTCCGCAATATTCAATGCAAGAAGAATGCTTCTAGTCTCCGCGCTCTGCTTGCGATAGCCTTCGCTGCTGGTGCATTCTTCCAACTTGTGATTCAAATAGGTGGAAACTCTCTGCAAATATTCTTCACTTTCAAATCCGCTTAAGGTAAATACCTTCCCGCCAATCAATACCTCTGTATAATTCTTTGATGATGCCATCGCAACCTCCCACTCCTTTGCGTAAAACTCTGTAACCATTATAAACTATAAGTCCGTAAAAACCAACTATTTTCTTCATTTTGATAACGAAATCCCCAGATGCCCATAGGCTAACTCCGTAGCCACTCGTCCTCTGGGCGTTCTCTGAATGAATCCGTTCTTAAGCAGATAGGGTTCATACACATCCTCTATCGTTCCCGAATCCTCCCCCACAGACGCCGCCAGTGTCTCCAAGCCTACCGGACCTCCGCCAAATTTGTGGATCATCGTCAAAAGAATGTTCCGGTCTACATGATCCAAACCATATTTATCCACATCCAGAAGATCAAGAGCCATGTCCGCCGCCTCTCTGGTTATTGCTCCGTCATACCTCACTTGAGCAAAATCCCGCACCCGCTTAAGCAGACGGTTCGCAAGTCTTGGCGTCCCTCTTGACCTTCTTGCAAGCTCCATTGCTCCTTTCGCGTCAATCTCCACTTCCAGCACTCTGGCCGAACGCTTTATAATCGTACACAGTTCCTCCACCGTATAAAATTCCAGCCGGTTGATTACACCGAATCGATCTCTGAGCGGCGCGGTAAGCATTCCCGCTCTGGTAGTCGCCCCAACCAGCGTAAAGTGAGGAAGATCCAGCCGGATAGACCTTGCGTTTGCTCCCTTTCCAATCATGATATCAATCGCAAAATCCTCCATTGCAGGATAAAGCACCTCCTCCACCTGCCGGTTCAGCCGATGGATCTCATCTACAAAAAGAACATCCCCTTCCTGAAGGTTATTCAAAATTGCCGCCATCTCTCCTGGTTTTTCTATGGCTGGACCTGAGGTAATCTTAATCCCTACCCCCATTTCATTTGCAATGATCCCTGCAAGGGTAGTCTTGCCAAGTCCCGGAGGCCCGTAAAACAGTACATGATCCAACGCCTCCCCTCGCTCCTTGGCCGCGGCAATGTAAATCTTTAGCATCTCTTTCGCCTTGGCCTGTCCAATATAATCATCCAGAGTCTGGGGCCGTAAATGACTCTCAATCTTTACGTCTTCCTCCAGATTCTCAGTCGTAATAATTCTTCTTCCCATAATTCCCCTCTGCTACACCATGTATTTTAAAGCTTGTTTGAGGATATCTTCTACCTTAGTATCCGGCGTAACCAGAACCCGCCGGACAGCTTTTTGAGCCTCAGTGCTTCCGTATCCCAAAGCTATCAGAGCCGCTGCCGCATCCTGCTGTATATCCCCGGCCAGAGCGCCTTCCCCGGCCTCGGAATCCTCCTGCTCATGGTTCAGCGCATCTTCTAAGTGCAGTTTATCCTTCAATTCCAAGATCAGTTTTTCCGCCGTCTTTTTTCCGATCCCCTGCGAGGCTGAAATCGCTTTCACGTCATTGGAGAAAACTGCAAATCTCAGGTCGTCTGCCGAAAGCTGTGATAAGATGCTTAAGCCTCCCTTCGGTCCGATACCGCTGACCGTAATCACCTGTTTAAATACGGTCAGATCATCTTTGGATAAGAATCCAAAAAGCTGCATAGAATCCTCCTTCACGTTCAAAAAAGTATGTATCGTTACTTCCGTACCTGTCTGGGGAAGCTTTGCCATCACTCTTCCCGGCATATAGATCCCATAGCCAACACCGCCCACATCAACAACAGCCTTGCTTTCTTCTATTGCCGCAAGCCGTCCTCTTATATATGAAATCATCTTAAACCTCCTATCAGCCTTCAAAACCTGTACGCAGATTCACCAGACGTTTTAACATCTCATTAGCCGTAATTCCAATAATTAAGCCGGTTATAAGCCCGGCAGTCAGCAGTACCGGCAGATAATATGCCACACTGTAAGTCTCTACTACAAGCATGGCAACTATAAGCTGTCCTATATTGTGGCTTACGCCTCCTGCAATGCTGATCCCCATTATGCTGAAACCGCCGCTTCTCTTCAAAATTGTCATCACTGTCAAACTCAGCAGCCCTCCCGCCAGACTATAGAGGATCCCAAACAGGCTGCCGAACATAAATCCAGACAAAACAACTCTTGTTACTGACAGCAGGTATGCCGACTTCACATTCATCTTATACAGTGCTATCACAATAATCAAATTAGCAAGTCCCAGTTTCACCCCCGGTATTCCGATATGAAAGGGAATCAGCGACTCCACATAGCTAAATATCAGGGCCAGTGCGGTAAACACTCCAAAATAAGCTGCCCGAACCTTCAAAAATAACCCTCCCCGCAACTTCTATGCTGATGATGAAAGACCATTCACATCCATCTAATTTGTCACCATATCGATCTTACTATCCGTTTTGGAACGGATCTCCACAATAACCTTATTGGGGAGGCAGATAATATTCTCATTACTCGCAGAAATAGCCCTCTGATGGACACAGAGCTGATCCGGGCAGTCTGCTTCTATCATATCTGCCCGTCCATTCTTAATCTCTAATATGTTGCTGCCTCCATTGATCGTAATCTCTTGATCTTCATTCAAACTGTAAGTGCCGGTAAGCTCCCCGTTCACCTTGACAATCACTTCACCTGCTCCCGTATTGCGGAGAAGCTGGTGGGAAAAATATGCACAAGCCGCCACGCACAACACGATAATAATTAATATCCAGTCTTTTTTCTTCATAAATTCTCCATCTACACTTCCTAATTCTATGTAACAATACCATCTTAGGTTATTCTATCACAATAAAGGAAGTTATGCAATCACGTGTTCGAATTTGATTTTGCGTATAAATGCTATATGCGGCATTTGCATAATCTCAATTTTATGATATACTAGTTACTGTTCACACAGACTTTGCATCCACTGAGGCGCAAAGCTAGATATTGATTCTATGACAGCGAGGTGTAATATGAAATTTCGTAAGATAACAGGGCTTCTGATGACGGCCGTTATATTATGCATGACAGGCTGTTCTGAATTATCCAGAAAGCCCTTAAACTAT
Organism: uncultured Dorea sp.; assembly: GCA_910589275.1. Lineage (GTDB taxonomy): Bacteria > Bacillota > Clostridia > Lachnospirales > Lachnospiraceae > Claveliimonas. Next base: position 14,904 of record CAJUTH010000010.1, read on the forward strand.
ACGGGCACAGCTCTCGATACGGTGATTAACATCCAGATTTTTGACTCCCATGACGAAGAGCTGACAAAGCATTGCCAGAAAATGTGCGAAGACTATGAAGCTAAGTTCTCCCGAACCATAGAGACCAGCGAGATAGCCCAGATCAATGCTGCAAGCGGCGCCCCGGTAGAAGTATCAGACGATACGGTCACGTTAATCAAAAAAGGAATTTATTATTGCGATATGTCAGACGGCGCCTTTGATATCACCATAGGTTCTGTCACAAGCCTCTGGGACTTTAAAGCCGATGAACCTGCTCCTCCGGCGCCGGAAGTGCTCGCAGAAGCGGCAACACATGTCAATTATAGGAAGATCTCTATTGACGGCAATACCGTGAGGCTTTTAGATCCGGCGGCCAAACTGGATCTTGGCGCCATCGCAAAGGGGTATATCGCTGACCGGCTCAAAGAATACCTAAAAGGTGAAGGCGTAAGACACGCATTGATTAATCTGGGAGGAAATGTACTTGCCATCGGCGGTAAACAAAGCGGCTCTCCTTTTAATATCGGCGTCCAGAAACCATTCGATGAAGGCGGCGAGCCAATTACTTCCGTGGGAATCAAAAACAAATCCATTGTTACCTCCGGAACCTATCAGAGATATTTTGAGAAGGACGGCATTCTCTATCACCACATATTAAACAGTTCCAGCGGCAATCCATGCAACAACGGATTAAACAGCGTAACCATCATTACGGATTCTTCCCTGACGGCAGACGCGCTGAGCACCACATGTTTCCTGCTGGGACCAGAAGCAGGAATGAAACTGATAAACCAATTAGACAACGTAGATGCAATCTTCATCAATACAAACAATGAGATAACCTTCTCCCGTAATTATGATAAATAAATGCACATGAAAAGAGAGTCCGCCGCAGATGGCAGACTCTCTTTTTTTAGGCAGTAAACTGCCATTCCCTTGCTACATTTTAATATGTGCTAAGCGCTCCCGCAAAGGAAACTCCCCAGATTAGAATCACTATGATATACAATGCAAAAATCACGCCTGTGATAATAAGCTGTGCTCTGCAGAAATTTCTTCTGTTTACATTTCCATTCTTTCCAAACGCCCATATTAAGGAAAGAATAATCCCTGCACATGGAATCAGACAGGCAAGCAGAGTAAGCAGCCAGTCTCCCATTGTCATTGGACTGGTATCCATTCCGCCGTAAGGGGAATTCGGGTTATTTCCGTAATTCTGCTGATACCCGGTATTTGGAACACCGATATAATTCGACTGGTAATTACTATTCGGATTACTGCCGTAACCCTGCTGACAACCTGTATTCGAATTAGCCCCATAGCCCTGCTGATAACCCGTGTTTGGATTACCGCTGTAATTCGGCTGCTGATACTGCCCGTTCCCATACGCTTGGCTGCTCTGGTTATAATTCTGAAAGTTTCCCTGATTCGGGCTGTAATTCTGGCCCTGATTCGAATTCCCATAAGAACTCTGTCCCGTATTTGCATATCCGCCCATATTTTGATAAGCATCCGCACTCTGTCCGTAACTGCTGTTAGGATCCGTATAAGGCCGATCCTCTCTGGAATTTTCTTTCTTTTCCTCAATGATTTCTTCTTTCTTTGCTATATCATCGGGAAAGAAAGCCTCAGTTGATTCTGTACCAGATACTGCCTGTTCTTTAAAAATATCGTTTTCCGACGTCTGATTATCCGGCGTATTCTCAGGTATATTTGGAAATTGATTATCCATCTTCTCGTCCTCCTCAATGTAAACTCTGATCTCGCTTCCTTTATCATACCATAATAAATCTTAAAAAACAATTGTCCGTATCAAACAGCGCAGACGATATATCAAATTATATTGATAATAAGTCATAGGAGGCGTATCCGGAAAATACCGTACCATTCGATAAATATAAAATACAATCATCGACGACATCATCACAATCAAACACCATTTCATCCAATTAACAGAACTCTTCAAGAGCAAATAACGCCAAACTGCCGCCGCAAGTAAAAACACTCCTAAGACATAAATAAAAGGCTGCAGGTTCCATGCGTCTGCAAAATGTCCTGTCAGCATGAGTACGCCTGCCCTTGTCATTCCGCAGGCAGGACAGGGATATCCCGTTATCAATACCATAGGGCATAAACTATATAAAAAGCGCCCTAATACGGCGCGGTGGGCGGCTGCAATAGCAGCCACCCACAGAATCACCCGAACGCAGAATCTGGCGTCCTTCATAATTTCCTGTCTAACCTTTTTGATGTAACGACTGAAATCAATCCTCATAAAAAATTACCTTGCCTACAAGTTAGTTGAGGGAGGCAGTGAAATCATTGAATCTGAATAATTTTCTTGGGACATTTTTCAGCGCATGCTCCGCAGTTCGTACACTTTGAGGGATCGATATGCGCAATGTTATTGTCTACGGAGATTGCCTCGCTCTCACAGACCTTGACACACATCTTGCAGCCTATACATCCAACGGCACATGCCGCCATTACATCCTTACCCTTGTCCTGGGAACTGCACTGAACCAGATGTTTCTGGTCGTACGGCACCAGTTCGATCAGATGCTTCGGACATACGGCAATACACTTGCCGCAGGCCTTACAGGCATCCTTATCCACTACCGCTACTCCATTGACAATATGGATCGCGTCAAAAGGACACGCCTGAACACAGGTGCCTTCCCCGAGGCATCCGTAATTACAGGACTTCGGTCCTCCGTTCTGCATCATATTGATCATGATACAGTCACCTAAGCCATGATATTCATAGTCAGTCTTAGCCTTATCACAGGTTCCGGCACACTTCACATATGCGGTCATATGTACCTGTTCTCCGGCCTCCTGACCCATAATCTCTCCAATCTTCGCAGCAACCGGAGCTCCGCCCACCGGGCATGCGCCGATCTCCGCTTCACCTTTCACAATGGCGGCGGCAAGGCCGGAACATCCCGCGTAGCCGCAGCCGCCGCAGTTGTTGCCCGGAAGAACGCCTACGATCGCCTCTTCCCGCTCGTCAACCTCAACTGCAAATTTCTTTCCGGCAAATCCAAGGAATACGCCAATGAACAGACCGGTTCCGCCGACGATTACCGCCGCAATAATAATACCTGTTATCATAGTATGCTCCTCCTTAGATCAATCCTGAGAATCCGAAGAAGGCAATCGCCATCAGCGCCGATGTGATCAGTACGATAGGCGTTCCCTGGAAGGATTCACTAATATCATTATACTCCATTTTCTCACGAATACCAGCCAAAATTACAATAGCAACCAAAAATCCTACAGAGATACCGATTCCATTAATCACGCCCTCTAAAATGTTGTAGGACTTCTGTACATTGGTAAGCGCAACGCCAAGCACCGCACAGTTGGTGGTAATCAGAGGAAGATACACGCCGAGGGCCTGATAAAGGGCCGGCATAGACTTCTTCAAAAACATCTCTACAAACTGTACCAGACAGGCAATGACCAGAATAAATACGATCGTCTGCAGGTATACAAGCTTCCCGTCCATAATCGCTTCATTGGCCAGTATAAATTTGTTGATAATCCCCGTTACAAATGATGCCAGTGTAATAACGAACACAACCGCACCGCCCATGCCGGCAGCGGTTTCTACTTTTTTAGACACGCCAAGGAACGGACAAATTCCAAGGAACTGGCTGAGTACAACGTTATTTACAAGGGCTGATCCGATTGCAATAATCAATAATTCTTTCATCTATGTACTCCTCCTATTCTTCATTTCCGGTTGGAAATACTTTACCGCCGCACGCGCTGTTGGTGCAGGAAGCACAGCCGTCCGCACAAGAAGCGCTCTCCGGCACCTTCTTTCCCTTCTTTGCCATGTTATTCTTCACCTTATTCTGCAGTGCGGTAAGTCCTGCCAGCACTAAGAACGCACCCGGCGCCAGGATAAAAATAGTAATCGGAGTATAGCCGGCCTTCCCTGCCGCCTCATCTGCAAGGGGAAGGATCTGCGCCCCGAAAATCTTGCCGGATCCGATAATCTCACGCACGATACCGATCGCTGTTAAACCTACCGTAAATCCAAGCCCCATGCCGATACCGTCAAAGATGGACAGAACCACCGGGTTCTTGGACGCATAGGATTCTGCACGGCCCAAGATGATACAGTTTACAACGATCAGAGGGATATAGATACCAAGCGACGCATACAGGCTTGGAACAAATCCTTCCATCAGGAACTGCACAATGGTTACAAAGGATGCTACGACTACGATAAACGCCGGAACACGCACGGAATCCGGAATAATCTTACGCAGCATGGAAATCAGCATATTAGAAAGTACCAATACCACCGTCGTGGAAAGTCCCATACCGAGACCGTTGATCGCAGAAGTCGTAACCGCAAGAGTCGGACACATACCAAGCATCAGCACGAAGGTAGGATTTTCTTTTACTAAACCGTTATATAATCTTTCAGTACAGCCATTCATCTTCACTACCTCCTTATAATAATGTGCTGTTGCAGTATGCAAGAGCGGTATTGACAGCTCCGGTAACAGCCCTTGACGTAATGGTAGCTCCGCTTAAAGCGTCGATCGGTTCTCCATCGCCGCCGTCTTTGGACACTACAAACTTCTCTGCCTGCTTTCCTTCATACTGTCCGTAAAATTCAGGCTCTGTGGCCCGCATTCCAAGACCCGCCGTCTCGCTGATCGACAGGATGGAAATGCCGTTCACCGTGCCGTCACTGGTGATACCCACCGTAATCTGAATATTTCCGCCGTAGCCCTCGCTGTCGGTGACTGTAACTACGTAACCCATATCGCCTACCGCGCATACCTCATCTACTGTTGCCAGAACGCCCAAATCTGCCGCAGCGGCTTCTGCCGCGTCTGCGTCCACGTCCATTACTTCAAAATCATCCAGAGAAGCTTCCGGAAATACCTGCTGCCATGCTTCCTTCTTCGAAGCATCCTGCGCCTGTGCGATCGGATCCTTAGTAATCTCATAAACCAATCCTAAAAGCAGGCCGGAAACCAGTGTGATTGCTGTAAGAATTGCTGCATTTTTTACTATTTTATTCATTATTTCTCTCCTCCTTTACCGAATGGTTTTGGAAGAGTAACCCTCTCAATCAACGGGACTAAGATGTTACTGATGATAATTGCATAGGATACACCCTCTGCAGAACCGCCAAACAGACGGAACAGGCCGGTAAGCACACCCAGCAATATTCCAAATACAATCTGACCCTGCTTGGTAATCGGAGACGTTACATAGTCGGTAGCCATGAACCATGCGCCCAGCATCAAGCCGCCGCCGCACAGATGAGCGGTAATATAATGGGGATCAAAAAGCCCCACGTCCGCAGCCGTAAACTGTCCGAAAATACCAATAAAAATCACAAATGTTACAATATATGTACCCGGGATGCGAAGATCAATGATTCCCATAAGGATCAGGAAGATCGCGCCGATAATAATGGCGATCACAGAGGTCTCGCCAATGGTTCCCGGAATCCGTCCGATCAGCATATCCATAGAATTGATGCTTGACATAGACCCTTCCTTGATATATGCAAGGGGAGTCGGTCCCGTCTCGCCGTCATAGATAAATCTGGTCATCGGTCCGGTAAAGGAAATCAGCAGGAAACACCTAGCGCCCAGCGCCGGGTTCATAAAATTCTGTCCCAGTCCTCCGAATAACTGCTTCACAATCAGGATACCGAACACGCTGCCGAGAGCGCCCATCCACAGCGGAGCTGTAGGAGGCATGTTCAGTCCCAGCAAAAGCCCGGTTACAACTGCACTGAAGTCGCCAATGGTAATCTTCTTGTGCATCAGTTTCTCATAAATATATTCTGTCAATACAGCCGCCGCCGTTGTTACAATCAACATCAGCAGCGCATTCATTCCAAAGTTATAAACTCCAAATGCAGATGCAGGCAACAGGGCAATCGTTACCATGAGCATAATATTGCTGGAAGTAATCTTGGAACGTATATGCGGTGAAGACGAAATATTCAGTTTATTCTCCACTTTTGTTCACCTCTTCCTCTCTTTGTTATTTCTTTCTCCGGTTCGCAAGAACAATCTTTCTCATAGAACCGATCGCCTGCTTTAACGGTCTCTTTGCGGGGCAGACATAGCTGCAGGAACCACACTCTACGCACTCCATACCGCTCATCTTTTCAAATGCCTCGGAGTTATGATGCTGCGCATAATCAGCAAGCCTTGACGGAATAATCCGGCTTGGACATGCCTCCACGCACCGTCCGCAGTTGATGCATGCCGTCTCTTCTAACCCCTTTACCGGGTCTTTTAAGAAACTCAAAATGGAGGAAGATGTCTTGGTTACGGGAACATCCAGCGTAAACATAGCAAATCCCATCATCGGTCCTCCGGAAATCACCTTCTCAGGCTCTTCTTTAAATCCTCCGGCAGCCTCCACAAGCTCCATCTGGTTCATACCGAAGGGCGCCCGGAAGTTCCCCGGCTCGTTCACAGCGTCGCCGCTTACCGTCACAATACGCTCGATCGACGGCATTCCCTTTACTACCGCCTGATATACGTTAATCATCGTCTCCACGTTGTCAACCACGCAGCCGGCGTCAGCAGGAAGCATCGTAGAATTAATCGACCTTCCCGTCGTCGCATAAATAAGCTGACGCTCCGCGCCCTGAGGGTACTTGGTCTTCAGCGCCATAACCTCCATACGGGGCTCGTCCTTTGTCAGCTCCTTCAGTTTTTCAATACAATCCGGCTTGTTATCCTCCACGCCAAAAATACCTTTCGCGTGATCAAATACAGAGAGGATCACCTTCATGCCGCCTACCAAAAGCTCCGGCGTCTCCATCATCCGCCTGTAATCGGCAGTAATATACGGCTCGCACTCTGCACAGTTTGCGATAATATAATCAATCTTCTCCGGTTCCTTCGGGGAGAGCTTCACTCTGGTTGGGAAGCCCGCGCCGCCCATACCTACAACTCCGGCCTCTCCGATCGCACCTAAGATCTCCTCCTTCGTCATCTCTTCTAACGGCTTTACAGGAGCATATTCCACTTCCTCATATTCGCCGTCATTCTCTACCACGATGCAGTTCACCTTCGCACCCGTCGGATTAAAATGCGGCTCAATCGCTTTTACAGTGCCTGACACAGACGCGTAAATAGGCGCGGATACAAATCCGCCTGCTTCCGCTATCTTCTGGCCCCTAAGAACCCGGTCGCCCTTCGCAACAATCGGTGACGCCGGAGCCCCGATATGCTGTGAGAGCGGATAGACCAGATCACCCTTCGGCTTCACATCGACAATTGCCTTGTCTTTCGCCAGACGCTTGCCGTCATCCGGATGAATTCCACCCTTAAATGTTAACAGTGCCATCCTTTTTCCCTTCCTTCCTTTAAAATCCTTCTGTTTATACTATACAAGAAAATGCTCTGTCAATCCAGCTAATCAGAGACAAATTATTGTATATTTCGAGAAACATCTTGTCGGTTATTTAACAGATTTCGTCGTTAAATTAACGTTTTTTACCTTAACAAACACAGAAAGATAGAGATTTTTATCATCTCTATCTTTACTGTCTATACTTTTATATAACCCGTTTTAACATATAAGACCTAAGCCTCTCCATCCTCGTCATAAGCCTCAGAAGCCTCTGCCGGCTCTAAAGCCTTCATGCTCAGACTAATCTTCTTCTCCGCTTCATTCAGATCTACGATCTTCGCCGTGATCTCCTGACCCACAGACAATACATCCGAAGGCTTATCCACATGCGCCCGTGAGATCTGGGATACATGGAGCAGTGCGTCAACACCCGGCGCTAACTCTACAAAAGCGCCAAAGTCCGTCATTCTTGCAACACGGCCTGTAATCTCTGTTCCCACTGCATAATCTTCTGCAGCGTTCGCCCATGGATTGGTCTCCGGGAATTTCAAGCTGAGGGCAATCTTGGTATCGCGGATATCCTTTACCAGAACTTTCAGCTTCTCGCCTACCTGGAATACCTTCTTCGGATTCTCGATCCTTCCCCATGACATCTCAGACACATGCAGAAGTCCGTCGACACCGCCAAGGTCAATAAACGCGCCAAAGTCTGTAATATTCTTAACAATGCCTTCCATCGTATCTCCGATATTGAGATTTGCGAAGAGTTCTCTCTGCTTCTCTGCGCGCTCTGCAACTAATAGCTGCCTTCTGTCGCCAATCACCCGGTTTCTTCTCGGATTAAACTCGCTGATAACAAATTCAATCTCCTGTCCCTGATATTTGTTCAGATCCTTCTCATATGTATCTGAAACAAGGCTTGCCGGGATAAATACTCTCGCCTCATCCACAACGACGCTTAAGCCGCCGCCAAGGATCTGCGTAACAGGCGCTTTCAGAACCTCTTTGTTCTCAAAGGCCTCTCTCAATCTCTCGTTGCCCCTTTCGGCAACCAGTCTCTTGTAAGTCAGCAGCACCTGACCTTCGCCGTCATTCACTTTCAAAACCTTCACTGTCATCGGGTCTCCGACAGATACCATGGTAGTAAGATCAGCATTCGACTCATTGGTATACTCGCTTCTCGTAATGATTCCGTCAGCCTTATAACCTATATTTAAAATAATCTCATCAGGCTTAACGTCGATGACGGTACCGTCTACCACCTCTCCATTGCGTATCGTCTTCAATGACTCTTCTAACATCTGTTCAAAAGTTAATTCTGACATAATTTTGAACCTCCTCAATTATTTTATTGGGCGTGGATGCCCCTGCTGTAATACCTACTGTTTCCACGGACCTTAATTGATTCATATCCAAATCGTCAAGTGTCTGTATATAGTACGTATTGTTACATGCATGATTGCATATTTCAAATAATTTCTGGGTATTGGAGCTATGCATATCTCCCACGACAATCATCGCGTCTACCCCATCTGCAATACTTTCTGCTTCTTTCTGACGTTCCGTTGTGGCATTGCAAATCGTATTTAAAACAATTATATCATAACCCTTTTTTAAAATAATTTCAACTATATCTTTGAATTTATTGTAATTATATGTCGTCTGGGCAACAACACATATTTTCTTATCCTCCGGCAGAACCAGTCCGGCTGCATCCTCTATGGTTGAAACCACCACGGATTCCCTGCCCGCCCATCCTTTGATTCCTTCCACCTCCGGATGGTCGGCGTTTCCAATAATTACCAGTACATTCCCTTTTTCCTCTTCCTCCATGGCAATCCGATGAATTTTTTTTACATAGGGGCAAGTCGCGTCCACATAGGGAATCCCAAGTTCCTCCAGTCTGTCGCAGACCCGTTTCGGAACTCCGTGGGAACGGATAATCACAATCCCGTCTTTTGCCTGTTCCAGTTCGTCTTCCTCCCGAAGAACCGTAACCCCTCTTGCTTCCATGTCCTTAATTACCTCTGCATTGTGTATGATAGGGCCATAGGTATATATCTTCCTGCCCGGATGTTTGGCAATCTGCCTGTATACCGTATCCACCGCCCTTTTCACTCCAAAACAAAAACCTGCTGTCTTTGCAAGAATTACATTCATACTATTTCCTCTCATTCTGCCGTTTTATACGCTGCCGCCTGTCGCTGCATCAGACAGACAATATGCGGATTTATGAATTGCACAGCTTTAGAATCGCATCCGTCACCTCTTTGATCGTCATATCGGAGCTGTCAATCAATACAGCGTCCTCTGCCTGCCTAAGAGGCGCGGTCTCTCTTGTCATGTCCCGGTGGTCCCTCTCTTTAATATCGGCCGCAATCTGCTCCATATCACAGGCTGCTCCTTTCGCCGCAAGCTCCTCATACCGCCTTTTCGCCCTTGTCTCCACACTGGCGGTAAGATATACTTTTACATCTGCATCTGGCAGAATATTGGTTCCAATATCCCTTCCATCCATCACAACATCCTTTTCCTTTGCCAGAGTCCGCTGCAGCATAAGAAGTTTCTCTCTCACCTCCGGAATCGGGGAACTCTTAGACGCCATATCGCCAACCGCCTCTTCCCTGAGCCTTCCGGTAATATTTTCACCATTCAAATAAATCTGCTGCACGCCGTTCTCATACCCGATGCTTACATCCGCATCCTGGCAGGCCCGGATAATTCCTTTCGTATCCTCCGGCAGGATATGATTCTTCAGAAAATAAACCGCAAGCCCTCTGTACATCGCCCCGGTATCTACATAGATATATCCTTTCCTCTGTGCCACCTGCTTTGCAATGGTACTTTTTCCCGCTCCCGCCGGTCCGTCAATCGCTATATTATATCCCATACTGCCTACGCCTTTCTAAATTATTATAACAATTCAATTCCCTTCTTAACCTTTGTGCACCGTTCCAGAAGGAACTTCTTCAAATCCGCAAGACTTCTGCCCTTTACGCTTCCCTTCTTCAAACCAAGGAATGATTCCTTTTTCCGCTTCTTTCCCGCTACAAAAACCAGCGTAGTGGCTGTCTCGTATATTGCCTCAATCTCTGTATACTGGTATTCCTGAATCACGTCGCCTGTGGTACACACAAAATGGTCTTCAAAAAATTCTGCTTTGATCGTCCGCTCCCTGCGGCTGATTTTCCGGATTTCCTTCCAGCGTTCGTCAGTCTTTTCTAGAACCTTTTCCCGGATATCCGGAGATTTAAATATTCCGATCCTCTTCGAATTCTTGTAGCTGTAATAGGCGTCAAACATCTCTTCAACAGCCTTCTTTGACTCTCTGTACTCCATATAAAACTTTGCTTCCACTTACGTACCTCCTATCCCTTATCGTATCGCCTGTGCCGCCGTATATGCACTAGACCATGCAATCTGCAGATTAAATCCGCCGGTTACTGCATCCAAATCCAGCACTTCCCCTGCGAAATACAGATTCGGAACTTTCTTTGATTCCATCGTTCCCGGATCGATTTCCTTCACCGAGACGCCGCCCCGGGTAATAATCGCTTCATTATAATCCCTTAAGCCTGTCAGCGTAAGCCTCAAATCCTTGATCAGCCGCACAAATTTCCTGCGCTCTTCCCTTGAAACAGCATTCACCTGTTTCTCCGGAGAAATCCCGCTTAACTGCACCATAACAGGAATCAATTTAGCCGGAAACATCTTTCCAAGCGCATTCTTAAACTGGCGGTTCTTGTTCTCCTCAAAATCCCTCAGCACTCTATGATCGAGCTGTTTCTCGGAGAGCGCGGGCTTTAAATCAATAGAAAGGGTAAGATTTTCTTTCTTCAGCCAATCTCCAATCCTGCTGCTGGCGCTTAAAATAACCGGACCGCTGACCCCGTAGTGGGTAAACAGCATCTCTCCAAATTCCTCATACAGCTTCCTGCCGCCCATCCAAACCGATACTGCTGCATTTTTCACCGCCAGCCCTTGAAGCGCCGTAACCCAGGGCTCCTTCGTTTCTATGGGAACCAATCCCGGCGACAGACTCTTTACCTCATGTCCAAAGGACTTGGCCCACCGATAACCGTCTCCCGTGGAGCCGGTGGACGGATAAGATAAACCGCCCGTAGTGATCACACAGCTATCCCCCGAAAATTTCCGGCCGTCTTCTGTCTGCACTGAAAAGCCTTTCTTCTCCGGAATAATTTCCTTCACAGCCGAATTCAAATGCAGGATTACTTTCTGTCTCTTCATTTCTTCTGTCAGCACCCGGATCACATCAAAAGAATGGTCCGAAGCCGGAAATACCCGGCCGCCCCGTTCTACTTTCAGCTTTAACCCCAGTTTTTCAAAAAACTGCATCACATTCTGATTTGAATATCCATAAAAACTACTGTACAAAAATCTGGAATTACTTAAAACTGCTTCAAACAGCTCCTCCATATCACAGGCATTGGTAAGATTGCATCTCCCTTTTCCTGTAATAAATAACTTCCTGCCAGGACGGTCGTTCTTTTCAAACACCTGAACCTGATGCCCCAGCTTCGCGGCATGTATGGCCGCAAACATGCCCGCCGCGCCTGCGCCTACAATCAACACTCTGCTCATACTACTCTTCATCTCCGCCAAGGTTGTGAAATTCCACCTTGTCCGTTACCATATTCAGTTCGTCTTTACTGTATACCTCATACTCATCCCAGATCTGCTCCAGCATTTCCAGCGTGGACACAACTTCCTTCTGCTTCTTCATGCACAGGGCAACCACCAGCGCATTTACAACGCTCAGAGGCGCCACCAGCGAATCTACAATGGAGGCCATATCACTTCTTGCAATCAGGTTGCAGGAAGAATACAGATTAATGGGGGAATGAACGCTGTCCGTCAGCGTAATCACCTTCGCGCTCCTGTTGCTGGCAAATTCCAGCGCTTTTAGCGTCCGCATAGAATACCGAGGAAAACTAATTCCGATTACCACATCCTCTTTCCCGACGCGGATCATCTGTTCAAAAATCTCGCTGGAGGTGTTTGAATTGATCAGGGTCACATCCTCGCAGATCAAATGCAGATAATAGCTTAAGAAGCTTGCAAGAGGCGCGCAGCTTCGGATACCGATCACATAGATCCTCCTTGCATTTAATATGGTATCTACTGACATTTCAAATGCATCCTGATCCACGCTCCCCATGGTCAGCTTAATTTTCTCGATGTCCGACTGCAGCACCGACGCTAAGATCTCTCCCTGACTAATACGCCCATAGGTTACCTCCATTCTCTGGATGGAATTCAGCTTCGTCCTTACCAATTCCTCCAACGCCTTTTGAAATTCCGGATATCCCTTATAGCCCAAGGTCATAGCAAACCGGACTACCGTAGATTCGCTGACGCCCACCACTTCTCCCATTCTGGCTGCCGTGAGAAACGCCGCCTTGTCATATTCCTGACGGATATAATCCGCCAGTTTTTTCTGCCCTTTGCTAAGTCTTGAATATTTTTCGTCAATCTTATTGAGCAATTCATTATTTGTTCTCATAACCGCTTCCACTCTTTCCTGATCTCTGCAAGGCATAGATAAGACAGAATCCCCCTTATCTAGGATTCTGCCTTCTCTTTCTCAGAATTATTCTCGTTATCCTCTCTTTTCTTTTCCAGCCGTTTCCCCTTGGCAAACTCCTTCTCGAATAGCTTATGGATCTGTGGATAACTCTTTTTCAATGAAATCGGCCTTCCCTGTTCATTTAGGAAGCAATGTTTGGTCACGCCTTTACACTGGACCATATTTGTCGACTTATCGATCACCTGATAGGACACCGCAAGTTTAATGCCGTTGTACTCTGTGATAACAGCCCGGATCAGCACATTACCGCCAAAGCGTACCATGCGGAGGAAATCCGCCTCCACAGATAGAACCGGACTGATAATTCCCATCTCCTCCATTTTCTGATAGCTGATTCCCATCTGATCCATTAGATTAATCCTTGCTTCTTCAAACCACCGGATATAATTAGAATGATGCACAATTCCCATCTGGTCAGTTTCATAATATTGTACTTTATGCCTATATAATTTCATCTTTCATCTTTCCTTCTAGTCCGTCGGCAGACACAGACTTTTTGAGGTCCCTCTGGTACTTCCTCCGTCAGGATGAAGCCCTGACCACCCGGTCTGTGCAAATGTTCCCAAACGGTACATATCTTCTCTGGTAATTTCAAATCCAAATACGTCCTGATTCTGCTTCATCCGCTCCATAGCCGAAGACTTGGGCAGCGGTACGATCCCTCTCTGCACCGCGTACCGGATGCAGAGCTGGGCGGCAGACACCTTATAATGTCCCGCGATCTCTAAAATCATCGGATTATTTAAAAGCGCGCTCCGTCCGATCGGACTCCATGCCTGAACAAGGATGTCTCTCTCCTGGCAATACTGTACCGTCAGCTCCTGCGTATATCCCGGATGAAATTCAATCTGATTCACCGCCGGCTTCACATGACAGTGTTCCAACAGATTCTCAATATGATGAGGAAGAAAATTACTGACGCCGATCGCCCTTATCTTTCCTTCCTCATATAATTCTTCCATTCCCTTCCATGTATCAATATCCAGCCTCTTCCAGTCCTCATACCCTTCTTCCGGAATCGGCCAGTGGATCAGGTACAGATCCAGGTAATCCGTCTGAAGACGGTCAAGAGTTCTTTCAAACGCTTCCTTTACTTCCCGGTATCCCATCTCCGTCTTCCATGCCTTAGATGTAAGAAACAGCTCTTCTCTGGGAATCTGCTTTTCCCTAACAGCCTTCCCAAGACTTTCTTCCGTCTCATAAAAGGAAGCTGTATCAAAATACCTGTATCCTGCGTCGATCGCCGTTTTCAGCACTTCCGTGCTCTGACCGTCCGCCGCTTTAAACGTTCCAAATCCTACGCAAGGATTCTTTACCCCGTTATTTAATGTATAACTGTCATAAATCGTCTTCATCATTATTTTCCTTTATCTTCCGCAGCACTTCTTATACTTCTTCCCGCTCCCGCAAGGACATGGATCGTTACGGCCAATCTTCTTCTCCTTGCGGATTGTGCCGGACTCCTTCTGCTCCTTATACAAAGACTTCAATTCGTCCTCTGTGAAAATACTCTTCCACTGAGGAAGTCCATACAGCCAATCCGCCTTTGCAGCAACCATATTTTTATAGAGAAGCGCCTTGTCAAATACCAGATTCACCTGCGTTTCCTCATCCATCGTCTCAATCGGATTGGCTTCTTTCAGACTATCATTAATACCGTCAAGGAAGCCGGTCATAGTCAGTACGCTCTGACCATACTTTTCCGCCAATTCCTTTACCGTTCCGCGGACCTCCGTATCCGGCTCGTCCAAAAGCTTCTCATAAATCCCTTTCTCGATCTGGAAATAGTCATCCCAAAATTTCTGAAGCTGTCCTCTGTCCGCCTGTTCGTTATATGCGATTTTACGCCACTGATCTAATAATGCCGCACCCATACTGATAATCTCCTTTATCCTAAATAAATTTTCCAAATTGACTTCTGTCATTTTTCTGCACAAACTATTATATACCATTTGTCATAATTTTCAAAGCTTTTCCTTATTATTAATTTGTCTATTTTCCAAATTAGGTGTATGATAGAAACAGCATATAAAAATCGGAGGTAGACTATGAAACAAATTACATTAGGAACCACAGGAATTACCGTTCCCCAGAACGCTTTCGGCGCTCTTCCTATCCAAAGAGTGGATTTTGAGACGGCAAAAGCTATTTTATTACGCGCCTATGAAGGCGGCATGCGTTTTTTTGATACCGCCAGAGCTTACAGCGACAGCGAAGAAAAGCTTGGATATGCGCTTTCCGAATTGCGTGAAAAAATATATATCGCAACCAAAACTGCGGCAAAAACACCGGAAGATTTCAAAAAACATCTGGCTGCTTCCTTAGAGTTTCTTAAAACCGACTATATCGACATTTATCAGTTCCACATGGTAGATACCTGCTGGCGTCCCGGCGACGGAAGCGGTATGTATGAGTGTATGCTAGAAGCCAAAGAACAGGGGAAAATCCGCCATATCGGAGTAACCGCCCACAAGCTTGGCGTTGCAAAGGAATGCATCGAATCCGGCCTTTACGAGACTCTGCAGTTCCCCTTAAGTTATCTGTCTTCCGAAAAAGAACTAGAACTTGTCCATCTGTGCAAAGAGAGAAATATGGGCTTCATCGCTATGAAAGGACTCGCCGGAGGACTCATCAGCAATTCCAAAGCCGCCTTCTCCTATATGTCGCAGTTCGACAATGTGCTTCCAATCTGGGGAATCCAGCGGATGAGCGAATTAGAAGAATGGCTGGATTATATGGACAATCCGCCTGCAATGAATGACGATATCCGCATGTTTATCGACAATGAAAAGAAAGAATTAACCGGCGATTTCTGCCGGGGCTGTGGTTACTGCCTTCCATGTCCGGCAGAAATTCCGATTAACAACTGTGCGCGGATGTCTCTTATGGTTAGAAGAGCCCCGTCCGACGCATGGCTTAGCGAAACATGGCAGGAAAACATGAAAAAAATCGAGAACTGCCTGGAATGTGGCCAATGCAGTTCCCGATGTCCATACGAGCTTGACACACCGAATCTTCTCAAGAAAAACTACGAAGATTATAAAAATATCCTATCCGGAAAAACCATCATACAGTAACGATTTTTACTTATAGAAAATAGAAAGGATTACACTATGAAAAACTTTAAGCGCGCCTTTGCCCTGATTGGAGCCGTCCTTTTGATCCTTCTCTATGTAAGCACTTTTGTTTTTGCATTGTTCGATCATTCAGCATCCCTAGGACTTCTGAAAGCTTCCATTGCATGTACGATTCTTCTCCCTGTACTGCTGTATGCATACACTCTTGTATACAAGGCTTCCAGAAAAGATGACGACGACTCTGAATAGACCGGCTTAAACATAAAGCTCTGCCAACAGCCAGGCAGGGCTTTTTTCAAGTGCCTTAACTTTTTTCCCTTTCTGCTCTGATTCTCTGATTTTCTGCCGTTTCCTTAAGTATTCTTCCATGGAAATGACTTCCTGATAGGTTTTTTTACATTTCCCCTTATCCATACTAATTTCCTCCATTTCTAAGTGATATACTCCTGCTGCTACCCCCGACTTTACTATTATATGCCGGCTCCCCCTGACATATGATTAATAATTGTCCGAACTTTCAGTTAATCACTCTTTTCTATAGAATACTCTGGAAATGTGGCCGCAGTATGGATAATTTCTAAAAAAAGCATAAGGAAAACCTTAAGTTCACATTAAATAAAGAATGTGCCAAAGCACATTCTCGCGCCAAGCGCGGGCGCTTGCGACATAATTCCTCTTCGCGCGAGTGCGCATCCCCCGAAGGTTTTTTATGATATAGGGAACGAAGTTTCCTATATCATAAAAACAGAGACCGGCGCATCCACGCCAGCCTCTTATATTTCTTAATAATAGATGTTCTACTCTGCAACATCCTTCATGCTGAATGAAAGCCTTCCCATCTTGTCCTTGCCAAGGCATACCACCTTTACTACGTCGCCAAGAGTCAGCACATCTTCAACCTGTTTGATTCTTTCTCTGGAAATCTTAGAAATGTGAACCATTCCCTCTTTCCCCGGAGCAAATTCAATAAACGCGCCAAATTCTTTAATGCTCACAACTTTGCCCTTCAGAACCATTCCGGCCTCGAAATCCATCACGATAATCTCAATCAGCTCTTTCGCACGGTCCATGCCCGCAGCGTCGGTTCCGCAGATTGAAACTGCTCCGTCATCGGTGATATCAATCTTAACTCCGGTCTCCTCAATGATTGCATTAATGGTCTTGCCTCTCTGTCCAACCACGTCTCCAATCTTCTGCGGATCGATCTGCATCTGGATAATCTTCGGCGCATAAGGACCGACTTCCGGTCTCGGCTCTGCAATCGCCTTTGCCATAACCTGGTCAAGAATATAGGTTCTTGCCTTCTTCGTAGCGGCAATAGCTTCTTCAATGATCGGCCTTGTCAGTCCGTGAATCTTAATATCCATCTGAATTGCCGTAATACCCTTATGGGTACCAGCCACCTTAAAGTCCATATCTCCAAAGAAATCTTCCAGCCCCTGTATATCTGTCAGAACCAGATAATCATCATCAGAATCACCGGTCACCAAACCTGCGGAAATACCCGCAACCGCCGCTTTGATCGGAACTCCCGCCGCCATCAGCGACATAGAGGAAGCGCATACGCTCGCCTGGGAAGTCGAACCGTTGGACTCAAACGTCTCAGATACCGTACGGATCGCATATGGGAAATCCGCCTCTGGGGGAAGTACCGGAACCAGCGCCCGCTCTGCCAGCGCGCCATGGCCGATCTCCCGGCGCCCCGGCCCCCTTGACGGCCTTGTCTCACCTACCGAATAGGACGGGAAGTTATAGTGGTGCATATATCGCTTCGACGTCTCAGCCTCATCCAGTCCATCCAGCCTCTGGGCCTCGGAAAGAGGCGCCAAGGTACAGATATTGCAGATCTGTGTCTGTCCCCTGGTAAACATCGCTGACCCGTGGACTCTTGGAATCAGATCTACCTCCGCCGCCAATGGACGAATCTGGTCGATTGCCCTTCCGTCTGGACGTTTGTGATCCTTTAAGATCATCTTTCGCACCGTCTTCTTCTGATACTGGTAAACAGCCTCCGAAAGCACAGCAAGCCATTCCTCGTTCTCGGCGAAACGCTCTTCCAGCTTTTCTGTGATCCGGCGGATATTCTCCTCCCGGACTTGTTTCTCATCTGTAAAAACAGCCTGCTCCATCTCCTCTGGCGGCACAATCTCTTTGATTGCCGCAAACAGCTCTTCTGGAACTGCGCAACTCTCATATGCATGCTTCGGTTTGCCGCACTCTGCAACAATCGTATCGATAAATGCAATGACCTTCTGATTCAAATCATGGGCAGCAAAAATCGCCTCGATCATCCGCTCCTCCGGAACCTCATTGGCCCCGGCCTCAATCATGATTACCTTCTCTTTTGTGGAAGCAACCGTAAGCGCGAGTTCTGAAATATCCCTCTGGTCTGCGGTAGGATTAAATACAAATTCTCCGTTAACAAGGCCCACCTGTGTGGTAGAGATCGGTCCGTCAAAAGGAATGTCAGAGATTGTCGTTGCAATAGCCGCGCCAATCATAGCAGTAAGCTCCGGCGAACAATCCTGATCTACCGAAAGAACCAGATTTTCCAGAGTCACATCGTTGCGGTAATCTTTTGGAAACAGCGGTCTCATAGGACGATCAATCACACGGTCAGTCAACACCGCATTCTCCGACGCCTTTCCCTCTCTCTTATTAAATCCTCCTGGGATCTTGCCCACTGCATACATCCGTTCATTATATTCAACACTCAAGGGGAAAAAGTCAATGCCTTCCCTTGGTTTTTCAGATGCCGTTGCGGTACACAAAACCGTCGTATCTCCATAGTGCATCAAAACCGCGCCATTTGCCTGTTTTGCAACTCTGCCCACGTCAACGCGCAGCGTTCTGCCAGCCAATTCCATTTCAAATTGTTTGTACATAAGTAGTTTTCCTTTCTCTTCTCTCACTTATTTTCTTTCATGAAAACAAGAACTACCGAAACTACTGAAAAACTCATTTTAACAAATGCCCTTTTCAGTGGTCTCGGAATACTTGTCCCTGTTCACAGTCCTTTTTAGTATAACACAGCAAACTGAAAAATACTACTGTTATTTTTAGGTTCATTACAGTTTAACAGGGTGTCTGGCCCTTACGGAGCGCCTGCCATAGGAAACAGGGCGAGACAACCTTTTTCCGTGCAGCAAATAACCCGGCAGCTTTACGCCGCCGGGTACCTTATCTTCTCTAAAAATCATGTTCTGACGTTTACTTACGCAGTCCAAGTCTCTCAATCAGAGAACGGTATCTCTCGATATCCTTCTCTTTCAAATATGCAAGAAGTCCTCTTCTCTGTCCAACCATCTTAAGAAGTCCTCTTCTTGAATGATGATCTTTCGGATTTGCCTTAAAATGCTCTGTAAGGTCGTTGATTCTGGCCGTCAGGATTGCGATCTGCACTTCCGGCGAACCGGTATCTCCTTCCCCTCTTCCGTAATCAGCAATAATCTGACTCTTCTGCTCTTTTGTTACCATGATTCTTTCCTCCTTTTCTTCTCACTGCCGGCATTAAGTAACGGTCGGAGTCCTCCGGTTACCGAACGCCAGTTGATTCACACTGTGTTAGTATAGCATAGCGCCTGGCTGCATGTAAAGTCTTTTTTCATATACATATTTTGTTACTATTCACAAAAAAATTCTTGCCATATGCAATATCTTTATCAATACAAGCTTTCATCTCTGACACATCAGCGAATTTTCTCTCCGGCCTCCTAAATTCATGCAGCTCGGTTGCGGCCTTCTTGCCGTAAGCATTTCCGTGATACTCAAACAGATAGCTTTCCACAAGCATGCGCTCTTCCTCTGCAACAGTAGGCTTTACGCCTATATTACAGATTCCGTCATATCCGCATCCATCCACATAGGTACGTGATACATAGACTCCCTTTGGCGGTATCACCTTATGCTCCTTTGGCGCCACATTGAGCGTAGGAAAACCAAGCTTCCTGCCTAGCTGTTTCCCATGCTCTACGATTCCCATAATCGTATAAGGATAACCCAGCAGCCGGTTCGCCAGCGCAAGATCTCCCTCCGCCAGCGCCTCTTTAATATAGGTACTGCTGATAATCCGGCCATGATACCGCTCTTTTTCAATCACAATCAGTTTATAACCATATTTCTCTTGGTATTCCTTGAGCATATGGATATTTCCCCGCTTCTGATAGCCAAAGCAGAAATCCGTACCCACAACCACATAGGCGGCGCGGAATAATCCAGCCAGTACATCCCGGATAAAATCCTCCGCTGGAATCAAGCTGAACGATTTAGTAAACGGACAGTCCACAAGCTTATCGATTCTTCCCTCCAGCCGGAGTCTCTGCTCTTCCTTCGTCATCAGAATCTCTCTTTTTATCCTCAAACTGTCAAAATACGGAATCATGTTGAAAGAACATACAACACTTTCTAGGTCTTTCTCCTTGGCATACTCTATTACTTTTTCGATCAGTTTTTCATGTCCGCGGTGAAGACCGTCAAATTTCCCCA
Organism: uncultured Dorea sp.; assembly: GCA_910589275.1. Lineage (GTDB taxonomy): Bacteria > Bacillota > Clostridia > Lachnospirales > Lachnospiraceae > Claveliimonas. The sequence continues at coordinate 35,451 of CAJUTH010000010.1, forward strand.
GCGTAACCGCCGTCCTTTTGTCCCCGCAATACGCTTCCAATCCTTCTATATACTGCATAATACCGCATATTTCTCCCTTATTGTTACAATTTACAGGAACATCTTTACGGCCTGAAACCGCTGACCCTCCTGCACATATTTATAAATTGCCGTAAAATTTCCGGCGGAATCATATATCCGCACATACTCCATATCCGACAGATGAAGGTGCGGACAACTCATTACAAAAGAATTACCGTTTTTTAACCGATTATTCAATTCCTCTCCTATCTGGATTTTTTTATACTGCAGGAATACAGCGTCGACAGGAATAAGAAGCTTATCAAGCTCTCCCCTTCCCATCATTTCCTGCAGATATTCTAACCGGCAGCTTTCCCCGATTTCAAAGGAACCGGAACGGATACGAAGCAGAGATTCCATACATCCCCCTACTCCAAGCTTTTCACCAATGTCATGGCAGAGTGTGCGGATATAAGTTCCCTTCGAGCAGGATACCTCTATCTCAACCCGCGGAAGTTCCATGCTTATGATCTGAATATCATAGACGGATACGCGCCTTGCTTTTCTCTCAACAGTCCTTCCTTCCCTTGCCAGTTCATAAAGCTTCTTCCCATCCATCTTTAACGCAGAATACATGGGCGGAATCTGGTCATATTCCCCAATAAACCCCCGAATCGCCTCTTTTGTATCGGCTTCACGCAATGTGTCCGTATTATGTCTCTCCAGCACTTTTCCTGAAATATCCTGAGTATCCGTAACTACCCCAAGAAGCAGCACGGCTCGATATGCTTTATCCTTTTCAGTCAGCAGTCCGCTCAGCTTTGTAGCCTTCCCCAAACACACCGGAAGAACTCCTTCTGCGTCCGGATCCAGCGTACCGGTATGGCCGATTTTCTTCTGCCCGGTAATACCCCTGAGGACCGCCACTACATCATGGGAGGTATAGCCCTTTTCTTTATACACATTTAAAATTCCATGCAGCATAGGCTACTCCTTCGCAAACTGCAGTTCAATCTGTCTGGACAGATTATTCAAAACGTCATGGATTGTACCCGGCATCGTACAGCCGGCAGCCTTTACATGGCCTCCTCCGCCAAAATACCCTGCAATAACGCTCACATCTACTTCTCTCTTCGAGCGCAGGCTGACTTTATACACATCTTTTTCTGTCTCATAGGCAAAGATGGCCACTTCTACGCCCTTGGTAAGCCGAAGCTGCGCCACAATCCCATCCAGATCCTTCGGCGATACTCCATAAAACTCTAACTGGGATTTTCTCATGAATGCCGCAATACATTTTCCATCCATAAAAACAATGCTCTCCAGCAACGCGCGCCCCAGTACCTGATTCTGCGCGTAGGATTTTTCATAGTAGGTAGCATCTATCAGCGACGCAGCGTCGATTCCTGTTTCCAAAAGCTCGGCGGCCGCGCGGAAAGTCGCGGGAGATGTACAGGAATACTGGAACACGCCCGTATCATGCGCAATTCCTATGTATAGACACTCAGCGATTTCTTTTGTGACCTTATCTTTTTCCATCAAACCATATACAAGCTCCGACGTTGAGCTCGCATCCGGAACAATATAATTGTCATCCGCAAAAGAACTGTTGCTTGCGTGATGGTCAATACAATAAGTATGTAGAGCCGACTGAAACAGCGATGCGGAAAATCCCAGACGTTCCGCGTCGCCACAGTCAAGGCAGATAAATAAATCGTATACCGCATCAATGGAAATCTCGCTCCTAATATCTTCGGTTCCCCTGATAAATCCAAATTTCTCCGGAATCGGCTCCAGATATATATCCGTTATAATCTCCGGATAATTATCCTTTATATACCGGTATAATCCCATACAGGAGCCGACACAGTCCCCGTCAGGGCGCACATGGCCGCCAATCGCAACTCTGTGCGCATCCTGCAACAACTTATTCAGCATCTTCCTCACCATCCATATTCAAATCCTTGGTTACATCGCTAATTCGCTTAGACATATTTACACCGTATTCAATTGACTGGTCAAGCACGAAGGTAATCTCCGGCGTATTGCGCATATTTAATCCTCTCGCAAGTTCACGGCGGATAAACCCTTCTGCACTCCTTAATCCTTTTATCGTATCCTCCTTGGCCTTCTCATCCCCCAGCACGCTGATATATGCCTTACAGGTCTTGAGATCCGGTGCCACCGAAACAGCGACAACGGAAGTCCAAGGGGCTACCCTTGGATCTTTGAGCCCCGCCCGGATGATATTACTCAGTTCTCTTTGAACCTCTGTATTCACCCTTGTATTCTTAATACTGTTTTTCCTCAATTCTTATTCTCCTTTATTCACACAGCGGCATTTCGTTCTGCCGCAAAACGTCTATCTTGGTATCTCTACCATCTTGAATGCCTCAACCTGATCTCCTTCTTTGATATCGTTAAAGTTCTCAAAGACAAAACCACATTCATATCCGGTCCTGACTTCTTTTACATCATCCTTGAACCTTCTTAATGAGGCAAGCTTTCCGTCATAAATAACAATTCCGTCACGGACAATTCTTGCCTGACAGTCTCTCTCAAAAATTCCGTCAGTCACATAGGAGCCTGCAATTGTTCCGACACCGGAAGCCTTGAATGTCTGGCGCACCTCTGCGTGGCCGAGCACCTTCTCCTCAAAGATTGGATCCAGCATACCTTTCATAGCTGCCTGAACATCTTCAATCGCATTGTAGATTACGCGGTACAGCCGCACATCCACGCCCTCCCGCTCTGCGGTTTCCTTAGCGGTTGCATCCGGGCGGACATTAAACCCAATAATAATTGCGTTGGATGCAGAAGCAAGGCTTACGTCTGATTCATTGATTGCGCCTACGCCGCCGTGGATAATCTTAACAACAACCTCTTCATTGGACAGCTTCAAAAGGCTCTGCTTGATCGCTTCAACAGATCCCTGAACATCCGCTTTCACAACGATTCCAAGCTCCTTTAAGTTACCTTCCTTAATCTGGTTAAACAGATCATCCAATGACAGCTTACTCTTAGTATCCTCCAAAAGTTTTGCTTTATTCTGAGAAATAAACGTCTCGGCAAAACTCCTTGCATCCTTATCGTTCTTACAGCCTACAAATACCTCTCCTGCATTAGGAACATCATTTAATCCAAGGATCTCAACAGGAACTGACGGGCCGGCTTCTTTGACGCGCCTTCCCTTGTCGTCCATCATAGCTCTTACCTTACCAAAGGCAGAACCAGCCGCAATTGCGTCCCCTACGCGCAAGGTTCCCTTCTGGACCAGTACCGTTGCAACGGAACCCTTGCCCTTATCCAGCTCGGCCTCAATAACCAGACCTCTCGCCCGGCGGTTCGGATTCGCTTTCAGCTCTGACATCTCGGCCGTCAACAGAAGCATTTCCATCAGCTCCTTTAAGCCTTCCCCGGTCTTGGCGGATACCGGTACAAAGATTGTACTTCCGCCCCAGTCCTCCGGAATCAGTTCATACTCGGACAGCTCCTGTTTCACGCGGTCTATATTTGCACTTGGCTTATCAATCTTATTAATAGCAACCACAATCTCGATTCCCGCAGCCTTTGCATGGTTGATTGCCTCTACAGTCTGCGGCATAACGCCGTCGTCAGCAGCAACCACCAAAATGGCAATATCCGTCGAATTTGCACCTCGCATACGCATAGCGGTAAACGCCTCGTGCCCCGGCGTATCCAGAAACGTAATCTTTTCACCGTTTACTGTAACAACAGACGCGCCGATATGCTGTGTAATGCCGCCCGCTTCCCGGTCAATTACATTCGTATGCCGGATTGCATCCAAAAGAGAAGTCTTACCATGGTCAACGTGGCCCATAACGCAGACTACCGGAGGACGTTTCTTCATCTTTTTCTCGTCCTCATCCTCTTCTTTGAGAAGTTCCTCAATTACATCCACAACCTCTTCTTTTTCACAGAGCACATCAAATTCCAACGCGATCTCTTCCGCGGTATCGTAATCAATCTCCTGATTAACCGTTACGATCTTTCCCTGCATAAACAACTTTTTCACGATTACAGAAGGAACAATCTTCATCTTATCAGCCAAATCCTTAATGGTAAGTATCTCTGGAAGTATAATAGACTTAATGACCTCTTCTACCTTTTGCACCTTCTGCTGAGGCTTCTGCATCTGTTGCTTTGGCTCATTCTTCTGCTTCTTACCCTTCGGCATTCTATCGTCGTCTCGGTAATCCTTCTTTTTATAATCGTCCTTGCCCTTGCCTTTGCTTCTCTGCGGTTTCTGTCCTTCGATTGCCGGAGTTGGAATTGCAGGATTACTCTTTCTTCCCTGACGGTCCTTATGCTCGCCGCGGAAACTGTCGCGGTCTCTGTCGCCTCGTCCGCCTTGGAAGCGGTCTCCCTGCGGGCGCTCCCCTCTTCCCGGTCTTCCGTCCGGACGTCTCTCTCCCTGCGGGCGGTCTCCTCTTCCCGGCCTTCCGTCCGGACGTCTCTCTCCCTGCGGGCGGTCTCCTCTTCCCGGCCTTCCATCCGGGCGTCTCTCTCCCTGTGGGCGGTCTCCTCTTCCCGGCCTTCTATCTGAACGCTTTTCGCCCTGTATACGGTCTCCTCTTCCCGGTCTTGGCTCTGAACGCCTCTCGGACCGCGGACGGTCATTCTGAACGCGGTTATTTGCTGTATGCTCGCTCTGTGCCTTGTTCTCCTGCACCTTGTTCTCCTGGACTTTGTTTTCCTGAACTTTGTTTTCCGGCACTTTATTCTCCTGAACTTTGTTTTCCGGCACTCTTTCTTCCGGCACTCTTTCTTCCGGCACTTTTTTCTCTGTCACTTTGCTCTCCTGTACAGTCTTCTCTTTTACAGGCGCTTCCACTGTTTTATTCTCCTGTATTGTAGTATCTGCCGGAATCTGCTGTGGCTTTATCTCTGTCTTTACAGGCTTCTCCGGCTGTTCCTTCGCCGCCTCCGGTTTTACATTCTGAGCCGGCTTTGTCCCTGGCGCCGGCCGGCCATTCTGTACCTGCATCGGCTTTAACGGTTTTGTTCCCGGCGCAGGCCTTCCGTTCTGCACCTGCATCGGCCTTGCGTTCTGCATCGGCCGGCCTCCGGCTCCAAACCTGCCTCCGCCATTTTGACGTCCTCCCTGACGGTTTCCTCCTTTGCCGCCGTCTCTGGTATTCTGCGGCCTGAATACATGAACAATATTCTTTTTCTTCGGCGCGGCCGTCTCCGCCTTCGGCACCTCTGCGGCCTTCTTCTCTACTTCCGCCTTTGGCGCGTCCTCTGTAGGCTTATCCGCCTTCGTGGTCTCTGCTTTTCCTCCAAAAGCCTTCTTTACAAGCGCAACATCGCCGTCCTCTATCGAGCTCATATGGCTCTTTACTTCTATATTCTTTTCGCCCAAAAACTCAAGGAGCTCCTTGCTGCTCTTCCCAAGCTCTTTTGCAAGCTCATATACTTTCATCTTTGACATACAAACTAACCTCCTCTATGCAACCTAATCTTTCTTTCGTGTATCCAACTGCTTCAGTATGCTTCCTGCAAATCCCTCGTCCAATATGGCAAGCGACGCCCGAAGCTCTTTTCCCATTGCATGGCCCAGCGCTTCTTTTCCATAAGACAAGCGGATCGGGACTTGATAAAAATCACACATATTCTGAAACTTTTTTTTCGTATTACCAGACGCATCCTCAGCAAGGATCACAAGCTTTGCCTTGCCGGACTTCACTTCCCGCTCCGTACAGAACTCTCCGCTCGCTGTCTTTCCCGCCCTAGTTGCCAGCCCGATAAGGGACAGTATCTTATCCTGTTTCAAGTATCCCCATCTCCTTTTCCAGCGCCTCATATACTTCTTCCGGGATCGCCTGCTTAAAAGAACGTTCCAAGCCCTTATTTTTCCTTGCAAGCCTTAAGCATTCCCCATTCGGACAAACATAAGCTCCCCGTCCGTTCTTCTTTCCGGTGGCATCCAAAAGAAAGTCATTCTCCGGTGTCTTGATTACACGAATCATCTCTTTTTTACTCTTCATTTCCTGACAGCCTACGCATTTGCGCATAGGTATTTTTTTATTGCCTCCCAAATCATCACCTGATTTCTATTCTTCTACTTCCTCAAAAACAATCTCTTCTATCTCTTCATAGGGCTCCCTGACATCCGGCTGATTCCCCTCATATCCGTCCTCATAACTGTCTTCATAACCGTCCTGTGCATATCCGTCTTCGTAGCCCTCTTCATACATCTCTTCTTCGTAAACGCCTTCCATCAGCTCCATATAATTCTCCGGAAGCTCGCCGGACTCAATCGCCTGCGTTTCGCTCTTAATATCAATCTTATATCCGGTCAGCCTTGCTGCAAGTCTCGCGTTCTGTCCTTCCTTGCCGATTGCGAGGGAAAGCTGGTAATCCGGCACGATCACGCTTGCCGTCTTGTCGTCCGGATCCGCCATAACCGAAATAACTTTGGCCGGGCTCAGTGCGTTCTCGATCAAAATTCCTGGATTATCGCTCCAGTTAATAATATCGATCTTTTCGCCCCGCAGCTCATTTACAATCGCGTTGACTCTGGCGCCGTTCATACCCACGCATGCGCCCACCGGATCCACATCCGGATCGTTGGACCACACGGCGATCTTCGTTCTGCTTCCCGCTTCCCTTGCAATGCTTTTAATCTCCACAATACCGTCCCGAACCTCGGTAACCTCCGCCTCAAACAAACGCTTCACCAATTCCGGATGGGTACGGGAAACCAGAATCTTCGGCCCCTTTGTCGTATTCTTTACCTCAACCACATACAGCTTGATCCGCTCTGTGGGCTGGAAGCTCTCTCCCTTAACCTGTTCATTCTCCGTCAGCATAGCGTCCGCCTTGCCCAGATTAATACTGATATTTCTGCCTACATATCTCTGGACAATACCGGTTACAATATCCTTTTCTTTCTCAAAATACTGATCGTAAATAACCTTCCGCTCCTCCTCGCGTATCTTCTGGAGAATCAGATTCTTTGCGTTTTGTGTAGCGATCCGTCCGAATGATTTTGACTCCACCGGAAACTGTACAATATCGCCAAGTTCGTATTTACCGTCAATAGCCTTGGCGTCTTCAAGACTGATCTGCTCGATCTTGTCTTCTACCTCTTCCACTACCGTCTTCTCTTGGATCAACTGATAATCGCAGGTTTCACGGTCCATAATGACCCTGATGTTATCCGCCTTGCCAAAGTGGTTTTTACATGCATTAATCAGAGAATTTTCAATCGCATCCAGCAGTGTCTCTTTACTAATGTCCTTTTCCTTCTCCAGGATTGTCAATGCTTCCAATAATTCTGTGTTCATTTTCTTATTTCCTCCTGTTTACATTTAAAAATCAAACGCTAACCGAATCAATGCAATCTCTTTCTTTTCAAAGGTCTGCATCCGGGCATTGTCAGTCTCGATCGTTACTGTATCCTTATCATATTCCCTTAAAAATCCCCGAAATTCCTTCTTTTTGTCAATCATCCTGTAGGTGCGGATCTCCACCTCTTCTCCAAGACTCTTTTCAAAGTCCCTATTCTTTTTCAGCGGTCTTCCAAGTCCGGGAGAACTCACTTCTAGAATATAGGCTTCCTCAATAAAATCCTTCTCATCCAGAATATCGGACAACTCCCTGCTGACCACCTCGCAGTCATCCACCATAATCCCTCCCGGCTTATCGATGTACGCCCGCAGATACCATGTACCGCCTTCCTTCACATATTCCACGTCCCACAGCTCAAAGCCGTTCTTTTCCAAAATCGGAAGCAGGATCGCTTCTGTTTTCTGTTCGTAACTCTCTCTTTTCGACAACGTAAAACTTCCCTTCTTTACTAAAATGCAGCCATATGGAAGACTCGTTACGATTCACGGCTAAAAGGCCGCTCCCAGCAACAAAGAAGAGTGAACTTCCGTTCACTCTTTCCGTCTTCCCCTTATGCAACTATAGTTTAGTATAGCACTCTCTTATCAAAAAAGCAACTGTTTCTTCTTATGTTTCAAAGGATTTTGCTATACAGTTCACATATCGGCTGAGGACGCGGATTGAATCAGGCTATCCCCTCTGCGCAGACGAAGCAACATTCCGATGAACTACCGATTAACGGAATCTAAACCACTCAGGAGAGCCTTCGTGGCTAAGATTCCGTAAACCGCTATTTCATCTCCATTAAGAACGCTTCCGAATTGTCTGCTCAGAGGGGATAGCCTGATTCAATCCGCTGTTACCAGTTGTCCAGTGAATTGTAACGTTATGCTAGGGTTTGCGGAACGATTGGAGGACACCCAGCAAAAGTAACCGAGTAGCCGGGAAACTGTTATGTTCACAGGGTGTCTGGCCTGCCCCCAGAGCTTTGGTATGGAAAGCAAGGCAATTTAGAGACGCTTTTAATGGAAGAGAAATCAGTGTTTACGTAGTCTTAGGAGCGAAGGCATTCCTGAGCTTCTTAGACTACGTTAGCACTGAGTTCGCTGGAATGTCGTCTCGCCCTGCTTTCCATACCAAAGCTCTGGGGGCAGGCCGGACGCCCTGTGAACATAACATCCTGTTTCTCTACCCCCTCCGCTTTCAGATCCGAAGCAGCTCGTACTGATCTGTTCCCAATCCGATTTTTACCGCATGGGCGATGCCGCATCTCCACTCCGCATCCGGATGCGTCATATGGAAATGATCGCAGGCGCCTTCTTTTGCTTCCTCCTTATGCTCTTCCAGATTGTCGCCCAGCATACTGCCTTCCACTGCCGGCATCTGGTTGCACAGATCCGCACATGCCTGATCAAGGGCTACCGGGTCAAAGGAGGCCAGCATCCCCACATCCGGAATGATCGGAATGTCATTTTCCGCATGGCAGTCGCAGTTGGGCGACACATCGCAGATCAGAGATATATGGAAGCAGGGTCTGTCCTTGCAGACGGCAAGGCTGTACTCTGCTATTTTATAGTTCAAAAGCGCGATGGAATCTGTAAAATCCGCCTGAATCGCATCCTTTGGACAGACGGCAAGACATCTTCCGCAGCCTACGCATTTTTCATGATCGATCACTGCTTTTCCATCTGTGATCACCGGCGCGCCATGGGCGCAGATCCGCCTGCAGGCACCGCAGCCTATACACAGTTCCTCATCGGCGCTGGGTTTTCCGTCACAGTGCTGTTCCATCTTGCCGGCCCTTGACCCGCAGCCCATACCGATATTTTTCAGCGCGCCGCCGAACCCCGTCATCTCATGCCCTTTAAAATGGGTCAGGGAAATAAACACATCCGCGTCCATAACCGCCGCGCCGATTTTAGCCTCTTTCACGTACTCGCCGTCAATCGGCACCAGCGTTTCATTGGTTCCCTTCAGTCCGTCCCCGATGATCACGTGACATCCTGTCTGATAAGGAGAAAATCCATTGACATACGCCGTCTCCATATGGTCGAGGGCGTTCTTTCTGCTTCCCACATACAAAGTATTACAGTCTGTCAGATAGGGCTTTCCACCGAGTTCTTTTACATAATCGGCAACCACCCTTGCATAATTCGGGCGCAGAAACGCCAGATTCCCATATTCTCCAAAATGAATCTTGATCGCCGTATACTTATCCTGAAATTCAATCTCCTCAAATCCCGCCGACTTCATCAGCCGGTGCAGCTTCTGCAGCAGATTCTCCTGTTCCGTAGCCTTAAACGTAGTAAAATATACTTTTGACTTTTTCATTTGTTATCTTCCTCCCTGAACTTGAAGCAGCTTCCTTTTAAGCTCGTTTTCAATCTTTGCCATCTCGGCCTCCGCAGCCTTACGTTTTTCACGGCCTTCCTTTTGGATCGCCATCACCTCGTCAAAGGTAGAAATCAGAGATTCATTGGCCGCCTTCAGCGTTTCGATCTCCACCACGCCTCTTTCGGTCTCTCTTGCCGTATCAACGGCGGCGGTCTTCAGCTTCTGGGCATTTTTAAGCAGAAGCTCATTGGTCATATCCGTCACCTCACGCTGAGCCTCGGCCGCCCTGGCCGAATGCTCCGCCCCAAGGGACAGGATCATCTGGCTCTTCCACAGCGGAATCGTATTGACAATCGTAGACTGGATCTTCTCCGCCATCTCCGTATCGTTACTCTGAATCATGCGGATCTGCGGCGCGGTCTGCATGGCAATGGTGCGGGTAAGTTCCAGATCGTAAAGCTTCTTCTCAAAACGGTTGCACATAGCCTCCAGATCCCTTGCTTCCTGCGCGTCCTCCGCGCGTCCGGAAACCCTCGCCTTCTGAATCAAGACGGGGAGTTCCTCCTTCTGCACCTTGGCAAGCTTCTTCTTGCCCGCAAGGATATACATCGACAATTCTTTGTAATAGGTGAGATTCAGCTCATACATCTTATCCAGCAGCGCCACATCCTTAAGAAGCTGTATCTGATGGGACTCCAGCGCGGTAATAATCTTGTTCACATTTACCTCAGCCTTGGCGTACTGCGCCTTCATATTCTGAAGCTTTCCGGCGGGTTTCTTAAAAATCCCAAGGAATCCCTTCTCCTCTTCCTCGCCGAAGCTCTTTAATTCCCTGACCACGCCGGTGAGCAATTCCCCAACCTCGCCAAGCTCCTTCGTCTTCACATTATTCAGTGCTGATTCTGAAAAATCGGCAAGCTTCTTCTGGGTACCGGCTCCGTAATGCAGGATAACATTGGAATTGGACAGATCAATCTGCTTCACAAAAGAATCTACCATCCGCCTCTCTTCCGCAGAAAGCATGCTCTCGTCAAACGCCGGCGCGGGCTCTTCTTCCTTTTTCACAGGAACAGCCTCCCCTTCCGGCTGCACAGCCCCGAAGGGATCCAGCGTAAGCTCCGGTACCGCTGTAAAATCCTTAAATTCGTTATCCATTATGATCTCCTCCAATCGTTTTTAGTTATCTTCTTGTATCTGCTATGACAGATTCATTCCGTCATCCTTCAGCCCTTCTCTGGCAAGCATGGTATTCAGCACAGAAATATCGGTCGACACATCCCAGGCCGTCCGGTGAAACAGATCGTCCAATATCTTCTCAAAGGCATGGTTTAACGTATCCAGCGTATCCTCGATCTCCCGTTTGGAGGCTCGAATATTCTCCCCTTCCACCGGCTGGGAATCCAGATCCTTGTAAGCCTCCAAAAGCTTAATCGTTGTCGGAAGATAGTAATCCATCAGCTTGCGCACATCCGAAACCGTCTCAGGATTCTGCTCCACCCGGTCAAATATTCCATCCACCAGCATTTCCATATGGGAAATCTTCGCAGAGATCTCCTCTCCGGGAATCCCGTCGTTGCATGCGCGGATCTGTTCAATAAAGGAATCCCCCGCCTCAATCACCTTTCTCACCTCCGGCGAAAGCTTGGAATCCAGATCCTCCGCCCGTTTTACCTCTTCCTTTCGTTTTTCCTCCAGCCTTGCCGTCTCTTCCTTCCGCTGTACGGCAAGTCTCATATATTCCTGATACATCCGGTCGCTGGTTATAAAACACTTTTTGCTCTCGTCAAAATGCGGCTGGCGAAACCATCCCTTCCGAATCATCTTCTGCAGATCCTTCAGCGTCTTTTTTTCCGTCCTCCCAATCATAGAAGCCAGTTCGTTTACGTCGCAGTATTCCCGGTTCCCGATTCCCTGTACCAGCGTCTGAAAACGATTCTGCAGGCCGCATAGGCCGATTCCATGCTTCATCACTCCTAAGCCCGCCGCAGAAAACGCCGCGCAGAGAACTGAAACAGCCAGATATTCTAGTTGAAATCCTCCCGCCAGAAATGCAAATATCCCGCCGATTGTATAGAGTCCTAGGGGGATGCCTATCCATCCTCCCACAATACCAAGAAGCACGCCCTTTGCCTTATTCCCGGAAGTCTTTCCATACAGCGCGGGCAGACTTAGCGTCTGGCCCTTCGCCGGCTGCCGCCTGTATGCTGCCGGCCGGCCCTGCCTCATCGGATACGGCGCCTGCCGCTGCCTAAATCCGCCGCTCATGTTCTGGCTGTCCGCCTGTCCATAGGCCCCGTTCATATTCTGGCTGTCTGGCTGCCCGTAACGATAACTGCCAGGGCTTCTGTACTGTCCGGTACGCACATTCTTCATCCCATTGGACACCGAATGAAACGCAGCGCCCATGGCCCGGTCCACTGTATCCGTAATATTCTGGTTCAATCTATGAAAATCCTGATTTTCAACTGCATCCTGTACCGTTCTTCGAATTTCGTCTCCGAAATTCTCCCATTCGCTTTTTGACATTTTATCCTCCTGTAGTATCAAGCTCTGGGCTTTGTTCCGGTTCCATCCCGCTTTGATAATTTCAGACGGTTCAGCCAGACCTCCCTTTCTTTATACAAAGCTCTGGCTTCCTGTCCCTCTTCAATCAGATAAACCTTCTCTAGCTCATCATTTTTCTTCAGCCGGATTCCGCGCACGCCGATCGCCGACTTTTTCTTCTCCGCCACCTCTTCGGCCGGAAATTTTAAGAAATAGCCTTCCTTTGTCTGAAGAACAACCTGATGGTCTTTGGCGATCACCTGAACATGAATCAGTTCGTCCTCTTCCTGAAGCTTAGCCGCCGAAATCGTACGCTTAATTACCTGAAACTCTGAACCCTCTACTTTTTTAATCATACCCTGTTTCGTGGCAAATAGCAACCATGCATACCGCATTTGTTCCGCGTCGCAGAGATATACGATCTGTTCCTGCGTACTGTCATAGTTACTGACGTTATCCACCGGCAGTCCCTTATCCCTGAATTTTCCGAAAGGAATATCTAACACCTTGATCTGATGCATCTTTCCGGTATTCGTAAACAGGCACAGCCTCCCGGTATTCATACAGGAGATCACATACTTGCTTTCTTGTTCCGCCGCCTCTTTGTTGCGCTCATAGGCAGCCGCGTCTACCGTTCTGGCATAGCCGAAGCGGTCCATCAAAAATACCACTTCCTGCTCTTCGATCTTCTTCTCTTCAAATACGGCCGCTTCGGCATTTTCAACCACCGTACGGCGCTTTACGGCAAATTCCTTTTTAAAATGATCCAATTCCTCTATGATCACATCCGCCATGGAATCATAATGATTCAGGATATCCTCATACCTTGCAATATTTGCAAGGGTCTGCTCGTGCTCCTTCATAAGCGCCTCGATCTCCAGGCCGATCAGCTTGTACAGCCGCATATCCAGAATCGCACCCGCCTGACGCTCCGTAAACCGGAGCATAGCAGCCATTTTTCTGGAAATACTTGTCTTGAACTTGATATTCTCCGTAACACCCCTCGTCAGACAGGCTTTCGCATCCTTCACATTCCTGCTGCCTCGAAGGATCTCGATGATCAGGTCAATGACGTCGCAAGCCTTAATGAGACCTTCCTGTATCTCCTTTTTATCCAGCTCTTTCGCCATCAGGGTCTTATATTTTCTCGTGGCAAGCTCAAACTGAAAATCCACATGATGTTCAATGATCTTGCGAAGCCCCATCGTTTCCGGACGGCCGTCGGCGACCGCCAGCATATTAACGCCAAAGGTGTCCTCCAGCCGGGTCTTCTTATAAAGCATATTGGTCAAATTCTCTGCGTCTGCCCCTTTTTTCAGCTCGATCACAATGCGGATCCCCTCTTTGGAGGACTGGTTGGAAATGTCCACGATATCCGAGGTCTTTTTGGATTCCACCAGACTGCACACGTCGTTGAGGAATTTTCCAATACCCGCGCCGATCATGGTATAGGGAATCTCGGTGATGACCAGACGTTTTTTCCCGCCCTTCATCTCCTCTGTCTCTACCTTGCCCCGAAGCTTCACCTTGCCTGTCCCGGTCTCGTAAATCTGAAGCAGGTCGTCTTTATTGACTACAATTCCCCCAGTGGGAAAATCCGGACCTTTGATATACCGCATAAGCTGTTTGGTGCTGATCTGGTCATTCTTCATATAAGCCTTCACCGCGTCGATGACTTCCCCAAGATTATGGGTGGGAATGCTGGTAGCCATGCCGACGGCAATTCCTTCCGCCCCATTCACTAGGAGATTCGGCACCCGCACCGGAAGTACTTCCGGCTCCTTCTCCGTCTCGTCAAAATTCGGAAGGAAGTTCACAACATCCTTGTCCAAATCCGCCAAAAACGCCTCTTGGGTAAACTTCGCAAGCCTTGCCTCCGTATAACGCATGGCCGCGGCGCCGTCCCCCTCGATGGAGCCAAAATTACCGTGGCCGTCCACCATCACAATTCCCTTTTTAAAATCCTGAGCCATCACCACCAGCGACTCATAGATCGAGCTGTCGCCGTGGGGGTGGTATTTACCCATGGTATCTCCCACAATACGCGCACACTTCCTGTAAGGCTTGTCCCACCGGATCCCCAGCTCATGCATATCATAGAGAGTCCGTCTCTGTACCGGCTTTAATCCGTCGCGCACGTCGGGAAGGGCTCTTGCGACAATGACGCTCATTGCATAGTCTATATAGGATTTTTTCATCACATCCGAATACTCAGTGCGGATAATCTGTGCTTCGCTCATATGCCTTTCACTCCTTCCTACTAAATATCCAGCTCCGCTTCCGTGGCATTCTCATAGATAAACGCCCGTCTAGGCGGAACCTCCGTCCCCATCAGCATTTCCGTCACAGAAGACGCCATTCTTGCATCCTCAATCTCCACCAGCTTCATCACCCGGGTCTTGGGGTTTAAGGTCGTCTCCCAGAGCTGGTCTGCGTCCATCTCTCCCAAACCTTTATATCTCTGAAGGGTAAAAGGACCCTCGTGAGTCTTCCGGTATCTCTCCAAAGCCTTGTCGTCATAGAGATACTCCTCCTCCCCCTTCTTTGGCATAGCTTTATACAGCGGCGGCATGGCAATGTACACATGTCCCTCATAGATCAGCTCCGGCATAAAGCGGTAAAACAGCGTCAGAAGAAGGGTAGAAATATGCGCGCCGTCCACATCCGCATCCGCCATAATGATAATTTTATCATAGCGCAGCTTACTGATATCAAAATCATTGCCGTAGCCTTCCGAAAATCCGCACCCGAAGGCGTTGATCATCGTCTTAATCTCTGCGTTGGCCAGAATCTTGTCAATGCTTGCCTTTTCCACATTCAGGATCTTTCCCCGGATCGGAAGAATCGCCTGATACATCCGGTCTCTGGCAGTCTTCGCCGAACCGCCCGCCGAATCGCCCTCCACGATAAAGATCTCGCATTTAGAAGCATCCCTGCTCTCGCAGTTCGCAAGCTTGCCGTTGCTGTCAAAGGAATACTTCTGCTTGGTCAGAAGATTGGTTTTGGCCCGCTCCTCAGTCTTGCGGATCTTCGCCGCCTTCTCCGCGCAGGAGAGCACCTTCTTCAAGGTATCCAGATTCCGGTCAAAGAAACGGACCACCTCATCCCCGGTTACCTTTCCCGCCGCCTTAGAAGCGTCAGGGTTGTCCAGCTTCGTCTTCGTCTGTCCCTCAAACCTAGGATCCGGGTGTTTGATGGACACGATCGCCGTCATTCCGTTGCGGATATCCGCCCCGGTAAAATTCGCGTCCTTTTCTTTTAAAACCCCCAGCTCTCTGGCATACTGGTTCATCACCGTAGTAAAGGTTGTCTTAAATCCGGTCAGATGGGTTCCCCCCTCTGCATTGTATATATTATTACAGAAGCCCAGCACATTCTCGTGAAACTCATTCACATACTGAAAAGCCGCTTCTACCTCAATCCCCTCTGCCGTTCCTTTATAATAGACCGGCTCGTGGATGGTCTCCTTTTTTGCATTTAATTCCCTGATAAAGCCTAGAATCCCCTCCGGCTCATGGTACTCGGTCCGCTCCGGTTTATCCCCCCGCTTATCCTCAAAAAAGATCGTAAGCTCCGGATTCAAATATGCCGTCTCATGCATCCTGCTCTTGATCTCTTCCGCGCGGAATCTGGTTTTTTCAAATATGGTATCATCCGGAAGGAAATTTACCTTTGTCCCGGTTTTTCTGGTTTTTCCGATCTTTGGAAGAAGCCCTTCCTCCAATTCGATCACCGGGATCCCCCTTTCATACCGGTCATGATGAACGTATCCGTCCCGGCTGATCTCCACGTCCATATAGACAGACAGGGCGTTTACCACCGACGAACCTACGCCGTGGAGTCCGCCGCTTGTCTTATACGCCGAATCATCAAATTTACCGCCCGCATGCAATGTGGTATACACCAGTCTCGCTGCCGAAACGCCCTTCGCATGCATGTCTACCGGAACTCCCCGCCCGTTATCCGCAACCGTCGCAGACCCGTCCTTCTCTAAGGTCACATAGATTTTCGAGCAGTATCCCGCCAGATGCTCATCCACCGCATTATCCACGATCTCATAGACCAAATGATTCAATCCCTTCGTGGACACGCTTCCTATATACATGCCCGGCCGCTTCCTGACCGCCTCAAGCCCTTCTAAAACCGCAATACTTTCCGCATCATATGTAGGTTTCTTTGCCATATTTTTCTATCCTTTCCAGAATATTTTCCGGGCCGTTCCAAAACGTCTTTCCCGCCCATTCAGGCAGAATTACCCATACTGTAAAAGCATATCACAAAAAAATCCATTTAGCAAACAATATCTCGTTCTTTTCTATTCCACAAGCACTACATTTAGTAGCTCCGCCAGTACGTCCATAGCATTCTTCATTTCCTGCACCGTATTGGTCTGGGCTCCAGCCTCCACTAGCAGGCATTTTGGCATCAGATGCATATTATAACGGTACCCCCGCAGATAAATCCTTCTGGCAAAACCGGGATATCTTTTATATGCGGCCACCTGCATCTGAAGGGAAAAAGCGAGATTATCCTGTATGTAGGGATTTGCCAGATAGTCAATCTCACCGTTTGAGCGGGTCTTGCTGAGTCCGTTAAAGAACATGATCTGCGCTGTCGGCTTTCCATTTACATCGGTCACCAGATGGGTTCCCTCGCCCACTCCGTCCCTGTGCAGGTCAATCACCACTTCAATACTTGGATGTTCTTCTAATATCTTCCCGATCTCCGGTTTCGCAAGATCATAGGCCTTGCTCCTGTCAAGTTCCCCGTTAATCAAATCGTATACGCCGGTATGATGGAGCGTTTCAATATGATAGGTATTATTCAAAAGTTCTGTCAGATAGTCCCCCACCCCTACAATAGAGGTGGACGGATCTCCCGGTACGGAATCCGCAAACATTTCCTGGGAATGGGTATGGTAGATCAGCACCTTAGGACCTTCCCCGCTTTTTTGTATATGCATATCCTTTCCAAGCAGAGTCTCTCCATTCAGCTCGTCGCTCCGGATCATAGTGGAACTATCCACCGTATAAAAATTTCCAAGCAGATAATCAAAATCTCTCATTTTCTCCACCGACGTATCAATCACCGCTCCTGAATTGGCTGTTTTGGCTGAATCGTCTGTTCCGATCAAATTACCGTCCGCATCCACCGCATTCTCATCATTTGCCTGCTTTGCAAGTATCATCGCATACGTCTCGGCATCCTCCGTATCCGTTCCCGAATCCCGCTCTTTTACATAACCGCCGAAAGGTATCAGACGCATGGCCTGCTCCGCCAGCCAATCCTCCAGAGAATCCGCATGATCCTCTTCCAAATAACTAAGTCCCGCCAAATACATCCGCTGGGACTGTCTTAAAAATCCCTCTGACAGCCAGTCTCGAATCTCCGGCCATGTGACAGCCTGAACACTATGAAGCACATATCCGCAAAGCGCCAGACAGCACAATGCAATCAGCTTCCTATTTATCCTGCGCGCCCGGTTCCTTGTAAAAAAATTGCTCTCTTTGATATTCCCAAAGGTGTATCTCTGCTTTTGCAATCTATGATAATATTTTCTGTAATATCTTCCCCAGCGTATCTTCAACACCTGCTTACCACCCAAGCCTTTCCCATACAACACCGCCGTTTCTTACTGTAACCATTCCGATACGGAAGGACTCCAAAACAGACGATAACCATACAGAATCTATATGCCGGCAGACGTAAAATTATGTACGGCAGACCGGCTGCCGCTTCTTTTTATTGCGTAAACAGTTGGTTCAGCGCTTCTGAAATGGTAAAACTGATTCTTCTTACGGTATCGTCAATATCCTTCGGCGTGACAAACATCCCATTCAAATGCGGAGAAATCAGTTCCTTTACTAGTTCGTATTTTTCCGCCGCGTTATATCCCTGCAGCACAACCCCTACCCCCCGCAGAGTTTCAGATGTTTCCAGCGCCGCAATCAAGTTCTCCATGGAATCATTGACAATGGTAGCGGCGTCTACCACAGTAGGCACGCCGATGGCAATCACCGGAACCCCTAATGTCTCCTCGTTGATCGCGTTGCGGTGGTTTCCCACTCCGGAACCCGGATGAATGCCGGTATCCGCGATCTGAATCGTCCGGTTGAGTCGTTTGGAGCTTCTGGCTGCCAAAGCGTCAATCGCAATCACAAAATCCGGTTCCGTTTCTTTTACCACGCCTTTTACGATCTCGACGGTCTCCATGCCGGTCTGTCCCATAACTCCGGGAACAATGGCGCTTACCAGCTTAACGTTCCCCTTGCCCACGGCATATTTTCCATATTCCTTAATGATATGCCTTGTAATGTTCAAATTATCCACCACATAAGGACCCAGCGCGTCCGGCGTCACCTGACGGTTGCCAAGCCCAGCGATTAATACTGAATATTCTTTTTCCTCTTTCTCCTTTACAAGACGCCTTAGAAACTTCATCAGTTCATCCGAAACTTCCTGATGGTATCCCTCGTCCGCCGACGCCATATCCGGAGCCTCCAGCGTAATATAAGTCCCCACCGGCTTCCCCATAATCTTTGCGCCCTTCTCTGTCTTAATCTTTACTGTAGTAATCCGTATTTCACGCTCCTCATCATAGGATTCCTGAAGCTCTACGCCCGGAATCTCCACATTATCTGACGCAAAGCGCTCCTGCTCCTCAAGAGCGAGATCCGTGCGGACACTATACTTTTCAATCATCGCAACTCCCTCATTTCCGTTTATAATCACTGTTTGCATTTCTATATCACAGTTTTTACAAGATTTTCTTAAAATATGTATTGACATTAACCCTTTGTTATCATAATATAATTAAGTATGTTTTGTCAGGGCGTCCGTGTCTGTCCTGGCACAGATCAATCGAGTGAATCGAAATCCATGATATCGGAGGTGGACAAATTGGCTAACATTAAATCTGCAAAGAAAAGAATTTTGGTAAATGAAACAAAGGCTGCAAGAAATAAAGCAATCAAATCCAGAGTGAAGACAAGCGTCAAGAAGGTAGAAGCTGCTGTCGCAAAGAAGGATGCCGCTGCTGCTGAGGCTGCACTCAAGGCCGCTGTTGCTGAGATTAACAAGGCTGGTTCTAAGGGCGTGTACCACAAGAACACCTGCTCTAGAAAGATTGCCCGTTTATCAAAAGCTGTAAACGGAATTGCTTAATTTATAAAGTAAAAGATAAAAGACATCCATTCCCGTCATGATGGATGTCTTTTTATTATGCCAAAAGACGCTTCCCATTAGCAAAAAAGAACGCTTTTTTATTGCGGGAAAAGTTTCTTAACCACTTCGGGCACCGTGGTGATCTCCGTCAGGTACCTGACGTTGTCGCCGCAGAAAATCAGTCCGTTTTCCACATCTCCCTTCACGGCGCGTATCAGAGCCTGCGTAATACAGTAAGGCGCCGTCTTCGGGCTGCACTTCTCAAGGCAGCGGTAACATTTCCCGATCGGTTCCCCGCCCTTCTTCATCCTTTCAAGAAACGGATTGGAAACCGCTCTGGCCGGCATTCCCACAGGGCTTGCAATGATCTCGATGTCCTCTTTTCCGGCTTCTATATAAGCCTGTTTATACGCAGGAGCCGCGTCGCATTCTTTTGTAGTGACAAACGGAGTCGCCACCTGAACGCCGTCCGCCCCAAGGGAAAACATATGCCGCACCTGCGACGCCTCCATGATCCCTCCCGCGGCAATTACAGGAATATAAACGCCGTATTTTTCTCCATAACCTCTTGCACAGGCAATGATCTTTTGAATCTCTTTATCATATTCTGTATCAAAATCATCCTCATACAGATGCTCCAGCCTGTCGGCAGCAAATCCAAGATGGCCGCCCGCATGCGCGCCTTCTATAACCAAAAAATCTGCCGTACGGCGATAATGCCTGTCCCATATCCTTAAAATAATCCGGGCCGCCTTTTCGGAAGATACGATCGGGGCAATCTTCGTACCGGTCCCCTCTACGTACTCCGGCATATCCACAGGAAGTCCAGCCCCTGAGATCACCACATCCGCCCCGGCTTTAACAGCGGTGCGCACATAATCCCCATAATCTCTTGTGGCAGCCATAATATTATATCCAAGAAGCCCCTCGCATCCTCCCTTGGAATCGGAAGCAATTGTTCTCGCCTTCTTAAGTTCCTCCTCCATAGCGCGGAGGTTTGCTCTTTTTGCGTCTGTTTCAAAATCCGGCTCACGATACCCGATCTGAGCCGTGGAAATAATCCCCACGCCTCCTTCTTTCGCCACTGATCCGGCAAGTCCGGACAGACTGATTCCTACTCCCATACCCCCCTGTATCAGCGGAAGCTTTGCACGTTTATCCCCTATCTGCAATACACGTCTGTTCATTTGTCTACCTTTCCGGGAAATCCCCTTTAATAGTTTGATTATCAAAGTAATTATATGCCATATAGATTTAAAAGTCAATGCAAATAGTTTCAAAAACCACTTCATAAATTATCGAAAAACCATAGTCAAAAACAGACCGAATACTCGGAAATTTTTACGGAAAGCAGACAAACGAAAAAGAAGAAAAGCCCTCCGGAATAAACCGGATGTCTTTTCTTCCCTTCGCTCAATATGGATCTTACTACTTATAGTCTCGAATATCCAAAGCTGTTAACCAACGCCTCGATTCTCTCTCCCCGCTTGCACATCGGGCAGTCAACCGTATTGTACGCCTCATAATTCGGCAGGTCGCTTCCGGTAAATAACCGCTTGATCTCAATATCGCCGATCCTGCTGGCCGCGCTGAAAATCGCACATACGCCCGCCAGCTTCCCACGATAATAATTCACTGAATTTACCGCATGGTTCAAGGTCTTTCCTGTGGTAACCGACGCGGCCAGAATCAGCACATTCATACCGCGCACCATTCTCTGCTGGTTATCCCGGAACATAATCTGTCCCAAAGCATTATATTCTGGGGAAATAACCGAAATATTCTTTCCTTTGTTTACAGAATACTGGTTCTTATCCGCCAAAATCTCTGCAATAAACGCTCCGATTACATTCGTATCGTCCAGACATACGATGGAATCAATCGGTATGCTCACGTACTCGTCCGCCAGCTCCTTGGCAGCCTCTCTGGCGTTGTTGTGCCTTGTTTTAACAGTAGACATATCAATATATGTATTCAGGTGGGAATTACTGGTCGCAAAGTGCCCTCTCATAATCTTGATACGGACCTTTGGGTTCTTGTGCTGGCGAAGATCCTCCATTTCCTGAATGAATTGATTATCCATATGAATACCTCCCTTACATTTTCCGGAACTGTCCCAATATTTTCCGTTCTTTTATGAACAGCCCCTTTCTTTGATTTTATTATAGCACAAATCAAAAAAAATGCACAAGCTTTTCATTTATTTTAACCTATTATTTGTAACAGTTCAGCCTTCGGCCTTACTGTTACTATTATTTACTAATATTTGATTAAAATCTTTTTTAATCTGTCAATTGTCTCTGCACCAAGCCCGTTTTCCATCAGCAGTCCGACATAATCCTCCTTCACCGCTCTTTTCAAGAATCCTTCCATCGTCTCCGGAGGCGATGCCATGTAACAGCGGAGTTCTTCTGGAATCATTTCATACATCTGGTTTACCGCCTGGTATGCAGAAGACACTTGGTAATCCGCTATGATATCCATAAAATCCACCCCGCACAGCAGATAAATCATCGCGGACAATACGCCTGTACGGTCTTTCCCCGCTGAGCAATGGTAGAGCACCGCTCCCTCCTCAAGCCTTTCGGCAATTGTATTTAACAGGTACGCCATCCGCTCCGGCGCGTCCTCGATCATCCTCGCATATCCAACCGTCAGACTCTCGCCAAAGGACGCCTTCGCAAGCTCAGCCAGTTCTTCCCTGCTCATCTTCTTAACGGCGTCCGCCTTTACCTCATACTGCTGCAGCGGATAGGAAATCTTTGCAATTCCTTCCGGCGTTTCATAGGGCGCGGATCTCTGCTCCATAGGAGAACGAAGGTCGATTACCGTCCGCACCCCCATCTTTTGCATCTGTGCCCATTCTTTTTCCGTAAGATAGCAAGGCGATTCTGACCGATACAGCCTGTGCCAGGCGATCATGCCGCTGCCGCAGACATATCCGCCTAGGTCACGGCAGTTATACATATGTTCAAATGGAATTCTCTTTAAATTCTCCATATACTTGCCTCCCAATCTGTATGCTGTAGATTTCCTAATTCTATCCGCGTACGCCAGTCAATGTATGAACTGAAATAATACTAATTGTTGATCAATTTGTCGGAATCGCTCCAGCTATAGAGCTTCCTTACTTCCTCGCCGGTCTTCTCTGCCGGGTGCTCTGCCGCGAGCTTCCTCATAGCCCTAAAGTGAGCCTGCCCGCCGGACGCCGACATATCAAGGAGAAATTCCTTTGCAAAGGAACCGTCCTGAATATCAGCAAGGATTTTCTTCATCGCTTTCTTTGTTTCCTCAGTAATGATCTTCGGCCCTGTGATATAGTCGCCGTACTCAGCCGTATTCGAGATAGAATACCTCATTCCCGCAAATCCAGACTCATAGATCAGGTCTACGATCAGCTTCATCTCATGGACGCACTCGAAGTATGCGTTTCTCGGATCGTAGCCCGCCTCCGTCAGTGTCTCAAAGCCCGCCTGCATCAGAGCGCACACGCCGCCGCAGAGCACTGCCTGCTCACCAAACAGGTCGGTCTCAGTCTCGGTTCTGAAGGTTGTCTCAAGAACGCCGGCCCTTGCTCCGCCAATGCCTGCCGCATAGGCAAGCGCTTTGTCAAGCGCCTTGCCGGTAGCGTCCTGCTCTACCGCTACCAGACACGGAACGCCCTTGCCCGCCTGATACTCGCTTCTTACGGTATGTCCCGGTCCCTTCGGCGCGATCATAGTAACGTCCACATTTGCCGGCGGTACGATCTGTCCGAAATGAATGTTAAATCCGTGGGCAAACATCAGCATATTTCCCTCTTCAAGGTTTGGCTCGATGTCGTTTTTGTAAAGCGCCGCCTGCTTCTCATCGTTGATCAGGATCATGATGATATCCGCCTGCTTTGCCGCCTCAGCCGCCGTATAAACCTTCAGTCCCTGAGCCTCTGCCTTCGCCCATGACTTGCTTCCCTCATAAAGGCCAATGATCACGTCGCACCCGGACTCCTTAAGGTTCAGCGCATGTGCGTGTCCCTGGCTCCCGTAGCCGATGATCGCAATCTTTTTGCCTTCCAATTCTGCTAAATTGCAGTCCTCCTGATAAAAAATCTTTGCTGACATATGTATCTTCCTCCTAATAAAATATAAATAATTTATCGTCAAATGCATCCGGCTTCCATAGCCGCATACACTGAGAGACCTTTTTCAAAACACCGTCTCCGCCCATGCCTTAATCAATGAACGTTACATTCTCAATGCCGCGCTCCAGCCCGGTAATCCCGGTTCTCGCAAGCTCTAAAATCTCATAACCGTCAAGAAGATTTAAAAATGCCTCCAGCTTGGACTGGTTTCCCGTCAGTTCAAACATCATACATTCCTTCTCCACATCCACAACCTTCGCCCGGAAAATATCCGCAAGGGAAATCGCCTCCGCCCGCTGAGAGCCATTGGCGCGGATCTTAACCATAATCAGCTCCCGGTATACGGAACTGTCCGGCTCAAGCACCTTAATCTCAATTACGTCCTCCAGCTTACGAATCTGGTTCTCGATCTGGGACAGGATCAGATCATCCCCGCTTGTTACAATCGTGATGCGGGTAAATCTGGGATCCGCCGTCACTCCCGCCGTAATACTGTCCACGTTATAGCCCCGCCTGCTGAACAATCCTGCGATCCTGCTCAAAATACCTGGATTATTATCTACCAGCAGTGATAAAACTCTTTGCATACTGCACCTCCTGATCTTATTTTATCCAAAAACAGAGTGCGTTCTGTTTTTAAATCATATCAATATAGTTTCAATTTGTCAAGTATCTGATCAAACTTTTATTGGCTGAATTTACACATTCTTACGGACTTTGCAGCAAGTGCAAAGTCCTAGGCTGAACTATTACCTTTTATTTCCTCATTTAGCTCATTCAGATAGATCCAGCGCTCCATTTTCTCTTCTAGCTCTTTTTCGGTCTGTTCCTTCTCTTTCATAAGTTCCGAAAGCTTCGCAGAATTTGTGGCGTTTTTTAAGATTTCCCCATTGATTTCCTCTACCTTCTCCTCAAGCCCGGCGATCACCTCATCAATCGTCTCAAATTCCTTCTGTTCTTTATAGGAGAATTTCAGTTTCTGGGGACGGTTCTGCTTCCATGCCCTTCCGGAAGCTTCCTTTTCCTGCGCTTTATCCTGCGCCTCACTGGC
Source organism: uncultured Dorea sp. (assembly GCA_910589275.1). Lineage (GTDB taxonomy): Bacteria > Bacillota > Clostridia > Lachnospirales > Lachnospiraceae > Claveliimonas. The sequence continues at coordinate 60,020 of CAJUTH010000010.1, forward strand.
TTTTTTCCCCGGCGCGTTCTCTGATGATTCTTCCGCCAGACTTTTTTGCTCCCTCGCTTCCAGATAATCCGTATATCCTCCCTCATACTGGGTCAGCTTCCCATCGCCCTCAAAGGCAAAGATGCGGTCTGCGACATTATCTAGAAAATACCGGTCATGGGACACGGTAATGATGATTCCGGCAAAAGAACTTAAGAAATCTTCCAGTATCGTAAGCGTAGGAATATCCAGATTATTTCCCGGCTCGTCCAAAATCAGGACATTCACTTCCTTGCAGAGCACTCCCAGAAGATAGAGCCTGCGTTTCTCGCCCCCGGACAGCTTCCCGATAGGAGCATACTGCATATCCGGAGTGAACAAAAAACGCTCCAGCATTGCCGAGGCGCCAATCCTTCCCTCGCTGGTCTTTATATACTCCGCAATATCTTTCACATAATCAATCACTCTTTTTTTGTCGTCCATCTCCTGCTCTTCCTGAGCAAAATAGCCGATTTTCACAGTCTCGCCGATCTCAATGCTGCCGCCGTCAGGAACCGCTTCTCCCGCTATCATCTTAAGCAGCGTGGATTTGCCACAGCCGTTTGGCCCCACGATCCCAATCCTCTGATTTTTCAAAAATATATAGTCAAACTCCTTCACCAGCATATGGCCGCCGTACTTCTTTGTTACCTTGTGAAGCTCTATGGTCTTCTTCCCCATGCGGGCAGTAACGGCGTCCAGATCTACGGTTTGGTCAGATACCGGCGCCTGTCCGTTCTTTAATGCTTCCAGCCGCATAAGCCTTGCCTGCTGTTTGGTACTTCTCGCCCGGCAGCCCCTCTTTGCCCATTCCAGCTCTATGCGCAGCACGCTCTGACGTTTACGCTCTGCGGCCAGCTCCATTTCCTCACGTTCCGCCTTAAGCTTCAGAAAACCGGAATAATCCGCGTCATAGCCATATAATTTCCCATGATTGATTTCCAAAATGCGGTTCGTAACCTTATCCAAAAAATACCGGTCGTGGGTAACCATAAGAAGCGTTCCCCGGAAATTTCGCAGATAATCCTCCAGCCACCGAATCATCTCTTCATCCAAATGGTTGGTAGGCTCATCCAAAAGAAGCAGGTCAAACTCTCCGGCAAGCGCCTTCGAAAGAGCCGCCCTTCTTCTCTGTCCGCCGGACAGTTCTCCCATCTTTACCGAATAATCCGAAATGCCAAGCTGGTTTAAAATGCTCTGTACCTTCCATCCCGCATCCGGCGCTCCCGCCATGGCAAATTCTTCCACAGACTGGTCCGGCAGATATTCCGGATTCTGGGAAAGCGCGGCAATCCTTACCCCATTCTGCCTGATAATCTTCCCCGCGTCCGGATTCTCCTCCCCCGTTACCAGCCGCAAAAGAGTCGTTTTCCCCATACCGTTAATGCCGACGATACCGATCTTATCTCCCTCCTGTATCCCAAAGGAAACGTCTTCAAAGATTGTTTTATCTCCGTATATCTTGCTGACATGCTCAATATTTATGATGCTCATCCCGTTTTGTTCTCCCTGTGTAAAAAACTATTCCAAAACCCTGCTTCCGAATTTCTCCATGGCCAAAAGCGCAGCCCCAAGAGCTCCCGCCTGTTCCCCTCTTTTAGCGCCCGCCGTATAAAGATAATCAATGTCTCTGGCAAACCGGTCATACCTTGACGCTTTTTCCTGCAGACGAGCCAGATAAGGCTTAAGATAAGCTCCCATTTCCCCGCCGATTACAATCTTCACATCCAGCGCCATCCTAAGATTCGTTGCCAAAATAGCCAGATATTCCAAATATTCTTCCCATATCTGAACCGCTTTTGCTTCTCCTTCTTCCAAGCGCTGAAAAAAATACTCCAGCGGCTCTTCTCCGGACAGCGCATTCGGTGAAAGATACGCGTCCGCACATCCGGCTTTTCCGCAATAGCACTTCCGTCCATTTGGAACAAGCACCATGTGCCCTACCTCCCCGGCGCGGTACCCCTCTCCGGTCAGAAGCCGCCCATCCTGCACCAGAGCGCCGCCCACCGTTCTGTTCAGTGAAATATACATATAGTCAGGGCATCCTAAAGACAGCTCCGCAATACTCAGACAATTGGCGTCATTTTCCACGATCAGCGGATAGGGAATGGTCTTCCCAAACCGGTCCAGACTCACATATTCCAGTCCGAAAATATGAGACTGCACAATCCACCCAGCCTTCATATCGATAATACCGGGAAACGAGATCCCTGCGCCAAGGATCCGGCTCTTAAAGTGCCCTTTTTTCAGCAGCATTTCCAGTTCGCCGCCAATCCTCTCGTAAATCCCCGGCTCATCCTTAAACTTTAAAGGCACGCTTCTTTTCGCCGCGGTTTCTCCCATCAAATCCGCCACTGTAAATTCCACATGGCTGGTGGTAATATCAATCCCCGCGCAATATCCCGCTTTTCGGTTAATCCTGATCTTCCTTGCCCTGCGGCCTCCGGTGGACCCGGCAGCTTCCCCTTCCGCAAGGATCCCCCGCTCCATCATCTCATTTACATTCTGCAGCGTAGTCGGCATGCTGAGCCCGAGGGCGGCGGAAATTTCCTGCTTTGTCATATCCTCCCGCCTGCGCAGGAGGTTTAAAATCCGTTCCTGATTATTCGCCTTGCTGTTTCCGGCCTGTATCGGCATATCCCTCACCCCTTTTGTTAAACACTTAACCGAAGTACATTATACTTGTTCCCGGCCGTAACTGCAAGCGGCTATTATAAAAATGTTCTGCCTGTGCGGCCCCGATTAAGTGGCAGCCACGCCGAAACAGCCTGTGCTCCTATCCAAAGCATTCGAGGGCGCTTTTAGTGGAAATGAAATCCACTGCTTACGAAGACTTGGATGCTCAGATTTTTCTGAGCGCCCTAGCCGTAGTTAGCAGTTAGTTCATTGGAGCGTTGCCCAGTTTTGGATAGGAGCACAGGCTGTTTCGGCGTGGCTGCCGCCTAACCGGGGTCACACAGGTGGAAATGTTTTAACGAAAATACCGCCGTCATCCATTTTCACGGACTCCGGCGGTATTTCCTTATGAGAGACTTATATTTCTAATATCTGAATGACGGTTCCAACCTGAAGCTCCGGCATGGACCCCCCTTCCACGCAGATGGTGCCCGGAAGTTCTGCGGCGGCGTCTCCGCTGAAATTGACGGTACAATGGCCAAGGCCCGCCAGCGTAACCGGCGCTTCTTCCCCAACGGCCGTAATCTTATATTCATTCTCATCAATCTTAAGAATCTGCCCCGCTGCAATCGTCCCATGAATCGGGTTCACATTAATTGAATAACAATAATCTCTTAATTCCTCCGGAGCGTTATCCCCGAACAGAATAAACATATTGGAATCCTCAAATTCCTTTACGCATGCACCTAATGCCTTTACCTTATTTTCATATATCACTTTCATTGCCGTTCCTCCAAACGATTTTTAATATAATCCAAAGCTTGCCGCATAAGCCAGAAGAACTCTGAGCCAGCCTGTTGCAAAACGAGAGTACATCACGGATACAACACCCACCTCGATGGTCTCTGTCTCAGCCTCTGCAAGCCCTAAGCCCACCGGGATAAAGTCGCATGCGCCCTGTGTATTGATCGCAAACAATGCAGGCAGCGCAAGCTGCGGGGCGATATTTCCCTTTCCAATCTCCGCTCCCACCAGCGTCCCTACGATCTGTGCAATGACCGCTCCAGGTCCCAACAGTGCGGAAAGTCCGGGAATGGAACACACAATACCAAGGATCAGCAGGCCGCCGATATTTCCCGCAAGGGGAGTCAGAATAGATGCGAAAGCATCGCCGAATCCGGAGCCATTGATAATACCAATCAAAAGGGATACGAAGCCCATAAAGGGAAGCAGTGTAGTAATACAGGTCTGGATGGCGTCTCTTGCAGCCTGATAGAAGGTATTAACCACCTTGCTGGCTCCCAGTCCGATCACCGTTACGAAGCTTTTCTTTTCCTGACTTGCAAGCGTCTCAGAAACCTTCATATCAGCGCTGTACTTCACGCCTTCCGGCTTCTTTTCCTCTGTTTCCGGCTTCTTATCTTCTGTGGGCGCAGCCTCAGTTCCGTCCGCCAGAGAAATCTGCTTGGAGGTTACTGCGGATGCATAAATATCTTCGGTAATAAACTGAGCCATCGGACCCGACTTGCCCACCGGCATCACATTGATGGTAGGAATCCGTTTTTTCGGATAAATGCCGCAGCGCAGCGTCCCGCCGCAGTCGATGATCACAAGCGCCAGTTCTTCTTCTGGGCAGTTGGTCTTAAACCCGTTTACCGGCTCAAGCCCGGTAAGCTCTACGATTTTTGCCAGACATTCCGGTTCTGCGCCGCCGCCGGTAATATACATCACCTTATTGCGCTTTTCGGTAGGCGTAATTGTAAGCGGACCCCCGAAACCGCCTGAACCATGTTCCACACGAATTGATCTATATTCTGCCATGATAAAATCCTCCTTCTTATTTTACCTTAAGTTCTCTGCTAAGCTTTACGCCTTGCTGTTTCTCAACTAATTTTGTGGTAAATTCTGTCGCCCAGCCGGAAATAAAGTTCGCAATCAGACCGACTAACAGATACCGTACTGCAAGAGGCGCCGTACTGAGCCCAAGCGCCGTAATTCCATTTGCAATGCCCAGCCAGATAAACAGCTCGGAAGCATTAATATGCGGAAAAAGACCGTTGTTAGTGTGACAGTGGTACGTTGCCGACGCATAATAACAAGGTTTGTAAAATTCCGGCATAAACTTGCCGATTGACAGCGCCATCGGATTTCCAAGCATAAACGCGCTCACAAACGGCAGAACCATATATCTTAAAATCGGGTTTCCGGTGCACACCTGCGCAACCTTTTCAATCTTTTCATCTCCTACCAGCGCGATGATCGCATTCATCAGAGTCAGCAGCATCACAATCGTAGGAATGATTCCGGTTACCCAGCTTACAAACTGCGCTCCGCCCAAATTAAACAAATTCATAAAGCCAGAGGCTAAATTTACGATAAAATCCATAATAATCCACCTTTCTACTGTATTATTTTACTCTAATATCTTCTCACTGCAGCGCTTTCCTTGTGCTGCAGTAGTCCTGCGACAGAACGGCCCGCTTTCTGGAAGGGCGTAGGCGGATTCTCAATCTCCTCACCAGAAATATACCTGCAGTAAGTGAGGGAAGCATCCTTGACTGCCTTCCTTAGATTCCTATGGGTCTTCGGAACTTCTTCCCCGCTAAGCGCCCCCACATACGCGCCCTGAAATTCTTCCATCTCCTTAAAACGCGCAAGGCATGTAACGCCTTCCAGTTTCTTTGCTTTCCGGATGATCCCGTCGTCATCAATCAGAAACAATACGATCGCCCCGGCGTGAAACCCGCCCGCCTGCCTTCCGCAGACCACTTTTCCCTGCTTCCTGTACTCGGTAAATTCTCTGGCAAAATATTTCATCTGCACCATGGAAGCTATTGCCTGAAGCAGAAATGCAATCGCAAATACAAAAACTATTTTTAGCATGTTCTTTACTCCTCCGTCCTGTCTTTGTTCACTGGTTACTCATTTACCTGCCGGTACATTGCTTTCAGCAGCGCGTAAAAGCTGTCTGATTTCGCAATTTTATCAAGCAGATCCATATCTTGGGAAATGCTGATGATCTCGTCATACAGCCGGATCAGCAGGCCGTCATCGGAATCCGCCTTCTCCGGAAGCCCCAAAAGGAAAATAATCCGTATATCATGCTCCCCGGAATGGATCGGCATATCAGACACGCCGATGGCCAGCACCAGCTTATCCGACGCATACTGAATGCTGTGGGGAATGGCAATTGCATGGTCAAACACCATGGTTCCCTTCTCTTCCCGGCACTTAAGCCTTTCTGCAAATTCCTCATCAACTCTTCCCTGTACTTTTAATGCGGAAGCCATCTGGGCTATAGCGTCCTCATAGGAAATATCCCCTTCCAAGGCAAAGAACGCTTCCTCTTCCAGAAGTCCGGTCATCATGAACCAGTTATTGTCCATCACCGGCACTTCCACCCGGTCCCAGTATTTCGCCTTTTCTATCTTGTGCATCAGCTCCCGCTCATTAAACACTTCATGAATCCGGATCACCGGCCGGGCGCAGCCGCAGGGAAGCTTTACCGTGGTAAGCACGATATCAAATTCATTCAGGATATCCGAGGTTACATTCTCATCTGCAAAGAGGGTCATTTCCGCAGAACTGTCCAATACCTTTTTGAGCTGCGCTTCCACCAGCCTTGCCGTAACCCGTCCTGTCCCGCATACCACTGCCACGCGGAACCGTTTGCTGCGTTTCAGATCATTTTCTGTCAGAAACACTCCAAAATAGGAAGCCAGATATCCGCGTTCATCCTCTGATACCTCCAGACTATATTCCCGGCCGATCACCTCTGCCGCAATTCCCGCCATTTCATATGCCAAAGGATATTTGTCCTTCAAATCAACCAGCATGGGATTCGCGAGCCTTACGCCGAAACGCAGACGGTTCATCATAAACATCAGGTGATATAAGAACTCATCCGTAAACTCTCCGCTTATAATGGAAATGTCCATCTCCGCCTGAATCTCTCTGAGGATTTTGCCCATCAGCACCTTTACTTCCTCATCCAGTTTAATCTTCTGCATGTTCTCGGTATCCGCCGGTGTGCGCATGCCCGCGATTGGCAGCAGCACAAACAGCTTCTCCTCCACCGGAAAGTCAACCTGAAGCATTTTTGCAATCTCGCCGATAAGCTGATCCACAATCAAAAATTCCTGCCGGGAAGTCAGATTATAATACTGCTCCGACAAGCTCCCGATATAATGCCCGGTCAGAAACCGGTCCAGCATCAGAGTTATGTACTGTTCAAATTTGATCTGTACACTTTTTTCAAAGGAATGTCCTGACAAGGTCTCTGCGATCATCTCTGCAATCTCTCTGTCTAAAGGATATTCTCCGTAAATCTGCTGGTAGTTATTTTCCAGTACATATTTACGGATATCCCTTTCCTCGCCGCGCAGGCTCATACCCTTGCTGGTCTGTCCGTAAATCTCCAAATGATAGGCGGCAAGCTCCCCCCTGAGCTTTTTCATGTCTCCCACCAAAGTGGTGCGGCCCACATTCATCTCATAAGCTAACTCGTCCGTAAGCAGAGGTTCTTCTGTGCGCATCAGCTTTCCAAAAGCATAATCCATCCGGTTGCGGGGTGAATTGAGGAAATCGTCGTTCTCGATCATTTTCGCAAACCGCTCTCTAAACCGCTCAAGATTAAAGATCCTTAAGGAATATCTCCCCTGCTCACCCATAATCTCCGCACAATCCGCAAGCTCCGCGTTCAACTGCTTAATATCGTTGCGCACCGTTCTCTCACTCACATCCAGTTTGGCCGCCAAAGTGCCGACTGAGATCACCGAACTCTTTCTAAAAAGCTGCAGCATATTCGCATTTCGGTTATCACTGAACAAACTCTTCAACTGTCAGCACTCCTTTCTCTCTTCTTCGTATTCTTCCCTATCCGCGGGACTTTCCTCCGGAAATATTAATGGTCGTTCCCGCGATGTAGCTTGCCCGGTCAGAAACCAGATACGCTACCAGATCGCCAACCTCGTCTAACTTTCCGTCGCGGCCCATCGGAATCACCTTCGTATAATCCGTGGACAGCTCTTCCGGCTTACATCCCCTTGTATACGCCAGAGCCTCATTATAAGCTGCTGTCCGAAGCCCTGTTGCCTCCATAATTCCGGGCGCGCATGCCAGTACGCGGATATTGTATTTGCCAAGTTCCTTCGCCCATGAGCGGGTAAAGCTGTCTACCGCCCCCTTTGTTGCGGAGTACGCCGACTGTCCCTGAGAGCCTTCCTTTCCGGACTCAGAGGACATATTTACAATCACGCCCCCGCCCTGCTTTAACATCTGCTTTGCGCAGGCCTGTGCACAGAGGAACACACCCTTTACATTTACTGCAAACATCTTGTTAAAGGAATCGTCGTTCAGCTCATACTGCGGCTTCTCTCCGGCAACGTCAACCAGAAGCCTGGGAAGATTGATCCCCGCATTATTTACCAATGCGTCAATCCTGCCATATTTTGCTACCACCGCGTCCGTCATCGCCTTTACGCTGTCTGGGTCGGTAACGTTGCACTGAACGCAATACGCGCCGTCCAGCAAAGCCCCCGTCTCTACATTCATGTCTACGATCACCGCATTAGCTCCTACGCCCATCAGCCTCTCTGCTACATGTTTGCCGATACCGGACGCGCCGCCTGTTACGATCACGACCTTACCTTCCAGCTCAAGCCAGTTCTTATCCATTTCTTTCTCCTCCTTCTGATACCTTGCTTTTCTTTTATGAGCCCATTGTACAAAACAGAAACACAGCCTTTAATACCAGCTTTTTCTCACCCATGGAAATGAATTAGTTCATCGTTTTTCCACTTCTTGGAAATACGTTTTTTATTTATTTTTATAATTACTTTTATTAATTGTTTTATTAAAGTAATTTCATTATAACACAAAGACAAAGAATGTCAATACATTTAAAGTATTTCCCATTTCAGAAAAAATATCCCGGTTACCGCACTTGCGATAACCGGGATATCTCCCTCTCTTATTTTATTTCTCTTTGAATCCGTTCCTCTTTCTCCGGCAGTTCCCACACCTTTATATCCTGATAAGGGTTACTCCGCGCCAGCCCAATCCTTGTTCCCTTTCCGGTAAACGGAGTGAAATCCGCCTGCAGGATATGGAATCCCAAGAGCATCTGCTTCTCTGACAGAGTCCGGGCTATCGTTGTATGAGGAATCCAACCGTAAGGCCGGTATCGGCTGATCTCTTCTCCCTCATTCCTGCCCGCCCTGTCCGCGGCTGCATTTGCAGATACGCACAGCTCATGCAGATACCGGCTCAAAACCGGCAAAAGAAACAATACACGGGGCTTAAAACTTCCGATCGCCGCCCAGTCAATGCTTCCCGCATGCCACAACCCGGCGCTCCCATCCAGCGCTTCCTTCAGTTCCCTTTCCCTCTTAGTTTTACAGGCAGCTATCGTAAGATGGGGCGGAATCTCATGCTCCAGCATATAAAAGTTTCCTGTTTTTTCTGCCGTTCTCCTGATAAGTTTCTGTAATATCCGTTCTGTTTCTTCATCAAAATACAGCGAAACCAAATACATGGGCTTCATCCTTTCCTGACCAGAAAAAATCGTTCATTTTCACTCTAAACCGGATTCATATGAATCAAAATGTGCTTAATCTTCGGCCATCCTTCTTCAATCGCATCGTGTACCTGCTCGGCAATCGCATGGCTCTCCCCAAGGGAAAGCTCCTTATCCGCCCCAATCTCCATCTCAACATAGATCTTATTGCCAAACATCCGGGTTCTCAAAAGATCCACCCGCAGTACGCCCGGAATCCCAAGGGCGCATTCCTTAAGCTCCTTCTCTGTCTGCTCATTGCAGGACTTATCCACCATCTTATCAATCGCGTCCTTGAAAATATCCAGCGCCGCTTTTTCAATAAAACCGCAGATCACAATGCTCGCGGCCGGTTCCATACCCGGGAATCCCATGATCGCGCCGCCGATGCCGATCAATGCGCCTATAGAAGATAAGGAATCCGACCGGTGATGCCATGCATCCGCCATCAGCGCGGCAGAATCAATCTTCTTTGCATAGTATCTGGTATACCAGAACATAGCCTCTTTCACCCCAATGGATACTGCCGCAGCCACAAGAGCCAGCATTCCCGGAACAGCCGTTACGTACTCTCCCCGCAAAAGCTTTCCGGCCGCAGAATACCCAATGCCCAGGCCCGTAACTGCAAGTACGGTAGACAAGACGATGGCTGCAACACATTCCAGCCTTTCATGCCCAAAAGGATGTTCCTTATCCGACTCCTTACTTGCCATCTTCACTCCGGCCACCACAACAATACTGCTGAACACATCCGACGCAGAATGCACCGCATCACTGACCATTGCGCCTGAATGGGCAATGATCCCGGCAAAAAACTTAAATAACGAAAGTATTAAATTCCATATGATACTGACCAGAGATACCCTGACCGCCGTTTTCTCAAAATAAGCTTCCATTCCATAACCTCCCGAAACGATTCAAATCAATCAGCCCTGTGCGGTATATTTTCCTCATTCCTCCAGACGTATTGCCATTTTACCTGCCATCCTATTTTTCTTTCATAACAAAAGACTTGTGATCCACTGCCCTCATGGTCGCAAGGATGCCGTCCAGATGATCGTATTCATGCTGGATCAGCTCCGCCATATCGTCATCCATTTTCTCCTCCCGCATCTCCCAGTTCTCATCCCGGTAACGCAGGATACAATGCCGGTAACGGCAAACCCTCACCAAAAGTCCGGGAAATGACATACAATCGTCCATCAGCTCCATCTTCTCGTCTCCCAGAAATTCCAGCGAAGGGTTGATAATTACATAGGGCTTATCTGTCAGAATGCAGATCATCCGCTTATGCACTCCGATCTGGGGCGCGGCAATTGCCCTGCCAAATCCGTAATCCCGGCGGATCCCCCGGATACAGTCAAACATATCCTCATAGACAGGGCGCAGTTCCTCTAATTCTTCCTTTTTTACTTCCTCACTTACCTGATACAGCTTAGGATCCCCAAGCAATAATATGTTCCGTTCCATATCATATTCCTTTTTTCCGTAGTATAATAATATCGGTGATCGTATCATCCCCTACGTTCACCGATATATACAATATCTATTGTATCCCTGTTATTCCTCCGCGTCAACAGTCTCTTTCGCGTCATTTTTAGAAAACAGATCAATCTTTTATAATTGGTAAAACACCGGCCTCATCCTGTCATAAGTACAGAAGTACCGAAATCCCAACTCTTTCAAAAGCTCTTTTGCATCGCCAATATACGCCCCCAGATGAATATCTTTATGACTGTCACTCCCAATCGTAATGATTTCCCCTCCAAGCTTTAGGTACAGCTTCAGGATATCTTTGGAAGGCGTTGTATCTGTAAGCCCATATCGGTGATAAGAAGTATTAAACTCTATCCCCTTCCCATCCTCAATCACAAGTTTCAGTATCTCCGAAACCAGCGGCTCTATGTTTTCAAAGGGATAATTTCCCTCTTTATCATACCGTGAAATCAAATCCATATGGCCAAGCACACTATAATCCTTATATCTTTTAGCCAATTGCAGCATTTCTTCATAATACCGCTCATTGTACTCCTTCTGGCTCCTTCCTTTCTGAAAATCCTGCGTCCAGAATTCCTGATCCTCCACCTGATGAACCGAAAGAATCACAAAATCCAGCATGTATTTCTCAAACAGCGCCTCATACTTTGAAATGGTATGGATCTGCATCCCAAACTCCAAGCCCTTTCTGATGGTAATCTGCCCTCCGTATCTCTCCTTCAGGCTCTCAATCGCCGCAAAATACCTTGGATAGTCCACATTCGCTAACGGCTCGCTGCCACGGTACCGGATCGGGGTTCCTAAGTCCCAGTCTGCCTTGATCCCATAATCCACATGATCTGTAAAACAAATCTCTTCCATCCCCATGGCGATCGCATCCTTTACCACCTGTTCCATGGGATATATAGAATCATCACTAAATTCCGTATGTACATGATAATCTGCAAACATATGCTTTTCCCTTGATTTTCCTTTCCTGAAGCTTTCCCAGCCAAACAAAATCCGTTATTTGCTGTTAGTACACCGATCTTTCTTCATTTTCCTTAAAATTCCATATGTTCCGTAATATCTGCCCATGCCTCGTCGTCAATCTCTTCTTCACGAAATAAAAGCCTCTTATCTGCGTCCGTGATCTTCCGGATCACCTTACAGGGATTGCCTGCGGCAACACACCAGTCCGGAATGTCCTTTGTCACCACGCTGCCCGCGCCGATCACCACGTTGCTGCCAATCGTCACACCGGGACAGATCACCGAATTACCACCGATCCACACATTATCCCCAATAGTTACTTCCTTGCCGTATTCATATTCCGAATTACGGGTAACCGGATGAATAGGGTGCCCGGCAGTATACACCGCCACGTTCGGAGCCATCTGGCAGTTGTCCCCTATCTTAATCTTAGCCACATCCAGAAAGGTGCAGTTATAATTGGCGAAAAAATTCTTCCCCACCTCAATATGCTTCCCATAATCACAGTAAAAGGGCGGATTGATAAAGGCTCCCTCCGACTTCCCAAGAAGCTCCTTCACCACCTCCTGCAGGCCGTCAAAATCAGACCGGTCCATAAAATTCAATTTCTGTAAAATTCTCCTGCACACCGCCTGCTCCTCAAAAATACTCTCATCGGAAATATACGCCATTCCAGCGTCTCTTCTCTCTTTATGCGTCATTGTAAAACCTCCGTTATGTAAAATACTAGGGCTGTTCCATTCCATTGCCATAAGAATCATCTTTTTTCAAAAAATCTATTCTACCAATTATATCACTTTCACGCTTTGTTTTCTATAAAAAAATCACTCTTTTGTGCCACACATCAACTTCCGTATCCCATTCATTATCATAATCTTTAAGCAATGCAAACGCCGGCACATTTTCTGCGCCGCAGACCGCGTCAATACTCTTTAATTTCCGGTAAAAATCCCGAACCTCCGCAAGTTTCCTGTTGTCGCGGTTATCATAATCCAGAATGCCGTGCCAATAAATCTCCGTTCCTATTGTACAGGTTCTCCATCGGAAAAATGAAATATAATCCGCTCCCTGCGCGACGCTCTGCATCGCCCACAGCGTTAACTGCCCCGGTCTCGGAGCCGGTCCTTCCATCCTCGTAGTCCAGCCGTTTGCCCCCGACTGCTGCTCCATGATCCCAAAATGAGGACAGACCGAACGGACCTCATTCAAATGCATCGTCCATTTCCGGTCATTCAAATCATCTGCCTTTATTAAATCTCTGTCCAGCCCAAAAGCGAAGCTTGGATAAGAATCATAGGTAAATACATCCAAACATTCTTTCTCCATACGGTGGTTATCCACATTCCAAAATATACCGTTGGTTGTGATAAAGTCCTCCGGCTTTTTATATTTTCGGATAATTTCGGCCTGAATCCTGACAAACTTCAAAGTACTGTCGGAAAGGAAACGGAAATAATCCAAATGCTGGTGCGGATTAATCCCATTATTCAAGACCGGCCTCGGAACATACAACTCCTCCCATTCTGTATATGTCTGATTCCAGAATACGGTTCCCCATGCCTCATTCAATTTATCAAGGGTTTTATATTTCTTCTTCAGAAACACCCGGAACGCAGCAGAATCAGCTTCTGAATAGAACTCGTAGGTCTCGCAGTTTAATTCATTGTCGATCTGCCAGCCTGCAACCGCCGGATGCTTTCCGTAATGCTCCGCCTCCTTTTCTACGATTCTTGCGCTGAGCTTCTGATAAACGAGCGAATTATAATTATAATGCCGTCTGCCACCATGCCGGTAGAGTACGCCGTCCTTTGTTCCGTTCAGAGTTTCAGGATACTTCCTTGTAAGCCATGCCGGAGGCGTAGCGGTAGGGGTTCCAAAGATCACCTTCATGCCCTTTTCCTTGCATAAATCCAAAAACTTGTCAAAAAATCCAAATTCAAACCTGCCCTCTTCCGGCTCAATCTTATTCCAAGCAAACTCTGCAATACGGACCACGCTGATTCCGGCGTTAAGCATTCTGTCCAAATCCCAGACCCACAAATTTTCATCTCAATGCTCCGGATAATAGCATACCCCCATAGTCAGACTCTTCCACCTGTGATTCTGTTTACGATTCATCTGATTTATCCCTTTCTATAAAATATTTAAAGTCCTGCCCTATAATTAGGTAAAAATCATACCATATCTACGCGTGGGTTACAAGCATTGCTATTGATTCCTGTAGCTTTAGCATCGGAAATCCTGTATAATCATAGGTATTAGCGATTCTAACCTAAAGACTTTGTGGAGGCATAGTTATGATTAAATTACAGACTGTTACGGAAGAAGATAGAGAACTTTTCTGGAACATAAATCAAAAATATTTGTATGAAATGACATCATACTATCCTGATGAAATGGATAAACAGGGTAATTACCACTATGAATATTTTAATGCTTACTTTGCTGAACCTGAGAGAAAAGCGTTTTTTATTTTTCATAATGAAAAAATGATTGGTTTTGTAATGCTCAATCCTTATTCAGCAATTGGACATAATCCTGATTATACAATAGCTGAATTTACAATATTTCCTTCATATAGAGGAAAGCATTATGCATTTGATGCGGCAAAGTTGATTTTGTCGAGTTATCATGGTCAATGGGAAATAAAATACAATGAGAAAAATGCGGGAGCAAAAAATCTATGGACTACTGTAACAGCATCGTACAACCCTCACGTTTATCAGCTAAGCGAACAAGAAACTGTACTTGAATTTACCAATTAAGAAAAAGCGATAATTTTCTATTTATCGAGAAGTTGCATGCAAAGAAAAATCGAAATTATACACTAACCATTGACTTTTGTCCGAAATCAGACTATACTAGCATGTAATCTGATTTCGGACTTTTTACAGAGGGGAAACCAAACTACCTTGCCAATCAAAAAAATTACAAAAAGGAGACTGCTATGAAACATATAGATCATTTATATGAATACAACGAAATCATAAAAGAAAATGATGAAATATACCGCCATCTGGCCAAAGGCTTTCATATGCCGGAATGTACCTTCTGGATTCTCTACACCCTGCGCACCGCCCAGGCTCCCATGACCCAGAGCGAGCTGTGCAGAATGCTTTACGAACCCAAGCAGACCGTTAATTCCGCGCTGAAGAAGCTGGAAGCCGAAGGCTTTCTATCCCTCGCTGTGGGAAACGACCGGCGTTCCAAAACCATAACCCTTACCGATAAGGGAGAAACTCTTTCCGACCAAACAGTAGACTTGGTTATTTCTGCCGAGAAGCATGCTCTCCTTTCCTTGGAAGAGACTGAGCAGGACATATTTTTACAGCTATTTCACAAATATACCGATTCATTAAAACAACAGATTGAGGAGTTGAATAAAAAAACATGAAAATACAGCTATCTGACCACTTTACTTATCAAAAATTACTGCGTTTTGTATTTCCCACAATTATTATGATGATTTTCACCTCTATCTATGGAGTAATAGACGGCCTGTTTGTATCGAATTTTGTTGGTAAGACTCCTTTTGCCGCCCTGAATCTGGTCATGCCGTTCGTAATGATTCTCGGCGGTATGGGATTTATGATCGGAACAGGTGGAAGCGCTCTTGTGGCAATGGAGCTTGGATGCGGAAAGAAGAAAAGGGCAAACCAGACCTTTACTATGCTGATTTTATTCACCATAATTTTGGGGCTTTTCCTCAGTATCGGCGGTATGCTGGTCATTCGTCCGGTATCCTTATTTTTAGGCGCGACTCCCTCCATGCTGCCGGACTGCGTACTATACGGCCGGATCACAATCGCCTTCACCGGCGCTATTATGCTGCAGAATGTATTCCAAAGTTTACTCGCGGCAGCAGAAAAGCCGAAGCTTGGGCTTGCCATTACCATAATCGCCGGCGTTACCAATGCCATATTAGACGCTGTTTTTATCGCCGGCTTTGGCTGGGGGCTGGCAGGCGCCGCCCTTGCTACGGGAATCGGGCAATGCATAGGCGGACTGCTCCCTCTGCTATATTTTTTAAGGCCGAATCCCAGCCTGCTTAAACTAGTTCCCGCCAGGCTGGAACTTAAGCCTATCCTAAAGACATGTGCCAACGGTTCCTCCGAAGTAATGTCCAGCGTTTCCTCTTCCACAGTAAGTATGCTCTACAACTTCCAGCTTCTCCGCCTTATCGGAGAGAACGGAGTCTCTGCTTACGGAGTCCTGATGTATGTGCAGTTTATTTTCATTGCTATTTCCATCGGATATTCCATTGGGAGCGCTCCGATTATCAGCTACCATTACGGCGCAAAAAACCATGCGGAATTAAAAAATATGCTGCGCAAAAGTACGATACTAATGCTTGGTTCCGGCATCTGGCTGTCCTGCCTTGCTATCTGGCTGTCCTCGCCTCTGGCAAAGATATTTGTAGGTTATGACGCAGAGCTTTACCGGTTAACCACCCACGCCTTTCACCTATTTGCATCTTCCTTCCTGCTTGCAGGCTTTAATATATTTGCATCCGGATTTTTTACCGCCCTGAATAACGGAGGAATCTCCGCATGCATCTCTTTCCTCCGCGCGCTGGTCTTTCAGGCTCTGTCCGTAATCATACTTCCATTGTTTATCGGCGTAGACGGCATCTGGCTTGCAATCACGGTCGCGGAAGCCTGCGCGTGCATCATATCCCTTGGATTCCTTGCGGCCAAACGAAAAGTCTATCATTATTAATATTTATAATGACAGATCAAAATGTCTTGAAATGCGGAACAATCCATGGCATCATAACAGAAAGGCCGCGAAAGAATTTATTTAAGAAAGGATATATTACAATGGCATTTGACGGAATCACGGTTGCCGCACTTGTGCGGGAACTAAAGGATAAATTAAAAGACGGAAGAATCAGTAAGATTGCACAGCCGGAGACAGACGAACTGCTTCTTACTGTCAAAACCACAGACGGCCAGCGCCGCCTTTACATTTCTGCAAGCGCTTCCCTTCCTCTAATCTATCTGACAGAAGAAAACAAGCGAAGCCCCTTAACCGCGCCTAATTTCTGCATGCTCTTAAGGAAACATATAGGAAACGGCAGAATCACAGATATTACCCAGCCGGGATTAGAACGAATCGTCTGTATTCACATCGAACATTTGGATGAAATGGGCGACTTATGCAGAAAAAAACTCATTGTAGAAATCATGGGAAAGCACAGCAATATTATTTTCTGCGACGACAAGGACATGATCATCGACAGCATCAAGCATGTTTCCGCTCAGATGAGTTCTGTCCGGGAAGTGCTTCCCGGAAGGCATTACTTTATTCCGGATACCATGCAGAAACTGGATCCTCTATCCGTCTCCCCGGAAGCTTTTATAGACGCCCTCTCCGCCAAGCCTATGCCGATGGGGAAAGCTATTTATACCAGCTTCACCGGAATCAGCCCGGTTACAGCCGAAGAAATCTGTTTCCTTGCGGGAATTGATTCCCGCATGACTGCAAAAGACTTATCCGGCGACATCCTGCTGCATTTGTATAATCAATTTAAGATTTATTTTGACGAGCTAAAAAATGGAAATTTCAAGCCTGTAACCTATTATGAACATGGACTTCCGAAGGAATTTGCCTGCCTTCCCCTGTCCCATTATAACTCTTATGAACACCGGGAATCTGATTCCGTTTCATCTCTTCTCTCCACCTACTACGCTGAGAAGAATACTGTAACAAGAATCCGGCAGAAATCTGTGGATTTGCGCAGGATTGTCCAGACTGCCTTAGAACGGAACCGCAAAAAGTTTGATCTTCAGTCCAAACAGCTCGCAGACACCGGCGGACGTGAAAAATATAAAGTATTTGGAGAGCTGATTAACGTTTACGGCTACAATTTAGAACCCGGCCAGGAAAGCTTAGAAGCACTGAATTATTATACCAATGAAATGGTAAAAATTCCCCTTGACACTGCGAAAACGCCTCAGGAAAACGCGCAGCGCTATTTTGCTAAGTACAACAAGCAGAAGCGCACCTATGAAGCGCTCAGCGAGCTGATCAAAGAGACTTCCGACGACATCACCTATTTGGAATCCGTAAGCAATGCATTAGATATTGCCCTAGATGAAGACGATCTGGCACAGATCAAGGAAGAATTAACGGAAAGCGGATACATCCGGCGCAGATTTACCAAGAAAAAAGTAAAGCTAAAAAGCCGGCCCCTCCACTACTTATCCAGCGACGGTTACCATATGTATGTGGGGAAAAACAATTTCCAGAACGAAGAACTGACCTTTCATTTTGCTTCCGGAAACGACTGGTGGTTCCACGCCAAAGGCGCGCCCGGTTCCCATGTTATCGTCAAGTCACAGGGAGACGTCCTTCCGGACCGGGTATTTGAGGAAGCCGGCAGGCTGGCCGCCTATTACTCTAAGAACCGCGGAAATGATAAGGTTGAAATCGATTATATTGAAAAAAAGCATGTAAAAAAAGTAAACGGCGCCAGACCCGGATTTGTCATCTACCATACCAACTATTCTCTGGTGATAGATTCCGACATTTCCTCTCTGACGCTTCTTGAATCATAATGCCATACTTCAGGAGTGAGGGGCGATTTTTGCGCAGCAAAACTTTAATAGCGGACATTCAGTCCGTTAAGTATACTTATTGAACTGCTAATGTTCAATAAGATATGAATATCGCCCCAAATTGCTGCTGTGAACAGCCTCTCAGAATTTATATGAGGATTACCGGCTTTCAATTGCCAGTTTTATTCTTTCCACAGCATTTCTTATATTTTTTTCCGCTGCCGCAGGGACATGGATCATTTGGATATATTTTCTTACTTCCCGGAAATGCGATCACCTTTCCCTTTCGCATCTGTTCCGGATACTGCATATTCAGATATTCCTTTCGCGTATGCCCTCTGTATCGTACTGCCCTTGTATAATTCTGCAGGTTTTTAAGCTGGTCTTCCGCCTCTTTGATATCCTTCTTCCTGTTCAGTTTCTTATCCCAGCCATCCAAGATATCTTCCAGCATATCCATTAACTGCGGAATTTGATAATTTGCCCGGACTGCCGACTGCAGCTCATAAAAAGCCATAATAGCCTCGACATATTCCAATCCGTATTTATTTTGCAGGTATACGATAAATCCCTCCGTATGCCCATCCGGTTCCTGACAATCCTTCTCCCCATACATCAGGTACTCTTCTTCATCCTCCGGAATGTAAAAAGGCATCTTCTCCTGATCTTCTAACACCCATTGATACAGATTGTCTTCCAGAAACTGGTCTTCCATCAACAGACCCTCATGGAGAAGCCCTATGCCTACTCCTCCTCCTTGTTTCTGCGCCAGATCATAGATTGCATCCTCCGTAATATCTTCTTTTGTATACTGTCGGTATATTTCGGCAACCTTGCTGACTGGTACAATCCCGTACAGATAAACAGCGCTGTTGCAATAGTCTGTCAGCTTCCAATTTTTCTCAAGTCTTTTCCGAAATTCCGGCGTGCAGAGCTCTTGATAACTTTCTCTTACATCCTTCGGAATCTGAAGACCGCTGATTGACTCATTGTATGCCCCATAGGTGCTCAGGAACAGCGATTCTGATACCAGCTCCTCGCTGATAAAATCCCCGCCTTCCGTCGCAGCTTCAAAATGCTGGATTTCTTCCTTCACAGTCCCCTCAAGCATCTGTTTCATATATCCCGGTTCAAGCAGACGGGCTGAAAGCCATTCTGCCAGCCCTTTTTTATTAAACTTACTATATCCCGTAAAGCCATGAAGCTTTGCGATCATAACCAAATCATCTTTCTTGTAATCGGCAAATATGCTCTTCATCGGCAGTTCCAGCGGCGGGATATTCTTCCCGCCGGCCATCTCATACAAGAGCTCCTTTATAAAATCCTTTTGCCCGTTTAGCTCTTTCCATCTATTCCATCCGGACTGATTTGGTTTTTTACATTCCTCGCATTCCTCAAATTCCATATTCTTTAATCTTTCATTTGCCTCATTGATATCAAAATCATCGGCCTGATCCATACATGCAGAAAAACCCCAGATTCCGCCGCAGTCCTCAATCATATAAGGTCCCTTTGATTTGACTACCTGCGCATACCGATTCTCATATGACACAAGCTCTTCCACGAGAACCGTATGGATCCAGTCGTCTCCAAAATCATAGATATATTCAAATTTCTCTCCCGCGTCCAGCCAATTGTCAATACATTCCTCTTTTGCTGAGAATCCATCGGCAAAATCATCGGCAAAACCATCCCCGAATTCATTCGGCATAGAGATACGAACGCCGTCCTTCGGAAAATAAAATTCATACAAATGCGCATGCTCCCATCCAAAAATACACTCAATCACATCATCCAGATCGGCAAAACTGATCTTATCCGGCACAATCACCTTGCGCCAGATCGGAGGTTTACTTCCCTTAATCGTAATTTTTATCTGATATCCTTTCATACTTCATACCCTTTCGTTCCCATCAAATAATCCACAAATTGTCTTGCTGCCCTTCCCGACATACCCCCGTGGGTAAGCTCCCACCTATTTGCTTCAAGCAAAAGCTCTTCCTCTGTAATCTGAAGCCCGCTCCTTGCCGCAAGCTGCCTTACAATCTCCTGAAACTGTTTCTTATCCGGCTTGCTAAAATAAATGCTCACCCCGAATCTTGCCGCAAGCGACAGCTTTTCCTGCACGGTATCATTGGTGTGCAGCTCCTCGTCCCTATCGTCTTTATCTCGAAAGGTCTCCCGGATAAGATGCCGTCTATTGGATGTAGCATAAATCAGGATATTCTCTGGCTTTCTTTCCAGTCCTCCCTCGATAACTGCTTTCAGATACTTATACTCTGTCTCAAATTCCTCAAAAGACAGATCGTCCATATAAATGATAAACTTATAATTCCGGTTCTTCACCTGTGCGATGATATCGTTCAAATCCTGAAATTGATGCTTGTACACCTCGATGATCCGAAGCCCTTTCTCATAATACTGATTTAAAATCGCCTTGATCGAAGTGGACTTCCCGGTTCCCGCATCCCCGTACAAAAGACAGTTATTTGCCTTCCGTCCATGGATAAACGCCTCCGTATTCTCGATCAGCTTTTTCTTGGCAGGCTCATAACCAACCAAATCGTCCAAATGCACATGGGGCGTCTTTGTGATCGGCACAATCTCCGTTCTCCCCTCCTTGTGTTCCACCCGGAAGGCTTTATGAAGCCCAAATTTTCCTACTCCAAACTCCTTGTAAAACTGTGTCAGGACTTTTCGGAAGGATTCCGCATCCTCCGCGTCTGCAAGGCTTACGCTAAGCTCGCAAATCCGGTCGCGGATTCTCTTATTAAACACGCTTCCATGCCCGCAAGAAGCCGTAAAGTCCTCAAGCATAGACATGCAGTCCGCTCCCAGCGCCTTTTCCATCTCCGAAAAATCATAGTCAAACAGTTCCTTAAAAATCATAAAATCATGCAGCGCAGCCTGATTGATGCTGCCGGATATCTCCCCCACAATCTCGCAAGAGGTACTGTATGCATTCTCATCGCTGGCAAGCAGAAAGGTCAGATAATCATGCCAGAGGTTTCCTTCGAATCCATGGCTGACCGCAAGCTCCAAAATCTCATTCGCACAATCGAACAGCAGACCTCTCAAATCTTCCTCATTATAAAAATCACTGTTAAAATTTTCTGCCAAAAACGCAATGTCGCCAAGAACCTTCTCCTGCTCCATATGACGATACAGCATCAGTTCATTTACTCTCATTTTCCCACAATCCTTCTTTTATTATTTTATCATTCTATTATACAGGCATTTTTAATAATTTCCAAGAATCTTTAAGCTCTTAGATTCTTCCCTTAATCCCCGGATCGCATTCTTTACTGCGGGTTCTCCCATATTGCCCTCAAAGTCTACAAAGAACCGATACTCCCATGCCTTCCCCTCTACGGGCCTGGACTCGATCCTTGTCATATTCAAATCGTTATAGATAAAGTGCGCCAGCAGATGATACAAGGAGCCGCTCTCATGGGCAACCTCAAAGCAGATGCTGATCTTCTTTGCATCCTTTAAGAAAATCTTCTGATTCGTAACCACAATAAATCTTGTAGAATTACTCCTGTCATGGTTAATCTGGCGCTTTAATATCTTCAATCCGTAAATTTTGGCTGCATGCTCGCTGCAGATTGCCGCCTGGGCCGGATCATTTTCCTCTAATATTTTCTTTGCCGCGACTGCAGTATTTGCCGCGCCGATCTGCTGCCAGCCGCTGTGCTCGTCCAGAAATTTATAGCTCTGCATCAGCGCCTGAGGATGGGAGTATACCCTCTCGATACTTTCCATGGTGGTATTCTCTGTCCCTGCCAGGTAATGGTTAATGGGGAGCACCACCTCGCCCACAATATAATTTTCGAACTCCACCAGAAGATCATATACCTCATTCACCACTCCGGCAGAAGAGTTCTCAATGGGAAGCACGGCAAAATCCGCCGAGCCCTCTTCAATCGCTTCCATCGCATCTCGGAAGGTCTGCACATGGAAACTATTCACATCCTCCCTGAAATACTGCTGCATAGCGGCCTGAGAATAAGCGCCGTCGGTCCCCTGAAATACAATCCTAGAATGCTCCCAGTCCAAAGCGTCCACGCCGATAAAAGGAAGACGTCCCAGCGCCCCCTTCTTTGTCAGAAGCTGATACTGGAGCTTCCTGCTCTGACTCATCAACTGCTCAAACATCTCGGTAAGTCCTTTTTTAAAAAATGTATCCTTAGCATTTTTTGTTACACAGTTTAATTTCTCCCGCTCTCGGTTTTTGTCAAAGACCTTCCTGCCTTCTTCTATTTTAAGTTCTCCCACCTTTTCGCAGACCGCCATCCTCTGTTCATAAAGCGACACCATCTGTGCGTCGATTCTGTCCAGCTCTGCCCTTAATTCCTCTAACCGCTCCATAGCCCTTCTCTCCTGTTCTTCCTCTGCATCTGATGTTAAGTATACACTAGGTTTCTCTTAAAATCCACCGGCGATCTTAATCTTATCATTGAAAATCTCTTTCTTTTGTTATATGATAGTAGAAAAGTAACCAAACAATCTTACCTTCAGCGTACAAAGGAATCTCCGGTTCCCTTATACTCTGAGGATATACAGAAGTTTTTTAGAAAGGAGCAGATTCAGGAACTTATAGGAATACCTTTCTTAAAGACTTTTTTTCATGCCATTTTTTCACTCACAAGGAGGTTGTTATGAGACATTTAATGAGCCCGCTGGATTTCACAGTGGAGGAACTGGACAAACTGTTAGATCTAGCCGGAGACATTGAAGCGAACCCACAGAAGTATGCCCACGCCTGTGCGGGAAAGAAGCTCGCCACCCTTTTCTACGAACCCAGCACCAGAACGCGATTGAGCCATGAGGCCGCTATGCTCAACTTGGGCGGCAGTATCTTAGGATTTTCTTCCGCGGAATCCAGCTCCGCCACCAAAGGCGAAAGCGTTGCCGATACCATCCGCATGATTAGCTGCTATGCCGATATCTGCGCCATGCGCCATCCCAAAGAAGGTTCCGCGCTGGTTGCCAAAGAACACGCTTCCATCCCAGTCATCAATGCCGGCGACGGCGGACATCAGCACCCAACCCAGACGCTGACGGACCTCCTGACGATTCGTTCCCTGAAAGGCCGTCTGGACCACATGAAGATTGGGCTCTGCGGCGATTTAAAGTTCGGGCGTACCGTACATTCCCTGATCAACGCGCTGGTTCGCTATCCGGGCATCGAGTTTGTACTGATCTCTCCGGAGGAACTCCGGCTTCCCAGCTACATCCGCCGCGACGTGCTGGACAAGAATAAGATCCCTTACGAGGAAGTCGTACGCTTAGAGGACGCCCTTCCAGGGCTTGACCTTCTCTATATGACGCGCGTACAGAAGGAACGCTTCTTCAACGAAGAAGATTACGTGCGCATGAAGGATTTTTATATTCTGGATTCCAGAAAAATGGAGCTTGCCAGACCGGATATGCTGGTTCTTCACCCGCTCCCGAGAGTCAATGAGATATCAGTCGAAGTAGACAAGGATCCAAGAGCCGCTTATTTCAAACAGGTACAGTACGGCGTCTATGTACGCATGGCCCTGATTCTGACACTACTGGAAATCGAAGTATAGGAGGGAAAAATCATGGTAGAAAACACCTTAACAGTCGGAAGTATTTCCGAGGGATTTGTATTAGACCATATTCAGGCAGGCAAAAGCATGGATATCTATAAATATCTGAATCTGGACAAGCTGGACTGCTGCGTAGCCATTATCAAGAACGCCAGAAGCAGCAAGATGGGCAAGAAGGACATTATGAAGATCGAGTGTCCCATTGATTTTATGGATCTGGACGTGCTGGCATTCATCGACCACAATATCACCATCAATATCATCAAAGACCAGAAAATTGTCGAAAAAAAAGCGCTCCAGCTTCCAAAGCAGATAAAAAATGTCATTAAATGCAGGAATCCGCGCTGCATCACTTCTATAGAGCAGGAATTAGACCATATCTTTATCCTGACTGATTCGGAATCTGAAACTTACCGCTGCAAATACTGCGAAGAAAAATATGACGGACGCCACCGCAGAAAAAAATAAGAATACAAGCATGACGATAAGCCGGGTTATGTCGTTGAGTAATCATCTATCTAGGCCTGCCGTTGCCGGCAGGCTCCAGCGGCCTACCTGAGACGTGACGGGCAGCCACATCATCTCTATTCGGCCTTGCTTCGGATGGGGTTTACATGTGCCCCCGCTGTTACCAGCGGGGCGGTAGTCTCTTACACTGCCCTTCCACCCTTACCCGGACGGATGCAAAAAATCACATCCTTCCGGGCGGTACATTTCTGTTGCACTGGCCTTGGAGTCGCCTCCACCGGACGTTATCCGGCATCCCGCCCTATGAAGCCCGGACTTTCCTCACCTGCAGCCTTTCGGCGTTTGCAGCCGCGATTACTTGTCATACTTGTATTCTCACGTTTTCCTATTCTATCATATCATTCCGTGAATAGCAAGCGCATTCATCTTCCGTTTAGGGTTGTTTCATGAAGACTTTATCATCTATTTTTCAAATCATAAGGGAAAATG
>CAJUTH010000011.1:0-770 GCA_910589275.1 uncultured Dorea sp.
TTATGGTGCTAAAATAATCTGAAGATTGGCTGCTCTTTTAATCTGGAAAACAACATGTTGCCCAGCGCACAATAAAGCGCCTCATCGTCTGGATTTTTCATGCTGGACTTTGCCGCCATGCGGATTTTCCGCAGAGCAACTTCTACCTCTCGTGTGGTATACCCGGCTCGAACGGCGGCGATGGCAAGGTTGGCGAGATAGACGCAATCGGTACGGTCCAGCTTGTCCTGCACCGCCATTCTGCCGAGTTGCTCCAGAATGCCGTCACGGGATTTTAAGGTGACGGCTGTTCTGTCCTCCCGCCATAAAACTTCGCTGTTTTGAATTTCGGTAGCCGCTACCGATAACAGATGGACACCCTCATACATATACATCTTGTTCAATGCCTGCCGTCTGCTGGGGGCGTATTCCTCGGTAATGTGGGTGTCCAGCTTCGGTCTGCCCCGGCCACGCTTGACTTCTTCCACTTTGACGTTTCCCATTGTCTGGCCTCCTTTCAAAAATAAAAAACGCAGATACAACAAGACCGACCCCAGCAAAAACGCTGTGGTTCGGTCTATGTATCTGCGTGAAAAATATGTGCAGTATTCAGTTCACCATTATGATAGCACAAACAGATGTTCCTGTCAATGCCTTTGGGGAAATTTTCATCGAGGGCTGGCGGGGGGTTGAGATTTTGCCGGAGTGCCAATTTCCCCGTTTTTCAAAAATCCCGCTGAAGGGCGGGAGAGAAAAGCGCCGGAACGGTGCGTAGCCGCAGAATGAAATTC
>CAJUTH010000011.1:780-83255 GCA_910589275.1 uncultured Dorea sp.
GGGTTTGGGGGCTGGAGCCACCAACGAGAAAAAACAGCTTTCCGGCGGTCACGCCGGAAAGCTGTTTTGAGTATTTGTGGGAACAAATACACTGCTTACCAAGTAGCGCATCGCTGTTCCATGGGTTACTTTGACACCTTGACCTTCAAAATGCTGATAATCAAACTCATTTATGAGCAATTATCAAAGGCTCCATATCGTGCGTGCCTGCTCAAAGAGCCATTTGGCGCGATCTGAAATTTCAGCCTCATCCCAATCCGTTTTCGTAAGCACATCGTAAAGAGTGCAAAGCCCACTTGCACACAAAGCGAGTCCCGGCTTTCCGTTGCCGTTTCCAGTCTTTTTCATATCCCACGCTGCATCTCTGATGGAAGCATTCAAGGATTGCGTAATAATTGCCAGATTTCCAAGAGTCAAAAGAATGGAGTCCCGCTGTCTCTCCAAATCATCTGTAACACAGGGTGGCCAGTTGTTTCTCCACTTTTTGGGCATGAGGTGTTCAAGGCTGTACTGGTTAAATCCCAATAAGGCAACCGCACTGTTGGAGGGGCGTATCTTGCTTTCAATAAGATAAATAATCCCCTTTGACTGGAGATTGACCAACTTGGAATTTTCAAATCCATTCCACAATTCATTATCATCAGGCGTGTAAGTCGTGGCATCCCCAGCGTTCTTCAACTTTGCCTGCAACGTGTCGGCATCCAAAACTTGATTCAGAATTAGGGATGTAAACAGGTTATTGTAATTTTTAGTGGACGCATGGACAATCATTCTCCGCATGATATAGCTTTCAAGGATTCCATAAATTCTGTTTTTCTCGGCGTCATCAGAAATATTCTTTGCGACAAAAAGGATATATGGAATCATGGTAGTATTTTTAAGGCCGAATATCACGACATTGATTCGCTCTACACCAAAGTTGGAGGGAATACTTCGCTCGCACTGATCCAGCTTGAATGTATTCATAAAACAAAGCGCATAGTCGTGCATCGCATCAAGGACTACATTTTTGTTCCCACCGCAATAGGTATTGATAAAGTGCTGATATGACTGCGATAGATGGTCCACTCTTGCATACATCAGCTTATCTTCATTTGTGATATTGTAGATCCGATCTTGAATGAAAAGCTGAAAATAGGCATCAAAGAATATATCAATCATTGCCCGCTTGAGACGGCCTGTTTCCAATTCCGTGTCCCAGTAAGCCTTTACATCATCATCCTTTTCAAATACAGATACCCATTTTGCCTCATACTCTTGAATGGTTTCACGGCTGAAAAAATAGTTCTTCAACAGTTCCGATGTAGTCAGATTCACGCCCAGGGAATTAATAGTATCGAAAATCTGCTGTTCATCCTCATCTTCGTCCAAATCAATTTTGACAAACTGCGTATTTGTCATAATTGTCATAATATCCAATTTCGTTTCATCGAGATTCTTGACAAAGAAATTAAACGCCTCAATAATTCTGGAACCGGGAGCCGGATTGTCAATCTGTTCGGTTGATGTGGATGCCATCACTTTCTCAAAAGCGGCAATGTCATTTTTGCCGTGGCACAATGCAAGCATTTGTCCCATAAGTCTGAACTGCATATCGAACATTGTTGTCTGTCCAGTCTTTAAGCAGAGGACTTTCATGAAAATTAGAAAAGTAGTCAGCCGCTGCTGCCCGTCAACAACGGTTTTGCATACTGTAAACAAGTCACCCTGCCTGCGTTTACGTCCGACCTTCAAAATGATAGACCCAAAGAAATGGGGTTTGCCTGTTTTTACGATAAATTCCATGTCATCTAACAGACGCTGCCAAAGGTCATCCTTCCATACATAAGACCGCTGGAAAAATGGAACCTCAATCAGAGTACCGTTGTTAAAAATGTCTTGTATCAACGCCTTACGTGCATCCATATATCTCTCTCCTATTATTTCTTCTGTGTCAGCGCACCAGCAGGAGGCGGCACTTGCTCCATGTCAATTCCATTTATTTTACAGAAATGTTCGAAAAAACTTCGCGCAAATTCCTTGTCTTTTGGCTCAGTTCTAACCTCTGCAATATCCCTCAAAATCTGTGCGGCTTGGTTGTCGGAAAGATAGCGATGGAGACCAGAGCCAAAAACTATCCTCTCAGGTGCATTCTGATTGAGATAATAATTCCAAAACAATATCTGATGCGCCTCTTGCGGAGTGAGAGAGATTTTCCATTCAGAGGTCGTAGTCACATAACCGGCGTCTCGGTGAACTCCTTCGTAGCCTTCATCTACAAGGAAAACGGCGAAAATAAAACGCGATTCATCAGAAACATAATTCGGTTCCCGCGAGGTTAGTACAGCCAGACTGTTACACTGCACTTTCAAAAGACGCATTGGTTTTCCTCGGTTAGCTCCAGTCTGAACAACACCCGCGCTGGCCATCCAGTCCCGCAACATATGACTCTCATAGCAAACGGAGTCCAAACCGTCGCCACCCCTCATCATATCCTCCAATTCGGTACGGCTAATCTTTCCATCCAGATAACAGCGGCATGGGGATTCTGTGTCTGCACACCAGACATGGCGGGCTTTCTCAATGTTGTATTGCAAGACGGCATCAGAGCAAACACCGTTAAAACCTATACAGGTCGATGTTTTGCCGCCATCACAATAATTACACTTAAAGGCTACGTTGGAGCGTTCCACTTTTTTAAGTTTTTTTCGCGTCTGTGGTTTCGGCAGGATTGGAGCAGGATGAACAGTAGATAATACAGCCGTTGCATGAGCGTCATTCTTTACCTGAAGGTCGCGGCTCACTTGTGCCAGCAATTCTTGGTCAACACTTGTCAAATATTTCTCAAAAGCATCTGGGTAGACAAATTTTTTCTCAGTACCATTAAAATCAATAACAAGCAGATTTGCAGTCTTGCTGATAATCGTTCCACTACCAAATGTGCTATGAAATACTATACATCCTACCATATCACCCCTCCTCCTAAGCATATTATATCATGGGCTGTTGGAATACGCAACTAATCCGGCATCCACTAATCCGGCATCCACTATCTATCAGGAACTTCCAAGTTTTTGAAGTATATCCGTCATTTGTAATGCATAAACCGCTCAGAGGAGGCTTGCCTATGCAACAAGCCCCCTCTGATTCCTGCGTCCTACTATCAGCGCAACTGCCCGGATTCTGTACCTATTTATGTATAAATTAACTCGTTTCTGATAATTTCCTCGGCTTGGCTGACAATACTGTTCATGGCGCTTATCCATTCCCACTGTGACCGCCGCTTCAAGTCCTCGGTCGCGCCTTCGGCAGCAGCTATCTGCTTGATGATAAGCCGACAACGATCCTGCGCCTGCTCGTTGAGGTCGGCAAGGTAGGTATGTAGCTTACCCGTCAAAATCAGGTGGTTGAGCAGAAGCGGATTTGTTTCTTCCAAGTAAGCCCGGTGCATCCGCCCCCACTTTCCGATGGGGCGTTCATCGTCCACTGGCAATTCAATTGCCGGGATGTAGTAGTCCCCAGCAAGGATGTAATCAAGGCCGTTTGCCTCATCATGGATTCTCGGTTTCAATTCACTCATTGTGTTACCCTCCATCATTTTGGTAGCCGCTACTGTTAATACGGGTTCGGCATAAAGTGCGATACAAATCAGCTTTGTCGGAGGTAACAGGGATGCTATGTCCTGCGTGTAGTGTCATTCTTTATGAAAGGGTGGCATTCCAATAATACATCAATGATTACGTTCGTATCACACATTATTTTCGTATTTTAACAGACGCTCCTCCCGCAAAGAATCTATATCTATATCAGAAGAAATACCACTAAGCATTCCGCGCAAAGAATCCACTGCAGAAATTTGGGGATTTACAACTTTGGCAACCGTTTTTCCATTACGAGTAATAAAAATATCTTCCTTGGCAATTAATTCAAGGTACTTTCCGAAATTAGCTTTAAATTCTGTCGCTGTAACAACCATGGATAAACCCTCCTTTTATTTGGATTATTCTTATTGTATTCGATTTTGAAAGGAATATCAATAAAATCATGCGAAACAGAAAAGAATAGCATTAAAAATCGTTCGATATGAAAAGAAATATTTTGCCCATATATGTATGGCAGCAACAGCCCCCTGACTTTCTCCGCACAGAAATGAAAATGACCCGGGCCGCTGGTCTCAGGTCATTTTCATAATTCATACTGAACGAACTACTAATGTTCGTTCAGGTATTATAGCTTATCCTATTTAAGCTTCTCGTACTCAGCCACGATCCTGTCTAACAGTGCATCGTCATTAAGGCCGGTAATCTCTGCCGCCGCCGCGCGGACGCCCTGCGCAGCGATCTTCTCCTGCAGTTCTGCGCTCTGTTTATCTTCCGGATTATTGTAATGCAGCGCAGCGCCGACGCCTGTCAGCAGATGGTCTACCGGCAGCCCATAGCCCGCCGCCGTCATAAGAGGTTTGATCAGACGGTCGGTAGGACTCAGCTTACGAAGCGGCTCTCTGCCTACGCGAGTCACATCGTCCTGCAAGTATGGATTTTTGAAACGGCTGATAATCTTCTTAATATATGCGGCGTGCTTCTCTGCGTCAAAGCCGTACTTCTTGATCAGGCCGTCTCCGCTTTCTTTCATAGCCTCAGACACGATTCCATAAATCTCCTCGTCGGCGATTGCCTTATCAATCGTCGGGATACCCCTAAGCGTCCCTAAATATGCGGTGATGCAGTGTCCGGTATTCAGGGTAAATAATTTGCGCTCAATATAAGCCATCAAATCGTCCACCAGCGTCATGCCTGTAATCTCCGGGATCTCGCCTTTGAAACCGGATTTCTCAACATCCCACTCATAGTAGCGTTCTACCACAACGTCGATGAAATTCTCGCTCTTTACCGGAGGTACGATCCGGTCTACCGCGCAGTCCGGAAATCCTACATACTCGTCTGCAAATGCTTTTCCCGCATCGCTCAGATTCTCGTATACTGCTTTCTTAAGCTGGGAAGTTCCGCGGATTGCATTTTCGCAGGCAATCATGTTCATCGGCTCTTTTATGCCCATCTCCATACGCTTCTCAATCGCCTTTGCAATGGTCGGAGCGATCCTCGGCAGAATTACAAGGCCCACCGCTGTCGTTACGATGTCCGCCGACGCGATCTCGTCTACCGCCTCCGGCTTCGTAGAATTCACGCCGCAGATGTTCGTAAGCTTCTGATCCTCGCACTCCACGTCCATAATGTGGACTGTGTACGTCTTGTCCTCGTTGATCTTATCGATCACCGCGTCAACCACGTCTGCAAATACTACCTGATAACCGGACTGGCTGAGCAGGGCTCCGATAAACCCTCGGCCAATATTTCCTGCGCCAAACTGAACTGCTTTTTTCATGACAATCCTCTCCTTCCTAACCAAATGTCTTCATAATGGTGTCAACATCCGCATTCTTCTTCAGGTTCTCAAGAAGTTCCTCATCCTCTAAGCTTCCTGCAATATTTGCAAGAATCTCAAGATGCTCGTCGCCCACGCCTGCGATACCGATCACAAGGTTTGCCTTCTCATCGCCGAAATCAACGCCGTCCGGATACTGCATTACTACGATACCTGACTTCTTTACCGTCTCTTTCGCATTGGAGGTTCCGTGAGGAATTGCAACGCCCATTCCCATGTAAGTGGTAACAAGCTTCTCGCGTTCTACCATTGCTTCGATGTAATCCTCATTTACAAATCCAAGCTCGCACAGAAGCTTGCCGGCTGCGCGGATGGCAGTCTCTTTGTCTACGCTTGGAAGCCCTGTCTTGATACCTTCCTCGATCAGGACGCCCTTCTTCGCCTCTTTTTTCGGCTCCTCTGCCGCAGGAGCTTCCTCCGCCGGTTCAGCCGCTCCGGAAGAAAGGGCTGCAAGTTCCTCATACAGAGCGTCTAAGCTCGGGTCTGCAAGGAAGTTGTTCAGAGTTACTAATCTCGCCTGAGGCGCGCTCTTAGCCGCGCGGTCCTGTAAAATAGTCTGGCATACTACAACATTTGCGTCAGACGGTACGTTATCTACCGAGGTATTCGTTACAACGATTCCCAGATTCAGAGACTTAATACGGTTTCTGAACTTGGTAGCTCCCATAGCGGAAGAACCCATACCAGCGTCGCATGCGAAGATGATCTTCTTAATATCCGCAGCTTTTACGTCAGCTCCTGTAAGCGCCTGCGCAGGAGCGCCGCCCTTTGCCTCAGCCTTCATGCTGTCTTTCTTTGCCTGCGCTTCCTCAAGGCTCTTAGCGCCCGACATCTTAATGATCGGTGAAGCAACCAAGAAGGATACTCCCGCTGCAATGGCTACTCCAAGGAACGTAATAACCATTCCCATTCCCTTTGGCGACATAGACATAAATGCGATGATGGAACCGGGTGAGGACGGTCCTACCAGTCCTGCATTCATAATACTATAGAATGTAATCGCACAAATGTTACCGATAATCGGCGCAATAATAACCACTGGATTCATCAGCACATATGGGAAGTAAATCTCATGGATACCGCCTAAAAAGTGGATGATCACTGCTCCGGGAGCGGAATCCTTGGTAGCCTTATCCTTGCTGAACGCCCAGTATGCAAGCAGAACTCCAAGACCCGGTCCCGGATTTGCCTCCAGCATATACATGATAGACTTTCCAGCCTCCTGCGCCTGCAGGGTTGCAATTGGGGTAAAGATACCATGGTTGATCGCGTTGTTTAAGAACAGTACCTTCGCAGGCTCAACGAAAATTGCCGCCAGCGGAAGGAGTCCATGGCTTACCAGCACGTCAACGCCGGAAGACAATACCACCAGAATCGCCGCCATCAGAGGCCCGATCAGATAGGAACCTATAATTGCAAGAATCATACCGAAAATACCAACCGAAAAGTTATTGATCAGCATCTCGAAACCTGCCGGCATATGTCCTTCCATAGCCTTGTCAAATTTCTTGATCACGAATCCGCCGATTGGTCCCATCAGCATCGCGCCCATCAGCATCGGGTACTCCGGCGCACCTACGATAACGCCGACTACTGCGATGCCGCCCATAACGCCTCCGCGGTCTCCGCCTACCAGCTTACCTCCCTGATAAGCAACCAGAACCGGCAGAAGGTAATTCAGCATTGGGGTAACAAGCCCAGCCAGCTTTTCATTGGGAAGCCATCCTGCTTCAATAAAGAATGCTGTGATAAATCCCCATGCAATGAAAGCTCCGATATTCGGCATTACCATTGCGCTCAAGAATTTACCAAACTTTTGTAATCCGTTTTTCATGTTACGTCTCCTTTCATTTCCCTTTGTCTCTCATAACCTATTTGGTATGCTTTTATTTTACCGGACAAATCTCTCATTTTCAAACAAATGATATTGCAGATTTGTCACAAACGCTTTGCGCCAAACCGTAACAGTTTTGCTTTCAGCAGAACTGTTACGGAATCCGGCCCATTTAAAGTTCGCTTCGCGAAGGGCCGGATTCACTCCCTGCTGAATTTACACATTCTTACGGACTTTGCAGCAAGTGCAAAGTCCTAGGCTAAACAGCCATACCAAACCACAGTTTTGTTTGTCAATCTGCCGATTATCCTGTATACTTATGATTAGAATACAATTTATAATTAGGATGCAATAAAATCCATATTCTATACAACGAAACCCTCTTTCCTGCTGACACCGTATTTTCTGTCAGTTCATTCGAAAAGGGAACAGATAAGGAGGTTGCCATGCTGCTTACAGGGCGCGCCGAAGACATTATCCGTATCTTGATCCGGTTTGGGCAGGATAATCCTGTCACAACAGCCATGATATCTGAAGAATTAAATATCAGCAGCCGTTCCATCCAAAGAGAACTGCCCGGCGTAGAACAGTGGCTTGCCGCCGAGGGGTATCGGTTTGTCCGCAAGCGCAGCGTCGGACTGATTCTGGATGAACCAGACTCCAGACGGAAGGAGCTTCTTGAACTGCTGAACTTAAGCAAGTCCACAGCCGTTACTGTAGACGACCGCAGAGACCGCCAAATCATTCTCCGGCATGAAATCCTTTTTGCCAGAGAACCTTTAAAGGCCTATTATTTCACAGAGAAGCTGGGAATATCCGACGGAACGCTGGCAAATGACTTAAACCTGCTGGAAGGCTGGTTTGAGAAATATCATCTGCAGCTCATCCGCAGACAGGGGCTTGGCATCTTTCTGGAAGGCTCGGAGGTTTCCAGAAGGCAGGCGGTGACTTCCCATATCTGCAGCCAGTTAAGCCAGAGAAGGGAATCCGCTTCGATGCAGGGCCTTGATTCTTCCAGACAGAGTATCCGCATCAGCGAAGTTCCCCTTTCTGTGACCTCGGCTGTCACCCGGATTCTGACGGAAGGCGAAGAGCGCCTGTCCCTGCGCCTTTCCGACAATGGATACCTGCACCTGCTGGCATATATCTCCTACTCGGTCTGCCGGATACAGCAGGGATTTATCATTGACTATGCAGAACCGTCGGCTGCTGATCTGTCTATGGAGCCGGAGTTTGCCGTAGCGGAGTACTTAATGAAGCAGCTCCGCGGCCAGTTCAGCCTGCCGATCATCGAAAGCGAGACCCAGTACCTTGCCGTATTTCTCACCGGCGTACGGATCTGGCCTGTCAGCCGCCGGGATCTGACTACAAAGAGGGATTTTGATATCCATCAGATCACGCTCTCTATCATTAAAATCGTGGGAGACAACTTAGGCGTAGATTTCAGCGACGATCCAAAGCTTCCCACAGAGTTGGGGACACATATCCAGCCCACCATCGGAAGACTCCGGGCCGGAATCCCCATCGAGAATCCGCTCTTAAAGGATTTTCAGACCAACTATGAGAAAATCTATCACGCCTGCGCGGACGGCTGCTCTTCCCTCTCTGAACTGTATGGACTGCCTCCGTTTCCGGCCGCGGAGATCGGATTTATCACTATTTATTTTGTGATGGCGCTGGACCGCAAGGCTAAGCTTAACCGCCGGATCTCCGCCATCATCGTCTGCCCCACCGGAATCGGAAGCTCCAGACTGCTGGCGGAGAATCTAAAAAAGGAATATCCGGATCTGGATATCCGGGGAACCATGTCCGCGTTTGACATTGACCCCGAAAAGCTCTCTGCCGAGGGCGTCGACCTGATCATTTCCACCGTGAAGCTGGACACTTCTTACCGGTGGCTGCGGGTCAGCCCGATCCTTGCAAAGCAGGACAAAATGCTTCTTAATTCCAAGATAAAACTGATCCT
This sequence comes from uncultured Dorea sp., assembly GCA_910589275.1. Lineage (GTDB taxonomy): Bacteria > Bacillota > Clostridia > Lachnospirales > Lachnospiraceae > Claveliimonas. Next base: position 10,002 of record CAJUTH010000011.1, read on the forward strand.
GTCCCAGAAGCAGCATCAGGAACAGACGGCCAGGCCGCTCCCCGCAGCGCCTCTTACAAAAGACGACGTGATGCATATTTCAGCCCTTGGGGATGAGATCTATCATCTGCTTAAGAATATCCGCTTCGGGCGGGCTCCGGTGCTGCAGAGCCGGGAGGATATCATCATCCACGCGGCGTCCCTCTTTGCCGACATGCCGGGGATGGAGCAGCGTTTTTATGAGATCATGAAAAAGAGGGACCAGCTTGCGGACACCTACATGAAGCCCTTCCACACCCTTTTTCTTCACGGCAGGAGCCCGGATATCACGCATCCCTGCTTTGGGTATGTTCATTTAGAGCCGCCCATTTACGAGAACGGAAGAATCATACTGGGCGCCATCATCTCGTTCATCCCGGAAAAGGACAGCCATAAGACCGCTGCATCCCTCGCCAGCGAAATCGTCGGCGCCCTGTTAGAAGAACCCGACCTGCTGGCCGCCCTGCGGAAAGCTGACGACGAGCTGTTTACCAGCCTTCTGGAGGTGTCGCTGCTCAAATATTATAAGCGCCGCGCGGCATCCATTCTGGGACTGGCAAATAAATAAATTTCTATGGATTTTAACTTGTCTATGATCAGGGAGAATGACAAATGAAAGTAACTGTTTTGGTGGAAAATACTTCTCTGAATGAGGAGCTTCGTGCGGAGCACGGACTTTCGCTTTATATAGAAACAAACCGCGGCAAACTCTTATTTGATATGGGGCAGACCAGCCTGTTTGCAGACAATGCCGAAAAGCTCGGCATACATCTAGCCGATGTCGACATTGCCGTCCTTTCCCACGGCCATTACGACCATGGCGGCGGCCTCGGCAGATTTCTGGAAATCAACCAAAAGGCTCCCGTCTATCTGAGCCGCTATGCTTTTGAAGCGCATTTCCACGGCCCGGATAAATATATCGGCCTCGATCCCTCCCTTGCCGGAAACCAGAGGCTAGTCCCCACCGGAGATACCGCTTCTCTCGGCTCAGGACTTATGCTGTATTCCTGCAATCACTGCCGCAAATCCTATGAACTCGGCAGCTTCGGCCTTAGTGTGAAACAGCAGGATAGCTTTCTGCCGGATGATTTCCGCCACGAACAGTATCTTCTGATGGAAGAAAACCACAAGAGAGTGCTGTTCAGCGGATGCTCCCACAAAGGCATTCTGGATATTGCCGCATGGTTCCGGCCCGACGTTCTGATCGGCGGATTCCATTTCTCCAAGCTGCAGCCGGACGAGACTCTCGCCGGATATGCCAGATACTTAAACAGTTTCCCCACGGTATACTATACCTGCCATTGTACCGGAACAGCCCAGTTTGCATTTATGAAATCCTATATGGACCATTTACACTATCTGTCCACCGGGCAGAGCATCACACTCAAATAAAGAATGTGCTAAAGCACATTCTCGCGCCGAGCGCGGTCGCTTGCGACTTAATTCCTCTTCGCGCGAGTGCGCATTATTATTTTTTATCTTATTAGGAAGACTCTTTCACGCTTTAGCGTGACAAGGTCTTTCCTAATAAGATAAAAAACAGGCGGTGTGGGAACAATCTCCCTGCACCGCCTGTTTATCTTCAACAACATTATTTTCTGTTCAGGATCTGCTCCCTCACATAGTCAATGCTTCCGGCTGACATACTGAACTCATCCAGTCCAAGATCCAGAAGCGTCTCAACCGCCTTCTGATCTCCCGCCATCTCGCCGCACATACCTACTTTAATGCCTTCTTTATGGCCGGCCTCGATTACCCAGCCGATTGCCTTAATAACTGCCGGGCTGAAGTAATTGTACTTCTTGGCAATCTTCTTGTTTCCACGGTCAACAACCAGAATGTACTGTGTCAGGTCGTTGGTTCCGATACTGAAGAAGTCTGCTTCCTTCGCAAATTCATCTGCGAGCAGAACGCTTGCCGGAGTCTCAATCATCATGCCCATCTCAATATCCTTGTCGTATTTCTGGCCTCTCTCGTCCAGTTCCTTCTTGCATTCCTCTACAATGGACTTCGCCTCAAGGAGCTCTTCCATAGAAATAATCATCGGGAACATAATCCTTACATGGCCAAAGGCGCTTGCACGCAGGATCGCGCGGAGCTGTTCCTTGAACATATCCTTCATATCCAGAGAAATACGGATCGCCCTCCATCCAAGGAATGGATTCTCCTCTTTCTCAAATTCATAGTAGGACAGTTCTTTGTCGCCGCCGATATCCAGTGTACGGATCGTCAGCTCCTGCGACGCCAGCTCTGCCGCTTCTTTGTATACTGCAAACTGCTCTTCCTCTGTCGGGAAATGTGTATTCTGCATATACAGGAACTCACTTCTGAACAGACCTACGCCGTCGATATTCATCGGCAGAGCGTTCCGGATATCCTGTACGTTTCCTACGTTTGCACACAGGTAAATTCTCTTTCCGTCCTTCGTTACAGCCGGAGTGCTTCTCAGACCTTCCAGACGGATCCGCTCCTGTTCATAAGCTTCTTTCTTTGCCAGATATTCCTTCTCTGTGGCCTCGTCCGGCTTCACAACGATGATGCCTTCGCTTGCATCCATACAGATGTACTCGCCGTCTTCAACCTTAGAAAGAATGCCCTTAACGCCTACCAGAGTCGGGATGCCCAGACTCTTGGCAATAATAGAAACATGGCTTGTAACGCCGCCTTCCTCTGTAATAATACCCTTTACCAGTGAGGGATTGATCTTAACCGTATCAGAAGGATACATATCCCGGGCCATAACTACAACCGGCTCTGTAATTCCTCCCAGATCCGGAAGCTTCACGCCCTTAACCCCGGCCAACAGACGCTTGCCGATATCTCTTACGTCCGCCGCCCTTTCTTTCATGTACTCGTCGTCCATAGATGCAAAAATCATAGCAAACTCATCTATGGTCTCGCTGACTGCCTGCTGGACATTCTTTCTGTCGTTCTTAATTCTGCCCTCTACTCCATCCTGCAGCATAAAATCATCTGCAATCTCCAGATGCGCCGCAAAGATCTCGTTCTGCTCTGCCAGCTTATTCAGTTCAGCAATAACCGCCGTCTTAGAAGCAGCAAACTTATCAATCTCAGCCTGTGCCTGATCCTCTGTGATTGAAGCGGTATCAGGCGTCAAATCCGGCTCAAGATATAAATAAATCTTCTCAACGGCAATACCTCTCGACGCCGTCTTTTCAACGCGAATCTGTTCCATCTTACTCTCCTAATCCACTCTCAATTGCATCAATAACTGTCTTAAGAGCCTCTGCCTCGTCTTCTCCGTCACACTCAACTGTGATCTCGGTTCCGCATTTGATCGCTGCTGACATAAGGTTTAAAACGCTCTTAGCCTGAAGTCTCTTCTCTCCAACAACCAAAACAACGTTTGATTTGAATGGAGCTGCTGTCTTAGCCAGTGTTGCAGCCGGCCTAGCGTGGATTCCTGTAGGATTTGAGATTGTTACTTTTTGAGATACCATTGATATCGTCCTCCCTTATTGTTATATTTGCTTAATATTCTGTGTAAAGTCCCAGTCATTACTATACACATTGTTACCACTAAGTATACCCTTTTCGGTTACGCTTGTCAAACCTTTGCACAATAATTTTCCTTTTTTGCACGATGGTCTTTTACCAGATGCCAAGTAAACGGATACAGCGTTTAAACCGTCTGTGGTTTTCATACAATTTTTATATATTTCTTCACTTTATCCATCTAAACATTGACTATTTTCACCAAATACTTTATACTATATTTATATTCGGAAAGCGTAAAGAGAGACTAAGAGAGAGAAGCATTTTTACTTATTATAGACCGAAGAAGCCATGCTTCACGCCTGATTATCAGCGGTACGCTACTGATATCTGCTATGAACTGAAATTAAAGTAATCAGGTTTCAAATACTCGCGAGAACTGAAACCTAGGGAAGCCCTGAGGGCCTCCTTTTTATTTTTACAGGCTCTTTAATCCTTTTAAATGGAATTTTTATTCCTCTGTTTGCATTTTTTCAACCATATCATCGTACTTAGTCAAGCCAATGCCATAAACATATTCATAATTCATTTCATATGGAAATTCAAGTCCCTTTTCTTCCAAGCGCTCAATGATTTCCTTTTTTTCCTTCTTGGTAGATACCGGAATAACTGTATTTATTACTCCTTCAACGACTATATCAAACTGATGATATGGCATTGAAAGACCAACTTCTCCATCCTCAAATCTACCGCTTGCTCTGGCTCCTTTACAGAATAAAGAAAGATTCATATCGCTATTCATATATGGTTTTGATATCAAATCACCGCACATAGCCTGGTTTCCAAAAAAGTTCATATTCTTCGGCGCTCCCATTTCATATGCGTAACCCTGTACTATTCTCATTGCCTGTTTCGCATTGCAAGCTATAATAACAAGATCTGGTAATTCCACTTCTAAAAGCGGGCCGATTTCAATTCCATATATTTCCTGATTAATGTAAGAAATTTCATCAACAATCTTTCTTGCAATACTCTTATCCTTGTACAAACCACAGGCATAGTAACTCTGCCCAGCAGCAATACTGACATCCGGTTTTCTGATTCCAAGCGCAAATGCACCATAATGGCATGTTACCGTATCTTTATTTGCTCTGATATGATTTCCATCCATTCCCTGTCTGACCAGGAAACAAATCGACCCTTTTTTCACTGTCAAATCTGACAGTGCGTCATAATCCTTCTTAAATTCTAGAAATCTGAGTCCTACAGCTCTCTTATCCAAAGCCAGAATTGCTTCTAAATATTCTGCTGTGTACTTCATATCTTTCTACTATTAATCTTCCAAATAACAATTCCAGAAGAACTGCTGGCCAAAGTTTGCGTATCCTTTTAAGTTAGAGCTTAAACCATGAATTCTCTTATGGCTGTATGTCTTAAGATATGGACAGTAATCCCAGAATTTTTTGTACATTTCTTTAACCAGTTCAACCCTCTGATTCTGATCAACTTCAACCATCATCTTATTAAAGATATCATCCATATCATGAGAATCTTCGTCATCCCAGTTAAGAAGCCATCCACCGGTTGCTGTCCAAGGCTGGAATACCTGTGGGTCTGGATTCAACTCACTCCACTCATTTACGTAAATATTCCATCCTTCTTTCTGAGCTCTTTTCTCCATAACTGTCGCACTGTCTACCAATTCGACCGATACATTCAAACCAATTTCTTTCAACTGGCTCTGAAGAGCCAATGCTCCAGCACTCTCAATTGAACTTTCTTTTGTATCGAGAATCACGATCTCTTCTCCGTTGTAATTTGATTTTTCTACATACTCTTTAGCCAGTTCAATATCATGAATATTATAAACTCCTTCTCCAGCAGTTTCATCATACCAAGATGTATCTTCTCCAAAAAGACATCCATTTAATGACCAGAACTTCTCATCACCGATCTGTGCTGTAGCTAATGATTCCATATCAATACATGTTGCAATAGCTTTTCTGATATTTACATCATTTGTAGGTGTATTTCCACAGTTAAATGTAACGATACCCATTGTACCATAATCGCAAAGAATTGGATCAACGCCCTCTGCTTTCTCTAATTCTTCAAAACGGTCAGAAGACACATCTTCAATAAACTGATACTGTCCTGACTCAAGACCTGCGATACGTACACTTGGATCTTCGATAAATTCCACGTTGATTTCATCAATAAGTGCTTCTCTTTTTCCTGCAAATCCAGATGCTTCTGCTTCATTCATCGCATAGTCATCAAACTTAACTAATTTAACACTCTTGCCTTCAACATACTCCGCAAGTTTATAAGGGCCTGTACCGATATGCTCTGTAATTGTATCAGATCCGAATTTTTCTACAATTTCTTTTTCTCTAACTACGAACTTCTGACAAGATACTGGAGAAGCAAGTAAGTTAAGGAATGCACTGTATGGTGAGCTGAATGTAATTTTCATTTCATAATCACCAACCTGTTCAACAGAAGTGATAATGTCAATAACTGAATCACCTGCAGGGTTTGTATTTAACCAACGATTGAATGATGCAACAACGTCTTCTGCTGTCATTTCTTTACCATCATGGAATTTCACACCTTGACGAATCACAAAATCATACACCAATCCATCATCAGATACTGTATATGACTCCGCTATCTGTGGAACAGCTTCATTTTCTGCATTAAACTCAAAGAGGCCTTCATACACGTGATTCATTGTAGCAGATACCTGCCAAATAGTTGTCACATCGCTATCGAGAGATTCTGGAACGTTTTCATATGCAACGGTAATAGAACTAGCTGCCTTTTCTTCTCCAGATGATGCAGCATTTTCTGATTTACTATTTCCGCAGCCTGCAGCAAGTCCCATTACAAGAGCCGTTGCTAATAATAAACTAAGTATTTTCTTTTTCATCGTTTTCTCCTTTTTTTAACTTAATAAAAAGCATGCCACTTCGTGTCCACTTTCATATTCCTTTAAATCTGGTTCCTCCTCTCTACATTTTTCTTTCGCTAGTGAACATCTATTATAAAACGGGCAACACTTATTATCTTTCTTAAATATATCAATATCATCGCATACTTGAATATCTTTCATCCTCTTATGCACACTGACACTCGAATCCAACAGTAATTTTGTATAGGGGTGTTTTGGATTATCAAATATCTGATTTTTACTTCCTTTTTCAACAATCTTTCCCAAATACATAACCACAACGTAATCGCTCACATATTTTACAACCGCAAGGTCATGTGATATAAATAAATATGATAATTTCTTTTCTTCCTGAATATCTTTCAGCAAATTCAGTATCTGTGCTTGTACCAGAAGATCCAACGCCGAAACCGGCTCATCACAAATAATCAATCGCGGGGTTCCAATAATTGCTCTTGCAATTGCAATTCGCTGTCTCTGTCCGCCTGAAAATTCATCCGGGTACTTAATTAAATCTTCTTTTTTTAGACCCACATGTTCTATTACTTCTTGGCAGATACGATCAATTTCAGAAGATGAATAGCTCATATTAACGCTTAATGGCTCTGCAATAATGTTTTTTATCTTCATTTTTGGATTAAATGCTCCATATGGATCCTGAAAAACCATCTGCACATCTTTCATTATTTTCCGTTTTTCGTTCTTTTTCATTTGATTTTTTTCAATTCCATCATAGAAGATTTTTCCATCTGTAGGTTCGATTAATCCCAAAATCAACTTGGCCACTGTAGATTTACCACATCCTGATTCTCCAACTACTGCTACAGTCTCATTTGGTCTGATCTCCAAATCGACTCCTTTAACAGCATATGTATCTGATTCATTCTTTTTTGAAAACAAATTATAATCTTCGTACTTTTTACTAATATTTTTCAATCTTATAATTGGACTTTGCTTTGTTTGACGATTTCTTTCTTCCAGCATCTAATGCATCTCCCGCTTTCCTGAACAAATAATAAAGGCGACTCCTTCTTTCCCCTTTCGCAAGGAGTTTGGCATCTATCGTAAAATTTACATCCCTGAATCACTTCACCTGGCTTCGGGACATTTCCTTTTACTACGGTCAATCTTTCTTCCATTGCTTCCAACTGTTCTACCGCTTTGACAAGACATTTTGTATATGGATGTTGTGGATCTTTCAAAATCTCTTCTTTTGTTCCTAACTCAACAATTTCTCCAGCGTATAAAACAATTATCCGTTCTACAATCTCGGAAACCACTCCCAAATCATGTGAAATTAATAATAATGACATTTGTCTTCGACTTTGCAATTCCCGAATAAGGCGAATAATCTGTGCCTGAATAGTAACATCTAATGCTGTTGTCGGCTCATCTGCAATAAGCAGATCAGGCGAACATGATAACGCCATTGCAATCAATACTCTTTGTCTCATTCCTCCAGACAATTGATGCGGAAATGCTTTCATTTTCGCTTCTGCCTCGCGGATTCCAACTTCTTTCAATAATTTAATTGCTTCTTCTCTTGCCTCATTCTTTGACAATTTCCTATGTTTACGAAGAGGCTCCATTAGCTGATGTCCTATTGTCAGCAATGGGTTTAATGCTGTCATTGGCTCCTGAAAAATCATGCCTATTCTTTTACCCAGAAGTTTTCTCATTTCCCTAGATGAAATTTTAGTCAATTCTCTGCCTTGAAACTCAATCGAACCAGATACAGCTTTAATTCCTTTCGGGAGCAAACCGATAACAGACAAAGCGGTCATACTTTTTCCACAACCGGACTCTCCAACAATTCCCAATGTTTCTCTCTCACCAACTTGAAATGAAATCTGGTTAACAATATTATATTTTGAATTTCCAATTACCAAATCCGATACTTTTAACATACTTTTTCTCCAAAACTTTTTCACTCCAAGAATCTCTTAACTCAGCGAATCCTTTATACCATCTCCAAGCATATTGAATGCCAGAACTAACCAAGATATCATTACACCCGGGAACATGATGATCCATGGTGCCACTATCATATAATTCTTAGCATCATTCACCATCCCACCCAGACTAGCCATCGGAGCCTTAATTCCAACACCGACAAAGCTAAGGACTGATTCATTTAATACAGCAAGTGCAAATGTATATGTTGCCTGAACCAGAACCGGACCGATGATATTTGGCATGATGTGTTTTATAAATACAGTAAAATTACTCAATCCAATAATTCTGGCAGATTGCACATATTCTTCTTCCAGTAAAGGAAGAACTGCGCTTCTTACAATTCTTGTCATAATCGGGAAAAAAGAAATAGATAATGCAATCATAATATTTCTTTTTCCAGTTCCTAACACTCCAGCCAATGTAATAGCAATAATCATTGCAGGGAATGCCATAATACCATCCAACAGCCTCATAATAATTCCATCAACGATTTTGTAAAATGATACTAAATATCCCAGGATCAGACCTAAAATAGACGTAATGATTGCAACACAAATACCAATCTCCAAAGAATTTCTTGTTCCTTCTGCCATTCGAGCCATAATATCCCGCCCCAGATCATCCGTACCCATTAAATGAATGCTGTTCGGTGCAGTCAGTCTTACGGCAGAATCAACATATGACGAATCAAATTTACAAATCACCGGAGAAATTAAGCAAAATACAATTGGAATGATTATAAGAATCATTCCAAATCTTAAATACGAATTCTTTTTTTTCATTATCAGCACCTTACCTTAGGATTGATTGAGGAACATATGATATCTACCAACAGATTCATAACTGTAAATATGATTGCTACAAATAACAATATTCCCTGAATCAATGGATAATCTCTATTTGATATTGCATTCAATGCGAGATTTCCGATTCCAGGAATGTTACAGATACTTTCCACTACCCAAGTTCCTCCAAGAAGCGTTGCAAAACTGTTTCCAATAACATTGATAACCGGACCCAGCGTATTAATAAACGCATGTTTTGCAATAACAACACCTTCTTCCATTCCCTTTGCTCTGGCTGTTCTCAGATAATCTCGTTTCATTATTTCAGCAAGAGTAGTTCTTGTCATTCTTGCAATCTGTCCACTTTGCATAATTCCCAAAGCAATACCTGACATCATCAGCGAATGAATTGCATTTTTCACCCCGCCACTACTGATCATTGTATATCCAGCCACCGGGAAAATAGCCAACTTTACACCCAATATCTGAATCATGACAAGCAATAACCAGAAACAAGGGATTGATACTGCAATCAATGATACAAATTGAAAAAGATAGTCTGGTATTTTTTGATAATTAATGGCCGCAATTATTCCTAATGTCACACCGAGCAAAGTACCTAACAACTGACCAATAATAGCCAAAATAACCGTTGGTTCCATTCTTTCAAAAATTATTTCTACTACAGGCCTCTTCCAAAGAAGAGATTCTCCCAAATCCCCTTTTGAAATGTCACGAATCCAATTCACAAACTGCTCTGGCAAAGGTTTATCCAAACCCAACTGTACTTGAAGTTCTTCTATCTGTGCTTCTGTCGCCTTATCTCCAAGTGCCATTCTCGCCGGATCTCCTGGCATGCATCGAATTACAAAAAATGTAATTATCATAATCATGCATAACACTGGAATCGTCTTAGCTAATCGCCCTAAAATGTATTTTCTCATTAGGCTTATGTCCCTCTTTTATATTAATAGTCACGCATTCAACTATCATTATGATTTCAAATCAGAGTATAACAAATATAATAATATATTATATATATCTCCGTTACAAATTGAATTTTTCTATATATAAAGTCACTTATTTGCTTTTTTTATAAATCGACAAGTATAGGCAATATCAAGTAAAGCCACACCGTTTTCCAGAACAAACCCATAAATGCAAGTACCATCGTCCCTACGCAGCAGACCCTGAGAAACCACATCCATATTTTCGCATAAAAAATAACTTTCGGCGTCTGCCAGCTTTTCCTATGCTCATACTGATAGGCATCAATCTTTCGCGCTCTTTTCTCCTGCTCTTCCCGCCTCACTTTTAATTTATCTGAATATTCTGTCATCGGAACACCTCCAGCATCCGCTCCTCCTCAAACTGTTTCGAATACAGCGAATAATACTGCCCCTTCCTCCGGATCAGTTCCCTGTGGTTTCCCTGCTCGATGATCTTCCCATCCTTCATCACCAAGATAATATCCGCATTCCGCACCGTAGAGAGCCGGTGTGCGATCATAAAGGACGTGTGGTCTTTTAAGAGCAGCTCCGTCGCTTTCTGGATCAACTGCTCCGTCCATGTATCAATGGAAGAAGTCGCCTCATCCAGCACGAAGATCGCCGGCTTTGCAAGAATCGCCCTTGCAAAGGATATGAGCTGCTTTTCCCCTGTTGACAGCCGGTTTCCGCCTTCGCCCACATCGGTATCATACCCTTTTTCCAGCCGGGCAATCACCTGATCCGCCGATACCTGTCTGGCCGCTTCCTCCACCTCTGCGTCCGTCGCCTCCAGCCTGCCGTACCGGATATTCTCCCGGATGGTTCCGGAGAACAGATGGGGATTCTGCAGTACGTACCCGATCTGACTGTGGAGCCAGAGCTGGGAACGCTCCCTGTAATCCCTGCCGTCGATCAGGATCTGCCCTTCGGTGGGCTCGAAAAACCGTCCAGCCAGATTGACGATCGTAGACTTCCCAGCTCCCGTATCCCCTACGATCGCCACGGTAGTTCCGGCAGGAATCCTCAGATTAAAATGTTCCAGCACATTTTCTTTCCCGTCGGGATAGCAGAAGGTCACGTCCCGAAATTCGATATCGCCTTTGATCGGCTCCCAGTTTTCCTTCTTTGGATGCATGGAATCGCCGTATTTTTCTCGCACTTCCTGCGAATCGGTAATATTGGGCTCCTGCTCTAAGAGTCCCGTCACCCGCTCGATATTTGCCTGACAAGAGATCAGATCTGACAGAAGCCTTGCAAGCTGCTGGATCGGCTCAAAGATTCCCACCGCGTAGGACAGGAATACAGATAACGTTCCCAGCGCGATCATCTGATTCTGCACAAAATAGCCGCCTCTTGCCAGCACGAACGCCATTACCATAGAGCTAAAAAAGAGAATCAGCGGCATATAAACGGCCGTCAGCTTCGCAAGGGTCATGGAACTTTTCTTCATCCGCCCGGTAATTTCCTGAAACGCCCTGTCGTTCTGCTCTTCCATAACCAGCGTCTTGCTGGTCTGCACCCCGGTAATCCCCTCGTTAAAGGCACCGGTAATCTCGGAATTGGTCTCCCGGATCTTCCGGTTCCAGAGCAGCATCCGTTTTTGGAAAAATGCCGTAAGCAGGGCGAGAAACGGCACCACCAGCAACACGATCAGCGCCAGCCGCCAATTTAGCACAAACATAATCCCAAATACACCGATCACATAGGCAAATGCCCAGAACATATCCACCAGCCCCCACGCAAGAACCGTGGCGATCTTTAAGGTATCGCTCATCACCCTCGCATGGATATACCCCACCGGCGTCGTATTATAATAGGAAAAGGAGAGCTTCTGCAGATGGACAAACTGCGCCCGCTTCAGATCCTTTCCCACGTTCATCTCAATGTGGATCGCCGCCCGGACGCTGAAAAAAAGGCTCGCCGCCTGCAAGATGACCGCCAGCACATAGATTACTACAAACACATCAATTCCTTCCAGCGTACCCGGCACCACAAAATGATCGATCGCATAGCTCTGGAACAGCGGAATGCCCACATCCGTCAGCACCAGAATCACATTCAGGCTGACGGTGGTTGCAAAATAGCGGTAATATGGACGGAAAAAGGGCAGCATCTTCTTCCATACTGCCAAACTAAAATTCTGGTTCTCCTTCTTCTCCATCTCTTCCGCCTCCTTCCTATAAAAATACGCCGCTCCCATATCCGCGGCCAGCCTCTCTCTGCGCGGTAACCAAAATCTTGGCCTGTGCGGATGGGAACTGCCTGCCGGAAACAGGGCGCTTTATCAGACAAAGCATACGAGGGCGCTTTTAACGAAGGTGAAATCCACTGCTTACGCAGACTTGGATGCGCAGGCATTCCTGCGCATTCTAGCCGAAGTTAGCAGTTAGTTCGCCGGAGTGTTGCCCAGCCTTGCCTGATAAAGCGCCCTGTTTCCGGCAGGCAGTTCCCATCCGCACAGGCGAAGATTCGTTCTGTTTACTGTGTCAAAAGCCGCCTATCGTCCTGATTCATCTGTATCTCGTAAATCTTCTGGTAAATCCCTCCGCCGCGGCACAGCTCCAGATGCGTCCCCAATTCCTCCACCCTTCCGTGGTTTAATACCAGAATCTGATCCGCTTCCATCAGGGTCGTAATGCGGTGGGAAATGAGAATCACGGTGGCATCCTTCATCTTCTCCTTAAGGGCTCTCCGGATCTTCGAATCAGTCTCCGCGTCTACCGCGGACAGGGAATCGTCAAAGATCATGACCGGCGTTTTCGCCAGCAGCATTCTGGCGATAGCCACCCTCTGGCGCTGGCCGCCGGACAAGGTGACGCCCCGCTCTCCTACCATCGTCTCGTAACCGTCCGCAAATCCCATGACCGCGTCGTCCACGCAGGCAGTCCGCGCCGCCTCCCGGATTTCTTCCATGGACGCCGCAGGATTAGCGGCCGCAATATTTTCCCGGATGGTTCGGGAAAAAAGAAACGGCTCCTGAAGCACGATACCGATATGCTCCCTCAACCATCCTCTGGAAATCTCGCGGATATCGATGCCGCCGATGCGTATCGTCCCTTCTTCCAGCTCGTAGAGCCTGTCCAAGAGATGCACCATGGTAGATTTGCCGCTCCCGGTTCCGCCTAAAATCCCGAAGGTTGCGCCTTCCCGGATGTGAACGCTCACATCCTCCAGCACATTTCCCCCGTCCTCATACCCAAAGGTCACATGCTCGAAGGCAATGTCCGTATGCTCCGGCGCTTTCCCCGAATCAGACATATCCTCCTCGGCGGAATCTAGAATATAGTTCACCCGGTCAAAGGATACGCCCGCCTTGCTCATCTCTGACAATATACGCCCAAGGCTTCTCACCGGCCACACCAGCGTCGTATTATAGGAAGCAAATGCAATAAATTCCCCTGCGGTAATGTTCCCATGCACCGCTTCAACGGCTCCCATGGTAATAATAAAGATCACCTGAAAACCTGTGATCAGATCCCCCACGCCCCAGTAAAGGCCGGATAAGGTTCCAAGCTTAATCCAGAGCCTTGCAAAGATATGGTTCTTCTCGTCAAACCGGTCGATTTCAAACCGCTCCCGGCCGAAGGCCCGCACCACCCGGACACCCGTGGCATTTTCCTGCACCACTGTAGAAAGCTCTCCTTCCGCTTCGTCCGCATTGGTAAAATTTCTTGCGATCAACTGGTAAAAAATACCGGAATACGCCATAACGACCGGGATAAAGACAAGCGCCACCAGCGTTAATTTCACATTCATCGAAAACATCATTCCCAGCGATACCGCCAGCAGAAAGGCCGTCCGGAATACCTCCAGCGCCTGAGTCACTACAAAATTCCGAATGGTCTCCACATCCGTCGTACACCGCTGGATAATATCCCCGGTCTGGTTTTTGCTATGCCACTTCATCGGCAGCCGCTGCACATGGTAAAACAGCATGTCCCTCATATTTTTCGCAAAAGTCTCCCCGGCCTTGGCCGTATTGCTCCGGTACAGATAGACCGCGATTCCGTTGGCCAGCGCGATCCCGATCACCAACAGCGATAAAAGCCACAAATGCTCTTTCAGGTAAGGAATCCCTCCCGGCGCCAGCACCCGGTCTATGGTAAAGCTGAAAATCCTAGGGAGCAGGGCATTCAGCGCCGTTGACGCAAAGGAAGCCGCCAGAACCACCGCAAAATATCCCTTCGCATTCTGAGAGAACCGCAGTATTAAGTTAAACCGTCCCTTTTTCTTCTTCTGCATCCGTATTATATCCCCCATAAAACCGTAACATTCCCGGTTCCTTTTCCAATGTTCCTTCATTTCCCGGACAATGATCCGCTTGTCTTTCTGCCAAGGCGGACCTCGCAATCCTTCCGATAGAACGATATCCCATAGCAGTCTATCTTACGATAGCCTTCTTTCTGTAATTCTTCCATATACTTTTTATCATAAATCTGTTGTACCGCTTTCTCTGCATCCGTTTCCAGATCATCGATCGACTTCGATACCTTTAATTCCAGAACAAACGAACGTCCGCGCAGGGAAGGACTCTTCACCGTAATATCAGAACGCCCCTTCCCTGATTCACGGTTAGATTCCACCAGATAATTTTCACTTTGGCTCAAAATACCAGTCAAAAAACCATGGTAAAAATTTTCTGCACTGTCATAAAAACTGATCGTGCGAAAAAGCTGTCCGTTTAGGATATCCGTCATCCGCCGTTCATTTCCCTCTTCCATAGCCCGGTACAGATCATGAAAATCTTCCTTTTTTACGATCTCTTTCATCCAATTCATGATCGTATTCTCATATATCGTCATCACCTCAGTATTCGGAATCCGCGCCTTTAGAAATATATATTTTTCTTTGAAATATTCCTTTTCTTTTGTCAGATATCCTGTAAAATAAAGAAAATTCCACAGATTTTCTCCATTACCACGCATATCTTTATAAGTCACTTCTTCATGCACCTGAATATCCAGCGTCCCGCCGCTAAGCAGCCGTTCGATCTGTCCTTTCGTCTCCCGGTCGGCCCTCACGATCAGATCTCTGATAATATCATTGGAACTTGTATTGATCCAATAAGGACGTGGGAACGCATTCACATCTGAATATAAATCATACAAAAACTTTATCACGCTCCACGGATTATAAACCTCCGTATTTCCAAACAGATATCCGTCATACCACTCTTTCATCGCCGGGAAACGGCTTTCTACGCCATAATACGACATCATCTGCAAGACTTCCGCTTCAATGAACCCAAAATGTTCGCTATATTTTTTATCAAGTACAGAAATAATGTTCAAATGATTCAGTCCGGTAAAAATACTCTCCTTTGAAATTCTCAAACACCCGGTAATAACCGCAAACTGCAGATAATCATTTGTTTTCAATGCTGATTCAAACAAAGAGCGGACGAAGTCCACCATTTTCTCATAAAACCCTTTGAAATATGCATTCTCCAACGGCACGTCATATTCATCGATCAGGATAACCGTATTCCTGCCTGTTATCTTATACATACACTTACTGAATATTTTTAATGCGCCCCGGATCTGCTTTCCATCTGCCTTTTCATCCGCAATGCAGATGTATTGTTCGTATTCTTTTGGCGTAATCCGCTCTTTTCCCTGCTCAATGATCGCTCTGTGCCTGTCAAACTCAGACGCAATCTCCGCCCGCAGTACAAAGCAGGCAGTTTCAAAATCTTCCTGCTTCGCCGATTTCAGCGTCAGGTTTAGCACAGGATACCGTCCCATCTGACTGGTATATCTCTCCCCGGCGTCCAGAATCCTCATTCCCCGGAAGAGTTCTTTATTCTGACGATTCTTTTCCGCATCCCCGGTGTCTTCAAAAAAGTACCGGAGCATGCTTAAATTCAAAGTCTTCCCGAATCTTCTCGGACGGGTAAATAAATTCACCTTCCCCTTCAGATCTAGTAATTCTTTTATAAACAATGTTTTATCCACGTAGTAATAACCGGACTTCACCATATCTTCAAAATTCTCCACACCGACAGGCAGCGCTTTTTTCATCGGATCACCTCCTACATACCCAATTATACCAAAGCCTCATCCCACTGGCAAACCAAATTCAAAAATGCTCTGAATCCCGTTATTGATACGGTATCCAAAGCATTTTTTACTAGCTTCTTTTACAAAATCATAATTTCCTAATGGCCTCTCGTTCCCCACACGTCAATTGCTCTCTGGAGTTCTTCGCACTCTTTTCCCGCTTCTAGGATGCTCTTTCCCTCCATCTTGGCGTTGATGGCATGCAGGATCGCCTTTGCTCCAGCCTCGGCTCCCATGGGGTGTCCGTAGATTCCGCCGCCTGCCATCAGGATCGCGTCCTTTCCAAGCAGATCCATCAGATACTCCACAGCTCCCGGCTGAACGCCTCCTGCCACCGTCATAAACGCTCTGTTTATCCCCTTCATGGGGGCGGTGCACTGGGCGTGGGTCTCCACAAATTCATTGGTGCTAAGCCCGAAGCGGCCGCTGTCAGGATACACCAGCGGCATATCCATTCCCACAATCCTTGCAAGTTTCCCACAGGCAAGAGCCGTTCCGATTCCTTGGGTTTTTGCACAGTAATAAGCTCCCATTCCGGCGCAATGCCCGAAGACCGGATAGCGCAGGCCTTCACGTTTCATTCCGCGGATAAAGTCCTCCACCGCGCCCCATCCCATAGCCTGATAATTCACCATCAGTGCGTTTGCGCCTGCCTCAATGGCTCTCTTTGCCCTCTCTAACAGATTTTCTCCCGTAATATTTACCGCATAAAGACAGGTCTTATCCTTTCCGGCTTCACGGAGCCGCTCCATTACTGCAGCCACACGCTTCTCCATCGGCGAATACTCCGGATAGGACAAAAGTTCGTCATCCTTGATTACATCTGCGCCTCCCATGGCCGCCTGATACGCGCCCTCAGCGCTCACCTCCGGAGGCACGCCGATGCAGGGCTTTAGGATCGCTCCCACCAGAGGCCGCTCCGGAATATGTAAGCGCTCCCGGATTCCCTCAATCCCAAGCATGGGCCCCGGAAGCTCCTTTAATATCTTCTCCGGAAATTCAATATCCACCAGCCGGATTCCCTTCTGTCCCAGCACATTTCCCGCCACGGTACTAAGGATCATCGGAAGGTATGCCGGGAAATTTGCCGTAGGGAACGCAATCCTTGCAACACATGCATGTTCCGACTCCATTGGATAAACGCCGATTACCTTCGCTCCGTACTTTTCGATCACCTCCGGGGTCTCCCCCTCCACATGGGTCCATGTCCCGGCGCTCTGATCCGCCGCAGCCAGCTTCACCCAGTCATAAATATCCGCTTCCGAATCCGATTTCATATAGTAAGTCCCAACCAGAAAGTCCTCATCCACACTCTCCGGCAGTCTCATCGTCTCAAATTTCACTTCCCATTCTCCTTCCTTGTTACTATTCACGGCTCGGGAGCCGCTCATAGTAACAGTTCGGGGCGATACTTAAAGTTTTGCTACGCAAAAATCGCCCCTCACTCCTGAATCACTTTCTTACGGAATGCGCAGTTTGGCGCATTCCTGACCCATGAATAGTATCCTTTCCTTCTCTTCTCTTCCTCAGCACAAACGTCCACACAAATCCCACGCCCAACAACGCCGCCATAAAATACATATCTCCACTCGCCTTCCTCCCCGCCTGCGCCTGCCCGAACCGGAGAGCGGTGATATGGTAAACAAGGCATTTCAGAGCCGCTTTTAATGGAAGTGAAATCCACAGCTTACGGAGACTTAGATGCGCAGATACTGCGTATCTTAGCCGCAAAGCGCTCCTTGTATCAGTTTGTCTCAGGACTTTGCACTCTGCTGCAAAGTCCGTAAGAACAAATCAACTTCGCCAAGAGGGAATCCGGCTCTTTGCTGAAAGCAAATTTAAAATGAGCCGGATTCCTAACGATTCAGGCTCGCCCTGAATTGTTAGTTCACTGGAATGTTGGCTCAGCCTTGCTTACCATATCACCGCTCTCCGGTTCAGGCAGGCGCAGGCGGGAACACCAACTATTTACCCAATTGTAACTCCCACAAATTCCATAATCTTATATAGTATGAAGGTAATCGGATTACCGCCCTCCGACAAACAGCTTGTGAGCTGTCCGCTCTCGATCGCCGTTCCGCACAGCTCCGCCAGATGCGTATGCGCTCCGGCCATTGCCGTTGCGCACCAGAAATACACTGCAAATACCACGGTCGCCGCAATACAGGTATGCAGGATATTATCCTTGGCCGCATACGCCAGCGGAATAATAAACCATGGAACTGCCACCAGACTTGCTACCGCCAGCATCCGGTTCCCCGGAATCAGAGACATCACCGTCACGATCGGGGTCATGATCATAATACTTGTCATATTACAAGGATTTCCCATCAGCGTGGAAGCGTCAATCCCAATCCACACTTCCTTGCCGTGAAGCCTTGCCTCACAGAATTCCTGCGCCGCTCCCGCGATCGGAAGCAGGCCTTCCATCATAATGGCGATCATTCTCGGAAGAAGGATCATAACCGCGCCCATATTTACGCCAAGCAGGAAGATGTCTACCACGTCATATCCTGCCAGAACGCCGATGATCATACCGATGATCGCGCCCAGCACCATGGTTTCCCCAAAGATACCGAATTTCTCCTGCATGGTCTCCGGATCCGCCTTTACATCCTTGATCCCCGGAATCTTCTGGCACAGCTTAATTACCGGGAAGCCGATCATTGCCGGGGCGATGATTGCTCCGGTGGGCCATGTGCAGCCCTCCATTCCGCTGGCCTCCTGATAGATCGGCGCCACAATGTCCGACCATTTCCATGTAATGATCATATAAATTGCCGTAGCCGCAACCGACAAAAAGACATTTTCCGTCGCTCCGTAAATCAGTCCGCCGCAGGCTAGGAAACTCCAGTAGTTCCAGAAATCAATCATCAAAGTCTTTGTAAAATTCGTAAACAGCAGGATCAGGTTCAGGGCGATTCCCACGATAACCAAAATACCCGCAACCCTAGAACCCCAGCCGTAATTGATCAGCGCCCAGCCTGTATCGATAATATCCAATTTCAGCCCCAGCCGCTCTACCATCGCCGTGGTAGCCGGTTCCATCTTGGCCACCAGCATATCGGTGGTCAAATTCATACCTACCATACCCACCGCTCCGGTCAGGGCTGCCCGGAGCGCGTCTGCAAGTTTCATCCGAAAAATCAGCGCCAGTACAAACAGCATGACCGGCAATATACCATTTGATCCTAATCTTGATAATACTGTAGAAAATCCATTTAAAAAAGCATCCATACCTCATTCTCTCCTTTTACTCTTGTCTGTCAAACGCGCTGCCTACAATTGCTTCAATCTCCTCCGTGGTCTCCGCCTCCACGATGCGCTGTACCACCTCCGGATCCTGAATCACATTCATTAACTGGGATATGACTTCTAACTGGCCCTGATCCGTATCCACCGCCAGCATAAAAATCACCTTTGCCGACACCCAAAGGCCGTCCCCTTCGATTTTTTGAAACCGGACTCCGCCCTTCTTTGTCTGCCCTACCAAAATCGCAGTCTTGATTACTTCCTCTCTCTCCGAATGGGGAATCGCCACCGGGATCGGCTCCGTATCGATGCCTGTAGGGTACTTGTTCTCCCTCTCAATTACCGAATCGCCATATGTACCTTTCACAACCCCGATGGAATGCAGATAGTCCGCCATCTCATGCAGAGCCTTGTCCCGGTCTTTACTTGTTACCTTATAGCCTATGATCCTAGGCCTTGTGACTACCTCGCTTATCTCAATCACCTCCTTGTCTCTTAGAAATTATGTTCCTTAGAAATACCTGCCTCCCACGGTTCTTATCCCGCGGCTGCGGTTACCTGCTCAGCGCCTCGATCAGATTCTTTTTCACTTCTTCCTTCCCTCTTCCGGTAATCAAAGGAATCCCATTTACCACCGGAACATCCCCGAAATCCAGCGTGAGCTTTGCCATCAGAAGAATCACATCGGGATTTAGCTGCTTTACCGCCGTCTTTCCCTGTGTAGCCGGGCGTTTCTGTACATTTCCCTTAATCCCTAATTCCTTGCACACGTCTTCGCACATTTTGCCTCCCACGGTCGAAGTCGCAAATCCCGCTCCGCATAATACTAAAATTGTCTTTTTCTCCATACCTTTGTCTCCTCTCTTTTTGTTTTCCTTGTTGTATTTCTAAAAAACAATAACTCCCTTGATCACTTTTCCGGCCCGTATATCCTCATAGCCCTTGGCCAGATCCTTTAATTCATACCGGTGCGTAATAAATTTCTTCGCGTCAAGCTGTCCGCTTAATACCAGATTCAGCGCCCTCCGGTTCATCTCCGGCGAATAGGCATTCGCGCCGTACACTGTAATCTCTTTGTAATGAATCAGATTCGTATCAAGCACCGCCGCCGTCTTCGGATTGATTCCCCCGAAGAAAATGACCTTTCCTCTCTTCCTGACCAGCGTAAGGGCATCCGCCTGCGCCTGTCCCGCCGGGCATGCGCAGATCACCGCGTCCGCGCCCCTTCCGTTTGTCTTTTCCATGACCAGCTCCTTTAACCGGGGATCGCTGCTGGAATAATTGTATACATTCGCAAAGCCCTGTTTCCCGGCAAGTTCCGCCTTCACCTCGTTCATTTCCGCAATGACCACTTCCCTTGTTCCTCTGATCTTTGCGATCTCACTGTGCAGGCATCCGATGGTTCCCGCTCCGATTACCAAGATCAAATCCTCCATCACAAGATTCGTATTGATCTGTGCGTTCAGGACAGAAGAGGCGGTTTCTGCAAGCACCGTATCCACCGGATCGAAATCCTCCGGGAAGATATTAAAACACCCATTCTTTACCATTTCGCCGGTAAATGCCGCATACTCTGCGAATCCGCCGTCCACGCCGTTCGCCGTCCCGATGGATTTTAAGTTGTCGCACTGGTTCTGCATCCCGTTTTTACAGTACCAGCATCCTCCGCAGGCCACGGTACACGCAATAGACACCTTCGCCCCGGCCGGAAACGCCTCCATCCGGGATTCCACGATCTCGCCGGCAATCTCATGGCCGGAAATGGAGGGCAGAACTGCCGAAGCCGTCCCTCCTCCGTATGTCCGAAGATCGGAACCGCAGATCCCGCAGGCAATTGTCTTTACCAGAATCCCGTCTTCCGGACAGACCGGTGTTTTCACCTCTTCGTAACGCACATCATTTGGTCCGTATAATACTGCCGCTTTCATACTTTTCCCTCCCTTAGCTGCCTATTTCCTCTAACCGGCGGACCAGCTCAGTTAAAAACTTTGCTCCGGCCGCGCCGTCGACGACTCTGTGATCCATATTCAGGCAGAGGGTCATCGTCTTCCACACAGAAAGTTCTCCCTGCTCGATGACCGGTTCGTCTTTCATCTTCCCCACAGAAAGGATCGCGGCGTTCGGCGCGTTTACAATCGCAGTAAATGCGCTGATATTAAGCATCCCCAGATTGCTTAAAATAAATGTGCCTCCGCTTAATTCTTCCATGTTAAAATTCCCTTTCTTAGACTTCTCTTTGATGCCGTTCATCGCCTCGTGTATTTCCTCCAGAGACTTCTGCTCTGCCTCCTTGATCACCGGAACCATAAGACCCCGTTTCGTGTCTACTGCAATCCCCATATTTACTTCCTCATGCTCGATCAGTTTCGTGCCGTCGTCCCACGAAGAATTTAGAAGGGGATATTCGGCAAGCGTATCTGCAAGGGTTTTGACCAGAATCGTCGTATAAGACATTTTCACCGGGAGACTGTTCCGGTAACGGATCAGATTCTTACAGTTCACCACGGAAAATAAGGAAAACTGCGGCGCCTCCCAGCTCTTTGCCATCTGCCTGCCCATACTCTTCCCTAACGGCGACAGCTTCTTTTCCCTACTCATCTGTTTCCACCCACGCGATCGTCTTCGTGATCTCCACTTCCTCGCCCTCTTCTGCCACAATCTCCGCAAGAACTCCGTCCACCGCCGCTTCAATTTCCGTCACAGCCTTGTCGGTCTCGATCTCTGCGATCACCTCTCCCCTCTCCATGCGGTCTCCTACTTTCTTTTTCCACTCCACAATGGTTCCCTCGGTCATATCCAGACCGATTTTCGGCATAATAATTTCTTTTCTCATACTTGTTCACCCTTCCTGCTTACATTTGTCATTCGGCGTTTGCTTTCTACCTCTTAGCTGAAAGAAGCGCCGCTGTTTCTTTGATGATTTCGCTCACCGTCGGATGGGGGAAAACCATTCTCTTGATCTCCTCTACTGTCGTTCCCCGTTCCATCAGCGCGCCGATTCCCCAGATCATTTCCGAAGCGTATGGTCCTGCCAGATGCACGCCCACAATTCTTCCGAACTCCCGCTCTGCAGCCAGCTTGCAGATTCCCTCCGTCCCTTCATTCTCCGCCGCAAATCTTCCCGCATATATCATGGGGAGCTTTGCCGTAACGACAGAGATTCCTTTTTCCTCCGCCGATTCTTTTGTCTCCCCGATCCATGCGGCCTCCGGGCTCGTATAGATCACGGCCGGGATCCGGGCGTAATCCACCTCGTCTTCGATTCCGCGCATATGGTGAACCGCCGCTTCCGCCTCCCGGTACGCCGTATGGGCAAGCATGGACTCTCCGTTTACATCCCCCACCGCATAAAGACCCTTTACCGAAGTCTCCATATGGGAGTCTG
This sequence comes from uncultured Dorea sp., assembly GCA_910589275.1. Taxonomy (GTDB): domain Bacteria; phylum Bacillota; class Clostridia; order Lachnospirales; family Lachnospiraceae; genus Claveliimonas. The sequence continues at coordinate 32,855 of CAJUTH010000011.1, forward strand.
TCCGAATCCTCCCCCTCTCCGCTTCTAGTCCCACGTTCCAGATTCCGGTCTTTCTAAGGCGCGGTTTCCTTCCCATCGACAGCAGGATCTTATCCGCCGCAAGCAGCTCTTCCCTGCCCTCTTTCTCATAATACAGGCCGCGCTCCGTAATCCTTGCCGCCTTACACCGCAGGTAAAAACGGATTCCCTTTTTCTCCAACGCTTTTTTTAGCAGCGCGGATATTTCCTTGTCCGCCCGGCCCGCGATCTGATCCTGCAGCTCTGCCACAGATACCTCTACGCCAAGCGCCGCAAAATAGGCTGCAAACTCCAGTCCTACCGCTCCGGCGCCCACGATCACCAGCTTATCCGGCAGTTCCCTTTCCTGAAGGATTTCCCGGCTGGTAACGGCAAACCCTCCCTCAACCGCTTCTTTCAGGCCGGGAATCTCTGGCAGCGCCGCCTCCGACCCGGTTGCCAGAACCACCTTTCCGGCCGTATAATATGCGGTCCCCGCCTGCACTTCAAACGCATCTTCCGTCTTTCCCACAAGCATTGCCTGTTCGGATATCACGGTAACTTTTTTCCTTTTCATGGCTGCTTCGATGCCGGATACCAGCGTCTTTACGACCCTGTCTTTGCGCTCAAGCGCCCGGCTATGGCTGAACCGGACAGTTTCCGCCGTAACGCCAAAAGACTCTCCCTTTTTTGCCTGTTCATAGATTTTCGCGGAATGTAGCAACGTTTTCGTCGGGATACAGCCTTCGTTCAGACAGGTTCCTCCGAGCTTATTTTTTTCAAAGAGCGCCGTTTTCATTCCGCTCTCCGCCGCCCTCTGGGCCGCCAGATAACCGCCGGGCCCTCCGCCGATCACGATCAAATCATACCGTTCCATCTGTTCCTCCCCTCAAACATGCCTCCGCAGCTTTCACAATGTCCTCCCAGTCCGGCAGATAAGCGCTTTCTAAAACCGGGGCAAATGGCACCGGCACATTGGGCGCGCCTACCCTCCGGACGGGCGCCTTTAGATACCCAAACGCTTCCTCCCCGATAACCGCCGCGATCTCCGCACCAAATCCACACTTTACATTTGCCTCATGGACCACTACCGCTCTTCCGGTTCTGCGCACAGAGGCAAGAACCGTCTCCGCGTCAAAGGGCTCCAGCGAACGGATATCGATCACCTCCGCCTGCACCCCTTTCTTTTCCAGTTCCCCGGCCGCTTTCAGGCAGGGGTTTACCATGGCGGAATAAGATATCAGGGTGATATCCCTTCCCTTCCGTTTGATCTCACAGCAGTACTCACATTCATAGGGTTCCTCCGGCACTTCGCATTTCTTCTTGTACAGCGCTTTGTGCTCGATAAAAACCACCGGATTATTATCCCGGACTGCACGCAGAAGAAGCCCTTTCGCATCATAGGCATTGGATGGCATGACCACCCGGATCCCCGGAATATGCGCCAGAACCGCTTCGAGGGACTGGGAATGCTGGGCGCCGTTTCCAAGCCCAGCGCCGCCCTGCGTCCGGATCACCAGCGGAAGGCTTACCCGCCCTCCGTACATATACCTAAGCTTGGCTGCCTGATTCATGATCTGGTCAAAGCATACGCCGATAAAATCCACATAAGACAGTTCTACCACCGGACGCAGTCCTACCATCGACGCCCCGATCGCGGTTCCTACGATAGCATTCTCGGATATGGGCGTATCCATGATCCGCTTCTCTCCGAAATTCTCTGCCAGATCATAAGAACACCTTAACTGTCCTCCGTATACCGCGATATCCTCTCCCAGAGAAAATACAGCCGGATCGCTGTTAAATGCAATGTGAAGCGCCTCATTAACCGCCTGACGCATGGATAATTTTCTCATCTGATTTCCCTCCCAGCTATTTTACAAATGGTTTCCACTCAATATCTGCAAATGTATCGTTGTACAAATCGTTTCTCAAATCCTCTGCTTCCGGCTCCGGATCGGCTTTGGCCGCTTCGCTTGCCGCAAGGACGGCCGTCCTCTCCTCTCTTTCTGCCGCCGCTAATTCTTCCTCGGACACTCCAAACTCCCGGATTAGGATCTCTTTCACATGCCGGATCGGACAGCGCTCCTTCCATGCGTTTACCTCTTCCCTAGAACGGTAATTCTCATTATCGCCAAAGTAATGCCCCGCCATCCGGTAGGTTTTCATCTCCATCAGAATGGGACCGCCTCCCTTCCGGACCTTTTCCGCCGCCTGTCCGAATTTCTCATAGACCTCTTCGATATCATTGCCGTCCACGGTAATCCCTTCGATTCCGTAGCCGGCCGCCCTGTCGCTTATGCATTCGATATTACAGGATTTCTTCACGCTGGTTGAAATCGCCCACTGGTTATTCTCGCAGACAAAAATAATAGGGAGCTTCATCACGGAAGCAAAGTTTACCGACTCATGAAACGTTCCCTCATTGGCCGCCCCGTCGCCAAAGAAGCAGACCGTCACATTCTTACCGCCTTTATATTTCGTTCCGAAGGCGGCCCCGACCGCAATCGGGATTCCTCCTCCCACGATTCCATTGGCTCCCAGCATTCCGATCTCCATATCCGCAATATGCATGGAACCGCCTTTCCCCTTGCAGTATCCGGTGCTCCGCGCCATCAGCTCCGCAAACATCCGCTTAAGATCCGCCCCCTTAGCGATACAGTGGCCGTGTCCCCTGTGGGTCGATGTGATAAAATCCTCCTCTGTTAAATGGGCGCATACCCCCGCTGCAATGGCTTCTTCACCGTTGTATGTATGGATTGCAGCCCGGGTCAGATTCATCTTCGCCAATTCGATCGCTTCATTTTCAAATTCCCGGATCCGGATCATTTCCCGGTAAAACCTCAAAAACTGTTCCTTCGATAATCTTCTGGTTCCCATAGTACCCTCTGGCATCTCCTTTCCGCTGCATTGTTGTACTTTCATCTTACCATCTGCCGGTTTTCCTTCAATAAGCCCGGAGTGTAAAGCGGCACAATTTCTTTCTTCCAAGTTGAAATATTTTAAAATCACAAAAAAAATACCGCTTTGCATACACAATGCGGCGTCTTTTTTGATATTTGCAGAAAAACTACATTGATAATTTTGCGGGAATCATATATAGTATGACTTGAAGAAAGGGGAGTTTTCATGAATCAGAATCATTATCAGCTAATCTCATTATTAACCGCGCATGAAAAAAACAAATACAGCTATCATGATCTGTCGGAACAGCTCGGCCTTGGAAAACGGTCCATTGTCAACTATATCGGAGAGATCAATGAATTTCTGGCAAAAAATAACTTCCGCACCATCCGGATCCTAGCGGATAATACGGTGGAATTTAACTGCAGCGCCCATGAAATTAAGGAAATCCGCAGGCGTTATTTTTCGCTCCCGGCTTACGAATACCGCTATTCCTTTCAGGAGCGGATCACCATTATCAAACTGCTCCTATTCCGGTATAATAAGCTTCCTATGTCGGCCATTATGCACGCGTTGTCCACCAGCAAGGCCACCTGCCTTGCAGACATGAAAACAGTTGCAAGCGACTTAAAGCAGCAGCATATTTCCCTGATTTCGGATTCCGGCGGATATGCGGTAGACGTCAACGAAGTATTCCGCAGGGATTACCTGATCGTGGCCTTTCACTCCCTGCTAGACATGTCCGGCAATCAGGCCGGCGTGTCGGGAACCGAGATCTGGATCAGCCAGCATTTCAAGCTGGATCGGTACAACAAACGGCTGTTCCCAGTACTTACGTCATGGCAGCAAAAACACCGTTTGACTCTGGAAGGTTACCAGCTATTCCAGCTCAACTGGATACTGGTCGTTATGCTGGAACGGATGAAGCAGGGCAATTACCTGACCGAATTTCCCACCCACAGCAATGCCGGCATCACGAATATCGCCCTTGACCTGCTGACCAGACTCCCGGATACAGACCGGCTGGAAACGATCATGCCGGAGGTGCATTTCCTTGCGTCCTATCTGGAAGGGATCCAAATCATAGTGTCTCCGCAGCTTCCCCTTGGGAATATCCCCTCCAACGCGGTCATTCATACCTTCCTCGCCAATATTGCCGTGGATTTGAAGATCATGATCTTAAATGACGAGAAGCTGTTTGAGCAGCTATCCAACCATATTAAGAGCTTTTTTTCCATCCTTGAGCGCGATATTCCCTTCGACAGAAAGCTTTTGCAGGAACTTAAGAAAGAGTACCCCCGCATCTGCAGCTCTGTTAAAAATAACCTTTATATACTGGAGCAGAGTTTTCACCGCATTTACAACGAAGGCGAAACGACTTTCCTGATCATGCACATCGCCGCGGCGGTCTCCAGACTCCTGTCGGCAAACTGTGAATTTCATATCCTGTTCGTGTGTGATTCCGGCATTGCCACCAGCTCCTATATCATAGATAAACTGAATTATTACTGTAAGGTTGACAGCATACAGACCACCTCTTCCATTGAATTTCAGAACTATATCCGCAGCGCCGCCGCTCCTCCGAACCTGATCTTATCCTTTCACCCGGATATTGACACGAAGATTCCGGTTGTGCTGATATCCCCGGAGCTCTCGCCCGGCGATATTTCCTGTATACAGGAAAAGATGTATTCCTTCCGCACAAATGAGAATACCCTGATCACAAGAAGGATGCTCCCCCGGAAAGGCTTTCCGGCGGACAACATCATCCGTCCGGAGCTGATCGCCCTAGACTTGGAAGCGGATAGCTGGATCGACGCGATCCAGATGTGCGGCAATATCCTGCTGGCGGAAAATGCGATTGCCCAGAGCTATATCGATTCTATTATCCGCTCTGTGTATATCAACGGCCCCTATTTCGTTTTCTGGCCCCATGTGGCGCTGGCTCACGCCGAGCCGTCTCCGGCCGGCCAAAACGTCTTTGCCGCAAGCATGATCCGGCTGAAACGGCCGGTGTGTTTCGGGAGCGAATACAACGATCCGGTTAAATACATTTTTTTATTTGTATCGTCGGAGTCAAAAGAAGATTCGGATAAGATGGTGAAACTGATCAATACCTGCGCAAGTCCTACCCTGTTTCAGAAGCTGGACGGGTGCGCCGCGGCAGACGAAGCGTTCCGCCTTATCATAAACGAATCATAGGAATACTGCCAAACGGTCTGCACCCGTACCGATAAAATCATTAAAAAGGAGATATTTAAAAATGACTGCAAGATGGAATTCTGAATGCGTCAAATGCATGGCGCACAAATTTTTAGGGGATTACCCGGAAACCGCCTCCGAAGCACAGCGGATGGAATATATGAGAAGGGTTTTCCTGATCCTTTCCTCCGCCAAACCGGAAGAAGGCGCTCCTGTCGTTACCGACTACATCCTAAAGCTCCAGAAGGAACTCTTCGGATATTCCTTCGATTTCACAGAGATCAAAGAATCCTTCAACAGGCTGATGTTAGAGCAGGAGGAAAAAATCGCCGCAGACATTCAAAACGCGAAAGATCCGCTCCGGAGAGCGGTTCAGTATGTAATGACCGGGAATTATATTGACTTCGGCGCATTAGATAACGTAGACAGCCGCAAATTATTCGAACTGCTGTCAAAGGCCGACCGTCAGGAAATTGACGAGAAACTATTCTCCGAACTCTGCGAAGACCTGAAATCCGCCCGCAGACTGGCTTATATCACCGACAACTGCGGCGAGATCGTTCTGGACAAGCTGCTGATCAGAACAATCCAGTCCCGGTTCCCGGATATCCATGTGAATATCATTGTCCGGGGCATGCCCGCCTTAAACGACGCCACCATAGAGGACGCCGTCCAGACCGGGCTGACGGATATTGCCAAGGTAACCGGAAACGGAACCGGCATCACCGGCACCTACCTTCCGGCGATTTCTGAGGAAGCCCGTCAGATCATTTACAATGCCGACATGCTGATCTCAAAAGGACAGGGAAACTTTGAGACGCTGCGCGGCTGCGGGCTGAACATCTACTACTTATTCCTGTGTAAATGCCAGCTATTTACCAAGCGTTTCCACAAGAAGCAGTATGAGGGGATCCTCACCAACGAGAAATATTATTGATCCGCCATCAAGCTGCCGCGTCTGCGTTTGATGTCGTTGCTGATCGTAGCAATTCTAAATTATACGCATAAGAAATAGCCGTCCTGCTCTCGACAAAGTTTAGGAACGGCTATTCTTAATAGCAGTCATTAAATTTTCACCGGGAGGGATGATGTGCGCTCACCCTTCATGAAAATAGCCCTGAAACATTCCTGTCCCAGAGCTTTCATTTACCTTTATTCTCTTTTATTTATTTTCCTGCCAGCATGACCTTGCACCGCTTTTTATAACACGCAATCCCGTATTTCAAGATATTCTCTACCCCATCGTCTTCAAGGTCATCCTCATACTTTGTATATTCGATCTGTTTCAATGCCTCCTTGCATGCCTTGTCCAGATTCCCGTCATGGGCATATTTTACTTCTATGATGATCCCCATATCCCCAGTATCCGGTTCTGCAAGGATATCCGCATATCCCTCTCCCATTTCCCGGTTGGAAGAAATCCCCCACCTAGTTTTCACTCCTAAGATTCCAAGCAGAACACCATGATAAAAGCTCTCTTTCATACCTGTTCTTACCGCTGTATCCCGGATACTGATGGTCTTCCTTAAATATTCTGTAAATGTCTTTTCTACATTTTCTACATCTTCATTTTGCAAGGCATCACAAAAACGGTTCAGCATATCCCCGTCTTTCCGGACATTTTCTTTAAAAAAATCCATAATCTGCGTCACAAAAATATCCCGGATTTCCAGATTGGGAATCGCCAGTTTCATCTGTCTCCCCTCTGCTTTCCCACGCTGGGTCAGATAACCGGTGGTAAAGAGCAGGCTCCAAATATTGTCTATAGACTGAAAAGCTTCCGCATACGTGAGTTCCTGATGGATTTCCTTTGTAATAACTTCCCCCGCTATCAGACACTCAATCTCCCGTTTAGTCGTCGCATTCGCCGATTCTTCTATAAACCGTTTCACCGCGTCATTGCTGCTGGTGTTAATCCAGTAATTTTCCGGCTGCGCGTCTTTATCATCCAATAATGAATCACAGTAATTTAAAACATCCCATGGACAATATACATCTACATTGCCAAAATGATATCCATCATACCATTTCTTTGCAGCATCATAACAATCCGGATATCCATAATATGCTAAAAGCGACCTTACTTCTGCGTCCGTAAATCCAAAATACTCATCAAACCGTACATCCGTAACGGAACGCACTTTCAGGTTATTGAGCCCGGTAAAGATACTCTCCTTTGAAATCCGAAGACACCCGGTCAATACCGCTAATTTCAGGCTGCTGTTTGTCTTCAGCGCCTCTCCAAGCAGGCTTCGGATCAGGGAAATCATCTGATCGTAGTATCCGTTCGCATGGGCTTTTGCCAATGGGACGTCATATTCGTCAATCAGCAGGATCACCTTTGTACCATAATGCTTTTCCAGAATCCCCGACAACTGCCTTAAGCTGCTGCCAAACGTACCTTCATTCATATTTCTATCCAGAAGGTCTTTGTAGGCTGTTTTATCATGCTCATTCAGCTTTTCACTTTCCAAAAGAAAATAGAACTTTGCCGCCGCTTCTATGATAACCTGAACTGCCATTTGATAAGCGATCTCATAGGATCTCGCGTCAATCCCTTTCAGGGAAACCGAAATAACCGGATATTTTCCCATATGTTCCTCACAGAGCGCAGTTTCCTTTGAAATATCCAGCCCGTCAAAAATGCGTTTATCCCCATTCATAGAGAAAAAATGTTCCAGCATACTCATATTCAGCGTTTTTCCAAATCTTCTGGGGCGGGTAAACAGATTTACTTCTCCCCAGTTGTTAAGAAGTTCCCTGATCAGACCAGTTTTATCAATATAGTAAAAATCATCGGAATAAAATTTTTCGAAATTTTCAATCCCGATCGGAAGTTTCTTTTTTCTCATCTCCATCTCTTTACACGCTCCTTCCGTCATTATCAAACTGTTTTCTGCCTCAGATTCTACTTAAATACATTATAGCAACTAAGCAGCAGCTTTTCCACAGAAATCTTGTAACAGTTCAGCCTTCGACCTCACTGTTACGAAATCTTCCGCTTCCCAAAGCATCCAGATATTTATGTAATCTTTTTAAAGGCTGCCGTGAACAAAATTCCCTTCGCAACGGAAGAGACCGTCAGCGCCCACCAGATTCCCCGTAATCCAAGCTCTGTTCCGGAAAGCGCTAGCGCAAGGGGTATCCTCGCACCGGTAAGCAGGATGCTGATCACGCTGCAGAGCTTCGTCCTGCCCAGACCGGACAGGGCGCCTACCGTCATAAGCTCCACGCACATAAAAGCCTCTCCGAACCCTAGGATAACCAGATATCCCACCGATTCGCCGATCACCTCCGCCTCATGGAAAAAGATCTGCGAAATCGGCCGCGGAAAGCAGAGAAAGATTAAGGTGATCATACTTCCCCACACTGCCGTCGTCCAAAAGGAGACCCGGTAGCCCTTCCTTACCCGCTCCATCTGTCCGGCGCCGTAATTCTGGGCCGTAAACGCATTGATTGCCGCCGCGAAACCGTCCGCCGTATTCCACGACACAGCCTCCACCTGTCCGCCTACCCGCTGCACCGCCACGGCTCCCGGACCAAATGACGCCGCCATGCGCGCCAGCGCCATAGAAATCATGCAATATGCCGTTCCCTGTATTGCTGTCGGCGTTCCGATCCGGAACACCCCCCGGTAAAATCTTTTCTCTGTCAGCTTCCCCATGCGGATTCCGGCCAGCGCCCGATATTCGCCCCCGCTGTTTCCCGCTCTGAGAACCATCACCAGCATTACCACAAACTGCGCCGACACGGTAGCCGCCGCCGCGCCGTTCGCTTCCATTCTCGGAAATGGGCCGAGTCCGAGGATCAGCACCGGATCCAGCGCCATATTCAGCGCCAGCCCTATCCCATTTGCAAGAAGCGGCGTCTTTGAGTCGCCCTGCGCCGTATAGAGTCCTGTCAGCACCACCGTCAGGTAAGAAAATAATACAAAGCCGCAGGTAATCCGCATATAGCCCTCAGCATACCCAACGGCCTTGGCGTCTCCCAAATGAAACAGCGCCACCAGCCCTTCTGTAAAGACGACGCTGATCAGGGCAAATACAATCCCAAATACCACGACAATCTGCAGCGCCGCCTTCGCGTACTCTCCTGCTTCCTCCTGTCTGCCCCGGCCAAACGCCTGAGCGGCATTGACCTGACCTCCCATTCTCGCCAGAGAAGACAGGCCCTGCGACAGCCAGATATACATTCCGCCCACTCCGACTCCCGCCACAGCTTTTGAGCCAAGCATCCCGATCCATGCCATATCCGTAATGCTGTAAACCGTATTTAAGAAAGACGACGCCATGATCGGCACCGCCAGCGCAACCAGCGACCTTAGGATCGGCCCTTCTGTTAATGTAATCTGTCTGCTATTCCTCATATCATTCCTCTTCTTCGTTACTGCTGCCTCCGTTCACAGCAAACCCCTCCGTCTCAAACGTGCTGATCCACGGATATTCCATATAACGGACCGCCGGCTGTCCGCAGATCTCAACGCCCTCCGCCGGATAATACACTCTGCCCAGCACGCTCTCGTCATAACGATAACCTTTCCCGGTATAATACGATTCTTCCTTATCAGCAAATCCTACTGACAGCTCCATACGCGGAGGCGCGCATCAGCTCGTATACCGGATCACATCAAGAACAATATCCCGGTACCCTCTTTTGTTCAGATAGGAAATCGCATTTTCATTCAACTCTACCATCGCTTCCCACTCCTTTATGACATTGCAGCGCCTAAAATTCCTGCGGCCATATCCTCCGCAGGAATCCTGTTCTATGCATGTCTGATATTGGTAAATTCAGAAATCTCCCGGCTGACCGTACACAGATCCTCCGCCGTAAGATCATGAATATCCGCATGTCCCGTAATTCTGGCAAATGTCTTCAGCTCTCCGGTACAGCAGTTCAGATAATTCGCCACCCTCTTTGCGGCCGCTTCCACATGGAGCCTGCTTCTTAGCTCTTCATCCTGTGTCGCCACCCCTGCCGGACACATTCCCGAACCGCAGATCCGGTACTGCTGACAGGCCGCCGCAACCATTGCCGCAGAAGCGACTGCAACCGCGTCCGCGCCCATGGCAATTGCCTTGGCAAAATCCGAGGAAACCCTTAAGCCCCCGGTGATTACAAGCTCAATGTCCGACTTCACGCTGTCCAAATATTTTCTCGCCCGGTACAGAGCGTAAATCGTCGGAACGCTGGTAGAATCCCGGATAATGGCCGGCGACGCGCCCGTAGCTCCGCCTCTTCCATCTATCGTAATGAAATCCGGCTCCGCATATACTGCAAATTCCATATCCCTCTCGATTCTGCCCGCCGCTATCTTAATTCCCACCGGCCTTCCGTCGCTTCTTGTACGCAGTTCCGATACCAGCGCCCTCAGATCTTCTCTCGTGTGAATCCCCGGAAGCTTCGACGGACTGATCACGTCCTCTCCCAGCGGCTTATTCCGGATCTTCGCAATCTCCGGCGTCACCTTGCTTCCCGGCAGATGACCTCCCATCCCCGGCTTGGTTCCCTGCCCGATCTTGATCTCAATGGCGTCTGAACTCCTCAGGTTCTCCTCCGTCACACTATACTGGTTGGGCACATATTCAAAGATGTACCGGTAAGCCGCCGCCTTTTCCTCCGGCAGGATTCCTCCCTCACCGCTGCACATGGCGGTCTTTGCCATCGCGCTTCCCATTGCCAGAGCAGTTTTTGTCTCCTTCGACAGCGCTCCGAAGGACATATGGGAAATGTATACCGGCGTTCCAAGTATCATCGGCCTTTTGGCATGTTTGCCGATAACGGTCATGGTAGATACCGGAGCATGCTCGTCCAAAGGCATTGGATCAAGCTGCGCCCCAAGTATCAGGATATCATCCCAATTTGGCATCGGCATCTGCGTGCCCATCGCCTCAATGATACTCTTCCCAGTCACCGCCATCTCATGGATTTCCTTCATATAGCGGTAATCCGCATCCGTTTTCTGGGTCTCCTTCGGATATTCCAGCGAAAGCTCCTCTTCCGCTCTCTCCCCTTCTGCCTGTGCCGTTTCCGGCTCCTTCCTCTCCCCCTGAGATTCCATGGGGACAAATTTATCCGCCGGCTGCTTACATAAGGGACACTCCGTCAATTCCGAAAACTTTCTGCCTTCCTTCTCTTCATCAAAAATATATCCGCAGACACTGCATTTATAAATCATATCTCTATCTCCTTTTTATCTTTTGCATACGCCAAAAACTCAAATGCGCAAAATCATCTCCGCCACAAGCGCCTCAAAAGAATCCTTCACCCGGTTCGCCGCCTCCTGAACCTCCTTATGATCCAATGGCTGGTCAAGGATTCCCGCCGCCATATTCGTCAGGCAGGAAATACCGCAGACCTTAAGCCCCATATGCCGTGCCGCAATGGCCTCGCAGGCCGTGCTCATGCCGACCGCATCCGCTCCCAGTCCCCGAAACATCCGGATTTCTGCCGGGCTCTCATAATTAGGCCCCTGCCACTGCAGATACACGCCCCGCTTTACAGAAATCTTAAGCTCTCCGGCAATCTCTTCAATCTTTTCCAGTATCTCTCTATCGTAAATCTTGCTCATATCTGGGAACCGGGTCCCCAGCTCTTGTATATTAGCGCCTCGTAATGGGCTTGGGACAAACGCTGATATCTGGTCTTCTATCATCATCAGATCCCCCGGCTTGTACTCCAGATTTACGCTGCCCGCCGCATTTGTAAGAATCAGGGTCTTTGCTCCCAGCATGCCCATCAGCCGGATCGGCATTACCACCTCTTCCATCTCATAGCCCTCGTAATAGTGTACCCGGCCTTTCATCACCACAACCGGCACGTCCTTCACATAGCCAAAGATAAATTTCCCCTCATGGCCGGCTACTGTAGATACCGGAAATCCTTCAATGTCCGTATATTCCACTTCCGCCTTCACATCAACCCTCTCGGCGAACCCTCCCAGACCGGAACCGAGAACCAGCGCCAGCTCTGGAACGAAGTCTGTCTTTGTTCTGATTGCGGCAATCGCCGCCTCTAATCCTTTGTATCCCTTCGCCATAGTAAATCCTCCTAGTCAATTATTTCTGTTTTCTTTATTATAATCCATCCTTAATACTTCTTCAATCAATTGTTGCTATGAGCCGCCTTCTAGGCCGTGAACAGTGTCAAATCCCATTCGCGAAGCGAATTTTAAATGGATTTGCGAAGGTTACTGCGAACGGAGTAAACAGTAAAAAAATTGAGCGTGGAATAGAGTACCTAAAATCTGTTACACGAATACTATAACATTGTATACAGTTTGTCAAAAGGTATTTTTTAGGAGGCTAACAGATGGAAGGTCAATTAGTATGGAAAGATGAATACAATATCGGCGTCGACATCATCGATAGAGAACATAAAAGACTTTTTAAGATCATTAATAAATTATTTCAATTCACCGATGAAAAAAACAAAAGTCAGTGGGCATGCCAGGAGGGTATCAAATTCTTTAAGGATCATGCGGTAAAACATTTTACAGAGGAAGAAGAGTATATGGCGTCTGTCAATTATGAAAGGCTCGGCGTACACATGCACATTCACCGCGAATTTCGGGAGAGGACGCTCCCTGCGCTGGAAGAAGAGTTGGAACGGACGCATTACAGCGCGGACTCCGTGGAACATTTCCTTGGAGTCTGCGCGGGCTGGCTGGTTGGACATACGCTGATGGAAGACCGCGCAATTACAGGAAAAAGCAGGAGCAGATGGGTTGATCTTGTGATGCGTACGGCGGAGAAAAGTTTGGCAGAGGAGTATACCATCGGCTAATTTACGGCACAGACCAAGATGAAGAAAAATATGAGATGCTTTTTGTTTTTGAAGAAAAGCTGTTGATCAATACGGTGGGGAAGGCTATGGGGATTAAGACGAACAAGCTGAATACTCTGTTAATGAATGCGGCAAGATATATGGCTCGGCAATTTGCAGAACAGGTCAGGCAGCATTTGCCGGGTATGAAGGGGGCTGTCAGGAGCTAAAAACCGGCGATAACTGACAGCACCTTCTTTTTGCTAATTAAAATTATACTCTAGCATTCTACGTCATAAAGTACAAATATTATATCATTTCTTTGATTTAACTGTTCAAACTGCACACATTGCATTATATTATAGATAATCTAAGCTAACAAGGAGGTAAAAGTATGTTTAGCAAATTATTCAGTCCCTTGAAAATAAAAGGCATGGAGCTAAAAAACAGGATAATCCTTCCTTCAATGGGGACTAAATTTGTAGGAAAAGCAAACTACGTAACCCAGAGATTAATTGATTATCATGTAGCACGCACAAAAGGCGGATGCAGCCTGAACATGGTTGAAGTGAGCGGCGTTCACAGTCCAAGCACCCCGAAAGGATTCCTCTCCATCAGCGAAGATAAATACATACCGGGTTTAAAACAGTTGACAGACGCTATTCATGCTGAAGGCGGCAAAGCCGGCGCCCAGCTCTGGCAGGGAAGCATCGCTGTCGCAATTGATCAAACTGCCCAGATCTTTATGGCCAGCGATATGCAGTTTACACCGCAGATTATGCTTCCGGGAATCAGAAAAGAACAGATTCCGGAAATCGTACAGTGCTATGCACAGGCGGCCAAACGAGCTGCAGCCGCTGGATTTGACTGCATCGAATTCCACTGTGCGCACACCTATCTGCCCCATTCTTTCCTTTCCGGCGGAATTAATCATCGTACTGATGAATACGGCGGTTCTTTTGAAAACCGGGCAAAATTTCCATTGGAATGTATCCGGGCTATACGCGGACAGATTCCGGAAGATATGCCTCTTCTAATGCGAATCCCCGCACAGGATGATTATCTTGAAGGCGGACTGACCATTGAGGAGATCATCGAATTTTGTAAGCTCGCAAAAGATGCCGGAGTAGATGTGCTCGACGTTTCCCGCGGAAACGTTCTGTCTGCAGGCTTAAAATATGAGGTTCCCTCCATTGATATTCCAAACGCTTTTAATATTGATAACGCAGCAAGAATACGCCGGGAAACCGGTATGCTGACCATCGGCGTTGGAAGAATAAACACCGCTGAACTCGCAGAACAGATATTGGAAGAGGACAAGGCTGATCTTGTGGTTATGGGCCGCGCCCAGCTTGTAGATCCGGATTTCTGCAAGAAAGCCAAAGCCGGAAATACCGAAGACATCGATTACTGTGTGGGCTGTAATCAGGGATGCTATGATGGATTTGAAAATGTAAATTCTGCACGCATTACATGTCTCAGGAATCCGGCGCTTGGAAGAGAAGCTGAGTGCGCCCTTACCCCGGCAGAAGATCCCAAAACCGTACTGATTGCCGGCGGCGGAATCGCAGGTTTAGAAGCGGCGATCATTCTAAAGAAACGGAATCATAATCCGATTCTCTGCGAAGCATCCGATGTCTTAGGCGGCCAGTTCCTAATGGCCGGAACAATTCCGAGAAAGCTTGAACGGAAAAAAGCAATGATTTCTATGTGTGAAAAGGCAGAACGTCTGGGTGTAGATATTCGTATGAATACAAAAGTAACCCCCGAAATGATTGATGAAATACATCCGCATACCGTCATCAATGCTATCGGTGCCGAACCAATTATACCTGAAATTCCGGGTTCTGAAAGAGAATTTGTGGTAAGTTTCCACGATATCCTGAACGGCAAAGTCAATGCATCAGGAAATATCGTGGTGGTGGGCGGCGGTCTCTTTGGCGCAGAAACAGCACAATATATGGCTGAAAAGGGAGCCCATGTAACCATTCTGGAAGCACAGAATGAAATCTGTGCCGATATGGGAAGCATAAGAAAAATATGTATGACCGAGAGCATTTATGCAGCAGGAATCAAACCGGTCACAAAGGTAAAAGTAACAGAAATCAAAGACCACATTATTGTTGGAAAACAAGGCAAAAAAACGGTAGAATTTCCATGCGACTACGTAATTTGGGCAGTCGGTACAAAGAAGCGGGACGGCAGTAAGCTTCAAAAGGCGTGTTATGACCGTCACATCGGATATTATGAAGTCGGCGACGCGAGTATGCCGCGGCGCGCTCTGAATGCAACCAGAGAAGCCTTTGACGCAGCGCTGACCTTTGACCAAGAAGACGAGCACGCATATGCTTCTAATCCGAAAAAGATTATTTTCCTTACCGGCGCTACCGGTACCATGGGTCAGGAAACACTAAAACAGCTTCTTTCCAGAAATAACCGTTTTCAAGTACGCGCACTGGTACTTCCTCTGGATAAGGACAAAGAGATTATCAAAAAATACGCTTGTCCTTCGCTGGAAGTAATCTGGGGTGACATGGCAGACTATGACACAATAAAGAAGGGGGTAGACGGAGCTGATTATGTGCTTCATATCGGGGCTATGGTTTCTCCGGCAGCAGATGAGTATCCGGAAAAAACACTGTATACCAATATCGGCTCTACTCTGAATATTATCAAGGCAATCAAAGAGCAGCCGGATCCGGACAAAGTACATTTTGTATATATCGGTACGATTGCACTGACCGGCGGGCGGACGGAACCGATTCACTGGGGAAGAGTAGGCGATCCGATTAATCCTTCTATTTTTGATTATTATGCATTGTCCAAGGTATTTTCAGAACTGGCCGTATTCGATTCCGGCCTAAAACACTGGGTATCTATCCGCCAGAGCGGAATGCATCCTGTAGCAGAAGGCGCAGGCGATCAGCCGATTACCTTCCATCAGCCGCCAAACAATGTCCTAGAATGGAGCACCTCCATAGAATCTGGTATTTGTATGGCTAATATCTGTGAAAACTGGGTTCCGGAATCCTTCTGGAGAAAGGGATATAACCTAAGCAGCGGCGCAGGATACCGCCTGACAAATTGGGAAATTATGGATATCAGCCTAGGGGCGTTTGGAATCGGGCTGAAGGATTTATATGACGCAAATATGCTTGCGCAATATAACTTCCACGGACACTTCTTCAGTGATAGTGACAAACTGAACGACATCCTTCATTTCCGGTGTATTCCCGCAGAGCATTACTGGGGCGGCGTACGCGAAGAAATGAACCGAATGGCCGCAAATCCAATGATCCGCGCCATGTTCCCGACCGGCGAACAAATGAAAGCAAAAAATATAGAAATCGGCCATAAACGGATGGGAACCTACTGGATGTTTGAAAACAGTGAAGAAGATTGGATCAAGGCGTTCTTCGGCTCCCGCGAAAAACAAAAAGCAATTAAAAACTGGGATGAATATGATCTCCATCGTCCCAGTGAAGAAGTAACGTACCTCAACCACGGTTATGACGAGACAAAATCTTTGAATGAACTAACTCTGGAAGACTTGAAAAATGCCGCCAAATTCCGCGGAGGCGAATGTCTGGCAGAAGACATCCCGGATATTTATACGCCAATCAAGTGGAGATGCGCAGACGGCCATGAGTTTTTCATGTCTGTAAATGCAGTTCTGCATGGCGGCCACTGGTGCCCCAAATGCCTGTCCCACGAATGGAAGTATGGACAGATTGCAAAGAAAAATCCGTTCTATGCACAGGTGTGGACTCCGATTCACGGCGAGGGAGATGATTACGTTATTCCTATGAAATACAGCGGATATGATATTGCCGCTGAATTAAAAGAAAAATTAGGCTTGTAATTTTCCATTATAAAAGAGCAACCGGCTGGTTTCATCGCTGATTGCTCTTTTCATCTATATCTTTTATATTGATCAATGATCCGCTCTCAAGCCTTCCGCAGGAATCCCATGATATTCCCGGAAAAATTCCGAAAATCCAGCCAATGTCTTTACCAATACAGGGATCTCATCCTCCGTAAGCTTTGCAAGCACTGCTTCCGTCATCCTTCGATGATATTCCGCATGATGATCAAACGCCCTGACGCCTTTCTCCAAAAGCCTTACAAACACAATACGCCTATCCTCTTCGCTGCGGAAACGTTCTACATAATTCTTCTTAACCAGCCGATTCATGGAAGAGGTCAGCGTCCCCACAGTGATATTCAGCCTCTTAGCAATGGAGGACATATTCTTCCCCTCCCCTTTACCGATTGCCTCGATAACATGCATATCATTATTCGTCAAATCCTTAAATTCTTCCGTGATAATTGCTTTGCCTTCCAATACCCACACTTCGTTTATCAGATTTACCAAAACATCGTTTACCGTCTTGTAAGCATCCATGTTTTCCCTCTTCCAAAAGTTATACTTATTGAACTACTAATGTTCAATAAGGTATAAATTTCCTTAATTTCTTTCAGGCTTATTATACCCACTTTTTCGGAGAAGAATCAACTATTTCTTTACATCCTGCGGAATCTCTCATAACGTCTTTCCAACAGTTCCTTAGGATCCATTGCCATATATGTTTCTAAAAATTCAGCAATTTTCACTTCCAGAGTTTCTGATACCGTATACATTGACTGAACGGTAAATACTTCTGGTTCTGGTATGATACGCTCGATGATTTCCTGCCTGAAAAGATCTTCCGACGTCATTTTCATCAGCGCAGCAGCTTCCATTGCACGTCCGCTGTCCTTCCACAGTATACTTGCAAAGCCTTCCGGCGACAGAATCGAATATACTGCATTTTCCAGCATCCATACTTCATCAGCCACAGCCAGCGCCAATGCGCCTCCGCTCCCGCCTTCTCCTACGACCACTGACAAAATCGGACTCTGCAAGGATGACATTTCATACAGATTTCTTGCAATCGCTTCCCCTTGTCCCCGCTCCTCTGCCTCTAATCCGCAGAAGGCGCCCGGCGTATCTACAAAACAGATTACCGGACGATGGAATTTCTCCGCCTGTTTCATCAGTCTTAACGCTTTGCGGTATCCTTCCGGCGAGGGCATTCCAAAATTTCTCTCAATATTTTCCTTGGTGGTGCTTCCCTTGGTCTGTGCGATCACAGTAACCGGAGTCCCATGAAAATTTGCAATCCCGCCTATGATTGCCTTATCATCACCATAATAGCGGTCTCCATGCAGTTCCATAAAATCTGGAAACAACGCTTGTATATAATCGCTGCCGGAGGGTCTGTCAGCCTTTCTAGATGCCTGTACCCGCTCCCATGCGGACATATTCTGAAATGACAGCGCCAGCTCCCGCTTTCCTTGATTTTGCTCTTCCTCTTGTCCTGTCCTTACTTTTTTACCGTTATCCTTACTGTGATACTTCAGAATCCGGGCAAGAGTTTCCCTTAAATTATGACGTTCCACAATCCCATCCACAAATCCATGCTCCAGCAGAAATTCCGAACGCTGAAATCCCTTTGGCAGCTTCTGTCTGATCGTCTGTTCAATGACCCTGGGACCGGCAAACCCAATCAACGCCTTAGGCTCTGCCAGTATAATATCTCCCAGCATAGCAAAGCTTGCCGTAACGCCCCCTGTAGTGGGATCTGTCAGAACATTGACGCTTAGATTGCCCGCATCGCTATGACGCTTTAAAGCAGCCGATGTCTTTGCCATCTGCATCAAAGATACCATGCCTTCCTGCATTCTTGCGCCGCCGGAACAGGTAAACAATATAACCGGAAGTTGTTCCTTTGCCGCCCGTTCAACCAGCCGGGTTATTTTTTCACCCACAGCCTTTCCCATGCTCGCCATCAGAAACTGTCCGTCGCATACGCCGATAACAGCTTCCATACCTTCAATCCGAATACGCCCCGTTACCACGGCTTCCCTAAGCCCTGTCTTTTTCTTCAAGCCTTCCAGCTTCTCCGGATATCCTTTGAACCCCAGCGGATTATCTGTTTCCATCTCTATATCCCATTCCTCAAAGCTGCCCTTATCAGCCAAAAGTTCAATTCTCCGATATGCCGGAATACGGAAATATCCTCCGCATTTGGGACAGATGTAGTTCTGTTCTTTCGCTTCTTCAGCTATAATCGCTCTTCCGCATTTATTACATTTTCGCAGCAGCCCTTCTGGAACCTCCGGCTTATTTCCGGCCCGGGAACTGTCTGTTCCGGCTAAAACCGCTCTCTTTTTAAACATATTTTCCAGATCCATACGCTACCCCGCCTGTTTTCTTTCCATATCTTCAATAAATCCAATGTTAATATTTCCGGACAGGAAATCCGGATGATGCAGAATCCCATACTGATAATCTACGTTGGTGTCTACTCCTTCGATCACTACCTCGCCCAGCGCGCTCTGCATCTTACAAACCGCCTCTTTCCGGCTTCTGGCCCAGACAATCAGCTTGGCAATCATAGAATCATAGTAAGGCGGAATCTCACATCCGCTGTAAATTGCCGTATCCACACGGATTCCCTTGCCTCCCGGCAGGTACATATCCGTAATCGTTCCCGGCGAAGGACGAAATCCTTTACCTGGATTCTCTGCATTAATCCGGCACTCAATGGCATGCCCCATCAACCGTATATCCTTCTGGCTGTATGACAGCTTCTTCCCGTCTGCAATCCGTATCTGCTCTTTTACAATATCAATTCCGGTCACCCATTCGGTTACCGGATGCTCTACCTGAATCCGGGTATTCATTTCCATAAAATAAAAGTTCTTTTCATCATCCAGCAGAAATTCAATGGTTCCCGCATTCACATAACCGGCTGCTCTTGCCGCTTCCGCCGCCGCTTCTCCCATCCGACTGCGAAGTTCCTCCGATACAGCCGGAGAAGGCGATTCTTCGATCATTTTCTGGTGATTTCTCTGCACCGAGCAGTCCCGTTCTCCCAAATGCACCACATTGCCAAAGCCATCCGCCAGTATCTGAAATTCAATATGCCTTGGCCGTATCAGGAAACGCTCCAGATACATCGCCTTATCCCCAAAGGAAGCCTCCGCCTCCTTCTGTGCCGTCTGAAAACACTCTGCAAATTCCTCCGGAGTCTTCGCCACCCTCATTCCTTTGCCGCCTCCGCCGAGCACAGCCTTAATGATTACCGGATATCCGATCTTCTCTGCCAGGGCCGCCGCCTCTTCCTTATCATATACCGCTTCGCTGCTTCCCGGAATCACCGGCACTTTTGCAGAAACCATTGTATTTCTAGCTTCCTGTTTATTGCCAAGCTTTGCGATCACATGGGAGGGCGGACCGATAAAGGTAATATTACACTGCTCGCATAATTCTGCAAATTTACAATTCTCCGACAGGAATCCAA
This sequence comes from uncultured Dorea sp., assembly GCA_910589275.1. Lineage (GTDB taxonomy): Bacteria > Bacillota > Clostridia > Lachnospirales > Lachnospiraceae > Claveliimonas. The sequence continues at coordinate 53,071 of CAJUTH010000011.1, forward strand.
AACCCGGATGAATCGCATCCGCCCCGGATACAATCGTAGCACTGATAATCTTCTCCATATCCAGATAGCTCTCCGACGCGCTGGCAGGTCCGATACACACCGTCTCGTCCGCAAGCTGTACATGAAGCGCCTTTGCGTCGGCCTCGGAATATACTGCCACGGTCGCAATCCCCATCTCCCTGCATGCGCGGATAATCCGTACTGCAATTTCTCCTCTGTTGGCAATCAGTATTTTCTGAATCATGTCCGCCACCTATCCTATCATAAAGGTCAGTTCCGCCGAAACCACCGTTTTCCCGTCTACGCTGGCCACCGCGCTGCCGATGCCTACCGGGCCTTTCTGCTTGATGATTTCTGTCTCTAAACGTACCTTATCGCCCGGCACGATCTTTCCCCTAAACTTGCATTTATTGATTCCTCCAAAATACGCAGTCTTTCCCGCATTTTCCTTCTGGCTTAAAATAGCCACGGCTCCTGCCTGGGCCAGCGCTTCTACTGTAAGTACGCCCGGCATTACCGGCTCCTGTGGGAAATGGCCCTGAAAGAAATCCTCCCGGTATGTCACACATTTATATCCTACCGCGTATTTACCCGGTTCATAGTCTTCAATATAATCCAGCAGCAGGAACGGATGCCTGTGCGGAATTATTTCCTGAATCTGCTTAATTGTCAAATGATTCATTCTTTTTTCCTCCCGAACTCGCTATTTAATACGGAACAAAGGCTGGCCGTATTCCACCGGCTGGCCGTTCGCCACAAAGATTTCCTCTACTGTTCCGTCAAATTCACACTCAATCTCATTCATCAGCTTCATAGCTTCAATAATCGCCATGGTCTGACCTTTTTTCACCGTGTCTCCTACTGACACAAAGTTCTCGGCATCCTCCGCCGGCGCCGTATAGAATACGCCCACCAGCGGGGAGTTCATAATTTTCCCTTCCGGCTCTGTCATAGTTTCCGGTGCGGAAACCGCCTCCGAAACGGCTGTCTTCTGCACCGTTTCCGCCGAAACAATCCCCCTCTTTTTCGTGAGGTGGAGTTTCACCCCATTTTCTTCATATTTCAAATCCGTCAGCTTTGAATCTGAAACGGTTTTTATCAGTGTCAACAGATTTTCAAATTCCATCTTCTCTATCCCCGCCTGCTAATCTTCATAGCTTTTTATCAACAACGCTGCATTATGCCCGCCAAAGCCAAGGGAATTGCTCATGGCAAACCATACCTGTTTCTCAACCGGCGCTCCTATGGCATAATTTAAATCACACTCTTCATCGGTTTCCTTCGTTCCCATAGTCTGATGGATAAATCCATCATTTATGGATTTCACGCAGACAATAAACTCTACGCCTCCGGCAGCCCCTAAAAGATGCCCGATCATGGACTTGGTAGAATTGATGACCAGACCGCCTGCCGCATTTCCAAAGACCGCCTTAATGGCCCTTGTCTCAAACAGGTCATTATGATGGGTTCCGGTACCATGGGCATTGATATAATCAATATCCTCCGGCCGGACCCCGGCTTCCTCCATGGCAAGCTCCATTGCCTTTGCCGCTCCGCTTCCGTCTTCGATTGGAGATGTGATATGGTAGGCGTCCCCTGTCGCCCCATACCCGGCTGCTTCAGCATAAATACGCGCCCCTCTAGCCTTCGCATGCTCCAGCTCTTCTAGTATCACAACCCCGGCGCCTTCCCCGATCACAAAGCCGCCCCGGTCCTTGTCAAATGGAATGGATGCACGCATCGGATCCTTGCTCTGAGACAATGCCGTAAGCGCTGTAAATCCGGCCACTCCGGTAGGGCAGATACAGCTCTCCGCGCCGCCTGCCGCCATAACATCCGCATCTCCGTACTGAATGGTGCGGAATGCATCCCCGATACAGTGGCTTCCCGTTGCACAGGCGGTCGCCACGCTGGTACATTTTCCCCGGAATCCCAACTGGATCGACACATTTCCCGCCGCCATATTACTGATCATTCTCGGTACCAAAAGAGGATTCACACGGGAAGGGCCTTTCTCTCGAATCCGCTCTGCTGCCGCCTCTACTTCCTGAAGACTTCCTACGCCGGAACCGATTATCACACCCGCACGAAATGCGTCTTCCTGCTCCATATGAAGCCCTGAATCCTGAAAAGCCTCCAAAGCCGCTGCCACAGCAAACTGAGAAAACCGCTCCATACGCTTTGCCATCTTAAAATCCATACGCTCTCTAGCGTCAAATCCCTTGACCTCGGCCGCAAGCTTCACCTTATAATCTGTCACGTCAAATGCCGTAACCGGCCCGATTCCTACCTTTCCTTCCCGGATACTGCTCCAGAAATCCCTGACCGTATTACCAATCGGGGTTACTGCCCCCATTCCTGTCACAACTACTCTCCGCTTACTCATATCGCCATTCCCCCATCTGCCTGAATCACCTGTCCGGTAATATACCCCGCTTCCTCCGATGCAAGAAACGCCACAATTTTAGCAATATCCTCCGGCTTTCCGAATCTTCCCATCGGAATCTGCCCTACAGCTTCTTCCTTTACCCTATCAGAAAGCGCAGCCGTCATTTCCGTTTCTATAAATCCCGGCGCTACCGCATTTACCGTAACTCCTCTGGACGCAAGCTCCTTGGCTGCCGATTTGGTCATTCCAATGACTCCGGCTTTCGAAGCCGCATAATTGACCTGCCCTGCGTTCCCACAGATTCCTACTACGGAGGACATGTTAATGATCCTTCCGCTTCTCTGCCTAATCATCTGGCGCGCCGCCGCACGCATGGTATGAAACGTACCTTTTAAATTGATCGCAATGACATCGTCGAAATCTTTCTCCGACATTTTCATCAAAAGGCCGTCCCTAGTAATTCCCGCATTATTTACCAAAATATCTATTTTACCGAAATCTTTTATCACTCTGCTGATAAAATCCGAGCATTGCTCAAAATCCGCCACATTACACTGAACAACCTCTGCCTTTCCTCCTTTTGCCTCAATCTCGCTTTTCACTTTTTCGGCGCTCTCTAAAGACCCGTTATAATTAATAATGACCTGTGCTCCCTGTTCTGCGAGTTCCAAGGCAATTGCCCTTCCGATTCCTCTAGACGCTCCGGTAACAACTGCTATTTTTCCTTCTAACATGCTCTCAACTCCTGAATAACCGTTTCTATATCTTTCCACGTGCCAATTTGCATTACTTTCTTGTCCGGCGCAATTTTTCTTAAGAAGCCGGTAAGTGTTTTCCCGGGACCAATTTCTACAAAAACATCTGCTCCGCCCTGTATCATAGTTTCCATACTCTGCTCCCACTTCACCGGAGCGCTGACCTGACGGGCAAGAAGTTCTGCTGTCTGAGATATATCGGAGATCTCCTGTGCCGTTACGTTTGTCACATAAGGAACCGCCAGCTCTTTCCACTGAATTTTCTTCAGCTCTTCCCCAAGCTTTTCTCCTGCCTTAGCCAGCATAGGCGAATGGAACGGCCCGCTGACCTTCAAAGGCATCATACGCCTTGCGCCTGCGTCGTTCAGCCGCCTGCATGCTTCCTGCACCGCCTCTGTTTTTCCGGTAATCACAATCTGCCCCGGACAGTTATAATTAGCAATAGTTACGTCTTCCATCGAAGAGAGCACCTGCTCGATCGGCTCCTTTGCCAGACCCAATACAGCCGCCATAGCCCCTTCTCCGGCCGGAACCGTATTCTGCATCAAGAGCCCTCTGGTTCTCACCATCTTAACCGCATCTATATCGGCAATGCCTCCCGCCGCCGCAATAGCGCAGTATTCACCAAGGCTTAATCCCGCCGTAATATCCGGCCTTAAGCCTTGCTCCTCTATCGTTCTGGTCATGGCAAGACAAGTAGTTACCATAGCTGCCTGCGTATACTCTGTCAAATCAAGCCTATCATTTTTCTCAAAGCACAGCTCCTTCATATCCAGTCCCAGCGCCTCTGACGCTTCATCGTAGATACGCCTTGCTATAACGCTGTTTTCGTAAAAATCAGCTCCCATTCCTGCTTTCTGAGCCCCCTGCCCGGGATAAATAAATGCAATCTTACTCATAGCCTTTGATTCCTTTCATCAACGCGTCGGTCTCCCTCGCCAGTTTCTCAATCAATTGCCGGCAGGACATTCTCTCTTTGACCATACCCGCGCTCTGACCTGCCATTACGCTTCCTGTCCTTACATCGCCCTCTACGACGGCTTTCCTGAGTCCTCCCAGCGTAAGCTTCTCTAGTTCTTCAAAGGAAGCCCCCGCTTTCTCCATATCCAGATATTTCCGCGTAGTCTCATTTCTCAGGGCACGGACCGGATGCCCGGTGCTTCTTCCCGTCACTCTGGTATCAATATCGCTTGCTTTCAGAATCTTCTCTTTGTAGCTGTCGTGAACAATACATTCATCTGTAACCACAAAATGGGTTCCCATCTGTACGCCCTTTGCTCCCAGCATAAATGCCGCCGCAATTCCTCTGCCGTCCGCGATGCCTCCCGCCGCAATGACCGGGATTTTTACCGCATCCGCAACCTGAGGCACCAGCACCATAGTCGTAGATTCTCCGATGTGTCCTCCTGCTTCACAGCCTTCCGCCACTACCGCGTCTGCGCCGCACCGCTCCATGCGCTTTGCAAGGGCAACGGAAGCTACTACCGGAATAACCTTGATTCCGGCTTCCTTCCACATAGCCATATACTTTTCCGGATTGCCTGCTCCGGTAGTTACAACCTTTACCTGCTCTTCCGCCACGATTTTGGCCACTTCGTCAGCATAGGGACTCATCAGCATAATGTTCACGCCAAACGGCTGATCCGTCATCTTTTTCGCTTCGCGGATCTGCTCACGCACCCACTCGGCAGGAGCATTCGCCGCACCGATCAGTCCCAATCCGCCTGCATTAGAAACCGCCGCCGCCAGATGGCATTCCGCCACCCATGCCATGCCGCCCTGTATGATCGGGTACTGGATTCCCAGCAGTTCTGTTATCTCTGTCTTCATAGCTTATCCTCCTTATGAGTCCGCGCGTTCCCCGCCGTCTATTTATTCTGTTCAATATACTTTACAACATCTCCAACGGTAACCATAGCTTCCAGCTCTTCTGTCGGGATTTCCACGCCGTACTCATCCTCCAGCGCCATAACCAGCTCAAACAAATCTAATGAATCTGCCCCCAAATCTTCCTTGAAGGATGCACCTTCCGTAACTTTCTCCTGATCTACTCCCAATGTCTCTGCAATCATTTCCTGTATTTTCTCTAACATATTTCTTTCTCTCCTTTTTTTGTTATTGACCTATTCGGTTTTTATGTTGATTAAAATGCTCTTTGGCATTTGAATCCTAATCAGCCTATTCGATGATCCAGTCTAAGATTCCGGCACCCCATGACAACCCCGCGCCAAAACCTGCCAATAGAATCCGATTCCCTTTTTTCAATGTCCCATTTCTTCGAAGTTCATCCAGCAGTATCGGAATACTTGCCGATGAGGTATTTCCATATTCCTGAAGGTTCATGGGAAATTTCTCTGCATCCACGCCCAGACGTTTTGCTACGCTCTCGATGATTCTTCGATTTGCCTGATGGACTACAAAATAATCGATCTCGTCTATGCTGCAGTCATTCAATTCCAGCGCCTCGCGGATAACTTCCGGCACTCTTTTCACCGCAAATTGAAAAACCTCTCTGCCGTCCATTTTCATAAAGCCTGAGTCATTTTCATCCGACTTCCAATGGCTGCCGCTGCAAGACAATGCTGCTCCCTTACTGCCATCTGAGTGCAGAATCCCCCGAAAGCTCCTTCCTTCTCCTGCTGTAAGCACCGCCGCTCCAGCGCCGTCGCCAAACAGGATACAGGTTCCTCTGTCTGTCCAGTCGGTTAACTTTGAAAGGCTTTCGCTGCCAATGATTAAAATAGTACGGTAAACTCCCGCCGTAATATATGTCTGCGCTATCTGAAAGGCCGTCAGAAAACCGCAGCATGCAGCATTTACATCAAAACAGGCCGCACATGCAGCGCCTATTTCCTTCTGTACCTCACAGGCTGTGCATGGAAGGATCACATTCGAAGATATGGTTGCCGTAATAATCAATTCCACCTGTTCCGAAGGAATCCCTGCATCTGCAAGCGCTCTTTCAGCGGCTTTTGCCGCCATGGACACGGTGGTTTCTTCCGCAACGATGCGGCGCCTCTCAATCCCTGTTCTTTCCCTGATCCATTCATCGCTGGTATCTACCATGCCAGATAACTCCTTATTGTCCATCACACGCTCTGGTACGCAGAACCCTGTTCCACATATCCTTCCCGTCATTTTAATTCTCCTTTGAACATTATTTTGACAAACAAACTATTTCAAGGTCAAAGTATATATCCTTTTAATTTGATTGTCAAGTCTTTTGATAATCAAATTAAATAAAAAAAGAAGAATGTGCCAAGGCACATTCTCACACCGAGCAGGGTCGATTCATTTAATTGTCAACCCTCTCCGCAAAAGCTTTCACAACTGCATTAAATTCTTCCGGCCTTTCCCTTGATGAATTATGTGCAGAGCCAGGAAGTACGCAAACCTCCCCGTTAGGCGTCATTGAATTATAATAAAATGCCGCTTCAGGGGAACCGCTGTCATATTCTCCGGAAATATAGAGGATGGGAACAGTAATATCTTTCAGCAGCTTTGTTGAATCATGTCCCTGCAGTGTGCCGGTACAAGAAAACTCGGATGGTCCCCACATATAATTGTAAACGCTGAATCCCTCTATCTCTCGCCCTTCCGGCTCGCTGGGCGTACCGTCAAAGGCCCCTTCAATCCTGCTATTGAAGTTTTCTGAATAAATCGTGTTGATTTCATCATATTCTTCCGTATATTCTCCGGTGGATTCACATTCAAGGATCGTTTCCCACATTGCTTCTCCATCAGGGAGCGTCTTAATCAGCCTCTCCGCATCATCAATCCATTGATCAACATTGAGGAACGGACCGTTAAGAATAATACCCTTTAATCCATCCGGCTGCTTTGCCGCGGCATATTCCACCGCGAGCATAGTGCCCCATGAACGCCCTACAAGGATAAATTTGTCAAACTCAAAATGTTTTATTACTGTATCAAGCTCCTCAACAAAATGCTCAATTGTAAGAAGTTCTTGCGCCTCTTCTGCAGTAGCATACTCTTCTGAAATACTTGAACCGCTGCTTCCAAGCTGGTTATAGATAAGGACAGGACGGTCTTCTGCAAGAGCAGTCTGTTTAAAGAAGCAGGCGCCATTGCCGCCAGGCCCGCCATGGATAAAAATCAGCGGCGTACCTGCTTGATCTTTACCATAAAGATGATAGTATACTTCACCGCCGTCAACATCAATTGTGCCGACCTCTCCTCCTTCCGGCCATCCATCAGCCTCGTTTTCGTCAGACGGCTCTTCTTCTGATCCATTTTCCTCCGATGCATCTTCTGGCGAAGTATCTGCCGTCTCCGAACCGCATGCGGCCAATACAAATACCATAGATACCGCCAGCACAATTGAAACAACTCTTTTCTTCATACAACTTCCCTCCTTCAATTAGAATAGATGACGCAAAACGCAGATTCGTCGTACATTTTCTACAAATCAGCGTTTTTGCTAGTTATTTCCTTTATTTTACTCTATTTTTTTCGCATTTGCAACATATTCGCCCTATTTTGCATCATATTCTGCCGACGGCGTGTTACTATTCACGGCCCGGGAGGCCGCTCATATCTCCCGGCGGCTCCATTCCTTCCGGCCTTCCGCCCATGTCCGCAGGCGGTTTCATTCCTTCCGGCGCTTCCGCCGCTCCGGGCGCGCCCATGCCGCCTCCTATGTTTCCCGCGCCGCAAATCAATTCCGTCATTTCTATTACCTTCTCCTCTCCTCCGGCAGTCAAGGTATAGGTTTCTCCCTGCAGTATCTTCGGCGTACTGATTAATATAGAATTATATCTCTTTTCCGGCGTATAAGATATCACTTCTGTATTAGAACTATCTGTTACCACTACAATCCCTTCCGTCCAATCAGATAAATTCACTAACATTGCCCCCTGAGAAGACCCCCCGCCAAAATTCTGCGCCATCCCGCCGCCTCCCGCTGCCGCTACTGTCCCGCCGGTTATCTCTGCTTCCCCCGCATAATCCAGCGCCCCATTACCGTCATTTTCCGCACCGGATATATAAATATCTCCGCCGGATACATAGAGATTTCCATTGGAATCAATTCCATCGCCAGATGCATTGATCTGGATATTTCCGCCGGATACCAGAATCTCACAGTTCTCGTCCGCCGCAAACGGATCCTGCCTCCCGCCGCCGGCGAAACTGCTCTGGTCATTCCCTCCGGCCGCATTGATCCCGTCGTCCTCCGCTATTATAGAAATTGTTCCCCCGGTTATCTTCACCGTCTGCCCTTCAATTCCCTCATAACATTCTAAAACCTCAACCTCGCCACTGTGTACAGAAGCTTCCGCATCTGCATGAATCCCGTCGTCCACAGCCTTAATTGAAAATTTCCCATCGGCTATCTGCACGAAAGAAGATGCCTGCATACCATCATCACCCGCCGTAACCTGAAATTCTCCTCCGCCAATATAAATGAATCCCCTGTCCCGGTCGTCAGATGCCTCTTCTGAATCCGTACTATAATCTGCGTGGATTCCATCCTTACCGGAATTTAACTGAAAACTTCCTTTTGCAATCCGTACACTGTCTTTCCCTGATAATGCATGGCCCGCTGCCGTAATCTGGTAATTCCCCCCGGTAAGCACTAAATCATCCTTAGAGACAATCCCATGCCCGTATGCCGCCGAAATATTTAAGCTCCCGGTACCGTTTAAGGTCAAATCCTCTTTCGAAAAAATAACTGCATCCACATGATTATCATCTATCGCAATGAAATCTTCCCGATTCGATAACTGATTTTCCGACCCGTCAGCCAACGTCAAAAACACCTTATCCGCCTGTCTTACATACAGCGCCGCACTGGTACTGCATTGAATCACAGCATTATCAAGCACAAGCTGAATCTTATCTGTATCCGCAGCATCCACCACAACCTGGCCTTCCGAAAGGCTGCCGGACAAAATATAAGTTCCCTCCTTGGAAATCGTAATCACTGAATCCGAAATATCCACTATTTCGGATTCACAGACAATTTCCTCGTCGCTTAACCGTATCTCTATCAAATCGCTTTCCTCATAAGTATCATCCAAATCCCGGTTCGTAAACATCTCGCTGGTATCCACTGCTCCGGAACCGGACTTTTTGCTTTCCCCGCTATTTTCTATCTCCTGCGGAACGCATCCTGCTGTCAGGAAAATACAGACCAGCAAGACTTTCATTCCAAACACCGTTCTTTTTTTACAATTCATATACTGCCGCCTCCTGTCTGGTGATACTGATTTCCAAATTACCGTTTCTGCATCGCAGGGCGTCAATCAGCTCTTTTTCTTCCATTGCATTTTTCAGCGTAATCTGATAGGTCAACTTAAACATACTTCCCATATTCGTGGTTTTCACCGATACCTCCTCTGAAGCGCTTGTATACTTTTCCAGCAAATCATCAAATACCTGCGTATAATCCAAATCCTCCGGAATCGTTATATGCAGCGTCTTCTCTCTAGCGGCTCCTTTCGTCTCGCCAAGCCCTATTTTCTGATAGAACATCATTACAAGTCCCAGCAGCACCGAGAAGACCGCCGCATACCCCAGATATCCCATTCCTGCAATCAGCCCTGCTCCCATTGCAAGAAAAATTGTACCGATTTCTTTTGCCGTTCCCGGCGCGGAGCGGAACCGTACCAAGCTAAATGCTCCGGCCACTGCAACACCCGCCCCGACATTCCCATTTACCATCATAATTACTACACAGACTACCGCCGGAAGAATCGCAAGCGTAACCACAAAGCTCTTCGTGTACCGGCTCTTATATGTATAAACCAGTGCAAGAAATACGCCGATTGCCAGCGATACCCCCATGCAGAGCAAAAACTCCGGCACTGTAAATACCATCGCTCCCCATTTTCAAAAATCCCTTCAAATATTACATCAAGCATAACAGAACCCTCCTTTTTGCTTCTCGCAAAGCATTTTATATACCGTCCCATATTTTGAGAAGGATGTTTTATAAATATGGTTCTCTGTTAGCAGGGACGTCATCCACAAAGGAATAGAAGTACCGGTTTTGATCTCCATCAGCACCTGCCCCTCCTTAAGAATCGGCGTCCCATAGGCTCCGGCACAAAGCGACAGATCTGAATCCCTCCATAGAATATTCTCATCAAAGGTCACCCGGAATTCCCTCTCATTCTTTGCGTAGAACGCTTCTCTCTCATAGGAAAGAAATACTGCCGGCTGCGGATATTGATACTGCCGCAGAAAATAATCCAGCTCCCGCTCAATCTGCGTGTCTCCGAGCTTAGCTTTCCCCCTTACACAGTTCATCGCATCCCGCTCTGCTATTTCAATCCGGCGTTTATAAACCACCGACTGATATTTTTTCTTTAACTCTAGAAACACCTGACTGTCCGACTCTACCGTACCATAACTCCTGAGCCTGAGCTTCTCCTTATATACCGGATGCTCTATGGAACGCCGTATCAAAAGATAGCTGGACGTATCAAAATACAGATTGCAGATCGTACTGCGCCCATATTCGTCCCCCGTCATATACGCCTCCATTCCATGCATAATCTTCTCCTGCTGCCTCCGTGAAATCATATATTTTATCTCATACCGCTTAAATACATTTTGAATCCTCATAAGACACCTCCAGACCTTACAGCACAGCCCGAAACTCAATAGAGTTCCATCCCTGATTCTGACATGAAACTTTTCTTTATGTGCCGTCACAATCACCTTTGCTGCTTTTTGCATAGTATAGCAGAGAATCCTGAAACAAAACTAAAAAACGCCCCGTTCTATCAGGCGTTTTTAGTATCCATATCTCTTCTATAATTTTGGCAATTGAAGACTGCTCCTTTTTTCCTAACCAAAAAGCAGCCGATAACAAATATATACAAGCGCCACCGCCGCCACGCATGCCGCCTCTATCAGAATTGCCCTATCCTTTTTCTCCTTTGCTCCTTTTTTTAAATCCTCCGGCTCCGTTAATATTCCCCAAGGACTGTATTTCTGCATTTTCAGCACAATTCCCTTTTTTTCATTTTCACCGATGGAACGTAAAAATTCGCGCCAATTGTTCTCCAGCAGCCGCATTCCCTTTATCAAGTCCGCCTGCATTGTCTGTTCCCTTAGAAGCATCTGAAAAAAACCTGCCCTGTCGGAATATGCCTCCTGTGCGCGGTATGTCTCATTCGCTTTTTTTTCCACAAAAAGACGGTATGCATACTCCAGCCCCTCTTCTATCGCCTTCTGCGGACTTCTCGTTCTTTCATACGCGTTCGTTGTATAATAATATACCTTATAAATACCCTTCTGGGACAGATAATAATCCACCATCTGATTAATCGCATTCCTCAAAGGTGTCACCATACTATTATTTCTTCCGGCATTTTCCGCATAAACCTGCCCCTTTATGTTCGTAATGGCGGCAATAAGCCCCCGCACTTCATCATTTTGCGCACTGATACCGGAATCTTTTAATAGATTACCGCTTCCGTTCACATGAGACGCAAAAAGATTCGCCCGTTCAAGTTCCTTCCCTGTAAGCGCCGTTTTTCCCTCAGCGCTATCTGCATTTCCTCCTGAAACTTTTCCTCTCTGGCTCATCTGCAGCTCTTCTGATTTTCGCTGGGCGTCAAATGCCTGATTCATCTGAATGCTTCTTCCATCCGCCAATTTATAAATCCTGCCCTCTTCCACTCCTGATGCTGTCTGCGCATAGGCGCTGCCGCGCGCTGCGCTTCTGCTGGCTGCCTGCTGACCCGAAGATTCCGGGACAAAATACCGAAAACTTCTGGCAGACGCCGTATTTCCCTGCGCATAAAATCTAGAAGCCGCCCTGCCGGAAATAGATTCTCCTGTCGCCTGCCTGTATACGCTGGCTTTAATAAGATTTAAGGTGTCTGTCTGCCCTGTCTTCTCCAAAAGCTGTTTTAAATCCTTCAAGTCCACTTCCAGCAGAAGGTTCAGTTTCTCTGCAAGGACTGCATTCAGCCGCTCCATCTGCGCTGCCTGCTCTTCACCCAGCGTATGGGTTAAAACCTCCTCCAAAAGTTCCAAATACAACTTGGATAGCTCCTCTAGCATAGCAGATAAGTCCTGTTCTTTCACCGGCATCCACTGCTGAAATGCCTCCCACAGCTCTTTCATCATCTCCAGTGTCCACCTAATATCCACATTCTCCGGAAGCTTTCCCTCAATTCCAAACCATTTACTCTGCTTAGACAACTCCGACGTATCCCTTTTATCCTCCTGCCGCTCTTCTTCCGCATCCTTTTTTGCTTCCCGTTCCGTACGTTCCCTCTCCAGCTCCTGACGCGCCTGCGCCGCCTGCCTTGCTGCCTCTGTAAGCAGTACTTGTCCGGCTTCTAACTGTGCGCTCTTTTTTGCAATTCTTGCATCCATTACCGATGCTGCCGCTGACGGCTGCATAGAACCGGAATTTCCGCCTGCCTGTTTTACTTCTGCCATATCCTTCGCCTCAATTCCCCCTATATCTTTACTTAAACTATATCCTATTTTGTAATAAAAGAAAAGGGCTGATGAACACATCACCAACCCCTGTTATGTTTATGTAATAATTAATTCTTGTCTAGAATGAGAATGTCATTGCTTTCAGAACCTTCTTCTCCTCTTCATCCAGCTTGTTCTGCAGCTTAAGGCCCTCTACCATGTCAATATCCTTGAGTACGCCGTCCTGACGTACAATAACCCGATTGGTCTTGCCTGCCGCCAGAGTCTGAACCGCCGCATATCCCATACGCGTAGCTGTTACACGGTCTCTTGCGGACGGAGCGCCGCCCCTCTGCAGATGCCCCAATACAGTAACTCTTGGATCTAAGCCGAGTTCAGAACGAATCATGTCTGCAACCTGATCGCCCGCCGAACCGTTTCCAACTTCCTCATTGTCCAAACTGCCGTCAGATTTACGTTTTGCCCCCTCTGCAACAATTACCATAAAATGAGTACGTCCTGCAAGACGCGCATTCCGGATCTTCTCAGCTACATGAGCTTCAAAATCCCAAGGCTCCTCCGGAATCAAAACTGCTGTTGCTCCTGTAGCAATACCTACATACAGCGCAAGATTGCCTGCCCGGTGTCCCATAACCTCAATAACAGAACATCTCTCATGAGACTGCATTGTGTCACGGATCTTATCGATTGCCTCAATCGCCGTATTTGCAGCCGTATCATATCCAATGCTATAGTGGCTGCATCCGATATCATTGTCAATCGTTCCGGGTATTCCTACTACTGAAATAGGAAATTCACTAGAAAGCGCCAATGCACCGCTGAAGGTACCGTCGCCGCCGATCGTTACCAGCCCGTCCAAGCCAAATAAACGGCAGTTATTGTATGCCTTCTGGCGTCCTTCCTTTGTGCGGAATTCCTGGCTGCGGGCCGTATACAATATCGTACCGCCCTTGTTGATAATGCGGGCTACATCGCCGGCTGTCATACGAAACATATCGCCGTTAATCAGCCCGTGCCATCCGCGCCGGATTCCAACCACCTCAATGCCCATAAAAAGCGCTGTACGCACAACCGCGCGGACCGCTGCATTCATGCCGGGAGCATCGCCGCCGGAGGTCAGGACTCCAATTCGTCTTACTGCATTCTTCTTTTCATTTTCCATAGTAACACCTCGTTTCCAGTTTCTCATGTACCTATACTGACTAAAATACATCCACAAATATTTTAGCAATCCCAAAAAGATATGTCTATGGACATATTGATAAAAAGTTATTAAAGTTTTCGTGCATATCGCCCTATAAATACAGTTCCTCTCTTACAGGCTTCTTGAAATCTCTTCTGCTTCTTTTACTGCCTCAAATACCGCGCTCCGAAATCCCATCTGCTCTAACACGCGCACGCCGCCAATCGTCGTTCCCGCCGGCGAGCATACCATATCTTTCAATTCTCCCGGATGTTTTCCAGTCTCCATCACCATCTTAGCGCTTCCAAGCACCGCCTGGGCGGCAAATTTATATGCCTGCTTCCTCGGCATTCCGCAGCATACGGCTGAGTCCGCCATAGCCTCGATAAACATAAAAACAAACGCAGGCGAGCTTCCGCTTACCGCTGTAACTGTATCCATCAGCCTTTCCGGAACAATCTCCACACAGCTAAAGCTCTCCAGTATCCCCTTTACCGTATCCAAATCCTCATCAGAAATCCATTCATTCGGGCAGGCTGCCGTCATACCTTCCCCTACTAGCGCCGGTGTGTTCGGCATACAGCGTACAAGCTTTACATCTTTGCCAAACTGATCTCTTAACCATGCAAGCGTTTTCCCCGGCGCAATCGTAATAATGATCTGCTCCGGCCTGACTTCTTCCTTAATCCCGCAAATCACATCTTCATAGAACTGCGGCTTTACAGATAAAAATATGACGTCCGCTTTCCGAACTGCCTCTTTATTATCGGCTGTTACCTCAATTTTAAATTGCTCCTTAACTCTTTCTCTTCCCGGTGCGTATAAATCAGCTCCGATGATATCTTCCGGAGTAACGATACCCTTCTTAATAACTCCACCCATAATTGCCGATGCCATATTACCTGTTCCGATAAATCCCAGCTTCATTGCTCTCCTCCCTATATCTTGTATTTATTTTCTTAGACCTTAGCACCTCTCATTTAAAATGTCAACGACCCTTACCGAAGTTCTACGATTCGAAATCCTTCCGATTCCTTTGCTGTCTGGCACAAGAACTGCCTCATTCCCGTTTCCGCGATATTTCCGTCAAGAACCAGCTCCGCTTCCTGCCAGCCATCCTTTGTGACAAGCTTCATCTCATCAATCATAATCTGATTCAGCTTCGCCATATTAAGAAATAAATTCAAATCGCTGGCCGCTTTCTCGCAGACAAACGCAATCTTCACCTGAGTGTGCGCGGTCTGCGCATCTAATCCAGCCTTTTCAAGCTCGTCTCTCAGCACCTTATCCTGCAGCTCCGTCAAAATCCCATACTGATATCTCCTGCTGACGCTCATCAGATGCCGGAGAAACGCTGCATATTCATCATAAACGGAGGCGTCCACGTCCGCGCCCCGTTTCTCAATGATCGCAAGCTCCCTTTCCAAAACAAACACGCTTTCGCTCCCCATTGCCGCCTTGGCTTCGGCTACGTGCTTCGCACATGCCATCCTTTCAAGAAACAGCGGTTTTATCTGTGTATCTAACTGGTCAATTTTTGCGCGGATTTCATCCAACTTCATCTCTTTTTCCCTCCAAATTCTTCCGGCATCCTGCCAGAAGCAGAGCCGGATAACTCAAAAGCCGGGACATCCCCATCCCGGCCTCATCCATATCTGTTTATTCTATATCATCGCTCCTTGTTTTTCAAGCTCCGCGCGGATATCCCGTATATCCGCCGTTCCCTTCAGTGCCTGATGCGCAGCCGCAACGCCCGCCCCGTGGCCCGTGGCAAAGCAGGTTCCCATAACGCGCACCGCCGCAAATCCTATCGGATCCGAGGAAACGATGCGGCCAGCGCCATAGAGATTTTCTATATTCACTGACTGCAGCGCCCCCAATGGTATATCAAAATAACTTCCGTTTTCCACATCCATATATTCCGCCATCTTCGTCTGGCTCTTATGTATCTCCGGTTTCCAGCCGCCCCGGGCGATACTGTCCTCACATTTCCGCCTTTCCAGCACATCCCCCGCCGTAACTGATTTTTTCCCGACTATCCTTCTTGTCTCACGAAAACCAATGGACGGCCCCATAACCGCCAGCTCGCTGTTCTCCATGCCGGGCATATATTTCTTCAAAGCCTTTGCATAAGAAACAGCCTGCCTTCTTCCATCCTTTTCAAGAGCCGTCAGCTCTCTTCCGTCCAGACCCTTTGGAATCACAGTAGGCAGAAGAACCGTTACAATATCTGAGTTATCCCGCACCTGAATAAATCCCTTCTCTCTGGTCAAATAGGGAATCCCTTCCTCTTTTGCCTTAGAAACCGCCTGTTCCACCGCACCCGGGGTCATCGGCTTCGATGTATCCACGCCGCTTAAGCGGAAGGTCAGCGTTGCCGCCTGAACATTTCCTTCCTCGTCGCCCCAGACTGTTTCAGCGCCCGCCATCCTTGCCAGATTGGCGTCTCCGGTCGCGTCCACAAAGCACCGGGCCTTCACTGTGAACGCGCATTCGTCGTCCATACACCGCAGGGACAAAATCCTGCCATGCTCCACCTTTGCCCCAATCATATAAGTATGCATCAGACAGTCCACTCCTTCTGCATCCATCAAATTATCCAGCGCGCACTTCAGATACTCCGGCTGAAAATTAATGTTTTTATTCCCTGCCGCGGAAATGATATAGGTCATCGTATCTCCCAGCTTTTCCATTTCCTCTAAAACCTTGTCTCCCATTCCTGCAACCACTTTCACCGGATCGCCGCCGCAGGTAAAAAATCCGCAGAATGCAGCTACTCCGCTATTGGTTGCCTCTCCGCCCAGATAAGGATTCCTCTCAATGAGCAGCGTTTTTGCGCCGCTTCTTGCCGCGCCGGCAGCGGCTGCCGCTCCGGCTGTACCGCCGCCCGCAATTACAACATCATATTCATAACTTCTATCCATACCATATCTCCTGCCTGTCTTTTTCTATCTATTCTGCAATATATCCCTCTGCTTTCCGTATACTCTTTATATCCCCGCGCTATCCGTTTACATTACGACCGAGCCCAGCGGATATGCAAAAAACGTCAGCACTAGAATCGCCATCACCGCAAATATACCGCCCCAGATAAACATAGACTTTGTATTTGTCCAGCCGGAGCCGATCGCAACCGTATTCACTGTGCTCTGGCCAGCCGGAGTCATATTGCATACGCCTGCCGCAAAGCCTACCATACAAACCACAGCCGCCACATTAACCGCTCCTTCCGGAAGCGCCGTTAATACCGATAAAGCAACCGCGCTGACAACCGTCGTAGTTACGATATTGGATGAAAAATTCGTCTCAACCACCGCCCATGTCATGAAGAACAGGATCATCCCCATGACCGGAAGGCTGCCTGTCAGCGGCTCTAAGGTGCCCGTCAGCCATGCGCTGATTCCTACCTCTTCATTGGTCAGACAGGAGCCAAGCTGGGTAGCCGCCGCCGTCATCAGGATACTTCCCCAGAGAATCCCCTTGCTGGTTACTTCTTTAAAATTCAAAATACGCTCGCCGTCTGCCTGCACCACAAACAGGATCACACATCCCAGAAGCGGAGGCATCGCCGTAGACCAGCCGTTTATCACTGCGTATACGTCCGGAAGCGCTCCCTTAATAAGGCTCGGCCCTACCCATAGGAATACGGTCAGGAACATAACCCCCAGAATGATCTTCTCCCGGTAATCTGCCGCCGGAACAGTTCCTCTAAGGCTCATTGCCTTCTCCGGCTGGATATCTGTGATATCATCCGGCCGGTAAATAAATTTGAATACCAGTATCAACAGGACAATCAGGAGAATACCGGCCGGTATTCCCATCGCCATATATTGGAACTGATTTACATCATTGCCTGTCGCTGCCGTATAATATCCGATCGCCATGGTAGGCCATACATGGCCGATTGCCGTCATGCCGGAAGACAAGCTGATGCAAAAGGCTGTTCCCATCATGATCATGTTGCCAGCTTTGCCGCCCTTCTTCACCTCAAGCACCGCGAAAATATCCTCCAAAAACGGCATAAACGCCACAAACAATACCGAAGGCGAAATAAACAGTCCCATAAAGGTTACCGCCGCAAACAGGAAGCACACAAAATACCATGGCCCCTTTCTCGCAATTCCGTTCGTGATAAAAGAAATGGTACATCTCCGCACAAAATTCGTCTTAGCCAGCGGATACACCAGCGCAAATGTAAAAATCAAAAACGCCACCGTCGTGTTGCCGAAGGCTCCGGAAAAAGTACCTCCAAACCCAAATACCGGGATAAATCCTAACGCCAGCAGCGTAATCATGCTGGGCCAGTCAATGGACAGGCCGATCCACATGATCAGCGAGCCAAAAAACACTCCCAGTACCGCTACTGCATCCGCAGACAGCCCTCCTATTCCCGGTATAAACCTTGCCCCAATGATAACAGCCAGAGCCAAAACTAATACCAGCGTTTCCTTCGTGCTTTTCTTTGCCATAAATTATCTCTCCTTCCCTATAAACCATGCCACTGTTTGGAAATCATTTGGCTGCTCGGAGATCCTTGGCATAGAAAATCCAGCGAGACAGATACCTTCCAAGCAGCAGCCGATTTAAATTAAATATATTTTATACTTGTTCTTGTTATTTGTAAAATACTAATATATTATAAAATAAATAGGAAAAAACTATAACGCGTGTCATTTTTGTATATGTGCACAAATTCACCCCAAATAAATTCGGAAAGGATGATTTCGTTTATGCAGATTCACCAATTACGATATGCCCTGAAAGTTGCAGAAAAAAAGAGTTTCTCCGCAGCAGCTAAGGAACTGTTCATCGCCCAGCCCTCCTTATCGCAGCAGATTCTGAAATTAGAGCAGGAACTTGGAATTCCGCTTTTTGTCCGGCACTCCAAATCAGTTTCCCTCACAGAAGCCGGAGAATATTTTGCCGCTTCGGCAGAACGCATTTTAAATAGTATCGAGCAATTATCCGAACGGATGGATAAATTCAGCAGGATGCAGGATGGCACGCTCCGGGTCGGAATGCTGTGGATTGCCGGGTATCTGAATTATCCTCAGATCCTTACCGATTTCTACCGGAGATACCCGGGAATTACATATAAAATCACGATAGACGGAAGCCACGCGCTCTTAAAACTACTTCTGGCGCGATCCATCAATTCCGCATTTATCATCAGCCACGAAAATATTCTCCGAAAGGAAGAAGACCTTTATTACCAGAAGCTTCAGGATGACTACTATGTAGCGGTTGTAAATAAAACGCATCCATTTGCTGAAAAAAATATACTGAATATCGAAGATTTCCATGAACAGAATATCATTATGCCCTCCAGAGATTCCGCTTTCCGCAGGGAACTGGAACAGATTTTTGACCAGCATTTTGTATCGCCAAAAATCGTATGCGAAACCAGCCAGTCCGATATCGGTATGCTGCTGGCAGCGCAGGGACTTGCCGTCTATTTTTCCTCAAACTCCATTGCCCACCGGCTGAAAACAGAAGACCATGTGATTGTTCCGTTGGAAACAGACCTTCACAGGACGATATTCTATGTAACGCTGAAGGAATCGCTGGATTATCCGATTGCAAAGGCGTTTACTGCATTTGTAAGGCATTATCCTTTTGATTGCAGCATGTAATCCTTTATTTTTCGATTCGCACCACTCCCTATAATTAGTGCATAGTGGAGAAGGTGTCTTTATATTTCATCGATATTTAAACCGGGTCGCAGCGGAACAAACAATGGCGTGCTTTCAGCCTCGACAGAAAATTTTTCATTGAAGGCAGTACGATATTCTTTTAAGAATTCATTCGCTTCGCTGAGTGTTTTGATTTTACGTTTGGCGAATTCCACAGGGAGCCTGCTTTGAAGAGTTACCCATAGGCGTTCAATACGTCCTTTTGCCTGCGGTGTCTGTGCAAATATCATATCAATGCCCAATTCGTGCGTAGATCGTCCGAATTGGGTGAGATTTACCTGTTTGCCATTGATCAGTTCTTCTACGGTTAATTGTCCGGTTTTAGGAGAACGGAAGATGGTGTGGCGGTCGGAATAAATCGTTTGAGGAACACCAAAATCCAGACAGCACTGACGCATCATTTCAAAGTATCCAAAGAGGCATTCGTTCTGGGTCATGTATAAGCCGACAACCTTGCCGGTTGCATCATCTATGGCGCCATGGAGAGCGTATTTTATCTTTCCGCCAAACCATTCGTAAGGAGTTGCGTCTATCTGGATTAGTTGTCCGGGATGAGCCTTTCTCCTGCGTCGGTGGGTGCGGTGACGAATTTTTTTCTTCATAGGGCTTTCAATTCCGGCATTTTTCAGTATACTAGTAAGCGAAGTATATGAGAGGGCAATCTCATAATCTTCGAAAAGTATATCTTTGAAGTGGAGGAAATTGACCTCTTTGAACTCCGGTTTAGAGTGTATGGAGAGGACTTTTTCCTTTATTTCATCCGGAACAGCGTGAGCGGGCTTTCGTCCTGTGTTTTTATGAATTAAGAATTCAGCGCCAGATTTGAGTACTCCTTTCTTTAATCGTGTAATCTGGCGTGGAGAAAGCGACAGAAGCTCAGCGGCTTGTTGTCTTGTGATGGATTTGTCGATGAAACTGTTAATGACCTTAAATGTTTTTAATTGTTCTTGAGACAATGTAATCAATCCTTCTTTCATAATTTTATAGTTTAATGAAAAGTGACATTATCTCAAGGGAATCCTAAGGTGACATTATCATAAGTTAATAACAAAACGTGTGTTTGGTTCTTGAATCCTGCTGCCAAATGTGCTATATTAAGCATAGAAAAAGGGAAAGCCATAGAAGCGGCTCTACCTTTCGTAAAAACAAGCTAAGACATTTTACAATGTCAAGCCGTCACTACTGCGAATAGTGGCGGCTATTTCTTTTTTCCCTTGTAAACCTGATAAATCAAATTAGCAAGGGCGACAATGAGTATACCGATCTGGATTAAATCCTGATATGTAACGTACATTGCATCGCCCTCCTTTCTTTCGTCTGAAGGGCTACTTAAACCCTCCGCAAAAAACAAGAGGAGTAAAGCCGCCTTTGGCTCTATGGTTTCCCGTGAATGGAGTATAGCGCACATTTCCTTTTCAGACAATGCCTATAATTTGTAAAACATTATCCTTTTGATTGGTAACAGGCAGTTTCCCACGAAAAAAGCGCTTCCTTGCCTCCCGGCGTAAAAGCGCTTTTTTCTATAAACATTTTAAGAAGGAATTTGATAATATCTAAATTATTTTTTCTTCGGAGGCTGGTGGATGCAAAGTCCCAGACAATCTGCGCAGGCCTCTGCAAATGCCTCTGAATAGCTTGGGTGCGCGTGAATAATTGATTCCGCCACCTCGTTTACTGTGATCTCCATCTGCATCAGCGCCGTCGGCTCCGCAATCATTTCCGACGCGACGCCGCCTACCATATGGACGCCTAAAATCTGTCCATACTTATTATCGGCGATTACTTTAATAAATCCTGCCTTCTCGCCAGACGCCACGCTTCTTCCGTTAGCCGCCATATTGAAGCGCCCTACCCGGATGCCCTCCGGATGAAGCTCTCTTGCCTTCGCCTCGGTAAGTCCTACGGAAGCCGCCTCCGGCGACAGATACAGACAGCTTGGAACATAGCGCAGGTCGCATTTTACCGCGCTGCCCTTTACCGCGTTCTCCGCAGCCGTTTCGCCCATCTTGAACGCCGAGTGCGCCAGCATGATCCGGCCGTTGATGTCTCCGCATGCGTAAATATTATCCACGTTTGTCTTCATGGTATCATCTACCACGATCTTGCCGCGCTCTGTCTTGATCTGATCTGAAAGTTTCCCAAGACATCCAAGGTCCGCTGCCCTTCCGATGGAAAGAAGCACTTTATCACACTCAAATTCGCCGTTATCCGTAACAATCACCGGATGCCCCGCATGATCCTTAATCTCTAATACCTTGCGTCCGCAGTTTACGCTGGCGCCGGATTTCTTTAAGGTCTTGTCAACCTCTGCGGAAATATCCTGATCCAGCATGGATACTACCCGGTCCATCGCCTCAACGATCGTAACCTTGCTGCCAAATGCGCTGAACGCAGACGCCAGCTCGCAGCCGATCACGCCGCCGCCGATGATGCCAAGGCGCTCCGGAACTGTTTCCATATCCAGAATCTCGTCGCTGGTCATCACATCCTTGTGGTCTACTCCCGGAATCGGAATGCGGATCGCCTTAGAACCGCCGCACAGGATAATCTTGTCAGCCTGATAGGTCTTTCCGCCGCATGCTACGGTGCCGGCGGACTCAAGAGCCGCCTCTCCATTTACCAGAGTCACGCCGTTGCTCTTTAACAGGCCTGCCACGCCGCCGGTCAGAGTCTTTACTACATTGTTCTTATACGCAACCACCTTCGGCATATCTACGCTGTGCTCGGCATTTACCACAATGCCTCTAGAAGCTGCCGCTTCAATATGATGAATATACTCTGCTGTCTTAAGGTAAGTCTTCGTCGGGATGCATCCTCTGTTCAGGCAGGTTCCGCCAACGGTGTCTTTCTCGAAAATCACAACTTTTGCGCCAAGCTGTGCCGCGCGGATTGCCGCCACATATCCCGCCGGGCCTCCGCCGATGACCGCAACGTCGTATCCGTCTTTCCTCTCAGCCTTCGCTGCCGGAGCTGCCTCTGCTGCCTTCGGCGCTTCAGCCGCCGCAGGAGCTCCCGCCTCCGGAACCTTCTCGCCGGGTTCTCCGATATACCCAACTGCCGTCAAGACCGGAACCACTGCTCCGTCCTCATACAGCTTCGCAAGGAGTACGCCCGCTGCCGGAGATTCAGTCTCCATTGTGATCTTATCCGTCTCAATCTCCATAAACGGCTCGTCTTTTTCAATCTTATCGCCAACATTTTTCAGCCACTTTACGATGGTACCTTCCTCCATGTCCATACCATTCTTCGGCATATACAATTCTATTGCCATGTTAATCCTCCAAATATTCTGCTGCAAGGCAAGACCATGTATCGGCATGCCTGCATGCCTTTACTTTACCACGACACCACGGATTGCTCCGCACTTCGTGCTCCCGCAATCCTTAAACACCTCTAATCCGCTCATTTTTCTCCGAAAAATGGCTCCTTCTCGGTGTTTTGCGGGTCCCAAGGCCATGTATTGATATGCAAGCATATCATACATGGCCTTTTGACCCTGGGTGTCATATGAGAATACTAACTGGGTTCTCTAATAAATTCTTTAAATATGATTCAAATTCACATACCTCGGTACCGTTTAAGATTCTGTGGTCGAAGGTTACGCAGATCATCATCTTCTTCCGTACGACTACTTCGCCGTCTACTAATGCCAGCTCATCCTCTGTGCCGCATACGCCCACAATGGATGCCTCCGGCTGGTTAATAATCGGGGTAAAGCTATGTGTTCCGTACATACCGATATTGGAAATGGTAATCCGTCCGTCGCCCATCTCGTCCGGCATAAGCTTTCCTTCCCTTGCTTTCTTTGCCAGTTCTTTCGCCTTCTTAGAAACCTCTACAAGGCTCTTCTTATCCACATCCTTGATTACCGGAACGACAAGTCCGTCGTCAATACCTACTGCCATACCGACGTTGATCTGGTTGTGTACCACGTACTCATTGCCCTCTAAGGTCATGCGGAACCGCTCAAATTCTGCCGTCGCCTTGCCTACTGCTTTGATAATGAGATCGTTGACAGATACCTTATCCGGCTTTTCCTTACCCTGATTGATCTTTGCCCGAAGTGCAAGCAGTTCTGTTACATCCACCTTAATATTCTGGGTAACATTCGGGATTTCCGTATGGCTTGCGCTCATCCTCTGTGCGATCACCTTGCGCATACCGGACAGCTTTCTGCGTTCCAGAACTTCCTCAATCTCTTTGACTGCCGCTTCAATCTCAGCCTTCTCCTCCGGCGTTAAGTCTGCGCTTGTAATCTTGCCCCTGTAACCGCTTCCGGTTACGGTCTTTAAGTCAATACCCATGTCGGCCGCCATAGCCCTTGCAAGAGGAGTAGCCTTGGGCTGCGCATGGATCGCATTCTCTACATCGATTGCGCGGATCTCCCCGTGGCGTCCGGAAGGCGTAACCTCCGCTAAGTCAACTCCATTATCGGAAGCGATCTTCTTCGCATATGGAGTCGCCGGGATTCCATTTCCGCCGGAAAGAACCTTAACCGGCGCCGCCTTCTCTGGAGCTGCCGCAGCAGTTTCCTTCTTTTCCTCGGCCGGAGCCCCCGCTTCCGCAGTTTCTGGAACCTTCTCTCCGGGTTCTCCCACGTATCCAACTGCCGTAAGAACCGGGACAACCGCGCCGTCCTCATAGAGCTTTGCAAGTAACACGCCCGCTACAGGGGACTCGGTTTCCATCGTGATCTTATCCGTCTCGATCTCCATAAAAGGCTCATCTTTCTCAATCGTGTCGCCTACATTTTTCAGCCATTTTACGATGGTGCCTTCCTCCATGTCCATGCCGTTCTTCGGCATACAAATTGCTGTTGCCATCCCTATTCCTCCTTCGATTATAATACGTCTCTAACTGCAGCTTCAATCTTCGCCGGAGTAGGGAATGTCTCAGCCTCAAGTACCGGGTTAAATGGTACCGGGCAGTACAGCGCGCCGACTCTCTTAATTGGAGCGTCCAGATAGTAGAATGCTTCGCTGTCGGTAATTGTTGCCGCGATCTCGCCGCCGAAACCGCCGAACTGAACCGCCTCATGTACGATTACAACTCTGTGGGTCTTCTTTGCCGTTGCAATGACCGCATCCTTATCCAGCGGAGAAAGCGTGCGGAGGTCAACTACTTCTACATTGATTCCTTCCTCAGCAAGCTTTTCGGCAACCTGAAGGCTCATCTGTACCATTCTTCCGTAAGTAATGATGGATACGTCTGTACCCTCTCTCTTTACATCGGCAACGCCAAGAGGAATGGTATAATCCTCATCCGGAATCATGCCTTTTTCCTTATATAATCTCTTCTGCTCTAAGAATACAACCGTATTGTTATCGCGGATAGAAGCTTTCAGTAATCCCTTTGCATCATACGGAGTAGACGGAACTACAACCTTAAGTCCCGGCACATGCAGATACATCTGCTCTAAAGATTGCGAATGCTGTGCAGCCGCGCCTGTACCTCCGCCGGAAGGAGTACGGATCACC
Organism: uncultured Dorea sp.; assembly: GCA_910589275.1. Taxonomy (GTDB): domain Bacteria; phylum Bacillota; class Clostridia; order Lachnospirales; family Lachnospiraceae; genus Claveliimonas. The sequence goes on from CAJUTH010000011.1 coordinate 77,994, forward strand.
ATCGGAACGTTTACCTTTCCCGCAAACATGAAATGCATCTTTGCAGCCTGATTGATAATCTGGTCATAGCACACTGCCATGAAGTCAGAGAACATCAGCTCTACGATTGGACGCATCCCTGTGATGGCAGAGCCGACGCCCGCTCCCATAAATGCCGTCTCGGAAATGGGAGTCTCGCGGATCCTTTCCGGCCCGAACTCCTCTAACATCTTCTTGGAAACACCGAACGCACCACAATATGCTCCGATGTCTTCACCCATAAAATACACACTCTCGTCGCGGCGCATCTCCTCAACCATAGCCTCACGAACCGCGTCTCTATAAGTAATCTGTCTCATTTCACTCATCTTATTTCCCTCCTAATTACTCTGCGTAGTAGCTGTGCAGTAAATGCACAGACTTACTGAAAAGTTACTCTGCGTATACATCAGCTTCTAAGTCTGCTACCTCTGGCTGCGGCTGAGCTTTCGCGTACTCGATTGCGTCTGCGATTGCCTTATCTGCACCTGCCTGCATTGCGTCGATTTCCGCGTCTGTGAAAATGCCCTTCTCGGTCAGGAACTGGCGGAAACGGATGATCGGGTTCCGGTCTGCCCAGTACTTGATCTCTTCCTTGGTGCGGTACAGATTACCGTCGCTCTTAGAGTGTCCGGAGGTCCGGTAGGTATGCTCTACTACCAGCACCGGCCCGTTGCCTGCTACTACATACTCTCTGGCTTCCTTTACCGTCTCATATACTGCCAGCACGTCGTTTCCGTCGCACTCGTACGCCTTGAAGCCAAATGCTGCGGCTCTCTGCTTTAAGTCTTTATTCTTTACGACTCTGTCAAGAGGTGTTGACATGCCGTAGGTATTATTTGTCAGAATGAACATTACCGGGAGATCCCATGCTGCCGCAAGGTTCATAGACTCTAAGATCGCGCCTTCATTAGAAGCCCCGTCGCCAAAGAACGCCGCGCACACACGGTTTGGAATCTTCTTCATCTTGATAGTAAGCGCCGCGCCGCAGGCGATCGGCCCATTTGCTCCAACGATACCATTTGCCCCAAGGATACCATTATCAAAATCACAGATATGCATCGATCCGCCCTTGCCATGGTTCGTACCGGTTGCCCGCGCTAAAATCTCCGCCATCATAGAGTTTAAGTCTACGCCCTTTCCAAGCGCCTGTCCATGTCCCCGGTGGGTAGCCAGCATATAGTCTTCTTTTGTCAGGGCTGCCGTTGTGCCTACGCCCGTTGCTTCCTCACCGATACTAAGATGCATGGTTCCATGAACAAGTCCCTGTCCAAAGAGCCAGAAAGCCTGTTCCTCAAACTTATTGACAGTCATCATGCGGACCATCAGCTCTTGAAGAAATTCTTTGTTTTCCAGTAAACTCTTGTCTTTAATTTCTCCCATGATAATTCCTCCTAATCGATATGTTTACAATTGTATACTAGCTTTGCTATTGCAAATTCCTTATGCTCATAATATAGCACCGGTACTATCATCTGTCAATAGATTTTGTACAAAAATCTATTTTTTAAACATAGCACCGGCCATTTCTGACAGATGCCCTCCGTTCCGAATACTATGTTTTAGCCTATAACGTCCTCATCACCAAATCCACATCCTTATTCTCAAGCTCCTGAATAATGCGAAGATATGTCTTCCGCGTTGTTGTCATGCTGGCGTGCCGCATACATAACGTCGTCTTTCGATGCATACCATCTCAGGCAGAAATCCGTGATCACCCGGTCTATGCAGTCCCGCTTCATATTCTCTACAATATTTAAAATGGATTTTCCCCTGTATTTTTCCGCATCCGTTTCAATTTCATCAATCAGCCCGGACATGATATCCGCAATCTTCGGATTGCCCCTGTGGAGTTCCTCTACATACTGCCTTACCTCGTCAATCTTCCGCCGCCGGTCTTCGAGAGTGATATCTCCTTCCCCATCGTCCGGCGTGACAATATTCTGAATCAGATGAATGATATACTCATAATCTATTTTTGTGCTGCTGTATGCCATCAGCTCATAATCGGGATCTATCTGCACAGATTCTGGAATATCCGCTTCCTTATCCGGTTTATTCTCTCTTATTTCCTCCAGCACATTAAAATAATGCCCCGCGTAAGTCTCGTATTCCGCCTGTGTGATGCCGTATTCTTCCAGCATCCTGTCATCATAATTTGTAAATGATTTCATCTGTGCAAATAACCTGTCAAAATTCTGAAACATTTTAGCAAATATTTCTTTCTCTTTCATCGACATCCCGGAAACTTCCGAAGGACTCTGCGCCGAAACACGCAGCGCTGATAGTGCTTTTTTAAACGCAGGCTCTATTTCGTCCCATTCCGCTAACAACGCTTCCTTCGTCCCTCCTGCGGAGTACAGCTTGACTGCTTTGTCTACGCACTTTTTAAATAAAATAGGAGCCTGAAAGGCTACAATCTGTCCATATGTTTTGTTTTTATCATAAATACGGTTCGTCCTCGAAAAAGCCTGTATTAAGTCATGGGAACCCATCGGCTGTCTGTCAATAAAAATAGCCGACATGCACGGTGCGTCAAATCCCGTGAGAAGCCGGTCTACAACAATCACAAGATCAAGCTGCTCACTCCGGCGTTGGAATTTGGTTTCTTTCCTCGCAAGCCTTTTATTCAGATTCCCATTGTAGCCCTGAATCTGGGAAAGTTCATATTTCGTCCCAAACATCTTATTGTAATCGTCGAGGGAAGCCTGCATTTTCTGCTGGTTCACCTGAGAACCTTCCTCGTTTTCAGAAACGGAATAGGTTATGGCATATTTGGGGAAATCCGGAAGCACCCGCTTTATTTTCTCGTCTATCGCGAGGGCCGTCTCCCCATTCTTTACCTTTGCCAGCAGTTCATAATATTTCTGCGCAAGCTGGATAGAGCTTGTTGTAAAAATCCCTTCGTATGTCATTCCCCTGCCGTTTTGAAACCCTAATTTATGATAAGACCTATTCAGGATGACATCCAGCACTTTCAGCATGTGCGCCTCATTGTCATATGCATTCTTATCCGTCTCGTCGGCAATATCCCTTGGACCGTTGTGTTCCACCTGAAATCCAAGGACGGCATTGTCATGAATCGCATTCTGTATCGTATACTTATGCAGCCTTTCCCCGTACAGTTCCTCTGTTGTCCGCGGCAGATCCCCCATCTGCGGATATGGATTCTCTGCAAATCTGGGCGTCCCGGTGAAGCCGAACCACAAAGAATTTCCAAAAAAACGTTCCAGTTCCCTTTTCATACCCGGTGTGACCGCCCTGTGGCACTCGTCCACGACAAATGCAATTTTAAGATCCCGTATTTTCCAGTACTCCGGCATGTCTTTCTGAAGCCGCTTCGTAATCAGCCTTTGCAGTTTTTGGATAGTTGTCACAATCACCTGCCTGTCGCCTGACTTCAATTTCTTCTTCAGGTCGTTTACATTGTCCGTTTCGTCAACATCCACCAAATCGTTGTTTGCATAAGCCTGAAACGCCATTGTGGTCTGAGTATCCAAATCTTTGCGGTCAATCAAAAATACAGCTTTATCAATGGCAGGGATGTCCATCAACAGATTCCTTGTCGCCTTGTACGAGGTCAGCGTCTTCCCGGAACCCGTTGTATGCCACACATAGCCTGACCTGCCTGTTTTGGACGCTTCACGGATTGCCTCAATCGCATGGATCTGATATGGCCGCAGCAGGATCAGCTTTTTTGCCTCTTCATCTAGCACGGTATATCTCGCAACCATCTCGTGTGCCTCCGGGATGCGGAGGACGCTTTTTGCAAAATCTATACAGTCTGTTATTGGATTATTATCCTTGTCAAGCCAGCCGCTGATAAACTTGGGATTCAGCTCCGCGTCTCCTGCAGCGGAAAAATATTTTGTATTTACGCCATTGCTGATCACAAACATCTGTACTGCCGAGAAAATGCCCGTAAATTTCCCTTCCCCGATATATTTCTTAATCTGCCAGAATCCATCCATATAGGAGTGCTGCTTATTTTTTAATTCAATATGGATCATGGGAAGCCCATTGATTAAAAGCGTCACATCAAACCGCCTGTCCCTTGCGGGAGCCTTGCTATCCTCATCCGCCTTTAATGCACTGTACTGGTTGATAACCTCATAGACGCTGCTTCCGCCCGCAATATGCTCATGATTCATAACAACGAGGTGGAGGCGCTCCGTGTTCCTCTGCACATGCACCTGAACTTTTCCGTTCTCTCCTACCAGCCACTCGCCCGCCTTGTAAAATGATGAAAACTGAAGCTGGTTCTTCACTTGTTCAAACTCGCTCTCCGTCAAAGATTCTCCATTCAACCTCTCTTTATTGTTCTGCTCAAGGATATATTTAAAATTTGCCCATAAATCATTTTCCGTTTTCAAGTCTTCCCTGTATGTCCACTGTGAATCTCCATAGATAAGCTGTTCTATCAATTTCTTTTCAATCATTGACTCTAATTCCGGCATTTTTATCGTCTCCTTTGTTATGATAATCTCAACTTCCATATAATTTAGGCATCTTAATGCGAATATACACTTACGCTGATGAAGGGTGATGAGGTGGTCGAGAGTAGCAAAATAAGAACCTATCTTTTTTTGCTCTTTTACGGATGGAATCCAAAACTCAGTTTTCAAGAAATTATCATTATATAATCTCTTAATTGTACTTCCTTCTATTCTTGACCATTTAACAACAGAATATATGCATTTCAAAAATGAGTTATCTACTCTTTCGTCATGTTTAAACCATACCTTATTGAACATTAGCAGTTCAATAAGTATACTATATTAGAATCCTTGAAATATGCATCTTCTCCTGTATATTCAACAGTTCTTCCGATTGTTCCTGATGCCGAAATTAATATATCTCCAATTTCAGGATATTGATATTTTTCTTTATATTCTTCATATAATTCTTTTGTAATAAATGCATCTGCCTCACTACCAAAAGTTCCAATTTTATAAAATGGAATATCACCATCTGTCAAAGTCTGCTCTTTAAAAATTCTCTTACACATAGAGACAGAACCTAAGCCACCAAACTTACGCTGTTCCCAATCGTTTCTCTCTCTTTTTTTAATCCCTAACACTTACGATGATAAGAAGTTATAACCCTTTATACTTATATCTCTGCCTGAATAATATGCCCAAAATTCATCTCGTCTTTAAAGAGATCATATATATATTCTGAACTTTCCAAATACAAACCTGTTTCCTTATCTTGCAACTTTTCAAATACTTCCGAATTATAAAA
>CAJUTH010000012.1 GCA_910589275.1 uncultured Dorea sp.
CAGTAAAGGCACTGATCATCAGAACCCGGACAAACGACGCAATCTGCACATGAAATCCAGCAATATATAGTCCCCAAAATACAATCACATCCATAAAAAGAGTCCGGGGCAGCCGTTCATATTTTGCCCCGAACAGCTTTTTGGCAAAGGCTTTACCTGTCATTTTCATCATGCAGAGCCTCCCGGATTTCTGCGGCGTTTATCTGTCCGCGTTCAAATGTATGCCGGATTTTTCCGTCTTCCAAGACAAATACCCGGTCAGAAGTCAGCGTGATACTCTCCAGAATATGGGAAGAAAACAGGACGGTTCCATATTCCTTGTATCCGGAAATCTGCTGATACAGATATTCCGTACTTTGAAAATCCAATCCATTAACCGGCTCATCCAAAAGAAGAAGCCTAGGTTTTAGGGCAAAAGCCGTGATTAGAAATGCTTTTTTCCGATTTCCGGTTGACAATTCTCTTAACAGAATGTCCGTATACTCTTCAAAATGGAATCCGCATATCAATTCCGACACATCCGGCGTTTCCTTCCCATAAGCGGCGCATACATAGCTCAGGTACTCCCGGAAGGTAAAATACGAAAAAGAATTGTCCTCGGCAAACACCGTATAGCGGCAGAGCTTAAAATCCTGTTTCCGAAAATCCACAGGAGAGCCGCAAAAGCAGACGCCGTCTGAACGAAAAGTAGGAAGCAAGCCGGAGAGCACCTTCAAAAATGTGGTTTTCCCGGCCCCGTTCAGTCCGATCAGCCCCGCCGCTTCATGCTCAAACAGTTCAAAAGAAAAATCAGAAAGTACCGTTTTTTCTTCACTGTACCATGCGCTAAGATTTTTTACAGACAGGAGCTCCTTTCCCATATTACCTGCCCCCTCTGCCGTCTTTTTCTTTTTTCCATGCCGCGTATGCAGAATACAGGAAGACGCCTGCCAAAATAATGTAAAGCCCCATCATTGAAAAGCTTTCGGATACCCCGCATACAATAGCTGCGATCAGCCAGATCAGGCCGATAATTCCCCGAACATAAATATGACGCATTCTCTTCGCCTCCTTCGCTTTAATCTACAGTCCCTTGCTTGCTAATATTTTATCAAATTTCTTCTCCGACAGGATTTCATGGGTCACAAGCCGGCCGTCATAGAAAAGGGAAAAGGTTGTAAATGGCGAAGGACATTCCCTCGCATCCTCTCTGGTCTGGATATGGACCGACCGAAACTCTACATTCCTAGTTTTCGCCATCTCCTCTAGTTTCGGTACATATTTAGCCGTAAAGGGACATTGGTTTGTATAATACAATACAAATCCTTCCGGCATCTCTTTCTGAGCGCGCACAGTATCCCGGAAGCGGGGAATGGGAACGCCCTCCTCAAAGGGCAGATACATCAGCTCAAAGTAAGACTCTGCCGTATCCGCCGTTTGAAACCCCTTATAGCCCATATACTTTGGATCGGAGAGGAATCCCATTTTCTTTTTGGCGGATAAGATCACAAGCCCCTTTTTTCCTTTCTCTTTACTGTCCCGGATACATGCGTCCAGTAGAAGGTTCGAGTATCCATGTCCTTTGAACTGCCCGGAAACCCACAGGCAGTCAATGTACATATATCCCTCTGCCTCAACGGGCGCCCATGCGTATTCCGAGGGGATATACTCAATAAAGCATTTACCCCGGACATTGCCTTTTAAGAACACAAGCCCTTCGTCCAGTCTGCCTTTCAGCCAGTTCTTTTTGGATAGGACCTGCACATCCTTATTGCTCGATATGGCGCAACAGATGTGCTCCCTTTCAATATTTTCGTGTGTCAGTTGTACCAATTCCATCATTTACCTCCTCCTTTAATCTGATATTGCCGGATAACTATTTTTTACATCTGCAAAAACAGCTTCCCTTCTCGTTTTTTAGATGCAAAGCGCAGACGATTAATTTATTTGCTGTGAGATACATTCTGGATGCTGTGGAATGACAAACAGTACCTGCAGGATAAATACATCCTCCCTTGTCTCTATGCTCATGGCGCCGTTATATTTTTCAGCTACCGCTTTTATATTAGACAATCCTGTTCCTTTTTTCACCGCTCCATTCCCCCGGAAGCTATTCTCCACTTCCATCATAAGAAAATCTCCCTGAATGCGCCCGGACACATGGATATACCCATCCGGACAGCCCGTACTACATGCCCCTGCCGGGTCGGGTAATGTCATATTTTTACATGCATGGATTGCATTATCCAGCGCATTCGACAGGACAATGCAGATATCCATGTCTTTAAGGCCGCAGGGGTACGGCAGGAGAAGGGAACAGTCCACACAGATCCCCATGCTTTTTGCGATCCCCAGCTTGTTCTCCATTAAGATATCCACTACAGGGTTATTAGTGCTGCAAGGGAATGACATTTCTTCCGCCATATAATCCATATCCTCAATATAGTTTACAGCCTCCTCCAATTTCCCGCTCTGCAAAAGCCTTTTTACTACTGCGATATGATTTCTTATATCATGGCGGAATGACTTTGTCCTGTCATAACGGGCTTTCGCTTCCTCCACATACCGGTTCAAGGTATGCTCCTCCTGCTCCAGCAGTGAAATTTTTGTGCTGAGGCAGAAATTCTGCTGTAGTTTCTTATAAGAGAACAGGATACAGAACAAACTTAAAAGCCCCAAAAAGTGCATAGCAAACAGTTGCCAATGACTGAACAGGTCTCCGGAAGGCCCGTCCTCTGCTAACACTTCAAACTGGCATTCAAATTCAACCAAATCAATGTACTTACTCATAATAAATATCATCAGTATTGGAATGATAACCAGAAACATTTGCTGCATCTCCGCCGCGGAACAGCAGGAAAAATAATGGTACACGATGTAATAACAAAAACCGGACAGCGCCAGTGATGCCGCCTCGCTGGCCAGCATGACCGCAATACCACCCATCGGATCGTAAAAAACGGCAAGCATCCATGGACGTAAAAGAGCCATCAGGGATTTCACAATTCCATAGCAGAGCAGCATGATTTCAACCGCCAGGGCCGCATACAGAATGGAAGACTTCACATCCGCATGACAGGCAAAAATCCCGCATGCCGTAAGCAAAAACACAAGCACTACAAAACCTGTGATCGTGCTGACTGGAACAAAATCGCAGACAATCACCGCGCAAACTGTAAACAAGAAGTAAAAAAGCGGCGATATTTTCTTTTTCAGAATTCTTTCCAGAAAATATAATTGGAGAGCCGTCTCAATGACACCTATAATATATACATTAAAAAAATCTAAATACTCAGCCATTTTACCTGCCCCCATATCTAAAATCTCTGTAACCGTTCCGTACCTTCACAGCTATAAGTAGAATTTTTACATGTTCTTCATATACTGCAGGACAACACCGGAAAACTCTTTGTTCCGCAGCCGTGATACGGGAACTTCTTTGCCGTTATCCATATAGGCAGTCCCGTTTCTATAACCTTTTAAATGCTTCAGATTGATGAGATAGCTCCGGTGGCACCGAAAAAAATGGATGCCCAGCTTCGTTTCCAAATTCTCAATCTGCTCATAATAATCAAGAATCTCGCCCGATTCCAGATTCAGATATATTTTCCGGTCTATGATCTCACAGAAAATAATCTCATCTTTTTGAACAATGCGTCCCTCATACCCCTTTTGTACAAGTATACTGTCTTCACCAGCGTTTTGCATGGAAGTGTAAAGCCGTTCCATGGTTCTCTCAAACTGGTTTTCTTCCACCGGCTTCACCAGATAATCGTATGCCTGCACCTCAAAAGACTGGAATACCATCTCTTTCAGTATCGTGATAAAGATCAGAAATCCCTGAAATTGATCTGCCCTCAATCTTCTTGCGGTTTCCATACCGTCCATACCCTTCATCTGGATATCCAAAAAACAGATATCTATCTGCCCGTCATAGGCCAGCAGTTCTTCGCCGCTCAGAAATGTCCTAAGGCGGATCTTTCTGTTCCTTTTACGGAAAAAATCGGAAACCAAAGTTTTTATATGATCGGACATATATTTTTCGTCATCACAGATTGCAATATGAATCAATGTGCCACCTCCTCGCCATATTACAGTTCAGCTTTCAGCATAACTGTAACTGCTCTAGACAGATATTTTATTATAATCTGTCTAGAACTCAAGAACAATGGAATTGCTGTGGGATGCTATCTGAATGCTGTGAAATGCTTTCTTACTCCACTACCCCGGCATAACTCCAGCTCTCTCCGTTATCCTCCGACCAAAACCAGATCCCCTCCTGTCCGCCGGCTTCTGTTATTGCAAGAACTTTAAGAACTCCGTCCTCTAACTCCGGCATACAAAAATAATCATAATCCGCTATAGAGAAACCAAGGTCTTTCGCCATTTCCGGTAATTCTGCAACATTTTCCATAGGGAAATCGACCGTCGCCCATGTGCTTCCTCCGTCCTTTGTCATGTAAATTTGAGAATAGGATTGTGACGCGCCTGTCAGCCCGGCAAATCCCATCTGTTCATCTACAAATACCAGCCCCTCAGCCACGCCACAGTTGCTGCCGAAAGGACTTTGATTCACTGTTTCCCATGTATGACCGCCATCTCGTGATTTCTCCATCTCATAATAACGGCTTCCATAATAAAGGATTTCATAGGTCTCGGACTGTCCCCACTTCTCTACCTGCGTCTTAACATCTGCCTTTTGCAATATCTGCAGCATAGGCTCTAAACGCATACTCTCTTCAAAATATGCATTCGTTTCCCCATCAATCCAAACTGTCATCTTATTATTATTACCTGTCTCATAATTCACTAGATATGTCCTAACCTCACCCTCTTCATCTTTGCCATATAAAAAAGTATAGAGCGAGCGGATTCTTCCCGTTTCATCAAAGGACATCTAAAACAAATTTGAAATGTATAATTCATCCGGAAGGTATCAAATGTTTTCTCTTCATAACCATCCCTCTAATTTTGCTATATTTTTTGCAAAATACCAGATTCTATTATATAATTATAACACAAATTCTGAAAACTGCCTATTCCGGCCGTTTTCCAACAGGAGGTTACGTATGAATAACACGGAGCACACATTACAGACTCACCCGGAACCTGTAAAATCCAATTCCGAGAAGATCATGGAGAACTTAAACCTGCCGCGCACCATCCATATGGTTCCCTTGGATGAAGCCGGCGGTTACCAGATCCGTCCCGGCCTTTATGATATCAATGGGGCAACTGCCATTCCCGGCGGCGTGAACTTTACTGTATATTCCCACGGCGCTACAAGCATTGAGCTGCTGCTTTTCCACCGGGAAGCGGAAGAACCATATACAGTGATCCCCTTTCCGGAGCATTACCGGATCGGCAATGTGTATTCCATGATCGTTTTCAGGCTGAATATCGAAGAATTTGAATACGCATACCGCGTGGACGGTCCCTATAAACCGGAGAAAGGTCTGATCTTCAACCGAAACAAATATCTTCTGGACCCTTACGCCCGCGCCGTTACCGGCCAGAGCAAATGGGGCGTCGCCCACCCAAGGGGGCAGCAGCATTACAAGGCGCGGGTCGTCAAGGACGATTTCGACTGGGGCGCCTCTTCGATGCCTCTGCTTCCAACTGAGGATTTAATCATTTATGAACTTCACGTAAGGGGCTTTACCAAACATGAATCCTCCGGCGTCTTCCATCCCGGAACCTTCGCCGGACTCAGGGAGAAGCTTCCTTACCTGCTGGAGCTGGGAGTAAATGTTGTCGAGCTAATGCCGATCTTTGAATTTGACGAAATGCAGGATTACCGAGAGGTAGACGGTGAAAAACTATACAATTACTGGGGATATAATACCGTCAGCTTTTTCTCTCCCAACACCAGTTATTCCGCAAGCATTGAATACAACAGGGAAGGCAACGAATTAAAACACCTGATCCAAGAATTTAACCAGCACGGCATTGAGGTCTATCTGGACGTGGTCTTTAACCATACCGCAGAAGGCAACGAACACGGTCCCTTCTTCTCCTTCAAAGGCTTTGACAATAACATTTACTACCTGCTTACGCCGGAGGGACAGTATTATAACTTCAGCGGCTGCGGCAACTCTTTGAACTGCAACCATCCGATTGTGCATCAGATGATCTTAAACTGCCTGCGCTACTGGGTCACCACCTACCATATCAACGGATTCCGATTCGATCTGGCTTCTATTCTGGGACGAAATGAGGACGGCACCCCCATGAATAAGCCGCCGCTTCTGCAGTCCTTAGCCTTCGATCCGATCCTTGGCGACGTGAAGCTGATTGCCGAAGCATGGGATGCCGGAGGACTGTACCAGGTCGGCACCTTCCCATCATGGAACCGCTGGGCGGAATGGAACGGCATTTACCGGGATGATATGCGCCGCTACTTAAAGGGCGATCCGGGCATGGCGCAGGCCGCCGCTATGCGCATCATCGGCTCGGGAGATATTTACGAAGTCCGCAACCGGACAAATGCTTCCGTAAATTTCATTACCTGCCACGACGGCTTTACTTTATATGATCTCTTTTCCTACAACACAAAGCATAACGAGAAAAACGGCTGGAATAACACAGACGGAGCCAATGACAACAATAGCTGGAACTGCGGCGTGGAAGGTGAAACCGACGACCCTGAAATCCTTGCCCTCCGGCGCAGGATGGCCCGCAACGCCTTCGCCCTTTTGATGTGCAGCCGCGGGATCCCTATGTTTCTTGCCGGAGATGAGTTCGGCAACACCCAGTTCGGCAACAACAATGCCTACTGTCAGGACAATATTACCTCATGGCTGGACTGGAGGCTATTGGAAAAAAATCAGGATATGTTCCGGTTTTTCTGCTATATGATACAATTCCGGAAAGACCACCGGGTGCTGCGCACCAATGTAAGCGGCGGAGTATACGATTTCCCGGATACCAGTTTCCACGGTGTCATTCCATGGAAAGAGCATTTTGAAGAGTATGACCGGTATATCGGCGTAATGTTTGCCGGACAGGATCAAACTACCGGCCCACAGGTGATCTATATTGCCTCCAACGCTTACTGGGAAGACTTAAACGTGACTCTGCCGGATCTGCCGGAATCTATGTGCTGGCAGGTCGCAGCCGATACTTGGGACGAACGCCCCTCCGCTTACCATATCGACGGAGACCAGATCACCATCCGGCCAAGAAGCGTCATCATATTAATCGGAAAATAAAAATTCCTCGAACAGGGGAAGAAAGCCATGCGTCAGCTCTCGGGTCAGGGCGGACGCATGGCTCATCATAAACAGTTTAAGACTTGGTTATAATGACGGCTGGGAGAAAGTAATTACCGCGTCATTTTTTCTCATGAAGAGCAATCCGAAGGAACCCGGACCGCAATTGCTCGCTACTGCAGAAGAAGCCTTCTGCAGATAAATTCTTTCAAAGGGACAGTACTGCATTGCCAGCGCCTGAATGTATTCCAGTTTTCTCTCATCCAGCCCGGCGTAGGTAATAAACAGAATCCGCCGATCAATATTTCTCGCATCCCGAAGCACTTTTCGCACATATCCCTTTGCCATATGCTCAAAATCCCCCATTTCCATACCTCCCACTACCATCCTGCTTTTCCGTAGTTTGATAACCGGATGAAGCAGCAGCGCGTCGCAGAAAAACTGGATTCTTTTGGACAGCCTTCCCGCCTGAGCCATCATATTGGTGCGGTCGATAATAAAAGCCGACGATACATAGTTTCTCAGCTTTTTCAAATGATTGATAATCTCTGTTTTTCCAGCATGGTTTTCCGCCATAGCGGCCGCATACAAAACAATCAGCCCCATGCTGCTGGAAAGATGCCCGGAATCAAGCACCGTAACATTTTCAAAGGATTTTGCCGCTTCTACAGCATTATTATACCCTTGGCTGGCATGCTTCGCCATGGTGATATGTATCACGTTCTGAGCCTCCGTCAGCTTATCCGCGAAAAACTGTTCGTAATCCTCCACCTCCGGCGGCTGGGACAGCCCTTTCAGCCCGTCGGCCACATACATCAGCAGCTCGTCGGCCTTAAGCTCCATCTCATCTAAGAAACGCCCCTGATCCGTATAAACATAATAAGGGCACACGGAAATCCCAAACTCCTCCTTCAAGGGATCTGGAAGGTCGCACACCGTATCTGTGGTAATCATAACAGATCTCCTATGGCTCTGTTCGAAGATCAGTACATCCTTCCCGATCTCGGCCGGGTCGGCTTCCTCACTCAGCTTCACCAGCTCTTTCGGCAGAATACTCAACACTCCCGCCTCAAGCAGCGCGCCGCTGACCGGCTTCGCCAAATAACCGTCAAATCCTTCCTTCCGATAAAGAAGCTGGTTGTCGCTTCCCGCATTGGCAGTCAGCGCAATCACCGGAACATCCTGACACAATCCTCCCGGCTGCCTGCGCAGAGCATGCAGGCACTCTATTCCATCCATTTCCGGCATCAGATGATCCATCAGAATGGCGTCATAGTGCTGGTTCTGTGTCAGCCTCAGACATTCCTCACCGCTCATCGCCGTATCAATTTGGATTTTCGTTTCGGACAGCAGCTTACGAACCACCATCAGATTCATCTCATTGTCATCCACCACGAGTATATGCGCGTCCGGCGCCTCGAAGCTCTGCTTGTACTGGTCTTCGGCGCTTCTCTTTCTGCGGGAGGTCAATGTAAACGTCCCCAGCTCCTTATCATTGATAATGTCCTGCTCCAGCATCACCACAAATTTAGAGCCTTTCATATAAACGCTGTTCACACTAATTTCCCCGCCCATCAGTTCCACCATCTGCTGAACAATGCTAAGACCCAGCCCGGTTCCTTCAATGTGACGGTTCTTCTCTTCATTCACCCTTTTAAATGCATTAAAAATATAGGGAATATTCTCCTTTTTCACTCCTTGTCCGGTATCTTCCACCGTATACCACACCCGCACCCGGTTCAAAGTCAAGCGCTCGCACCGCACAGAAAGAGTGACAAAACCTTCGCTTGTATATTTCACCGCATTATTCAGCAGATTGATCAGGATCTGCTTAATCCGAACCTCGTCGCCGCAGAGCATACTGGGAATTGAGGAATCCACATGCAGCTTAAATTCCAGTCCCTTTTCCTTTGCCTTAACCCAGATCATATTAACAATCTCTGAAAAAAGAGCCCCCGTCTCATAAGAGACGTTCACAATCTCCATTTTGCCAGATTTGATCTTGGACAGATCCAGAATGTCATTGATCAGCGTAAGCAGCATCTTACTGGCGCCTTGGATATTCCTTGCATTCTCCGCAACATCCTCCGGGATATCCCCCCGGAGAATGATCTCATTTAGTCCGATGATGGTATTGATCGGCGTCCGGATCTCATGGCTCATGCTGGAGAAAAAGTGATTCTCCGCCTCATTCAGCTCCTCGATTTCCTTTTTCTGCTGTCTGGAAAGCTCATTTTCCTCTTCATACAGCCTGTTTAAAATGATCAGCAGCACACCGACTAGCACTCCCACCATGATCACGGAATTCGCAGAATCATAAAATGAACGCATCTGGGTATTCCCCGCAACCAGTTCCGGGAAATGATAGGCTCCGTGATAGCAGAGCTCCGTCTCCACCACGCCAAGCAAAAAGAACACCAGCTTGCACTTTCCCGTCAGCGTAATACTGATATAAATAAAATAGATTACCAGCCATTCCGGCACCCCGCTGTAAAATCCCCCCGCTGTAAAAAAACTTACCGGAAACAGCACCAGTATCAATGATGCAATCAACATAGCTCCTTTGTTGATGCAGTTCTTCTCCACACTGATCCTTACAACCGTCCACATAAAGACAAGACTTGCCGCCAGCAGAAACAGATTGACCATACTTCTGCCCATAGGCAGGACAAATGTCGACGCGATCATGCAGATGCCGGTTCCCACGCGGAACATCCTCTCCCGCAGACTCAGCCTGTGGTCAAAGATCATCTCATACCATTTTCTAAACACCCAACGCTTCCTCCTCTCAAAATATAGACTCGCTCAAAAAGCAGAAACCGCCGCTATAATCCGGACATACTCCCGCTGACTTCCTCGTACATCCGAAGCAGCCGGGCATGATTTTCCCTGACATATTCGATATACCCCTGTTTTGCGGCCAGTTCCAGAGTCTTTGCATGAGCCGAAAGCTCTTCAGCCCCGATAGTCAGCGAAGTACTCTTCAGCGCATGAACTTTTACTGCATAATCCGTCCAGTTAGCCGCTTCATACAAGGAAATGATCTCCTCTTTCTTAGCCGCGCTCTGAGCATGGAACATCCGCAGCATCTCCAGATAAAATTCTTCCTCTCCGCAGCAGTAATCCAGCCCCATCTTTATATTAATCCCAGCTTTCTCAAGTTCGGCGTAAGGAACCGCCCCCGAAACTTCTCCAGCCTCCTCCTCTGCCGGAGTATTCTCCGAAATCGGTTCTTCCTCCGGTAACGTCTCCTTTTTCAATGTCAAAGCAGCATCCGTTTCCGGTTCTTCTTCCGCCGCCAAAACAGCGTCTAATATCGGCTCTTCCTCCGACGATACGCCGTACTTGATACACTCCTCCGGCAGCACCCTGCGCAGCACTCTTTCCAATACGGAACGCTCAATAGGCTTCGGAATAAATTCCGTAAACCCCTCAATTCGGAACATTTCCCTTGCACCGCTTATCGTATTAGCAGTCAGAGCAATCACCGGCAGATCTTTATAGATTCCATTATTCATTTCACGGATAAATCTCAGCGTTTCCACTCCATCAAATCCTGGCATCATATGATCCAAGAAAATAATATCATACTCCGCCGTCTGGCACTTCTCTACTGCCTCCCGGCCGCTCAGACAAGTATCTACCTCGATTCCATAGCTTCCCAAAACTCCCTTAGCTACCACTAGGTTCATCTCTTCGTCATCCACCGTCAGAGCCCGGACTCCTTCGCAGGAGAATGGCTTACGTCCCGACGCCTGCGCATCCTCAAACCCATTTTCCCACGCCTCGCCGTTCAATAAATTCGCAACGGAAAGAGCGGAAAACGGCTTATGTATTGTCATGAGCCTGCTGTCCCTGCTCAAGCTGTATTCTCTCTCCGCAATTAATACCACCCGGAGAGAATCCGCCAGTTCCTCATAATAGGAAGGATTTTCTTCATATTCATTCTGCGCGATAAATACATGAGTCAGCTTATAGGTACGCTGCAGCTTCTGAAGCCCATCAAAATTGTGAGCCTGATAACCCTCAATGCCAAGACCTTCCACCAGACTCACGATCAGCTTGTCATAATAGCCTCTTACCTCGTCGCAGCTATATTTCTCCGGACGGAAATAACACGCAATGCAGAATTCGTTCGCATTGGGAAGCAAGATGCAGGGCGTATCGTCCGCCACTCCCTGCGGAATCACAATATGCGCATGCAGCCCTTCCATTCCTTTGCTTTCAAAATGAACAAAACCACCCATGGCATGAAGAAGCCCTCTGGCAATGGGGATTCCCAGACCCAGTCCTCCCGCAAACCGGCTGCTGCCGGAATCCGCCTGATAGAAATCATCATAAATCTGTGTAAGCTGCGAATCTGTCATACCTATCCCGGTGTCATAAATGTCAATGATCAAATTAATCCCATAGCTCTCCTGCCGGAACTCGATACAGACATTGATCCCGCCTTCCTCTGTAAATTTGATCGCATTTTCCAGAATGATCTTCAATACATGAGAAATCTTTTCCGCATCCCCTATTAGAACCGCCGGCGTCTTCGGATTGATATCAAATACCATCTCAAGCTGATACCGGCTGCCCTGGATGGCCGTCATCGTGATCATGTCGTTTAGCACCGATGTAATCATGTATTCTTCCCTTGTGGGTATCAGTGTTCCTTCGGAAATCTCCGTATAATCCAGCATGTTGTTGATCTGATTGGACAAACGTTTCCCCGCCAGTTGAATTGACTGCATATCTGTCCGTATTTCTGGTGTAATCTCCTTTCCCAGCGTTACCTCGCTGATCCCCAGCACCATGTTGATAGGCGTCCTCAGCTCATGGGACACGTTGGATAAAAATTCTGCATTCTGCCGCCCGGCTTTCTCTAACTCCGCAAAAGCCGTGTCGTACCTTCTTCTGTCCGCTTTCCTCCTGTCAATCCGGTATCTTGCGATTGCCACGGCTCCAAACATCACGGTAAGCCCCAGCATTAGCTGCACCATTTCCCCAAATTCCATGTGATAGTGAATCGTATGAAGGAACACAAAATGGTACAGAAGTACCAGCATATACAAGGCGGCTGTCATATACAACAGCCGCTTCCTGTCAAACATAGAAAAAACCAGAATCATCATACAAACTACTGCCGGTATATCATAAAGACTGATGCTGTGTACGCCGAAGAAAAAGAATTCCGTCATCATCACCCCAGCGCACAGATTCTCGTAAATCAGCTCCGTACCAATATTTCCGATATGAAGACACCACACGCTAAAACAACCGGCCATTACCAGCGGCACCATCCACGGCTCCCATAACAGCGCCGCCGTAATCACAATCAGCGTTACGCTGAACACACTGACAATAACTGCAAGAAGCAGATGCATGCTGGTCTGCTCTTCTGTTCTCATGATTCCTCAAACTCCTTCGCAACCCGTTTCAGCAATTCCTGCGGATAATACGGTTTCTTTAAATAGTTAGCTGCCCCCAGCTTGATAGCGCTGCGCACGTCATCCTCAAATCCCGACGCCGTCAAGAAAATCACAGGAACGTCTATTGATAATTCCTTCATATGTTCAAACGTCTCCATACCGTCCATACCCGGCATGGCAATATCCAGAAGAACCAAGTCTATATTTTCGCTTTTTAGCTTCTTCAGCGCCTCTTCCCCCGATTCCGCAAAAAGCACATTATAATGCTCTCTGAGAATCATCTTTGTCCTCGTCAAATTCATTGAGTCATCATCCACTACTAAGATACGTTTCTGCATACTGTTACCTCCTGTTTACTTCAAGGGGGATTCCCCGGATCCCCGCATGACAATATTTTAAACTATAATACAGGTAAAATCAAGAATTAACGCCGGATAAAAGAAAGAGACTGCCTCCCAGGTTGTTATTATTCTCTTCGTTCACAGCAGCTCTCACAAATGCAAAATACTGTATGAACTGTAACCCTCTGTTTACCAGGCATCCTGCGAACAGTGATAATCCCGATATGCTTGCAGTACCTTTGTATACTGCAGTGTTTTTTCTCCCACAAGCTTTGAAGCTCCCAGCGGATACTTATCCGGCAGGATTTCTGCCGCCGCTTCCGGCTCCCAGTAAAAGACGCCGGACTCATCCTGATCCTTTAGTTCTTCTAACGCCCTGATGCAGTCCGCCACGATCTGGTAACTGCCTTCCTCGTCATAATCCAGCCCGCCTACCTCGGCGATCATAACAGGCTTATGGTAACGCTTCTTATATTCCTTTAATTTTGCCGCCAGCTTACCACTATCGCTCTCAAATTTCTCCCAGTAAGGGTAATAGGAAAAGCCTAAGATATCCGTCTTCCCTCCCCGGGCAAAGAAATTTTCCAGAAACGGCAGGCACTGTACATCATCCATCACGGAGGCCAGATGGGTAATCACCCGGCAGTCCGGGCAGACTTCTTTCACAGCGTCATAACCTGCATTCAGAAGCCGCACCAACTGCTCCGGCTCCTTCTTTAAGTCTCCCGCCGGACGCATCATGCCATTGTTTATCTCGTTACCCACCTGAACCCAGTCCGGGCAAACGCCGTGATCACGGAGAAGTTCCATGACATTCCTAGTATGCTCCGCGGCCAGTCTTTCCAGTTCCCAGCCGCTCTTTCCCTTCCAAGCCTCCGGCATATCTTGAAATTCCGGATCTGCAAAATGATCGCTGTAATGAAAATCCAGCATCCATCTCATCCCCTGCGCTTTTGCACGCTCCGCCATGGCAAGCGCCCCGTTCCTGTCACAAAATCCCAGTAAACACCGCACATCCGGCCGTTTCTGCCAGACCGCCTCCTTCGGAGGGTCTACAAATACCCGCAAACGAACTGCATTCGCGCCCAGCTCCTTAGACGCGGTAAAGATATCCGTTTCCCCGCCCCGCTCATCCATCCAATGATATCCCATAGCCTCTAGCTGGCTCGTCCAGCCTAAATCTACGCCATAAATCATCCTCTTCATCTGCCCTCTCCCATTACTTACAAATTATAAATCACATAATTTTAAGTAAACAACGCATACTGCCTGTTCCACGCAGGTAGGATTCTAATCAAAATCAAACTTGGTAAACCTCTGGTACATTGCCCCATATTTCGTCCTTACCATCTCGTTTCCTTCCAGCACGTCCGCTTCCTTTCCGGTATACTGGCAGCGCAGACAGTAATACTCGTCCTTTTCCTTATCGTAAAACATATCGATATCCAGATCCCGCATAAAGCAGGCCGGGCATCTGTAATTTAATCTGCCTTTTCCAGCTTGAGCCATGTCGCAAAGACCTCCTTTTCTGAAACCTGCTTCTTATACCCCAGCGTAAACATCGGAGAAAACGCATAGCCCTCCCGGACATAGCCTTCTGCGCCTTCCGAAGCTCTCATAGATACCTTCGTCTCAATTGCGGGAATTACTGCAGAAACTTCCTCTGCATCCGCAAGACTCTCCTCCCTGCACCGGTACTCATATACAATCTCCTTCGGCTGGCTGCCCTCGCAGCGAAGACGGATACCGCTCATATCCTCCGGGTATTCGGTGGTTCCGTAGCAGGCAACCATATATTCGTTGATCTCAACCTTCGCGTCCGGCCTGCTCATTTCCAGAATCTCGCGTTCGATACGGATGGTTCCTTCCCCTTCCGCGAAATACAGTCTGGTCTGCAATTTCACCGTCAGATCATAGAATTCGATGTCCACCGGATCCAGCGTCAGAACTCTTACATTTCCTTCCTGTGAGAAATGAGCCTTGGTACGGCACAGGCACAGATCTACTTCCTCTCTCTGATAGCAGATCTTGGCGCTTCGGATGGTTCCTTCCCCGGCATAATGGGTAAAATATCCGGCCCGGTATTTTTCTTGGATCAGGAATGGATAGGACGCGTCCTGTACATGCTTCGTCCCGATTCCTACCTCCCATTTCAGCTTTGCCGCATAAGGGCGCAGATCAAAGATTGCTCCGCCTTGGTCCATATTCACGCCCGCCCGCATAAAGGGATCGGTATACCAGAACAACTGCTTGTCAGAGCCGTAGAGAATATCCCTCCACAGGGCGCACTCCGGCTCTGTATAGGACTTCTTCTCCCGGTAATAGTCTGCAAATTCAGACATGGTCATATCGGTAAGCTTCCCTTCCTTCTTCAGGCTGCCATAGTACTTACAGCCGTCAGAGTAGGATTTTAAGAGCAGCTCATAGGGCGCTTCCCAGCGTCCCATCTTATTCATCCAGCCGGGTCCCACAAACATCATATTATAGGCATAGCCGTTGTTGTATTTCTCCTGCGCGCGGTACTGGTCGATCAAATTGTATAAGTAGGGGTATTCCCATGTCTTAGAATCGTAGATCATCCCCCGCAGCACATTCTGGGGATGGGTTCCGAAGTTCGAGCCGTTTCCGTCATAGCAGGCAAGCAGATCCCTAGAAAGATGGGGGATCGCAACGATTCCGGAATCCTCCGCCTCATTTGCCGCCGGAGCGTGGGTATTCTGTTTGGAGGGAATCCATGGCGCCCACGGGCCTCCGTCAAATAAGGTATACCATGAATTATTGCAGGTATGGTAGGCCTTCGGCCCCTCCTCCCAGCAGGTAGCGATCGCACACTTTATCATGGGATATCTTTCCTTAATATAATTGGTCAGCTCCGCGTCCATGTAATAGGAGCCCGTAGACTCCGGATAGAACCCGAACCGCTCATGGAATTTTGCGAATACATCGTCCACAATCCGCTTCTTGTCCTCCATAGCGAACATCCAGATACAAAAATCCTTTGTCTTATACTTATCCCTGAACTGCTCGCAGGGAAGCCCTAAGAGCGATAATGCAATCTCATCCCCGTATTTCTCATGGTCGTCCTTTGCGATCTGCACCGCCTCGTCGTTAAAAAGCGCCGCATAGGTCATATGAATCGTAACCTTCAGGCCATTTTCATGCGCGATCCTCTGCTGCGTCTTGAAAATATCAAGGGATTCTGTCAACAGCTTTTTATTGCCGATATCCTCCTCCTTTCCATGACCGGTAACCGTAGCCGAATACTCCGGCACCATCTCCGGCCGGTGAATGACATTCAGAATAAATTCACCCATCCTTACGTCTCCTTTCCGCAATGAAATCTATGATGCATCATTCTTTTCACAGAACTCCCGCCAGCCTGAAGCCTTTCGGCATGGCAGGATCTTTTGTGAACCACATAAAAATCCGGCATCCCAGCACAAATAACTGCAAGGGATGCCGGATAAGCTCTTCTTACTATTTCAAGTTCAACAGTGATATATCCGCCGTCTTTTTGGATCTTTATACCATAAGAGCCGATTACTTCACCGCTCCGGTAATACCTTCCGCGAACTGCTTCTGCAATACGAAGAATACGATCATCGTCGGAACTGAACAGAACAATACGCCCA
Organism: uncultured Dorea sp.; assembly: GCA_910589275.1. GTDB lineage: Bacteria > Bacillota > Clostridia > Lachnospirales > Lachnospiraceae > Claveliimonas. Next base: position 16,581 of record CAJUTH010000012.1, read on the forward strand.
ACATCAAAAGGCCATAGTCTGTGGTGTAACCAGCCGCCATGTTTGCGATCAGCATCGGCATGGTCTGCGCATTGGTATCCGTCATAATTACCTTCGGCCACAGGTATGCGTTCCATGCATTCATAAAGGTGATAACTGCCGCCGCCGCGTAAGTAGACTTCATCATCGGCATATACATGCGGAAGAAAATCTGGATCTCTGTCAGTCCGTCAATCCGCGCCGCTTCCATAACGTCAACCGGGAAGTTTCTGGAATTCTGACGGAACATCATGATCAAAAACGGCGTGGAGATTGCCGGAAGGATAAAGCCCCATACAGAGTTCAGTAAATTCATGCCTGCGATCATCTTAAACAAGGGGATCATGGTGGCAACTCCCGGAATCATCATGGCAAGAAGCAGGATGGTAAATACCATATCCTTTTTCTTGTCATGGTAAAGTTCAAAGCCGAAACCTGCCAGCGAGCAGATCAGCAATGCAATAATCGTCTGTACAAACGCATACAGGAAAGAATTTCCCATAGCTCCCCATAAATTTTGTCCGCCTATCAGGTTCTGGAAATTCACTCCCAGATTGCCGCCCGGCAGAATCCGTCCCTGAGCCACATCAAAGGATGTATTCGTTGCCGCGGAAATCATCCAATAAAATGGGAACACAGAAATAAATGATACAATTGCCAGAAAAATATAAGTCGGAATTAACCGGCGCTGAATCATGCTTCTATTCTTTTTCTCAGTCACGCGTATCACCTACTTTCATATTAATTAACGCCAGGACACCTACCATGATAAATACAAAGAACGCCATGGCGGTTGCATATCCAAAGTTCGCAACGCCGGTACCGAAGGTATTATTGTAAATATAATGCGACATGGTAATGGTCGAGAACGCCGGACCGCCGTTGGTTAAGTTGATGGACTCGTCAAAGAGCTGCAAGGTACCGTTGATCGACATGATAAAGGTCATGATAATCGTCGGCTTCAAAAGCGGTACGGTAATTCCCCAGAAAGTCTTCCATCCGTTAGCGCCGTCAATCTTTGCAGCCTCATATACGGAATATTCGATATTCTGCAGGCCGGCCAGATAAAACACCATGTTGTATCCGGTCCATCTCCAGATCAGCGCAATGATAATAACGGCTTTCGCGCTTGCCGGATTTCCAAGGAAATTATAATTGCTAGATAAGATCCCCAAATTTACAAGGATCGTATTGATCAAACCTTCCGTTGCAAATAAGGACTTAAAAATCAAAGAATAAGAAACCAGCGCCGTCGCACAGGGAAGGAATACGCAAGTACGGAAAAATCCCTTCAGCTTCAAATCTTTGTTATTCAAAAGCTGCGCCAGTAAAATGGCAAGCACCAGCATAATCGGTACCTGAATCGCCAGATACAAAAACGTATTTCCTACGGAACGTAAGAAAAGCTGATCCGCAAACATTCTGGTATAATTGTAAAAAATCGGGCTCGCCCACTGCATATTCGCGCTGGAGCCGGTCTTCAATGAAGTAATGAATGCGCTGATCATCGGCCAGAAGCTCATAACCGCGATCATCAGGGTTGCCGGAGCTAAGAATATCCAGCCGGCTCTTGACTGCTTCTGAAGCAGGCTCATTCCTTTTTTCTTTTCCACTAGGATTCCCCCTTCTCAACAGAAAAGGGAAAACGGCAAACCGTTTTCCCCGTTCGTTTTTTTTATTTTTAATTTTGACCGAAATTAGTTGCCCATCTCGAAGTTCAACTGATCTTCTGCATTCTTTAACTCTTCGTCAATATCGGCTCCGCCTACGATGTTGATTACGGCTGCGCCAAGCTTCTCACGGCAGGTATAGTGGTATGGGCTCTGCTCAATCGTCTGTACATGAGATCCCATCTCAGAAATCTGCGCGTAGATCGGAGTATCATTGAAGAAAGCTACGCCCTCGTTGTAAACTTCAGACTCGCCTGCAGGAATGTAGGTAGAAACAACGCCGCCATCCTTCAGTGCATTGTCATAGGTAACCGTGCTCTTACCAAATGTGTAAGCAAGGAAATCCTTTGCAAGGTCAACCTTCTTGCAGTTTGCTGTAATGTACAGGGAAGAACCGCCGTTAGAAGCATATCCCTCTTCGCCTGTCAGCGTAGGCATTGTGGTGATCTCCCATTTTCCGCTGTTAGCTTCTACAGCCTGAATGGTAGGAATAATCCAGTTACCGTTCATAACGCCTGCAACCTGATCGCCCTGAATTGCCTTATCGGTGTAATCTGACCAGCTATTTGGAAGAAGAAGTATTTCGTCTTTTACCATCTGAACTACCAGTTCAACGATCTCTTTGAGCTTGTCATTTCCTACGATATATGGCTTGCCATCCTTAAACTGGGAAACGCCTTCCGCCTGCAGCATCATGTACATCAAATCGTTACCGTCGCTGTTCATGCAAAGGAGCGCTTTGCCGGTCTTCTCTTTTACAGCCTTGCCAACTTCGATGAATTTCTCCCATGTGATTCCCTTCATGTCGTCGATGGTATAATCAGCCTCTTGAAGAAGGTCTACACGGTAAGCCATAATAACAGTACCGCCGTCTACCGGAACGCCGTCGATGGTAGAGTAGTCAAGCTTCTCTGCATAGAAGTCGTCCCAGTTGATGTCGATGTCATTGACATCCTGCCATGCATCCGGATAGTCTGCCACATACTTCTGGATCCAGTGATCTTGGAACAGCACCATATCCGGCAGCGTCTCGTACTTACCTGAGGAAGCCGCTGTGGTAATAGCAGTCTCAACGTCCTGTGAGCCGCCCTGCTCTTTGATATCAAGAACAAAATCAGGATTTACATTCTCCTTGTAGTCAGCCGCAGCCGCCTCAAGAGCCGGAATGTTGAAGTTCGGATCCCACGCTGCAACAGTCAGTGTGTTCTCGTCGTCACTTGTACCCATCTCTGCAGCGCCTGCATCCTCGCCGTCACCTGCGTCCCCACCGGTGCTTCCGCCACCGCCGCATGCAGCCAGGGAAAGAACCATGGTACCCGCAAGCAGCATTGAAATAAGTTTCTTTTTCATTCTCTATGTCCTCCTTTTTTGATCGGCTTATTCGGAAAGAAGTCCGTGATCGTTGTGCAATATGTATAGCATTCTCCTTGTCCTCTGCCGATTTTCTATGTATAATTATACTTATTTCTCCTTTTCATTGCGTTTATATTCAATCAAAAAATCTGCATTTTCAATCAGGTTTCTTACTTGTGCACAAAAACATTCTGAGGATTTATGCGTTTCATAGCCTGAAGCATATCCTCGTCCAAGTCAAGAAGCAGCTTGATCTTCTTTCTATTCTCCAGAATGATCATCGTGTAGTAGGGAATTTCCGGCTCGTAAGAAGTGTAGTCGTATTTGGGGATTTTTTCTGTTCCGCCCTTTAACCGATACTTCGCCACCGCCTCATGCCAATTGGGCGCAACCACCTCCATCTGTTTCAGATCCAGCTCATGCGCCTCCTTGCGGCGGCGTTTTGCATGGATTACCGTAACCGTAAACTTATTTCCCTCCATCGTATATTCATAATCCTTCACACTGTACGCTTCATAGAGAAAATACATGCCCGCCGTAAGAAGCGCCAAAAGCATCATTCCCCGGTCGAATGCGATTCCCATCAGCAGGAAAAGCACGCACAGCACGATCATCGTCTTTGTCAGAACCTTCGTAGAAGTCTTAACCCTTCTGTGAACCTGTTTTACCATCTTATAATCCATAAACTCCTACCATCCTTTCAATGCGCTGATCTTAAAGTCCAGCATCTTTCCGGCATAGTTATCCGGGGAGCGTTTCCACTGATACGGCGTCATCCCCAGCATCCGCTTAAAATTCCGGTTGAAGGTGGACACATTGCCGTATCCCACCCGGTAAGCCACCTCCTCCATGGTTGCATGGCTTTTTAGGAGCAGCCTGCTGGCCTCATGGATACGGACCACATTCACATGGTCGTTGGGCGTCATATTCATGCACTCCTGAAAAATCCGCCGGAAATGGCTCTCGCTGATATTGCACACTCTGGCCAGATCCCGGATCCGGATCTCTTCATTATAATGCTCCTTCACATAGGCAAGAGCCGGCGCAATCTGAAAGCTCCTCGGACTTTTTCTGGGCATCTCTCCTTTAATATTGTGTATCCGCAAAAGCTCCACCACAAATGCCTGCAGAAGTCCTTTTATCTTTTCCCGGTACATATAAGCCTTCCGGTCGCACTCCTCTCTGATCTCTAAAATCGTATTGCTGATCCGAGCCTGCTCTTTCTGATTAAAAAACAGAGCCGTTTCATTTAACACATTCTGGATATATTCCGGATCCAGCTTGTTGAATGATATTTCCTTCATATCCTGAAGCACGCTGTCTATATCAAAATACATCCATTCCCAAAAGGCCGTCGTTCCTGAATCTGATAGATTCGTATGGGGACAGTTCGGCGGAATGATCGTAATGCACCCGCTCTCGAATATTTCCACATGATCGCGCAGCACGCTCTTTCCATGTCCTTCATAGCAGATGCCGATCTCCATGTAATTATGAAAATGATGATCTGTTATATCTTCCCCATAAGGCCTTCTCCACTCGTCGCCCAAGAGAGCAAGCACTTGGTCATTGGGTCCCATCTCATAATACCTGAACTGCAGTTTCGGTTTCTTTTTTGCCATGATGCATCTCCTTCCTCTTATGTCTGAGACTGCAGCCCCCGGTACTCTGACGGCGTACAGCTCTTGTATTTTTTAAACACCTTTGAGAAATACAGATTGTCTTCAAATCCCACGGAATGAGCAATACTCCCTACCGGAAGATCCGTCTGGTTCAAGAGCTGGCATGCCTGTCCAATCCGGTACTTCAGCAGATACTCCTTGGGAGACTGGTTCATCGCCCCCTGAAACAGCCGAAACAGATAGCTTCTGCTGATACCGGTATATCCGGCCACATCCTCCACTGTGATCGGATAGGAATACTGCTCTTCAATATACTGCCTTGCTCTTTCCACATAATCTGCCTGAAGATTTGCGGACTTCTTCTCTCTTCTGGAATGCTTCATCAAAAAACCCATCAGTGAATAGAGGGCTCCCGTCATAGAAACCGCGTCCTGAAAGGTATTGCCATTGGCCTCGTACACCGCCCGCAGCTTATTAAACAGCTCTTCGCTGATCTCCGATTGGTTGATTACAGGATTCTCCCGTGAAAAATCTGTATTTACAATCATAGAATACGCATCATTGCCTGCGAATCCTACCCATGCATATTCCCATGGTTCTTCCCTGTCCGCCTGATAGCTGGATTCTATCTGCGGAAACAAAAGAAAGGTATCCCCCGTCTTCAGATGGTATTCTTTTCCTTCCATCCGATAACGTCCTCTGCCGCGGATAATATGGTGCAACAGATAGTGATCCCGTACTCCCGGTCCCCACTGGTAGCTCGGATGGCATTTTTCATATCCTGCATTATATACTGATAAAGCGCTTAACTGCCTAACCGACGCGTAATAGGCATATCTGTATGTATCCGGCATCATGTACCTCCTTTCGCATGTACATCTGAAATAAGATATATTTTGGGAGCATCCTGAGAACAGGTTATTTTCAAGTCCGGAAATGACTGACAACCAGAATGTGCAGGGGCGCTCCTATTGGATACTCAATCACATAAACCTATTAACATGCATAGGATCCACTCCTTTTTCCATAGATTATATATGTATACTTAACGGACTGCTTGTGTCCGTTATGGTATGATTATACTGATTTACAATTTTATAATGTGGTTACATTCAATCAGAAAATCTGCATTTTCAACTATTAACCTTATTTATGCACAAAAAAACAAAGAAGTTTCTGTGCTTATCAGCCAGAAGCGGCTTTCGAATAAATGCCGGCTGTTTCCATTATGCGGAAAGCAGTCCGCAGCAGCTCTATGCAACATTTTTCCATATCTTTGCACCTATTTTATATTGAATATTTCATACCGCCGCCACATAATAGGGTTAACAGAACGAAATGAAATGAAAATAAGGAATTCTGCCGCCGCTTCATACGGCAGATTCCGCAGGAGGTTAGCAATGTTTGACTACAACAAAATTAAAGACATTACATTTTTCAAAGAACATGTACTGCCGGCTCATTCCGATCATGTATATTTCCCAGATGAGCCGTCCTTGAGGGCCGGAGAAAATCCCTTCCGCCATTCCTTGAACGGCATCTGGAAATTCTCCTATGGACGTAATCTGGATGAAACAATAGAAGGCTTTGAAGGGCTGGATTTCAACTGCAGAAACTGGAGCGAGATCCGCGTACCCACCCATATCCAGATGGAAGGCTATGACGTTCCGGCATATGTAAACACTCAGTATCCATGGGACGGCAGAGAAGATATCTGGGACGGCGAAATTCCCTCAGAATTTAACCCCACAGCCAGCTATGTGAAATATTTCCATGTGCCGGAGCATATGCGGGGACAGGCTTTATACATTTCCTTCCAAGGTGTGGAAAGCGGCATGGCGCTGTGGTTAAACGGCCAGTATGTGGGCTACAGCGAAGACAGCTTTACTCCCTCCGATTTTAACCTGACGCCTTACCTTGTGGATGGTGAAAATAAACTGGCTCTTCAAGTATACAAATGGACCAGCGGAAGCTGGGCGGAGGATCAGGATTTTTACCGTTTCTCCGGTATTTTCCGCGATGTATACCTTTATACAAAACCTGCGGTACACATCGACGACTTAAAGGTTCAGGCCCTTTTAGACGACACATACACAAAAGGAGAACTGAAAATTGATATCAAAGCGCAGGGTGCGGGGAACGTCCGGATGGTGCTTTCCGAAATGCCTCTGTACCGTTTTCCGGGAAGCACGATTACCGATTTAAGCGAAGATTTAAATAAAGAATTTGCGAAAGCAGAATTTGCGCTTTCAGAAGGAAAAGGACAGCTTACCCTCCCTGTAGAGGGAATGAAGCTATGGAGCGCTGAGGAACCTAATCTGTATGAACTGCTGCTTACAGTTCTGGACGATGAGGGACATGTAACCGAGGTGATTGCCGAGGGCGTCGGCTTCCGCCGCTTTGAGATGAAAGACCGTCTGATGTGCCTGAATGGAAAAAGGATTGTATTCAAGGGCGCAAACCGGCACGAATTCAGCTCCAAAGCCGGACGCGTACCCCAAGCCGACGAGCTTCTGCTGGATATCGTAACCATGAAGCGCTACAATATCAACGCCATCCGTACCTGCCATTACCCGAATGATTCCCCCTTGTACCGTCTGTGCGACGTATACGGGCTGTATCTCATAGACGAAACCAACATGGAAACCCACGGCTCTTGGGACGCCGTCATGCGGGGCGGCGGCTGCGAGCTTGCAATTCCAGGCGATAAGCCCCAGTGGGAGGCCGCACTCCTAGACCGCGTCAACTCCATTTACCAGCGGGATAAGAACCACCCTTCCATCCTGATCTGGTCCTGCGGCAATGAATCCTACGGCGGATCTGTAATCAAAAAAATGTCGGATAAATTCCGGGCGCTGGACGATACCAGACTGGTGCACTACGAAGGTGTCTTCCAAGACCGGCGCTACAATGACACCAGCGACATGGAAAGCCAGATGTATACTCCGGTTTCCACCATCAAATCATTTCTTTCCAAGCACCGGGATAAGCCGTTTATCTGCTGCGAATACGCCCACGCCATGGGAAATTCCTGCGGCGCTATGCACAAATATACAGATCTGACCGATACCGATCCCTTATATCAAGGCGGATTTATCTGGGACTATATCGATCAGACCATTACAAAAAAAGACCGCTACGGCAGAGAATTTCAAGCCTACGGCGGTGATTTCGGCGAGCGGCCCACAGACTATAACTTCAGCGCCAACGGCATCGTGTACGGCGCAGACCGCGCTCCGTCGCCGAAAATGCAGGAGGTAAAGTTCAACTATCAGAACATTACAGCAGAAACCAGAAAGGATACGGTTCTGGTAAAAAATAAAAACCTCTTTGTAAATACGAACGCCTACCGCTGCGTCGTTACCCTTGCCAGAAACGGGGTTCTAATCAAACAGGCCGAACTTCCGACTGCTGTACCGCCGCTGTCTGAGCAGGAATATGCGCTTCCAATCGCCGCGCCAGTGCAGCCGGGAGAATACACCGTAACGGTATCCTTCCGCCTGAAGACAGACACCCTCTGGGCGGATGCCGGCCATGAAATTGCATTCGGACAGCATGTTTATACAATTTCTGAGAACACCGCCCAAAAAGGCTATCAGTGCCGCAAACCGGTCAAGGTCATCAAAGGCAAGGTCAATATCGGCATAAAGGGCGAGAACTTCGACGCGCTGTTTTCCTACCTGTCCGGAGGACTGGTTTCCTACCGCTACGGCGGCGTAGAGATGATCGAGGGCATCCCGAAGCCGAATTTCTGGAGAGCTCCGGTAGATAATGACGAGGGAAACGGTATGCCGATGGTCTACGGCCAGTGGAAGCTTGCAAGCCTCTATCTGTCTCACAAGAGCTTCATCGCTCCAAAGCAGGAAGGCTACGACCCGGGCGACCCCAAACTGGAGGTTCATAAGACACATGCTTCCGTCACCTACAGCTATGTACTTCCCACCGCTCCCGCTACTTACTGTCAGGTAAGATACACGGTATACGGCGACGGAACGATTGAGACAACCTTGATCCATGATCCGATAAAAGAATTGGCAGATATGCCGGAATTTGGTATGATCATGAAGATCAATGCCGATTATAACCAGTTAGAATGGTACGGCATGGGACCTGAAGAAACTTACGCAGACCGCTGCATGGGCGCGAAGCTTGGTATTTACCGAAATCAGGTATCCGACAATGTAGCAGATTACATTGTTCCCCAGGAAACCGGCAATAAAGTCGGCGTCCGCTGGGCAAAGGTCACCGATAAACGAGGGCGGGGACTGCTTTTTGAGGGAGACAGCATGAGCTTCTCCGCTCTTCCATGGACGCCCCATGAAATGGAAAATGCGCGTCATCCTTATGAGCTGCCGCAGATACATTACACGGTCATCCGGGCAGCTATGATGCAGATGGGAATTGCCGGAGACGATAGCTGGGGATCGCCGACCCATCCGGAATATCTGATTCATGCGGATAAACGGTTAGAATTTACTTTCCGTTTTCGAGGAATTTAAGAAGAACGCCACCGAGGTCAAAAGACCTTATCCCTAACATTATGAATAAAATAAGGGAAGACCAGCGCTATATTTGCCGCCGGCCTTCCCTTATTTTCTTATCATTCATGACCTAAAAAGCAATACGCCTATTCCTTATTCCGGTTCCGCAGGCTTAGGATTCCTTCCACAAGAATCTCCACATCATCCAAAATATAGTCAAAGGCTCCCGCCTTGTACAGATTCATCACGATCAGGCCCACAGGCACGGCAAAAATCATCCCCAGCACACTTCCAAGCCTGTATCCCACATACAAGAGAAATAGAGTATACAATGGATTCAGCCCCATGCTGTCTCCTACCAGCTTAGGCTGGATCAGTTGTCTCACAAGCTGGCTCACGCCGTAAATCACCACCAGCGCCGCTACCATCCGATAATCCCCTACCAGAAATTTGTAGATCGCCCAAGGAATCAAAGCCGTCCCTGTTCCAAAGAAAGGCAGAAAATCTAAAAACGCAATTCCAAGCGCCAGCAAAATGGAAAAATGAACCCCGCTCAACAAAAAACCCACCAGCAGGATCACAAAAACAACTGCCATAATCTTAAACTGCGCTTTAAAATATCCGCCCACCGCATATTTCAGATTATCCGCCACCATACCCATTCGGCTGGTAACCGGTTCAGGGACTACTCTCTTTATCCAAAGATTCAAACTTTCTTTCTCTGAGATAAAAAAGTATGCCGATACAAATGCCACAATCATTCCAACCAGAATCGACGGAATCCGCTTTGCCATGTTTCCGGCAACTGCAATGGTCGGCTCTCCAATCTGACTAATCATCGTTCCAATCGTCTGATCTAGATTGCTGACCAGCGAACGCCACCCATTCTGCACCTCTTTTGGCAGACGGGAAAAAATTTCCGAGCCTTTGCTTCCGATCTGGACGAACCCCATTTCCAACTCCTCATATATGGCCGGAAAGTTGTCGATCAGCGACAAAACCTCTTTCCATATCCTGCTGCCCAGCAGATAGATTCCTCCGATACAGACTGCCAGCACAAGAATAATCGTGATAGCCGAGCCAAGCTTTTTCATAATCCGCAGCCGCTTTTCCAGAAATATCACCAGCGGCCCCGCGATTACTGACAGAATCCACCCGATTACAAATGGCATAAAATAAAAGATCGCTTTCAATCCAAAATATACAAATAAAATCGTTGCACTGAGGCTGAAAAGGAGACTTACCGCAACCTTCCAGTAAGGCCTGTTATCTCCAAGCTGTTCCTTAATCCCCATAATCCGCACCTCTATCCCTATGCTTCTAATTCTTCCTTTAATCCGCAAAGCTCTTCGGCAAGCTCCCATATTTCATCCCTGCCCTGCTTTGTCACCGCGGAAAACGGAATCAAAACAGCGTCCGGGCCAAGTCCAAGCCCCTGTCTTACCGCCTTGATATGCTTTGCTGTCTGGCTCCTTTTCAGCTTATCCAGCTTTGTAGCAATGATAATCGGCTGATACCCCTGAGAAAGAATCCAGTCATACATCTGCTTATCATTAACCGAAGGGTCATGGCGGATATCAATCAAAAGAAATACGGCCCTTAGCTGCTTTGAGCTGTGAAGGTAACGTTCGATCATCTTCCCCCATTTCTGCTTCTCTTTCTCCGAAACCTTTGCGTAGCCATATCCCGGAAGATCCACCAGATATAGTTCTTTATTAATATTATAGAAATTAATGGTCTGCGTCTTTCCCGGGGTGGCGGAAATTCTTGCAAAGGACTTCCGGTTCGTCAAGCCGTTAATCAGTGAAGATTTTCCCACATTGGATTTTCCTGCAAATGCAATTTCCGGAAGCATATTCTCTGGAAGTTTACTGGTAATTCCACAGACGGTCTCCAGTTCCAAACTTCGAATAATCATAGATCTCTACTCCTTTTCTGTTACTGTTCACTCCGTTCACAGTAACCCTTTTCTTCCTCCGTTTATTCATGGAAAAATGCGGTTTTTAATACTTCTTCCATTCTAGCCGCCGGCAAGATCTCCATTCCTTTCGTAATCTCAGAAGACAGCTCTTCCACATCCCTTACGTTCTCCTCCGGAATCAAAACGGTCTTAATTCCAGCGCTCTTTGCCGCCAGAAGCTTCTCCTTCAATCCTCCGATCGGGAGTACGCGGCCTCTGAGCGTAATCTCCCCGGTCATCGCCACATCCGCCCTGACCTTATGCCCGGTTATCGCTGAGAGCATGGCTGTCGCCATGGTAATGCCGGCAGATGGACCGTCCTTTGGTACTGCCCCCTCCGGAATATGGATATGAATATCATGCTTTGTGAAGAAATCCTCTTCGATTTCATACTCGTCTCCCACAGAACGGATATAGCTGACTCCTGTTCTTGCAGATTCCTTCATCACATCTCCAAGCTGTCCGGTCAGGATGATTTCTCCTTTGCCGGGCATGACATTTACCTCAATCTGCAGCGTATCGCCGCCTACGCTGGTCCATGCCAGTCCCCGCACAATACCAACTTCATCGGTCTGGTTTGCCTTCTGGTACAGATATTTCTCCCTGCCCAGATATTTATGCAGATTATTCTCTGTTACGCGGACCCTCTCTTTTCCGTCCTCCAAAATCTCCTTCGCCGTTTTTCGGCAGATATCTCCAATCTTGCGTTCTAACTGGCGGACTCCCGCCTCTTTCGTATAATTTCTTGCAATCTTCCACACAACGCCCTTGCTGATGCTAAGCTGCTCCGGCCGGATTCCATGCTTTTCAAGCTGCTTAGGAATCAGATGCTCTATGGCAATGTGCGCCTTTTCGTTCTCTGTATAGCTGCTGATCTCAATGACCTCCATACGGTCAAGCAGCGGCCTGGGAATCGTCTGCAGGGTATTCGCAGTTGTCACGAATAGCACCTCCGACAAATCCATGGGAACTTCCAGATAGTGATCCCTAAATTTTACGTTCTGTTCGCTGTCTAACACCTCAAGAAGCGCAGAGAACGTATCTCCCTTGTAATCGTTGCTTACTTTATCAATCTCATCCAAAAGCATCAGGGGATTCTTTACCCCTGCGCTCCTTAAACCATTTGCAATCCTGCCGGGCATAGCGCCCACATAGGTCTTCCTGTGTCCTCTGATCTCCGCCTCGTCCCGGACTCCCCCCAGGGAAATACGCACATAAGGCTTCTTTAGAGCCTTGGCAAGAGACTTTGCAATGGAGGTCTTGCCGGTTCCCGGCGGGCCCACAAGACACAAAATCGGACTGTCTCCCTTCTTCGTCAGCGCCCGGACCGCTAGAAATTCCAGCACCCTCTCCTTTACCTTTTCCAGTCCATAATGCTCCTTATCCAGAATCTCCTTGGCGTAACCAATATCCCTGCTGTCCTTAACCGCCTTATTCCACGGCATTTCCAGCATCGTCTCAATATAGGTCCGTATCACGCCGTTCTCTGCCGAGCTGTTCATAGAGCTCTTAAATCTTCCAATCTCTTTGTACAGCTTTTCCTTTACTTCCTTCGGCGCCTTCAGCTTATCCGTCAGCTCCCGAAATTCCTCCGCATCCGAAATCGTATCCTCTTCTCCAAGCTCCTCTCTGATCTGCTTCATCTGCTCTCTTAAAACATACTCTCTCTGATGCTTATCTACCCGTTCTTTTACCTTATTTTTGATCTCATCCTTGATATCCATAACCTGAATCTCATTGACAATCTTAAATGCCAGCAGATCATACCGTTTCAGAAGATCCCGCTCCTCCAGGACTGCCTGCAGATCCTGATAGCCAAGGGGGATGTTCGCCGCAATGACGTCCACAAGCTTTTTGAGATTCCTATAATCATTAATCTGTTTCAGCATATCTTTTGGATATTTGGGATGTCTTCCGATATAATCGTTATAAATCTCTTTCAATCCCCGAAGCATTGCCTTAATTCCCGGACTATTCTCCCCGCTCCCAAGCACTTCTTCTGTCCGGTCAATATCCTCCAGCCGGAGTGTCTGTGCCATCAGATACGGATTCTCCGCCTCCAGCTCCTGTAAAGCGGCCCTGTATTCACCGGATACCAGCACACGGAGAATGTTTTTCGGAAGCTTGATTACCTGCTTGATGGACGCAACACATCCTATCTGGTACAAATCCTTTTTTTCCGGATTATCAATATCCCCTTCCCGCTGGGCGGTCAAAAATATCTTCTGTCCTTCCTCCTCCATCGCTGCCGCCACCGCGCGGATAGAACGGTCTCTGCTCACGTCAAAATGAACCACCATTTCCGGCAGGATAACCATTTCTCTTAGCGCCGCCATCGGCATGCTGATTGGTTCACTCATCATTTATCCTCTCCTGTCTTATACGCAAATATATCTATTAGATAAGTAAAGGGCGGAGTACTGCTCCGCCTTTTCTTATGCACTCTCTGTTTTCAAATCATGCCTGCCGTAGACGGGGCCGCTCGCCCCTTCTACCGTCTTCTTTGTAATCCGGCATGTCTTAAGGGAATCATCCGACGGCGCATGATACATCGTATCCATCATGGTATTCTCCATAATTGCACGTAATCCTCTGGCCCCCGTTCTCCTCTTAAGAGACGTCTCGGCAATAGCATCCAATGCCTCCGAATCAAATAAAAGCTCTACCCCGTCCAGTTCCAGCATCTTCTGATACTGCTTCACAATCGCATTCTTCGGCTCTGTCAAAATCCGAACCAGCGCTTTCTTATCCAGCATCTCAAGGGACACCGTCACGGGAACACGGCCCACCAGCTCCGGAATCAGGCCAAACTTTACCAAATCCTGAGGAAGCGCCTGCTTTAACAAACGATCCACATTATCCTCATGCTTCTGTGCAATCTCCTGATTAAATCCAATAGACTTCTTATCAATACGGGTCTCAATAATCTTATCCAGTCCCTCGAACGCACCTCCGCAGATAAATAAGATATTTGTCGTATCGATCTGAATCAGCTCCTGATGCGGATGCTTCCTTCCGCCCTGAGGCGGTACGCTTGCAATGGTTCCTTCCAAGATCTTTAACAACGCCTGCTGTACTCCCTCTCCGGAAACATCTCTTGTAATCGAAGGATTCTCAGACTTTCTCGTAATCTTATCTATCTCGTCAATATAAATAATGCCATACTCTGCCCGCTCAATATCTCCGTCCGCGGCCTGAATGATCTTGAGCAGAATGTTCTCCACATCCTCTCCTACATAACCCGCTTCCGTCAGTGCAGTTGCATCCGCGATCGCGAAAGGAACGTTCAGAATTCTGGCAAGCGACTGTGCCAGAAGCGTTTTGCCGCACCCGGTAGGACCAAGCATCAAAATATTACTCTTATTCAGTTCCACGCCCAAATCCTTCTGGGCCTTAATCCTCTTATAGTGATTGTACACCGCCACAGACAGAACCTTCTTCGCCTGCTCCTGGCCAATCACATATTCATCCAGAAAAGCCTTAATCTCCTCCGGTTTAAACAGAGTAATCCCGTCAAACGGACTTCCGCTTTCCTCATACTCAAGTTCCTCTTCCAATATCTCTGTGCAGACCTCGATACATTCATCACAGATAAATGCTCCTTCCGGTCCCGCGATTAGTTTGCGAACCTGTGCCTGAGATTTGTTGCAGAAGGAACATCTGACATACTCTTCATTTCTCCCTGCCATTACTTTCTCCTCTCAAAGAATGAAATTAACTCACACGGCGCAGCCCGCCATGCGTGCTGCGCCTTATGCACGAAGTGCTTATCTGCGGTTTGTAATTACCTCATCAATCAAGCCGTATTCCTTCGCCTCTTCTGCAGTCATAAAATTATCCCGCTCTGTATCGATACGGATTACATCCAATGGCTGCCCTGTATTTTCAGAAAGAATCTGATTCAGTCTGGTACGCGTCCGCAGAATATGTTCCGCGGCAATCTGAATCTCCGTCGCCTGCCCTCTGGCTCCGCCGGAAGGCTGATGAATCATAATCTCTGAATTCGGCATCGCAAAACGCTTGCCTTTCTTTCCGCCTGACAGAAGGAAAGAACCCATGCTTGCAGCCATGCCCATACAGTAAGTCGCCACATCGCACTTAATGTACTGCATCGTATCATAAATCGCCAGACCCGCTGTCACAGAACCACCCGGACTGTTGATATACAGATGGATATCCTTCTCCGGATCTTCTGCCTCTAAAAACAGAAGCTGTGCTACAATAATGTTTGCCGCCACATCTGTGACCTCTTCCCCCAGAAAAATAATCCTGTCCTTTAACAGTCTGGAATAAATGTCATAAGAACGCTCTCCGCGGCTTGTCTGCTCAATGACGTAAGGTACTAAACTCATGTAAATGCCTCCTGCTCTATTTTTCTACTGCATGATCCGCTATCAGAGTGATAGCCTCCTGAACAGCAATATCAGTCTTCATCTGCTTTAACTCTTCCTCGCCCATAAGGTCTTTCAGCTTATCGGCTTCCATGCGGTAATTCTCCGCCATCTTTGCAATCTCTTCCTCAAGCTTCTCCTCAGAGGTCTCAATATTCTCCGCCTTAACAACCGCCTCCAGAACTAAACGAGTCTCAATGCGCTTTTGCGCCTGCGGACGCATCTCTTCCTCCATCTTCTCTTTCGTCATACCTGTAATCTGGCTGTACTGCTCAAGGCTGAGTCCCTGATACTGAAGATTCTGTGCAAACTCATTCACCATCATGCGGACCTGCTCGTCAATCATCGCATCCGGAATCTCCATAGACGCATTGGCAACGGCCTTCTCAACTGCCTGATCTTCCTTCTGCTCTCTGGCATCCTTTTCCTTCTGTTCTTTAATCTTAACCTCTAAATCCGCTTTGTATTCATCCAATGTATCGAAGTCTGAAACCTCAGATGCAAATTCATCATCAATCTCCGGAATCTCTTTGGTCTTAATCTCATGAACCACACATTTGAATACGGCGTCTCTGCCCTTCAATTCTTCTGCATGGTAATCCTCCGGGAACGTAACCTTAACTTCCACTTCCTTCTCTGGCTCCGCCCCTATAAGCTGCTCTTCAAATCCTGGAATAAAGGAACCTGAACCAATCGTCAGCGGATAGTTCTCACTTTTACCGCCTTCAAATGCCTCTCCGTCAACATAGCCGTCAAAATCAAGGATCACATCATCGCCGTCCTGAACCCCTCGGTCTTCTACAGTAACTGTCCTTGCATTCTTCTCAGCCTCTTCTGCCACCTTCGCATCTACTTCCTCCGGCGTAACTTCCACAGAAACTGCATCTACTTCCATGCCCTTATACTCTCCCAGAGTAACCTCCGGCTTTAAAGCAACTTCTGCGGTAAAGATAAATACTTCTCCCTTCCCGATCTGCTCAATGTCAATAACCGGGCGCGACACAATCTCCAGCTCAGAGTTCTTAAGTTCTTCCTCATATGCCTTTGGAATCACTTCGTTTGCCGCATCATCATAAAAAATCTCCGGCCCGTACATCTTCTCTACCATCTGACGCGGAACCTTGCCCTTCCGGAATCCGGGAATACTGATATTCTTCTTCTGCTTGTTGTAAGCGTTCTGCATCGCTTTTTCAAAATCACCGGCTGGAACCTCAATCGTAAGTTTCGCCATGTTTTTCTCTAACTTTTCTACCTGTAAACTCATTGCTATTTCCTCCTATTATTATCCTGTTCTCCAAAATGCAGAAGAACAGATAGTCTACCTATATACATGCAAATAGGGCTGCCGCCGGCAGACCGCATACATTACACTCGTTTTACAAGTATAACACAAACCTTTTCGCTTGGCTAGACTAACTTTTATCTTTTAGCCGTAAAGAATCGATTCTCCGATTTCCTCCGCCTTTGCCCTGCCTGCCAGCACGTCTACCAGCTTTAGAGCAAAATCAATGGCCGTCCCCATTCCGCGGCTGGTAATAATATTCCCGTCCACAACTACCGGAACCTTTGTAATCACTGCGCCGGAAAGCTTATCTTCCACTGACGGATAGCATGCCGCCCTCTTCCCCTTTAAAAGACCCAGTCCTCCAAGAATGCTTGGCGCCGCGCAGATTGCAGCCACATATCTGCCATTCTCCGCAAAGTCCCTGACCACGCGTTTTACGCCTCCATGCTCATTCAGATTCGTCGTTCCCGGCATGCCGCCCGGAAGCACCACCATATCAAATTCTGTAAAATCTACTTCCTGAAATAAATCTTCCGTCTGTACATTAATTCCATGGGCGCCACGCACCATATAATCTTCCGTAATAGACACGGTGTCCACATAGACGCTTGCCCTTCTGAGTATATCCACAACTGTAAGACCTTCAATCTCTTCAAATCCATCCGCCAAAAGAACTGCTACCCTTTTCATCGCTGCCCTCCAATAAAATAATTATAAATATTCACTCCATTTTTAATTTTAGCAAACTACTATTAAAAATGCAATTGTTAGTGTATACTTATTGAACTACTAATGTTCAATAAGGTATACTTATATCAATAAGGAGAATTTATTATGGAAATTGAACGCAAATATCTGATCGGCAGAGTGCCGGAAAATCTGAATATCACAAAAACCAGAGAGATTGAACAGGGTTATCTGTGCACGGAACCGGTAGTCCGCATCCGCAGGGATAATGATAAATTTGAACTGACCTACAAATCCAAGGGATTGATGGTAAGAGAGGAATATAACCTGCCGCTGACAAAAGAAGCCTACGAGCATCTCCGGACTAAAATCGACGGACGCTTAATCCAAAAGACCCGGCATGAGATTCCCCTAGGGGATTCCCTTACGGTCGAACTGGATATTTTCCATGGAGAACTGAAACCGTTGATTCTGGCAGAAGTCGAATTTCCTGATGAAGAGAAAGCGGATGCCTTCACTCCCCCTGAATGGTTCGGTGAAGACGTCACCTTCTCTTCTGAATATCACAACAGCTCTTTAAGCAGGAGAGACTTTATTCAATCCCCTTAATCCGCTCTACAATCGAGTTCCTTTTTTCCATCCGCCGATACGCAGCAAGCGGTACGCTTACGCAGACCGCCGCTGTCGCCGCAAATGCGGCAAGCATCGGCGGCATAGGGATTTTAAAAGCCGCGCCGTTATAATTCATAGATTGATACAAACGGTACGTCATCCAAAGCCCGGCTGTCATTGTAATAAACCATACTCCTGCGGCATACAAAAGCCCCTCCATAACCAGCATCCCGCCCATCTGTTTTCCTGTCATCCCGATACTCTCCAGAATAGACAGTTCCATGCGCCGGTTCTGAATATTTCCTATTGAGGTGTTCAGATAATTCATAATACCGATAAACGCCAGAATAAGTACCATGCTGATTCCCGCTTCCATCATATTTCCCTGTGCTTTCTCCACGGTTTTCATCAAATCTATTTTGGACTCGTAAGAATAATCCTTTGCACGGGGGATTTCATCAACCGCAGAAAGAACTGCCTTTTCTGTGTCTTCATCAAATTCCTCAGTGTAGGTAATGCCTATCTTGAAAATAACTGGAACTTCTGCAAAATCTTTCACTACGCTGTCACTGACAATCATAATCGGCGGATAGGAAGCAAGCGCATTATAATCTGTCACATCGGTCAGGCCGGCAATCTCAAAAGAACGGCTGTGTTCCCTATCCCTATAATCCGCACAGGTTACCGTCTTGCCCACAACATCCTGATTCTCAAAAGCCAGGCTATTCCGGTACAGCAGACAAGTCTTTCCTTCCAGAAACGCAGTTTCAGAAACCGGCTCCTCCATAGTGCTGTTTAAGGCTCTAAAATCTTCCCGATCAATTCCTACCAGAACCGAACCGAAATTCTCCGGATATTCTTTGTACTCTTCTATCTCATCCTCATAAGGGATATTCATCCATGTTTCGTAAAATTCCCTCATCCACTGATCCGCAAAATCCGGTTCCCAGGGAACTGTAACCTCCGTATAAATTACCGGATCGATTCCTGCAATTCCGTCTATTTCATCCAGCCTGTCTAAAAAAGCGCCGTCGAAAATCTGTACATGCTCTTTCAAATCTTCCTTCTTCATAGTATCATTTTGCAGTACCATATCCAGATTCCGATAATTAAAATAGTATTCTCTTGCACCCTGGGAAGACACAAGGGTTACCACGCATAAGAATACCGCCAGACTGACTGAGAGGGATACTACGATCACTGCTGATTTTTTCTTATCCTTCAGCACCTGATCTGTGGCCATCCTCCAGATAAGCCTTCCCCTTCTCTTCTTACGAAGCCTTCCTGTTCCGGATTCCGGCCTGTATCCCAGCGCTTCCATGGGCGAACTTGCCGCTGCGGTTTTCGCAGGTTTCCTGCCGGCCGCAAACACCGTTACACCAACTAAAAATATGGTTGCCAGAAAAACTGCCGGATGAAAAGAAACCTCAATACCGCCGATTCTTCCTGCTCGGATTCCTAATGATTTTACAATCTCCGGAATCAGGATAAAGGAGAGGCCGCCGCCAGCAAGAATCCCGCCAAGAATGCCGATTCCGCCAACAAGAAGCATCTGCCGTCCGATCAAGCCGTAAATCTGCCGCCCGGTCATACCAATGGTCTGCAGCAGGCCATAATACCGTATATTCCCCGCCACAGACAAATACATAATATTGTAAACCAACAGATATGCGCACAGACAGATTACAAATACAAGACATAAAATCCCCCTTAAAATCTGTACAGAGTAACCAATATCTATCTGATAAAACAGCCTTTGTGATTTGTCAAGCTCCATATATGAGATAAATGCATCCTGTTCTTTCGCGCTCATTAGATTCTGCTTTAACTGAATAAAGCACCGCCCGGAGGATACATCCGAAGGATGAAGCCCTGTCTGTTTATAAAAGCTTTCCGACACATAAAAAACATCCTTCGCGCCATAACCGTCCCAGATTCCCGAGATACGAAAGGTTCTCTCCTTGGTCTCCCCGGCCACGCCGCAGACTACGGTAAACTCATCTCCCACACCCAGCCCCGAAAAACCACATTTCTCTAATGCTTCTTCCGTTGCCATGACCTGGTCTTCTGCCATCGGATAAGAGCCCGTCACTGTTTCCCTGGCCGGAGCCATCATTTGATCCCAATAAACCGGATCCGCATACATAAGCCCCACATCCGGAGTCTTATCATAGAGTGTTTCTTCCACAAAACCGGATGCAGAACAGATACCGAATTTCTCCACGCCCGGATGCCCTTCTAACCGCTCCTTCTGGCTGTCGGACACTCCATACATAATCGCGTCAAAGTCCGCGCCGCTAAGGCGGATATTCTGCAGCCTCTGCATTTTAAAATAAGTTATGCCTACCGTAAAAATACTAAACATCATAAGAGACGACAAAAACACTGCCAGTATCATCGTAATGCTCCGGCGTTTGTTATTCCTGAGAAGTTTCGCTGCCATATTGGAAACTACCGCCATATTATTATTTTTAAGCACGGGAATCACTTCCCTTCACGATTACGCCGTCCTCAATACGGACAATCCGGTCCGCCATCTGGGCGATATCATTATCATGGGTAATAAGTACAATGGTCTGCTGAAACTGGTTCGCCGCCATTTTAAGAAGTCCCAATACATCATGGCTGGCTGCGGTATCCAAATTGCCTGTCGGCTCGTCGGCAAGGATGAGCGATGGTTTCGACGCGATTGCCCTGGCAATCGCCACCCTCTGCTGCTGCCCTCCGGACAACGTTCCCGGCAGCGCCTTCTTCTTTTCTTCAAGCTTCAGCAGCTCTAAAATCTCCTCTACAAACTGCCTGTCAATACGGCGTCCATCCAGTTCAATGGGAAGCACCACATTCTCATATACACTTAAATCCGGAACCAGATTATAATTCTGAAAAATAAAACCAACCTTCCTGCGGCGGAAAACCGTAAGTTCTTCCTTCGTCATGCCAGACAGATGCTTTCCAGCCACGCATACCTCCCCGGCAGTAGGATGATCCAGCCCTCCTATCATATGCAAAAGCGTACTTTTTCCACTTCCGGACTTCCCGATAATTGCAGCAAATTCCTGTTCCTTCACCTGGAAGTCCACACCGTCTAACGCTTTAACTGTATGATCTCCCAATTTATAATACTTTTTCAGTCCCTTAGTCTCTACAATCCACGAATTCATATTCTGCCTCCTTTATATTTGATAACTCTATACTAGCAGGCAAAAATCACAAACCAGTCACAATCTGCAATTATCACAATTCTGTGATTCTTTCTATTCATTCGGCAGATACAGGCAGAACTCAGACCCCTTTTCCTCCCGCGGCCTCACCTCGATATATCCGCCCTGCATCTCTAAAATCTTCCTCGCAAGATACAGCCCGATTCCAACGCCGCTTTCCTCATGCACTTCCGGTTCCCGGTAAAACCTTGTGAAAATCTCCGCCCGCCTTTCCGGCAAGATCCCTTTCCCGGTATCTGAAATACTAATTCTGGTAAAGATCTCCTGTCTGATCACCTTTACATGGACTTTCCCAAAGGCTTCTGTGTATTTTACTGCGTTATCCAGCACATTAAACACCGCTTCTTCTGTCCATTTCGCATCATGCCGAAGGATATACGGCTCCTCGCAGTCTGCCGACAGCTCTATCTGTTTCGCAGCCGCAGCCGGGACGATCTCCGTTACCGCTTTCGCCAGCGTCTCATAGAAATTCCCCGGCTTACTCTTTATCTGAATAATTCCCGCCTCCAGCCTAGACATCTTCACCATACTCTGAAGAAGAAAATCCAGCTTATCAGCCTGCCTTTCCAGATTCTTTAAAAATTCCGCCCCCTTATTTGACAGCTCTTCCTCCTCTAAAAATTCCAAATACAGCTTCATATTCGCAATGGGCGTTCTTGTCTGATGGGAAATGTCCGAGATCAATTCTTTTATCTGCTCCTTTTCCTGCAAATACGCCTCCTCTTTCTTTCTCCAGATCCGATCAGCCTGTGACAGCTTCTCACCGCATTTGCCCCAAAGAGTGTCCTTTTCCTCTTCTGCATCTTTAGCCAGCTCCCGTCCTGACAAAATATCGTCCAGCGACTGCTCAACCTTAGCCGCAAATTGCCAGACCTCTTTCTTTAGCCGGCATACCCTCCAGACGGCCCCACAAACTGCACATGCCGCCAGAATGATACTTATCATCGTCCAATCCATTGATACCCCATCCCATAAACATTTGAAATATATCTGTGATCCTCATCCTCAATTTTCCGACGAAGACGGTTGATGTTCACTGCCAGCGCATGTTTATCCACAAACTGTCCCCCGCCGTCCCACAACCGCTCCAATAAAACACTGTAAGTCAGAAGCTGTCCTTTGTTTGTAATAAGTTCCTTTAACAGCCGAAACTCCGTCGGCGTAACAGCACATTCCTTACCGTCCAGCAATACCTTTACACGATTTAAATCAATAAAAAGATATCCATCGTTAAATATGCCGACCTCCCGCTCCGCCGTCCTTTTCAGTATCACATGAATCTTCTTCAACAGAATCTTCATAGAAAAAGGCTTCGTCACATAATCCTCCGCTCCCAGGTCGTACCCTTTAAGAGCGTCCTCCTCCAGATCTCTGGCCGTCAGGAAAATAACCGGCAGCGCCTTTCTCTCCTTTGCCCATCTACAAAAAGCAAAACCCTCCCCATCGGGAAGGTTTACATCAAGCAAAAGCAGATCTGGCGCGCTGCCGGCAAACGCTTCTTTCGCTTCCTTAACAGAAAACGCAGTTTCCACATGATAATTTTCTTTACGAAGCGCATAGCACAGTGTTTGATTTAATTCGTAATCATCCTCCAGAAGTAATATGTTCTGCATCAATCCTGTTATCCTCTCTTTTCGGGTTCTCCCCTCTCTTTACGCATTCGAAGTCATATATACAGTCCTTGGTATATCTCAGTCCAAATGAACTGCTCTCTAATTTAGTTCTTCTACTATGCAGGAATGCTCTTTCGTTTCTCTATCATAACTAATTCCTACAGCCAGAATACTGCCTTTATATTTTTGCTTCTCGCCTAACTTTCCTCTAAAGCGTAAATCGTATTCCCTGTCCTTTATCTGCTGCACCGCTTCCTCCGGCGTACCGTCCACCTTCAGTTCAAGGATAATCGCCGCAGCATCTTTTCGTTCGGGATAAAAAATAAAATCCACATATCCCCTTCCTGCTTTATCCTCTCTTTCTACACGATATTCATCCCGCGCCGACAAATAGACAAGATTTACAACGGCTGATAATTCCACCTCGCTATTATATGCTAAAATAGGAGATTCTGTATTGTGTACATATTGTAAAATTTCTGCCATAGCCGCTGTATTCCCATCAAGCGTGGCGGCCATCATTTTCTCTGACTCTCTTGCCAGCCGATAGACATATCCGAGTGAATCCTTCGTCAGTAAAATCCTTCTAAATTGTTCCATAATCTCCCGGTTTGGTATATATACTTTCCCGTTATTGTATGTTAATAAACCATATACCACCATCGCTGAATATATTTCATCTCTGGATTTCAAATGCATAGATACCGCCGCATAATCTTGTATTTCTGCTTTAACGCCCTCTCCGGCAACCAGCAGGACAAGATCATCCCTGACCTCTTCAACATTATTTTGAATATAAAAGAAAAGTTCATCATAAGGACCGGAACTTGTCCAATAACTCCTAAGCTGATTATCCGTAAACGCACATACAATAGAACGAGGATTAAAAATCCTATTTCCTGCCGCCGTACAATACCCATCATACCAATTTGTTAAATCCTCACGGGAAATCTGCGGTATCAATGTCCTCTTCTGATAAATCGAAAACAATTCATCGACCTCAGAATTGGTAAAGCCAAAATATTCACTGAACCGCTCTGCTGTCATCATATTATATTCCACGAACATATTTAACTCTGATCCACTGGAATATTTTGCGATCGGAAGTACGCCGGTCATATACGCAAGCTCCACATACACTTTTCCCTTGAGCAGCGATTTTAAAAAAAGCAAATACTCTTTCAGGCTGCTTTCTGTAATATAAGACATATGAAATACCGCGTCCCATTCATCCATTACAAAGATAAACTTTTCACCCGTCTTCTGAAAAATACAGGTCATAACATCCCATACCGCATCGCCAGTCTGAATGCCTATATCCGGATATGCTTCCGCCAAATCCTGATTGATCCCATCCTGAATACGGTCAATATAATGCCTGTAATCGGAACAATTTCTTGGTACCTCGCTAAAATCAATGTAAATTACGTTATGCCTATTCAAATGCTTGTGATAATCAAAATCTTCTCCATTTATACTTTTTGCAATCTTTAGTCTCTGGAATAAATCGCTGCTGTCTACTGCCTTTCCAAAAAAAGCCGCAACCATATTTGCCATAACACTTTTTCCAAAACGGCGCGGCCTTGTGATACATATATATTTGCTTTTTCTTCCGATGGAAGGAATCAGCTCTTTGATCAATTCTGATTTATCGACAAAGTATGGGTCTAAAACCATTTCAAAATAGTCTTCATAGGAATTTCTGTTATTCAAATAAACGCCCATCCGGCCAGCCTCCTACTCCGTCATAATAAACCCGTCGTGCACCGCGTTCATGGCCTTATCCACGTCCTTCTCATCCACCAGCACCGTAATCCGGATCTCCGACGTGGCGATCATATTGATATTCACCCTGGAATTATACATAGATTCAAACATCTTCGCCGCCACGCCCGGGTTGCTCATCATCCCAGCGCCGACCACGGAAATCTTCGCCACATGTTTATTCGAGGTAATCTGCTGGATGGTCAGCGTCTCCTTGTGCTCCTCCAGCGTATCCAGCGCATCCTGAAGGTCATCCTCCGACACCGTAAAAGAAATATCCTTCGTGCCGTCCCGTCCTACAGACTGCAGGATGATATCCACATTAATATTATTCCTAGCCAAAGTATGGAAAATCTTGAATGCCGTTCCCGGCTTATCCTCTACTCCGATTACGGAAATCCGCGCTGTATTTGAATCGGCCGCCACGCCTGTGATTAACATTTTTTCCATTTTTGCCTTCTCCTTGATTACCGTACCTTCCGACCGGTTCAGGCTGGACCGCACCACCAGTCTGACACCGTATTTCTTTGCCATTTCCACCGAGCGGTTATGAAGAACCTTCGCACCTAAGGACGCCAGCTCCAGCATCTCGTCATAGGTTACCTCTTTTAACTTCATCGCCCGCTTGACGATCCGCGGGTCGGCGGTATACACGCCGTCCACGTCCGTAAAGATCTCACAAAGATCCGCATGCAGCACCGCCGCCAGTGCAACGGCCGTGGTGTCCGAACCGCCTCGGCCCAAGGTCGTTATATCGTCATACTTATTGACCCCCTGAAATCCTGTCACAATCACAATCTTTCTGGAATCCAGCTCATGCCGGAGCCGGTCCGTATCGATCCGTTTGAATCTCGCATTCCCATATCTGGAAGTGGAATGCATCTGTACCTGAAATGCATTCAGCGATACAGCCGGAACATCCATACTCTGCATAGCCATAGCCATCAGCGACGCCGACACCTGTTCCCCTGTGGCAAGAAGCATATCCAGCTCTCTCTTTTTAGGGCTGGCGTTCACCGTCTGGGCAAGAGCGATCAGCTCATCCGTAGTATCTCCCATGGCTGAAAGCACCACTACCACGTCGTGCCCCGCCCGGTAATCCTCGATACAGCGCTTCGCCACATTGAATATTTTCTCCTTATCAGCAACAGAACTGCCGCCGAACTTCTTTACAATCAGCATAGTGCCCTCCAAATGCATTTCCGCAAGCTGCCCCGGTCCCTGTTCTTCTTACCATTACGCTTCAAACAGATGATCAATCAGGCGGTATCCTTCCTTCCAGACATGCCTGCTTTTTACAGCTTCTTTCTCATTATATATATGAATCCCATCCTGTTTGGTTCTGCTGTCATACAGAAGATATGGAACCGGCTCCCCGGTATGGGTCCGCACACAGATCGGCGTGGGATGATCCGGCAGCACCAGAATCCGATACTCCTCAGACGACGCTTCCATCGCGTCCACAATCCGCTTCAACACCCGGCCATCCACATTCTCAATCGCCGTGATCTTATCCGACATCAGACCCATATGTCCCATCTCATCCGGCGCTTCCACATGGATATAAGCAAAATCATAACCATTCTCCAAAAGAGCTTTCACCGCCGCGTCTGCTTTGCCCTCATAATTCGTATGAAGCCCGCCGTTGGCGCCTTCCACGGAAATATTATCCATACCCGCTCCCACGGCAATCCCCTTCAGCAAATCTACCGCGGAAATCATCACACCCCGCTTCCCGGTCTTTTCCCGGAAAGACGTAAGCGCCGGCCTTGTCCCGGCGCCCCAGAACCACAGAGAATTGGCGGGATTTAACCCTTGCTCCTTACGTCTAATATTAACAGGATGATTTTTCAAAATCTCATAACTCTTTTCCATCATTTCACGGAAGATGGGATTTTCCGGCAGATGGGCGCCAATCCGCTCCGTCAGCACATCATGGGGAGGCACAAGCTCCATCACTTCCCCCTGCTTCCAGATCAGCAGATGCCGATAGCTGATGCCCGCGTAAAATGCATAGCCTTCCCTCTCAAGCTCTGCCTTCACCGCGTCAATCAGCACCTTCGCTTCCTCCGTACTGATTTCCCCGGAACTGTGGTCAAGGATCTTCTGATCCTCATAAGCCCCCTCTTCCTCCGTAAGCGTTACCAGATTACAGCGGTAAGATACGTCCGTAGGAGCCATATCCACGCCGATGCTCAGCGCTTCCAGCGGAGACCTGCCCGTATAATAAAGCTTCGGGTCGTAGCCCATCACCGACAGATTTGCCGTATCGCTTCCCGGAGCCATCCCCTCCGGCACCATGAATGCCATGCCAATTTCCGCTCTTTTAGCCAGTGCATCCATCACCGGAGTGGCGGCCGCCTCCAGAGTCGTACGGCCTCCCAGTTCCTCTATGGGCCTTCCGGCCATTCCATCGCTCAGCAAAATAAGATATTTCATATCACTCTCAGTCCTCTCCGCCGGTATAAGCCTTCCTCTTCCAAGGTTTATACCGGCTTATTCCAATGCCCTTCTCCCTATGGGCCTCTATTCTTTTACACGGATCATGCTGATGATCGTTTCTCCGTACCCGGAAGCCTTTTTCCGGTAATCTCCCTCCGGCATAGCTTCCGTCACAAAGCCAAACTCTCCGGCAAGCTCCGGCACAGACACATACTGGAGCATCCCGAAATCAGCAGCCAGCTTCTCCTGAATCTCCTCTCTGCTGCCCTTCATCCTCACGAAGAAACGGTGGGAAACTTTGTCTGCGTCCTTGAGAACAAGCTTCTCGCTGCTCCATCCGTTTCCAAGGTTACAGTGCAGATGCTTTGCCGCCTCTACGATATCGCCCGCCACGGCGCTTGCCGTGGGCAGTTTTCCTGCTCCGCTTCCATAGAACATCGCGTCTCCTAACATATTTCCATGAACAAAGACAGAATTAAATACGCCGTTTACACTAAACAGCGGATGCGTCTGGCTAAGCAAACAGGGGCAGACCATAGCACTTAAAGAATCGCCGTCCCTTTTACATGTTGCAAGCAGCTTGATGGTCTTTCCCATCGCCTTGGCATACTGCATATCCTCCACGGTAATCTTCGTAATCCCCTCACAATAAATATCCTCAAAATCTACTTGTTTGCCGGAAATAATCGAAGACAGGATCGCGATCTTCCTGCAGGCATCGTATCCTTCCACGTCTGCCTCCGGATTGCGCTCCGCAAAGCCGTTATCCTGCGCCTCCTTTAATACCTCATCGTATCCGGCTCCCTCGTAGAACATCTTCGTCATCATATAGTTGGTAGTTCCGTTTAAGATTCCCACAATCTCTTCAATAACATCTCCGGTCAGGGATGAATGCAGCGGCCGCAGGATCGGGATTCCTCCGCCTACGCTGGCCTCAAAGAGGAAATTTACATTCTGTGCCTTTGCAATTTCAAGAAGTTCAGCGCCATGCTTTGCCACCAGTGCTTTGTTGGAAGTGGCCACGCTTTTTCCCGCCTCAAGGCTTCTCTTCACAAAGGTATAGGCCGGTTCAATTCCGCCCATCACCTCTACTACGATCTTGATTTCCTCATCATTTACCACATCCTCAAAATCATGGGTAATGATATTCTGAACCGGATCTCCGGGGAAATCCCGAAGGTCCAAAACATATTTCACCTGAAGTTCTTCGCCGATTCTTTGATTTATGATCTCCTGATTGGTACGGATTACTTCTACAACCCCTGAACCTACCGTTCCATACCCAAGTACCGCTATCTTTACCATCGTTTTTTTGTCCTTTCTTCTTATCCTTTTGAAGCAGTTCAGCCTTCGGCCTCACTGTTACATCCTTTTTGCTTCTGCTGCCGCAGGCTACGCCGTGGGAAGCCTCCCCTGACATAGATATGCGTTGATAAACGGCTCCAGCGCTCCGTCCATCACTGCGTTTACATTACTGCTCTCCGCCCCCGTCCTGTGATCCTTTACCATGGTGTACGGGTGCATCACATAGGAACGGATCTGGTTGCCGAAGCCAATCTCCTTGATCTCTCCCCGGATGTCCGATACCTTCTCCGCCTGTTCCTGTTCCTTTAATAACGTCAGCTTCGCCTTCAGCATCTGCATCGCCTTGTCCCGGTTATGATGCTGGGACCGCTCGTTCTGGCACTGCACTACAATGCCGGTTGGAAGATGGGTAATCCGAATCGCCGAAGAGGTCTTGTTAACATGCTGGCCTCCTGCGCCGCTGGCGCGGTAGGTATCAATCTTTAACTCTTCCTCTGCAATCTCAATATCCACCTCGTCCTCAATATCCGGTATCACATCGCAGGATGCAAAAGAAGTCTGGCGTTTCCCAGCCGAATTAAAGGGCGATATCCGCACCAGCCTGTGCACGCCCTTCTCCGACTTAAAATACCCATAGGCATTCTCGCCGCTGACTTCAAAGGTTACCGCCTTAATTCCCGCAATATCTCCCTCTAGATAATCCAGCATCTGAAAGCCAAAGCCTTTCCTCTCGGCAAACCGGCTGTACATCCGGTACAGCATGGCCGCCCAGTCGCAGGACTCGGTTCCTCCCGCGCCTGCATGAAGGGTTACGATCGCGTTGCATTTATCATATTCCCCGGACAACAGGGTCTGAATCCGCAGAGTCTCATAGGCTTCTTCAAAGGACGCCAGTTCTTCCTCTATCTCCGGCAGAATCGACGCATCCTCTTCCTCATAGGCCATCTCGATCAGCAGACCGATATCCTCATAGCTGGCATACAGTCCCTGTATGGTATCTACCTGATCCTTTAAGCCTTTTAATTCCTTCATAATCTGCTGGGACTTCTCCGGTTCATCCCAGAAACCGGGTTCCTCCATCCTGCGCTCTAATTCCTCAATCCTCTGCTCCTTTGCCGGGATGTCAAAGTGAATCCCTCATTTCAGCGAGAGGCGTCTCATAAGCACTTAAATTCCCTTTGTACTGATCCAGTTCAACCACGCTATCACCTCTTTCTTTATATTCCATTTATATATCAGCCTGTGAGGCTGGGTTCTGCCCCTCTGGGAGGCCTGTAAGCAACGGTCTACCTTATACAAAACTGGGGCAGCACTCCGGTAAACTAACTGCAAACTCCGGCTAAGGCGCTCAGGAATGCCTTCGCGCCTAAGTCTCCATAAGCAGTGGATTTTACCTGCGTTAAATACGCCCCTTTTATGTTTTGCATAAGGTAGACCGTTGCTTACAGGCCTCCCAGAGGGGCAGAACCCAGCCGCGAAGGCAGAATATTACCGGCTCTATTTTCTATTGCCTCGTATAACCCCAACGAATTAACCGTACGCTGCGGTAATTTGTTTGGGTTATACGAACAGCGCCGTTATTTCCGTCCGCAGCACTGTTTGTATTTCTTGCCGCTTCCGCATGGGCATGGGTCGTTGGGGTAGATCTTTTTGTTTTCCCGCTTCTTTGGCGCACGTACGGCGGAATCGTCTTTGTTGGTTCCGGTTACCTTGGCAACCTCCTCGCGCTCTACCTTCTGCTCGATCTTTACGTGGTAGAGCATACGGATGGTGTCGGCGGTAATGGATCTGGTCATCTCATCGAACATATCGTAGCCGATCATCTTGTACTCTACTTTCGGGTCTCTCTGGCCGTAAGCCTGCAGGCCGATTCCCTGACGGAGCTGGTCCATGTCGTCGATGTGGTCCATCCATTTATTGTCGATTACCTTCAGAAGGATTACACGCTCTAATTCACGAATATGCTCCGGCTCCGGAAATTCGGCTTCCTTCCGCTCGTAAAGCGCTACTGCGCGTTCTTTTAACAGGTGCTTTAACTGTTTCTGGTCAAGCTTCTTTACATCCTCGGCTGTGACTGGCTCCATGGGGATGGTCACCCGCATGTTTGCATTAAAGTTTGCCAGATCCCAGTCCTCCGGCTCTGCGTCTGCGGAGATGTTCCTATCTACCAGGTTCTCCACAAATTCGGTAATCATATGAATAATAGAATCCCGCATATTCTCGCCGTCTAATACCCGGCGTCTCTCTTCGTAAATGATCTCCCTCTGCTCGTTCATGACCTGATCGTATTCCAGCAGATTCTTACGGATTCCAAAGTTGTTGTTCTCGATCTTTTCCTGCGCCTTCTCAATGGCGCCGGAAAGCATCTTGTGCTCAATCTGTTCGCCGTCCTCTACGCCTAAGGCATTGAATATGCCCATGAGCCGTTCGGAACCGAACAGGCGCATCAAATCGTCCTCAAGGGAAATATAGAATCTGGATTCTCCCGGATCTCCCTGACGGCCGGAACGTCCTCTTAACTGATTGTCGATACGTCTGGACTCGTGGCGTTCCGTACCGATGATCTTAAGACCTCCGGCCTTCTTCGCTTCTTCGTCCAGCTTAATGTCCGTACCACGGCCCGCCATATTGGTGGCGATGGTTACCGCCCCATGCTGTCCCGCATCGGCAACGATCTCCGCCTCCATCTCATGAAACTTGGCGTTTAATACATTGTGCTTGATTCCCCGGCGTTTCAGCATACCGCTCAAAAGCTCCGATACCTCGATCGTAATCGTGCCCACCAGCACAGGCTGTCCCTTGGCATGAGCCGCCTCAACCTCGTCGCAGACCGCCCGGTATTTTTCCTTCTGGGTCTTATACACTGCGTCGTTCAAATCCTTACGGATTACCGGAACATTCGTCGGGATCTCAATAACGTCCATGCCGTAGATCTCCCGAAACTCCTTCTCCTCTGTCAGCGCCGTACCAGTCATGCCGCTCTTCTTTTCAAATTTATTAAATAAGTTCTGGAAGGTAATCGTCGCAAGGGTCTTGCTCTCCCGCTTCACCTTCACGTGCTCCTTCGCCTCGATTGCCTGATGGAGGCCGTCAGAATAACGGCGTCCCGGCATAATACGCCCGGTAAATTCATCCACAATCAGAACCTCATCGTCCTTTACCACATAGTCCTGATCCCTAAACATCAGATTGTGGGCGCGCAGCGCTAAGATAATATTGTGCTGCACCTCCAGATTCTCCGGATCCGCCAGATTCTCAAGATGGAAGAACCTCTCGACCTTCTTCACACCGTCCTCGGTCAGGTTCACGTTCTTTTCCTTCTCATTTACAATAAAATCTCCCGTCTCCTCGATTTCCTCGCCCATAATGGCGTTCATCTTAGAAAATTCCCCGCTGGCCTCACCTCTCTGGAGCTGCCGCGCCAGAATATCGCAGGCCTCGTAAAGCTTCGTAGACTTGCCGCTCTGGCCGGAAATGATCAGCGGCGTCCTTGCCTCGTCGATCAATACTGAGTCAACCTCATCGATGACCGCATATTTTAGTCCCCTCTGTACCAGCCGTTCTTTATAAATGACCATATTATCCCTCAGATAATCAAATCCAAGCTCATTGTTGGTCACATAAGTAATGTCACAGTTATAGGCTTCTCTGCGTTCGTCCTTGTCCATGCTGTTTAAGACGACGCCCACTTTCAGTCCTAAAAATTCATGAATCTGCCCCATCCATTCAGCGTCACGCTTTGCCAGATAGTCATTGACCGTAACGATATGTACGCCCTCTCCGGTCAGCGCGTTCAGATATGCCGGAAGCGTAGATACCAGCGTCTTTCCTTCACCGGTCTTCATCTCTGCGATACGCCCCTGATGCAGGATAATGCCGCCGATTAGCTGCACCCTGAAATGCCTAAGGCCGATGGTGCGCACGGACGCTTCCCTTACTGCCGCAAACGCTTCCGGAAGCAGGGCATCCAACGTCTCCCCTTTTGCATATCGCTCTTTAAACTCTCTGGTCTTGTCCTTCAGCGCAGCGTCAGACAAACTCTGCATCTCCGGCTCCAGCGCCTCAATCTGGTCTGCAATGGGATAGATTCTCTTCAACTCATTCTCGCTGTGTGTCCCGAACAATTTCTGTAAAAAGCCCATATTCTATAACTCCTTATTATTTTCTCACAATCATAAGTTCCATTTTAACACTATCTTGCAGGCAATTCAATCTTTCCTATGAAAACTTTCGGTTTTACGGCGCAGACGTTCGCGCAAACTTCAACACTTCCTCATAAGCCATCTGCCCGCCGAACAGATCCAGCGCGCTGCCTATGGTAAAATCAAGCTTCCCTCCGGACAGCTTGGCAAACCGGGTCAGATCTTCCATGGAACCGATCCCTCCCGCATAGGTAACCGGCCTGCCCCGGTACGCCGCCAGAATCCGGACCAGTTCCTCCATGACACCGGAGGCCTTCCCTTCCGCGTCCACGCCGTGTACCAAAAATTCATCGCAGTATCCTCCCAACTCTTCCAGCACCGAAAGCTCCAGCCGGATATCCGTAAACTTCTGCCACCGGTCTGTCACCACATAAAAGTTCCCGTCTTCTTTGCTGCGGCAGCTCAAATCCAGCACCACATGCTCCCTTCCGGCTGTACTCACAAGCCGTCTCAAATTCTCCCACTGGATTTTCCCGTCGCGGAATACGTAGGAGGTAACGATCACATGGCTCGCTCCTGCCTCCAGATACTTAGAAGCATTTTCCGCCGTGACGCCGCCGCCTGCCTGCATCCCTCCCGGATATGCACGAAGCGCCGCAAGAGCCTGCTCGTTGGATGCTTGATAATACTCGGAAGAAGCCGGATTCAGAATAATAACATGCCCTCCCTCAAGTCCGTCTTTCCGATACTTTCTGGCATAAAAGGCACTGTCATATTCGGAAGTGAAATTTTCCTGCGCCTGATTCCCCTCGTCTTTCAAGCTTCCGCCCACAATTTGCTTTACTTTGCCATTATGTATATCAATACAGGGTCTGAACCTCATAAATCCTCCTTTGTGAGCAAATCCCATTCGCGAAGCGCATTTTAAACGGATTTGCGAAAGTTGCTGTAAACAGAATAAACAGTAACGTAAGACGGAGGATGTGATCCTCCGCCCTAAAGTTTTATTTTCAAGTTATCTAACGGCTGGTATTCTTATCTGTGTTTTTATTATCCGTGCCGTTGCCATCCAGACCATCTTTCAGGTCATCCGCTCCATCGCGGACTGCGTCTCCCACGTCGTCAGCGCCGTCCTCCAGCGCCCCTCCGACCGTATCGTTTCTATTTGTCGTGTCGCCGGCTGTTCCATTCCCAGTTGTTCCGTTATCTGTGCCGTTTGTAGCGCCATTCATGTTGTCTCCATTTGCCCCGTTGTCTCCGGCATTGTCAGAAGCCTCGTTATTTACAGCTCCATTGTCCGCTGCGTCATCATTGCTTCCGCAGGCTGTCAGACCGCTGAGAACTCCGGCACATAATATCATAACCATTAATTTCTTTAACTGTTTCATTTTCATATCTCCCTTTCATGTATAGTCTTGTAGTCAGTAATATACACAATTTCAGGAAATATATGCATTCCCATAGATGGAATTATATGGAAATTAAAGTACAATCACATCGGACATATCATACAGCCCCGGTTCTTTCCCTGCGAGAAATCCCGCCGCCGCCACGGCGCCCTTTGCAAACACGGCCTTAGAATAAGCGGTATGCTTAAACTCAATCACTTCGTCCTCTCCCGCAAAGATCGCCTCATGCTCTCCTACTATATTGCCGCCGCGGACCGCCACAACGCCAATCTCCTTCTTGTCCCTTTTTTTTCTTACGCTGCTTCTGTCATAAGTATAAGTATATTCCCCATTCAATGCCTCGTTCATAGAATCAGCCATAGCAAGCGCCGTTCCGCTGGGCGCGTC
This sequence comes from uncultured Dorea sp., assembly GCA_910589275.1. Taxonomy (GTDB): domain Bacteria; phylum Bacillota; class Clostridia; order Lachnospirales; family Lachnospiraceae; genus Claveliimonas. The sequence continues at coordinate 50,943 of CAJUTH010000012.1, forward strand.
TACCTTCTGATTGTGATGCTTCTCCACGATTTCCATATCAAATCCAGCCGGAGAGAGCACCTTCGCCGCATCCTTTAGAAGCTTTAAAAGCAGATTCACCCCAAGGGACATATTTGCAGACCGAAGCACCGGAATCTCCTTAGACGCTTCCTTTACCTTTGCAATCTGTTCTTCACTTAATCCCGTTGTGCAGAGCACAACCGGAAGCTTCTTTTCCACACACGCCTCAAGAAGCCCGTCTACTGCCGACGCATTTGAAAAATCAATCACTACATCCACCGGTACATTGCAGGCCCCAATACTCTCAAACACAGGATAAGGATTCTCCCGGCTCAGAAACCGGTCTACTCCCGCCGCAAGCTCCATCCCTTCCGTCTCAGCCGCCATCCGGCTGATCACCTGTCCCATTTTGCCATTACATCCATGCATCAAAACCTTAACCATTTCATCCATCCTCCTGTTTTCCCGATCTTCACTCCATCCGCTCTCATTCCCCCGCTGTCCGGCCTGTACCGTAACGAAACCACACAGCCAAAGGACAGAGCGCCGCTTCCTGCGGCCCTCTGCCCTTCTGGATTCTCTATGCTAACTGAATACCAAATTCTCTCATCGCCTGTGCCAGAGACTTCTCGTGCTCCGGCGTAAGCTCTGTTAACGGCATGCGCAGGCCGCCGCATTCCATACCCATCAGATTGACCGCCTTTTTCACTGGAATCGGATTTACCTCGCAGAACAACTGATCGATCAATGGAATTGCCTTAAGCTGCATCTCGCAGGCGCCCGCTACATCGCCTTCAAAATACTTTGCGCAGATATCATGCGTATACTGAGGCGCCACATTCGACAGCACGGAAATCACGCCCACGCCGCCCAGTGACAGAAGCGGTACGATCTGGTCATCGTTTCCTGAATACAGATCCACCTTGCCGTCCGTCAAATTCATAATCCTTGCCACCTGACCGATATTGCCGGACGCTTCTTTAATCGCCACAATATTATCTACCTCTTTTACCAGGGATGCCGCCGTCTCCGGCGCAATATTTAACCCGGTACGGCTTGCGACGCTGTATAAAATGATCGGCGCCTTTGCTTCCTTTGCCACCGCCTTGTAATGCAGCGCCAAACCTTCTTGGGTAGCCTTGTTATAATAAGGTGTTACCAGCAGCAGGCCGTCCGCCCCATACTCTACCGCTTCCTTGGACATATCGATTGTGGTGTAGGTAGCGTTCGACCCGGTGCCTGCAATCACCGGTATTCTTTTCTTTGTCCGTTCAATTGCAAATTTGATACACTCCATATGTTCCTCTTCCGACAGCGTAGAGGACTCTCCGGTTGTACCACATATAATAATACTATCCGTCCCGTTCTCACAGTGATAGTCTATTAATTCATCTAATTTATCGTAATTCACACTTCCATCTTCCCGAAAAGGAGTGACTAGTGCCACACCCGCGCCTGTAAAAATTGCCATGACTCTCCTCCTGAATCTCTTTTTATATATGTATTGAGAGAATCATAACATCATTCCTTTTCAATGTCAATGCGGCGTTATTCTCCGTCCATACATTCTAACTTGCTCACTGACACCTCATAGGCAACTCTCTTTTCTGTCTCCGTCTCGGAAAGCTTCTTCACATATTCCCTGCTCTGGATCCTGCCAAGCACCTGTACGTGCTCTCCCACCTCAAAGGCAGACGCATATCTGGCATTCCGCCCCCAGCAGATACAGGGAATATAATCGGACTTCCCATAGGGCCGGTTCACAGCCAGCAAAAGGTCTGCAATCTCCCTTCCCAGCGGCGTCTTCCGGTAAATCGGCGGCTTACAGATATAGCCGTCCAGCAGAATCGTGTTGGTCTTGGCTCCGTCTGGTTCCTCGTCAATAAATTCTACTTCCCGCACAAATACTGACAGAATCAGTCTGTTTTTCTGTTCCTCATGGCGGTTGTAAGACCGGAACTGTCCATTTGCCATGATATATTCTCCCGTATAATCCTGGCTCACATCGATCAGCCTCTCTGAAATCATCAGCGGAATCCTATCCTCGGAATTGCTCAGGCGCCTCACCAGCACATCTACCATGTAGAAGCCCTCCCCAAACACCTCATGGCTGAATGTAAACTGTCCCGCCACTTCTCCCATAATTGTTACCTGGTTGTTTTCAATAATCTTATCTGACATCGTTGTAATTCTCCCTTCCTCTGAAGCGTATTTTAGGTTACTTTTTTCTCCCGGCAGCGCAAAACAGAGTATGCATATTTTTACCGGGGCAATACATAGTCTATGCAGGCACTTTTCTCTTTAGAACCTCTTTTTAAAAATATCTGTAGTTTCTTTTAGTTGTTTTTTTACAAATATATGATACAATATGGCTGATAAAAGACAAGAAAAGGATGATTTTTATGAGAAAAAAAAGAGAAGATGTCCGTAATATAGCGATTATCGCCCATGTCGACCACGGCAAGACCACCTTAGTGGACGAGCTTTTGAAGCAGAGCGGCGTGTTCCGCGAAAATCAAGAGGTCGCAGAGCGGGTCATGGATTCCAACGACATTGAGCGGGAACGTGGGATCACAATCCTGTCCAAAAATACGGCTGTCTATTATAAAGGAACTAAGATTAATATTATCGATACGCCGGGCCATGCGGATTTCGGCGGCGAGGTAGAGCGTGTGCTGAAAATGGTCAACGGTGTGATCTTGGTCGTAGACGCCTTTGAGGGCGCTATGCCCCAGACAAAATTCGTGCTCCGCAAAGCGCTGGAATTAAAGCTTCCGGTCATTGTATGCATCAACAAAATCGACCGGCCAGAGGCAAGGCCCACGGAGGTTATCGACGAAGTGCTGGAACTCTTTATCGATCTGGATGCGGACGATAATCAGCTTGAGTGTCCTTTCGTGTATGCTTCCGCCAAGGCTGGATACGCGGTTCTGGAACTGGAGGACGGACCGGAGAATATGATTCCCCTATTTGAGACAATCCTCGACTATATTCCCGCGCCGGAAGGAGACCCGGAGGCTGGGACCCAAGTTTTAATCAGCACCATCGACTACAACGAATACGTGGGCAGGATCGGCATCGGAAAAGTAGACAACGGTGTCATCCGGGTAAATCAGGATATGGTCGTAGTCAACGAACATGACCCTGACCGTCAGGAAAAGGTGCGCATCAGCAAACTCTACGAATTTGACGGGCTGGATAAAATAGATGTAAAAGAAGCTTCTATCGGCTCTATCGTAGCGATATCCGGCATTTCGGATATTTCCATCGGAGATACCTTATGCTCCCCGGAACACCCGGAAGCAATTCCGTTCCAAAAGATTTCCGAACCTACGATTGCCATGCAGTTTATTGTCAACGACAGCCCTTTTGCCGGCCAGGAAGGCAAATACGTCACTTCCCGCCATATCAGAGACCGTCTGATGCGGGAGCTGAATACAGATGTGAGCCTTAGAGTGGAAGAAACGGAAAACACCGACAGCTTCAAAGTATCCGGCCGAGGCGAGCTGCACTTATCCGTCCTGATTGAAAACATGCGCAGAGAGGGCTATGAATTTGCAGTCAGCAAAGCTGAGGTCCTCTATAAAAAGGATGAAAAAGGCAAACTTCTTGAACCGATGGAACTTGCCTATATTGACGTACCAGAAGAATTTACCGGAACTGTAATTGAAAAGCTTGGCCAGCGAAAAGGAGAACTGCGCAATATGAACGCCGGAAGCGGCTCCTATACCCGTATGGAATTTTCCATCCCCGCCAGGGGCCTTATCGGCTACCGGGGCGAATTCTTGACCGACACCAAGGGAAACGGCATTATGAATACCCTCTTCGACGGCTACGCCCCTTACAAAGGCGACATTCAGTACCGAAAACAAGGATCTCTGATTTCCTTCGAAACCGGAGAATCCGTCACCTACGGCCTGTACAACGCCCAAGAACGCGGAACCCTGTTCATAGGAGCCGGTGAAAAGGTCTACTCCGGCATGGTGATCGGCCAGAATGGAAAAACGGACGATATCGAAGTAAACGTATGTAAAACCAAGCATTTGACCAATACCCGGTCATCCGGCGCTGACGACGCTCTGCGCCTGACCACGCCAAAGGTTCTAAGCTTAGAGGAGGCGCTGGATTTCATTGATACCGACGAGCTTTTAGAAGTAACTCCCAAAAGCCTTCGCATCCGCAAAAAAATACTCGATCCAAGGATGCGCAAAAGAGCTGCCATGAGACAAGGTTAACCGCACACCATTCAAATATAATTAAGGAGACCGCTATGAAAAAACAAACCCGGCTGTTTTTATCCAAGCTCGCATCGGTGCTTGAGTTCTTCGTTACCATGATGATGGCGGTAGGTATTATCCTGCTGTGCATCCGTCTGGCAAGCTCTCTGTTTCATCTGCCTGGAACAGACCCCTTCCCCGCATACGAAGAACTTTTGACCACCTGCTTCAACTTGATCATCGGCGTCGAGCTGATCCGCATGATGTCCTACCACACCTCCGACACGGTATTTGAGGTACTGGTATTTGCCATTGCAAGACAAGTCATTGTCGGCCATTCCTCCGCAGTCTCCAGCCTAATCGGAGTCTGCGCAATAGCCGTATTATTCGCAACCAGAAAGTTCCTCTTCTACCCTTCCAGAGAACTGACCAAGCCGGACAAAGAGCAGGAGGAATTCGTCTCCGAACCGATAGACGAGTAAAACCTTTTTCAAACAATGCTATACAACAGTAGAGAAACATGCTATACTCAATATATCAGATAGATTATCGTTACTGGTATCAATTGTCAGACATTTTCTTTCTGAAATTACCTATAAAGGAGTTGGATTGTATGAATTTTATCATCAGCGGAAGAAACATGACCGTAACACCCGGGCTGAAGGATGCCATTATCAGCAAGCTTGGCAAGCTTGAGCGGTATTTTACCCCAAGCACAGAGATCATCGTCACATTAAGTGTAGAGAAAGAACGCCAGAAGATAGAGGTAACCATTCCAGTCAAGGGGGATATCATCCGTTCCGAGCAGGTAAGCACAGATATGTATGTATCGATTGACCTTGTTGAGGAAGTGATTGAACGCCAGCTTCGCAAATACAAAAACAAGCTGGTTGCAAAACATCAGGAAGGCGGTTCCTTCAATCAGGAATTTTTTGATGAAGATGACGCATATGATGGCGAAAATGAAATCCAGATTGTCCGCACGAAACGTTTCGGCATTAAACCCATGTTTCCGGAGGACGCTTGTGTACAAATGGAGCTTCTCGGACATGATTTCTTTGTATTTTCCAATGCGGAAACAGACGAAGTGAATGTGGTATACAAAAGGAAAAACGGAACGTTCGGCCTAATCGAGCCGGAATTTCAGTAAATAACCTATCACAGACAAAATGCTGGAGAGTTAACTCTCCAGCATTTTTATATTCCCTTCTATCTCTGCAAAAAAACAGGAACCGCCCTCCTCTAATTCTGCTTTTCCGCCAGTTCCTTCGATTAACTCCGACTTCAGAGCCTCCAGCCTCGAAATAGGCACTAGACAGCATATTTTCACCCTAGCCGTATATATGGTATCCAGAACCGGGATTTTACTCTCCCTTAAGATATACTGAATTTTACCCAGCATAGTATAATCTGCGTCGATTTCTAATTTTATCCCCGCTGTTCTGACAGCAATGACTGATTCTGCAAGCCCTGCTTTCACTGCCCCGGAATATGCTCTCACAAGGCCGCCGGTTCCTAAAAGCGTACCGCCGAAATACCGGGTTACTACCACGGCCGTATTATGCAGTCCTTCTCCTAAAAGCACGTCTAACATTGGCTTTCCGGCTGTCCCTCCCGGTTCGCCGTCGTCGCTGAACCTAGCCAGTTCATTCCTTTCTCCGATCACATAAGCAAAACAATTGTGCCTTGCATCCCAATATTGTTTCCTCATCTCTTCAATAAACGCCAGCGCCTCTTCCTCGTTTGATACAGGCCGTACCGTAGCAATAAAACGGGATTTCTTCTCCACAAGTTCCCCCTGTCCCCCGCTGTAAAGGATCTTACATTCTAACAGCATCTTCTCTCCCTCCCTTGTATTCCAATTATACATAATTTCTTAATATTTTCCTACATAAATATGAACTTTTCATTTTTTCCTTTATTTCAAACAGTAAGTTTGCTATAATGTTTGCGTATGAAGGAGGCAAATATTCATGAACTATGGAAGAAGAAAAGCTTCAAAAAGGCAGAAAGAAATAACCTCCAAAAACGCCATGCAGGGAAAGCGTATTGGAGTCAGGCTTTTTAAAGCCTTTTTACTTTTGATAATTGTCGGCTGCGTCGCGGTGGCGGCAGGCGGCGTCATCTTTATGAAGAAGATTATTGACGATTCGCCGGATATTTCCCCGTCTGATGTACGGCCCAGCGGCTACACCACTTTCGTATATGCTGATGACGGCACCACTGAAATCGAACGTTTTATCGCATCCGGTTCCAACCGTGTATACAAGTCGATTAATGAGATTCCTGAAAGCCTGCAGCATGCTTTTGTTGCTATTGAGGACGAGCGTTTTTATGAGCACAAGGGAATCGACCCGAAAGGTATCTTAAGAGCCGCACTGGTGGGAATTTCCCACGGCGGTCATTTTACAGAAGGTGCAAGTACCATCACCCAGCAGTTGATCAAGAACAACGTATTCCCGAATTTCGTATCGGAAGATACCTTCAGCGAGAAGGTTGAACGTAAGCTGCAGGAGCAATTCCTTGCGCTGGATATTGAGAAGCAGATGACTAAGGACGAGATTCTAGAAAGCTATATGAATACCATTAACCTTGGGCAGAATACCCTGGGCGTACAAGCTGCTGCAAAACGTTACTTTAACAAAGACGTTTCTGAACTGACACTTTCCGAAAGCGCTGTCATTGCCGGAATCACCCAGAATCCATCGGCATATAACCCGATTAATTATCCGGAAGAAAATGCAAAACGGCGTTCCAAGGTTCTTGGCGATATGCTCACTCAGGGATATATCGACCAAACCGCCTATGACGAGGCGATGGCTGACGATGTATACGCAAGAATCCAAAGCGTAAATAATGAGATCGGCCAGGATTCCCCCTATTCGTATTTTGTGGACGCGCTGTCCGAACAGGTTATTGACGATCTGATCACCCGTCTTGGATACTCGGAATCACAGGCTTACAACGCACTGTACAGCGGCGGGCTGAGCATCTATACCACACAGAATCTAACTATGCAGCAGATCTGTGACGAGGAGATGAACAATCCGGAAAATTACCCATGGCTGACGGAGGTAGGTATCGGCTATGCCCTGACTGTCACCCGCGCCGACGGAACCATCGAGAACTACAGTTCTAGCCATCTGCGGCAGTATGCGCTGGATACCCGCGGAGACAAACAGGGACTTCTCTATTCTACGGAAGATGAAGCAAGAGCTTTCGTAGAGGAATGGAAATCCACCATTGCCAGAGAAGGCGACACTTATGTGGAGAATCTGACGCTGACACCGCAGCCTCAGGCGGCGGTAACCCTCATGGATCAAACCAACGGCCAGATCAAAGCCATTGTCGGCGGCAGGGGAGATAAAACCGCAAGCCAGAGCTTGAACCGCGCTTACAAGGGTTCCCCAAGACAGCCCGGTTCCTGCTTTAAGATACTCTCAACCTACGCGCCGGCGCTGGATGCCTGCGGCAAGACGCTGGCAACTATTATCCGCGACGAACCTTGGCATTATTCCAATGGCGCATCCTTAAAGAATGCGTCCGGCGGCTACCTTGGAGACATCACCATGAGAAAAGCCATCGAGCAGTCTCAAAACGTCTGCGCAGTTAAGATGGTAAATGAGGTTACCCCGGCGCTGGCATACCAATATGTACAAAACTTCGGTCTGACTACACTAGAGGAAACCGATAAGGTCGAGTCCATTGCTCTCGGCGGTCTGACGCAGGGCGTATATAACTATCAGTTATGCGCCGCATTCGCCTCCATTGCAAATGGCGGCGTATACAACAGTCCTACGCTTTACACCAAAATCCTTGACCATGACGGCAACGTACTTCTGGAAGGAAATAAGGAAACTAGGACTGTGATCAAGGATTCTACGGCTGCCCTCCTTACCAGCGCAATGCAGGATGTTGTCACCAAAGGTACCGGACGGAATGCCCGGCTTGACAACATGCCGGTAGCCGGCAAGACCGGAACTACCGACCACGATCAGGACCTTTGGTTCTGTGCTTTTACACCATATTATACCTGTGCGGTCTGGGGTGGTTACGATGAGAACAAATCCCTTACTAGTATTGATACCCAATACCGTTTCCGTATTTGGCGGGGTATTATGAGTAGGATCCACGAAGGTCTGGAGTACAGGGATTTCAATATGCCTTCCTCCGTAGAGCGCAAAACCGTCTGCTCACTCACCGGCGGCCTAGCCCGCGCGGGTTCCTGTCCGGCAGTAACAGAATACTTTGCTGCTGGAAGCGTACCGGATGAAGTATGTCCGGGACACCGGGGTTATGATGACGGAAAAGACGATGAAACTCCTAGTGACGATACTGGCGGTGAAGGCAATACCGGCGGCGATGGTAATACTGGAGGCGATGGTAATACCGGCGGCGATGGTAATACCGCTCCCGAACAGCCCACTCCCGAACAGCCTGCTCCCGAACAGCCCGCTCCTGAACAGCCCGCTCCCGAGCAGCCCGCTCCCGAACAGCCTGCTCCCGAACAGCCTGCTCCTGAGCCGACTGCATTGCTGTTTGACCAGAGATCTCTATACAGAATGCGGTCCTAAATGGAATAGTCCAATATGGGCTACTTTCCTATCTTAATAAAAAGGCGTGATTCCATTCCTTTTAGGAAGGTTTCACGCCTTTACTTATTTCCCATCAGCCAGTATGTCCGGCAGCATTTCAACTTGATAAATACAATCCTCTCTCAGCCTACGCAAGGATCAATCTTGCGGCGCCGCAGATTCCAGCGTCATTTCCCAGCTTAGCTAACACAAACTTCGTTTCCTTATCCGCAAAGAACGCTTTCTTGCGGAATGGTTCCTCGATATAAGGAAGCAGAACCTCCCCTGCCTTCGACACGCCTCCGCCGATTACAATCACCGCCGGATTTACAATTACCGCCAGATTCGCCATCGCCTCGCCGAGATAAACTCCAAATTCCTCTGCAATCTGCATTGCGACAGCGTCTCCTTCTTTCACAGCGTCAAAAACTGTCTTTGCACTTGGATTTGTGCCCCGCAGAATTGTCTCATCCTCATTCGCCTCAAGCCTTTTTTTGGCAAGTCTGGCAATTCCCGTTGCCGACGCATACTGCTCCAGACATCCGTGAAGCCCGCAGCCGCATGCCTCCTCTTCATCTCTCTTCACACACATATGGCCAATCTCTCCGCCGGCGCCGTTTTCTCCCACCAGCATTCTGCCGTCAATCACAATTCCTCCGCCTACGCCGGTGCCCAGTGTAACCATGACAACATTCTTCTCACCCTTACCGGCGCCAATCCACATCTCGCCCATAGCCGCTACATTTGCATCATTTCCTGCCTCTACCCGGACTCCTCCGAGAAGGCATTGAAGCTCTGCCTTTACTGCTTTGTACCCCCAGCCCAGATTTGCCGTGCTCTGTACGACGCCTTCCGCGTCAACTGGAGCCGGGATTCCGATTCCAACGCCCTCAAGCTCTTCTTCCGAAATCTTTTTCTCCTCTATCTTCTTCAAAATAGCATCCGCTATATCCGGAAGGACCGCCTCGCCTTCATTCTCCGTTCGCGTAGGGATCTCCCATTTATCCAATATGCTCCCTTCCGTGGAAAACAATCCCATCTTCACAGTTGTCCCGCCAACGTCTACGCCAAAACAATACTTCATATCCTTCTCTCCTTTATCTCACTATTCCGATTTTCATTTACGAATTCTTTGTAAGGTTTTCCTGTACTCTCTTGTATAATTCCTGCGCTGCATTATATCCCATCTTCTTCTGCCTATAGTTAATCGCCGCTGTCTCGACAATAATTGCCAGATTACGCCCCGCTCTGATAGGTAACTGATGACATACAACCTTATTGCCAAGAAATTCTGTATATTCTTCCTCCAAGCCCAGCCGTTCATATGCTTTCTCCCGGCTCCAATCCTCCAAGCGGATAACCAGATCAATATTCTGCGTCTCGCGGACGCTAAGTACGCCAAACAGCATCTTTACATCCATGATGCCGATTCCCCTAAGCTCAATAAAATGTCTGGTAATATCCGGAGCCATGCCAACTAGCGTCTCGTTGCTGACCTTATGAATCTCAACCACATCGTCGCTGACCAGACGATGCCCTCTCTTAATCAGCTCCAGCGCCGATTCGCTCTTCCCGATGCCGCTCTCACCTGTTATCAGTACGCCGACGCCATATACGTCCACCAGAACCCCATGAATGGAAATGCATGGAGCAAACTGTACATTCAGCCAGCGGATCAGTTCCGCTGAAAATGCAGAAGTTGTCTGCTCTGTTAAAAATACCGGAATCTGCGCCTCTGTGGCTTTCTCAAGAAGCATCGGCTCCGGCTGCAGACTGCGGCAGAAAATCAGGCAGGGAATTTTGCAGGAAAGCAGCTTGTCATAGATTTCCGCCTTTTTATCTTTATCCATAGTCTCCAGAAACGTATATTCCACATATCCAATAATCTGGACACGTTCACAATCAAAGTGCTCAAAATATCCGGTAAGCTGCAAAGCTGGACGATTCACATCCGGATCGGTCAGATATTTATCCGTCAGCGCAACATCCGGCGTCAAGTTCTTTAAGTCCATCTTCTCCACAAGCTTGGACATCTCTAATTTTGCCATCAGTAAGATTCCTCCTGTTTCTATTTGATACTCTTATCATACCATATTTTTACTGTGATGGATGAAAAAAATTGTATACTGCTTTTGCCGCCGCTTCATTCATAGCTGGAAGCGCCTTTAGATCGCTTATCTCCGCCTTCCGCACCTCCTCTATGCTGGAAAAGGAACGCATCAGCGCCTTTCTTCTTGCAGGGCCGATTCCCGGAATATCATCCAATATGGAACGTACCTGCCCCTGACTCCTCAGCTTCCTATGGTATTCAATGGCAAAACGGTGCGCCTCATCCTGAATTCTGGTAATCAGCCTGAACCCTTCGGAATCTTTGTCGATCGGAATCTCTGTATTATTAAAATAAAGTCCCCTAGTCCTGTGATTGTCATCCTTTACCATGCCGCAGACCGGAATATTCAAGCGCAGCTTATCAAGCACCTCCAAAGCAATATTGACCTGTCCTTTTCCGCCGTCCATCAACAAAATATCCGGGAATCTGGTAAAACTGTCCCTCTCGTTTCCTTCTGCCATTTCCCGTCTGCCATGCTCAAATCTCCGGGTCAATACCTCCTCCATACTTGCATAGTCATCCGGTCCCTGAACGCTTTTTATCCGGAATTTCCGGTAATCATTCCGTTTCGGCCTGCCTCTTTCATACACGACCATAGAACCTACCGACGCGTATCCGCTGATATTTGATATATCATATGCTTCCATTCGCACAATACCTGTAAGACCCAGAAGTTTTTCCAGCTCCTTTACTGCGCCGATGGTTCTTCCCTCTTCGCGTTTCAGCCTTTCCTTATCCCTAGAAAGAATCAGTTCCGCATTTTTCATTGCAAGCTCCACCAGCTTTTCCTTCGTTCCCTTCTTCGGTACCCGGAAATGAACTCTCCGGCCCCGCTTCTGCGTCAGCCATTCCTCTAAAAGCCCGACGTCCGCAATCTCCTCAGGAAGCATAATTTCCGCGGGAATATAAGGAGTTCCTGAATAAAACTGCTTGATAAAACTGGAAAGTATCTCCGCCCCCGCTTCATCCCCAGTAAGCCTCAGATAAAAATGATCACGGCCGATCAGCCTCCCGCCCCGGACAAAAAATATCTGGACCACAGCGTCTTCATTTTCCATCGCCATCGCCAGAATATCCCGCTCCTCGCCCGCCGTATCGGTTATTTTCTGTTTCTGGGCAATCTTCTTCACGCTTTCAAGCAAATCCCTGTATTCTGACGCCTTCTCAAATTCCAGCGCCTCTGACGCCTCAAACATCCGCTGCTCTAGCTCCTTCGTAATCAGCTCATAATTTCCATTTAGAAAATGAACAGCCTGAGAGATTGATTCATCATATTCCTCCTGAGTGACATACCCTTGACAAGGAGCGTTACACTGATGGATATGATAATTCAGACAGGGCCTCTCTATTCCGATATCCCTGGGAAGCTTCCGGCTGCAGCTCCGGATCTTATAGAGCTTGCGAATCAGTTCTATGGTATCCTTCACAGCGCCCACGCTTGTATAAGGGCCAAAATATTTCGCCCTATCCTTATGCATCTGCCTTGCCAGCATTACTCTGGGAAACGGTTCATTCACCGTCACCTTAATAAATGGATAGCTCTTGTCATCCATCAACATGGTATTATACTTTGGACGGTGCTCTTTAATCAGATTACACTCCAGCACCAGCGCCTCCAGCTCCGAATCGGTAATAATATACTCAAATCTCGCGATATGGGTAACCATTTGTTCAATCTTCGGTCCTTTGTTTCTGCTGCTTTGGAAATACTGTCTAACCCGGTTCTTGAGGCTGATAGCCTTCCCCACGTAAATAATCTCGTCTTTCTCATCATGCATCAGATAAACGCCGGGCTTTGCCGGCAGTTTCTTTAGTTCCTCCTGTATATCAAACATAAATTTCCCTCTCTTCTGAAATTCATTATACCAAACTCTCCCATAACTGAAAAGAGAGAAAGCCTTAAAGCTCTCTCTCCTGTATCACGTTCTCACGGAATACGTAGTTCGGCATGATCCTGAACCTCTCTATCCTGTTTCTTTTCCAATTCCACTGGCAGCGGGCTCATAGAAATCCGCTCCTCCGTCTTCTTCGGAGCATCCGGATCAATCCCCTCTGCCTCATGAAATATCTTCATAAACTCTTTGCCGGTAATTGTCTCTTTTTCAATCAAGAAGGCGGCAATCTTATCCAAAGACTGGCGGTGCTCGCTCAAGAGACGCTTTGCCTCCTCATATGCCCTCTTCAGCATATCCATAACCTCTTGATCAATTTCTGCAGCCGTTGCCTCCCCGCAATTCTTTACGGCCCTTCCATCCAGATATTTATTCTGAATGGATTCTAGGCCGATCAGGCCGAATTTCTCACTCATACCATATTGAGTAATCATAGCCCTTGCAGTCTTTGTCGCCTTCTCAATGTCATTAGAAGCCCCTGTGGTAACCGTGTCAAATACAATCTCCTCCGCCGCACGGCCCGCCAGCATGCTTACCAGCATTGCCTCCAGTTCCTTTTTGGTATTCAGGAACTTTTCTTCCTCCGGCGTCTGCATTACATATCCAAGAGCCCCCATAGTCCTTGGAACAATCGTAATCTTCTGAACCGGTTCCGCATCCTTCTGCAAGGCGCTTACCAAAGCATGTCCAACCTCATGGTAAGACACGATTCTGCGCTCCTCCTGACTCATAATGCGGTCCTTCTTCTCCTTGCCTACAAGCACCACCTCTACCGCCTCAAACAAATCGCTCTGGCATACAGCGTTTCTTCCATGTTTCACAGCGGTAATTGCCGCCTCATTGATCATATTTGCAAGATCAGAGCCTACCGCGCCGGAAGTTGCAAGCGCAATTGCTTCCAAATCCACCGTCTCATCCATCCGTACACTCTTAGAATGTACTTTCAGCACATCCACGCGGCCTTTTAAGTCCGGACGTTCCACAATAATCCGCCGGTCAAAACGCCCGGGCCTAAGAAGCGCCGGATCAAGAATCTCTGGACGGTTCGTGGCCGCCAGCACCAGAAGACCCTTGTTCGTGTCAAATCCATCCATCTCCGCCAGAAGCTGGTTCAGCGTCTGCTCCCGTTCATCATTGCCTCCAAGCTGGTTATCCCTGCTCTTTCCAATCGCGTCAATCTCATCAATAAAAATAATACACGGCGCGATCTTCTGCGCCTCCTTAAACAAATCCCGTACTCTGGAAGCTCCCACACCCACATACATTTCTACAAAAGCAGAGCCGGACAATGAGAAAAACGGTACCTTGGCTTCGCCCGCAACCGCCTTGGCAAGAAGCGTCTTACCGGTTCCCGGAGGACCCACAAGAAGCGCTCCCTTCGGAAGCTTTGCACCCACTCCGGTATACTTGCCCGGATTATGCAGGAAATCTACAACCTCCTGAAGCGACTCCTTCGCCTCATCCTGTCCCGCCACATCCTTAAAGGTAACTCCCGTTTCCTTCTCCACATACATCTTGGCATTGCTTTTGCCGATACCCATAGGCCCGCCACCCTTTGTCATATGCTTAAAGGACCAGTAAAACATTCCGATAATCAGTACGATCGGCAGAAAAGTAAGTATAATGTTCATTACAACCACAGATGTGGTATCCGGAATCTCCTGCTCATACTTAATCCCTGACTTGTACAGACGCTCGGAAAGATTATCATCTCTCATCACACCGGTAAAATACTCCTTACCGGTTCTCTCTCCCTTTTCCTTCTTTGCTGTAATCGTAATACGGTCACTGGAAATAATGACCTCCTCTACCTTGTGCTGTTCTATCATTTTCAGAAACTTGTCATAGGTTATCTCCTCCGCTGTTCCGTTCCTCTGAAACTGATACAGCGTCAACACAAGAAAAGTGGTTATCACTGCCGTAAGAATAACAAAGGAAATACCCTGCTTATTATTCTTGTTCTTATTATCATTCTGGTTATTTCTATTTTGATTGTTTCTATTGCTTTGGTTATCCATAATAGTCCTCCTGTGTCTATCAGTTCTTATTATAGTTATCCCCTGATTTAAAATCAACAAAAACATTATGAAAAGATTGTAAACTAGCTATATCCTGTAGTATACTGAATATAATGTTTTTTATTAGGAGTGAGGGATACACAAATGAAAATCGGATTTGATAACGATAAATATCTTACTATGCAGTCTACCCATATCAGGGAACGAATCAGTCAGTTTGACAACAAACTGTATCTAGAATTCGGCGGAAAATTATTTGATGATTACCACGCTTCCAGAGTGCTTCCGGGTTTCCAGCCAGACAGTAAGCTCCGGATGCTGAAAGAGCTTGCCGATCAGGCCGAGATCATTATTGCCATCAGCGCCAGAGACATTGAAAAAAACAAAATCCGGGGCGACCTAGGAATTACATATGATACCGATCTTTTGCGCCTGCGGGATGCTTATATGAATTCCGGACTGTATGTCGGAAGTGTTGTCATTACCCAATATGCGGGGCAGTCCGCCGCCGATTTGTTCAAGATCAGGCTGGAACGCCTCGGAATCAAAGTATATATTCATTACCTGATTCCCGGATATCCGGCAAATGTTCCTCTGATCGTCAGCGACGAAGGCTACGGAAGAAATGACTACATTGAGACCTCCAGACCGCTGGTAGTGGTTACCGCCCCCGGTCCCGGAAGCGGCAAGATGGCTGCATGCCTCTCCCAGCTCTATCACGAACACAAAAGAGGAATCCGGGCAGGATATGCCAAATTTGAAACATTCCCCATCTGGAATATCCCATTAAAACACCCGGTTAATCTGGCCTATGAAGCTGCAACCGCAGATCTGAACGATGTAAATATGATTGACCCTTTTCATCTGGAAGCATATGGGGAAACCACGGTAAACTATAACCGGGATGTAGAGATTTTTCCGGTGCTTTCCGCAACTTTCGAGCGAATTTACGGAGACAGCCCTTACAAATCACCCACCGATATGGGAGTAAATATGGCAGGCTGCTGTATTTGCGACGACGAGGCATGCAAAGAAGCTTCCAAACAGGAAATTCTACGCAGATATTATGAATCCCTGCGCCGTCTTCTGATCGGCGCATGCAGTGATAATGAGGTATCTAAGATCGAGATTTTAATGAATCAGGCAGGCGTTACCGTACATGATAGGCCTGTTGTAGACGCGGCCCTTGCTAAGGCTGAGGCAACCGGCGCTCCGGCTGCTGCCCTAGAGCTTCCAAACGGACAGCTTGTAACCGGGAAAACCACCCATCTCCTTGGAGCTTCCGCCGCGCTCCTTCTGAATGCATTAAAGGATCTTGCTGGAATTGACCATGAAAGGAACGTCATTTCACCGGAAGCCATAGAACCGATTCAAAAGCTTAAGGTAAAGTATCTGGGAAGTAAAAATCCCAGACTCCATACCGATGAGGTACTGATTGCACTCTCGGTCAGCGCCGCCACAGATAAGTGTGCCCAGCTCGCCCTTGACCAGCTCCCTAAGCTGAAAGGCTGTCAGGCGCATACCTCCGTCATGATCAGCTCTGTAGATATCATGCAGTTTAAAAAGCTGTCTATTCAGGCAACCTATGAAGCCAAATACGAGAAAAAGCCGGCCTTTGCAGAAGAAACCGGCGAGTAAATGATAATACGACAGATCTCTCACATAAAATCACTGAAATGTACACAAAAAACTCTATGATATAAGCACAGGAAAGAAACGGAGGCTTATATCATGGAGTTTTTAAAAATTCACTCAGCACATAATTACTTATATCAATTCCATATTCCGTCAAAAACAATCTGCCGTCTTTTTCTGACAACAATTTCTGCCCTTTTAATTTTGCGATTTCCTCGCCATAAATGGTTTCCATCTCTTCCCCAAAGCTTTCCAGAAAATCAGCCCGCGACACGCCTTCCATTTTTCGCAGTCGAAGAAACATAAATTCTTCCATCTCTTCCTGTCTGGTCAATGTCGCCGGCGCTTCTCCTTCCCTCCATCTCTGATGATTCATAAAGGACGCGGCGCCCGTACCGATGCCCAGATACTCAGTCCGGTTCCAATAGCCCAAGTTATGCCGGCATTCAAAGCCTTTTTTTGCATAATTAGATATCTCATATCTATGGTAACCGTATGTCTCTAGTATTTCCTTTGTACGGACATACATTTCACGCTCCGTATCCTCATCCGGTAATTCCTCTGCATGCGCTCCTTCCGCATATTTCTCGTAAAACGGCGTCCCTTCCTCAATGATTAAGCTGTAGACGGAGATATGCTCTGGCTTAAGCCCTCCCGCAAAATGAAGGCTCCGCTCATAGCTCTCCAGAGTCTGGCCGGGAATCCCCGACATTAAGTCAATATTAATATTCCCAAAGCCTGCCTGACGTGCTGTCTGATAGGTAGACAAAAAATCTTCGCAGCTATGAATCCGGCCCAGTTTTTTTAATTCTTCATTAACCGCCGACTGCAGGCCGATGCTCAAACGGTTAATCCCAAGCTCCCGATATGACTGAAGCTTCTCTTTTGTAACTGTCCCCGGATTCATCTCAATCGTAATCTCCGCGTCTTTCTCCACCACAAAGGCGTTATAAACCGATTCGAAGAGTCTTTCCATCTGACTGGATTCCAAGATAGAAGGCGTACCGCCGCCAACAAATATACTGACAACACGATAAGCCTTCGCAGACTCCGCATAAGAACGGATTCGTCCGCAAAGGCCCTCTATATACATCTGCTGCTCCCGCTCACCGGCTGGAGCGGACAAGAAATCGCAGTAAAAGCATTTTTTCACACAAAATGGTATATGAATATATAATTCTAATTCTTTCATTGGCTTTTGAGCTTTGCACGCCCCTTTCACCTTATTTATCATCCAGCTTTAATACGCTCATAAATGCCTGCTGCGGGATTTCTACATTCCCCACCTGACGCATCCGCTTCTTTCCTTCCTTCTGCTTTTCTAAAAGCTTTCTCTTACGGGAAATATCGCCGCCATAACACTTGGCAAGCACATCCTTGCGCATAGCTTTGACCGTCTCCCTTGCGATAATCTTGCTTCCCACTGCTGCCTGAATCGGAATTTCAAACAGATGTCTTGGAATCTCGTCTTTCAGCTTCTCGCACATCTTTCTGCCCCGCTCATATGCATTGCCCGCAAACACAATGAAAGAAAGCGCGTCCACCTCTTCTTTATTGATCAGGATATCAAGCTTTACAAGTTCTGACTGCTGATAGCCCAGAATCTCATAATCAAAGGAGGCATATCCGCGGGAACGGGATTTCAGCGCGTCAAAGAAATCATAGATAATCTCGTTCAGCGGAAGATGATACCGAAGCATGGCTCTTGTCTCTTCCATATATTCCATTCCTTGATAAATGCCCCGCCGCTCCTGACACAGATCCATGATCGCCCCGATAAACTCTGACGTAACCATAATCTCTGCCTTTACCATCGGCTCTTCCATATAATCAATCTCCGACGGATCCGGCAGGTTTGACGGATTCGTCAGTTCGATTACCTCCCCATTTGTCTTATGCACCTTATAAATAACGCTGGGCGCAGTAGTAACCAGATCCAGATTATACTCCCGCTCCAGACGCTCCTGAATAATCTCTAAATGAAGCAGCCCCAGGAAACCGCACCGAAAACCAAATCCTAATGCAATCGAAGTCTCCGGCTCAAACTGCAGGGAAGCATCGTTAAGCTGGAGTTTCTCCAGCGCGTCCCTAAGATCCGGATATTTTGCCCCGTCTGCCGGATACATGCCGCAGTAAACCATCGGGTTTACCTTCTTGTATCCCGGAAGCGGCTCTGCGCAAGGGTCTGCCGCATTGGTAATTGTATCGCCCACCCGGGTATCCTTTACATTCTTTAAGCTTGCTGTAATATAGCCAACCATACCGGCGCTAAGCTCCTCGCAGGACACAAACTGCCCGGCCCCAAAATATCCCACTTCTACCACTTCCGCCTCCGCACCCGTGGCCATCATACGGATTGGAGTTCCTTTCTTCACGGTTCCCTCCATCATACGGCAGAACACAATAACACCTTTATAGGAATCATATACAGAATCAAAAATCAGCGCTTGAAGCGGCGCCTTCGCATCCCCTGACGGCGCCGGGATTTTTTCAATAATCTGCTCTAATACCGTTTCCACATTCAGTCCGGTCTTGGCAGAAATCAACGGCGCGTCGGACGCCTCGATCCCGATCACATCCTCAATCTCTTCTATTACCCGCTCCGGCTCCGCACTGGGAAGATCCACCTTGTTGATCACCGGCATCACATCCAGATCATGATCCAGCGCCAGATACACATTAGCCAGCGTCTGAGCCTCCACGCCCTGAGCCGCATCCACCACCAGAATCGCTCCGTCACAGGCCGCCAGACTTCTAGAAACCTCATAATTAAAATCCACATGTCCCGGTGTGTCAATCAGGTTAAATATATATTCCTCCCCGTTCTTCGCCTTATATACAATACGGACCGCCTGTGATTTAATCGTAATTCCTCTCTCCCGTTCCAGCTCCATATTATCGAGCACCTGCGACTGCATCTCCCGGCTGGTAAGAAGCCCCGTCATTTCAATAATACGGTCGGCCAGCGTAGATTTTCCATGATCAATATGCGCAATAATACAAAAATTACGAATCCTGCTCTGTTCTATTCCTGCCATTTTCTTTTTTCTTCCTTCCATTCATTCTTTCCTGTTCACCTGTGCAGATAAATATTTATCTGTTATTTCTGCCCAGCGTAGACAAAATAAACAGCTCCACGCTCATTACATCATTCAACCGTCCTGTCTTCACATCGGTCTCAAACTCTGCGCCTTCCTCCATGATGGCGATCAGATCTGCCTTACTAAAATTCCTGCACTGATCCATATATTTGCCCGCCGCAAAGGGATGCAGCCCCGCCTTCTCGGCAACCTGCTTTCTTCCCATCCCCTTCTTAACAAGCTCTTTGACCTGAAGAAGAAGCTGAAACTGTCTGGTCAGCAGATACATAATTCTCATCGGCGGCTCCTTCAATGCCAGAAGATCATAATAATAATCCAAGGCTTTCTTTTTCTGCTGCTTTGCTACCGCCTCCACCATATCAAATATATGATTCGTAATCTGAGTCGTACAGACAGCATCCACATCCTGAATCGTTATCTCTTCCTTTTCCAGCGTATAGCAGAACAGCTTCTCCATTTCCTTTTCCAAATTTGCCATATCTGTGCCCGCCTTCGACAAAATATAGCGGACCGTCTCTTCTCTAATCTGCTTTCCTTCCTGCTTGATCATTCCCAAAAGCCAGCGGATCAACGTCCTCTCATCCTGATGGGAAAGCTCCACAATACGCCCTTTCTCCTTCACGGCCTTATAAAGCTTCCCCCGCTTGTCCACTTCCTTCTCAATAAAAAGAAAACAAGCTGTAGAAGACATCGCTTTGATGTAATCCGCAAGCTCAGGCGCCGCTGTTTTAAACAGGCCGGAATCTTCCATTACAATCAGCCTTCTGTCTGCAAAAAACGGCATCGTCTCCGCCAGATCAATAATCTCCGGAACCGGAATCCCTTTCCCTTCATAATAGGCATAATTCACCGTATCACCCTCCGGCAGCATTGCCTTGGTAAGCTTTCCTTTATACTGCTTCTTCAGATAGTCCTCTTCGCCATAAAGAAGATAAATATTCTTAAATTGTCCTGTCTTGATATCCTCATTCAAACTTTTCATAAATCCTATTATACTGGATAAATTTCAAATTTGCCACATCTTTTCCGTCTGTATCTATTACTTCTTAATAAAGTGTTTAGTCTGCTGAAAATCCTTTGAAAATATTTTTTGCACTAATGGCAATCATAAGCGACACAACACCCGAAAATAAAACAACAGCATATTCAGCCCCTTTGCAGATTTCAAACAAGACGCCATAGAATGCATTGCCCAGCGGCTGTGCGCACATGGAAACGGTAAGAATGACAGCAATCACCTTTCCGATTAAATTTTGCGGGGTTTCTGTTTGAATAAATGACATCATCTGCACGGTAAAAATCGTTGAACATACCATAATGGCAAAACAGCATACCGTTATGGCCATATAATTTATGATTGCAGATGAAAGCAAAATCAATGAAATACTGATAGGAAATACGCATACCGCACAGGCGATTACGAGATTGCCTGATTTGTAAATCGCCAATTTATTTGCAAAAACGCCTGCTCCGATGCCTCCTGCCAGCCCGCCTGCCGCCAATGCTCCCTCTGCAAAACCATATAACCTGTTTGCCTGTGAAGCATCTAAATTTAAAACTTCTGTTACCAGATATGGAAGCGCGACAATAATCATTGAGGCAAGGAACAAATTAATTCCGCAGATTACAAGAACGGCTTTACCGATAACAGGCTTCTCCTTTCGGATAAAGCGGATACTCTCTGCAAAATCAGTTCTGGCTGTCTTTAATATACCGCCGCCTGAAGTTTGTTTCTGAAACGGTATTTGAATGAAAATTTCCATAACCGCCGACATAATAAAGCATACCATACAAATCCACAATACAGGTTTTAATCCATATGCACTGTATAAAATGCCTCCAAGTACAGGACCCGTCAAAGACGCAAATGAACTGATTACATTGATAATAGAATTTGCCGCCATAAAATTATTCTGATTGGTAAGTGCAGGGATGCTTGCCTGCACAGACGGCTGATATGCACCCGCGATGCCATACAAAAAGCTCAATGTAACCGTCAAAAGAAGAATGATATTTACTTCATTCATAAGCAACAAAAAGGCTAAGATGACTACCGACGTAAAAAAATCCAATATAACCATAATATTTCTTTTATTGACCCTGTCTGCAACAATGCCGCCAATAGGCGACAGCAAAATGGCAGGAATAAAAGCAAACGCTGTAACAGTTCCGTAAAGTGCCGATGAACCCGTCAAATTTAATAAATATAGCGGTAATGCAAATCTTATTGCTGCGTTGCCAAACAAAGACACAATCTGACCGATGACAACTAATGTGAAATCCTTTGAAAATAGTTTTTGATTCATTTATAAAACCTCCGCCTTTCTATTCTATCTAACAAAATATAATATGACCATTAAATACCGCACGTTGGTATGTATCTATTTCAAAATATATCTGCCCGTTTCACAAGGCAGATATATATTTTGAAATAAATAATTCGCAAATTATGCCTTCTTTTGCTTGTTCTGCTGATAGATAGCTGCCAGCTCCTGCAATCGCTCTAACATTTCCCTATCTACAATATCCAGACCAAAGCCTTGCAGCATCTGTCTGAATACGATAAACTTCCGACAAGACTCTTCCACAGTACTATCAAATATCATAGGATTCATCCAGACATTTGCAGCAAGCAAAATCAATTCTGCCAATTGCTCTGGGTAATCTGTTTTGATAGAACCGTCTGAAATACCCTGCCTGATAATCGGCAAAATATAGTTTGGCGCTGCGTTATCTATGGTATCATGCATAAGACTGAAAAGAAGTTTCGGGTTATTATGAAAATCTGGAGCTACCGTAAAAATATC
Organism: uncultured Dorea sp.; assembly: GCA_910589275.1. GTDB lineage: Bacteria > Bacillota > Clostridia > Lachnospirales > Lachnospiraceae > Claveliimonas. The sequence goes on from CAJUTH010000012.1 coordinate 73,297, forward strand.
GTTCTGCACAGGCCGGCTGATTGATTCCCTAAAAATTGTCTTTAACTTCTCTTTCCCACTGAGGTCAGAACGGTCACGAATGACTGCAAGCATCCGATTGGATTCGGCAGTCATTCTGTCTGTAACCGCAGCTAAAATATCTTCCTTTGACTTAAAATGATGATAGATGGCGCCTTTACTAAGACCGCCTAAATTATTTATAATATCCTGAACGGAGGTATGCTCATACCCCTTTTTCATAAATAAGCGAAAAGCAACATCTAATATTAAATTAACAGTTTCTTCTGGATGCTTATTTCTTGCCATGTCTCCTCGTCCTCCCCTAACATACTGCTGGTATGTTCCTATATTATCATACCGTTAGTATGTTTGTCAAGAATATGGAAATGCATCTGCAGGGCTGTTTCACGAAAGATTCCGATGTGATGTTATATATATTCTTTTATTTATTATTCTGCAAGCATGACCTTACACCGCTTTTTATAGCATGCAATCCCGTATTTCAGGATATTCTCTACCCCATCGTCATCAAGATCATCTTCATACTTTGTATATTCGATCTGTTTCAATGCCTCCTTACATGCCCTATCCAGATCTCCGTCATGGGCATATTTTACTTCTATGATGATCCCCATATCCCCGG
>CAJUTH010000013.1 GCA_910589275.1 uncultured Dorea sp.
GGCGGTTTACTCTCCCTGCAATCGTGATAAACCCCTGCTCCTTCAGCTCGTCATTTAATTTCTTGATGAGTTTATAGGCATAAGGCTTTGATACGGAAAGCTCCTGCGCCACCTCATCCACACGAATAAATTTGTTGTCCATACAACCTCTCCTTTCTCTTTCTAAGCGTTTTTGCTTAATTCATAATACTAAACATTTTTGCTACTGTCAATAGGTTTGCAAGAAAATATTAAACTTTTTTGTTTCGCTTATTCTTGACTTTTTCTAAGCATATATGCTATACTCCTTATAAACATACGAACAAGGAGTGAAACATTATGGCGATTGGCGAAAGAATACATTTTTTCCGCATCATGCGGGGCATGACACAGAAATACCTTGGTATGCTTGTCGGGTTTCCCGAACGGAGCGCAGACGTGCGTCTGGCACAGTACGAAACAGGCTCTCGTAAGCCAAAAGCAGAGCTTACTGCTGCACTGGCACAGGCTTTGGACGTTGCACCGCAAGCACTGGACATACCCAACATTGACAGCTACATCGGGCTTATGCACACCTTATTTACCCTAGAGGACATTTACGGTCTTACCGTCAGTGAATCAGACGGTGAAATCTGCTTAAAAGTCAACAAAGACAAAAATAAGGATGCCGCCGAACTGCTGAAAATGCTCTCTGCTTGGAAAGAACAAGCAGACAAGCTCTCTGATGAGGAAATCAGCAGGGAAGATTACGACCAGTGGCGGTACAATTACCCGAAGTTTGACACCGCGCAGCATTGGGCGAAAGTCCCCTCTAATGAATTGAGCAATGCCTTAGTCGAAGCGTTCAAAAACCAGTTAAAAGATTAATACATGGAGGTATGCAAATGAGCCAAATATACAACTTCATAAAAGAATGTGGTACATTTTTCGTATTAACCTTTAATAATGATTTTCCAGCAGGCAGACCGTTTGGCGCAATTATGGAATACAATAACAACCTATACATTTCCACCTCAGACACAAAATCAGTGTATAAACAGCTTGCCAAACATAACAAAATTCAGATAGTCGCACTGAAAAACGGTACACGGGACTGGGTAAGGGTAAGCGGCATAGCAACAGAATGTGTTGACCCAACCATCAAGAAAAGGATGTTAGAGGAATGTCCTGTATTAACAAAACACTTTTCTTCGGCAGATGCTCCCCATTACAGCCTCTTTCAAGTTGAAATCGTAAACAGCGAATTTTATTCGTAAGCGACAAAAAACGCCCTTAGCCATGAGTTCCTACCCACAGCTAAGGGCGTTTCTAATATGGATTTATGCCGGCCGTCCAAACCTCTTGCAAATCATTCCCCCACCAACAAACCACTTGACAGTAAGAATAATCGCACTCAAACGACTGTTATCAATTTGTTATCAAAAGACCTTTTAAAAGCCCGCAAATCCGCATAAACGCTGGATTCACTAAGCATTTTTGTTTATTCGAACTCGATCGTCCCCGGTGGTTTACTCGTCAGATCATACATAACTCGGTTAACTCCCTTCACCTCATTAATAATTCGGCTCATCACCTTCTGCAGCACCGCAAATGGTATCTCCGCTGCCTCTGCAGTCATAAAATCCACCGTATTCACTGCCCGCAGCGCCACAGCATAATCATAGGTCCTCTCATCTCCCATAACTCCCACGCTGCGCATATTTGTCAGTCCGGCAAAATACTGTCCGATTTTTCCCTCCAGCCCGGCCTTGGCAATCTCTTCCCGGTAAATTGCATCCGCATCCTGAACCATTCTCACCTTCTCCGCGGTCACTTCTCCCACAATCCGTATGCCAAGCCCTGGTCCCGGAAATGGCTGACGATATACCAAATTTGCTGGTATCCCCATTTCCAGCCCGGCTTTTCTTACTTCATCTTTGAACAAATCCCGAAGCGGCTCTAAAATCTCTTTGAAATCCACATAATCCGGAAGTCCGCCCACATTATGATGGGACTTAATCACTGCGGATTCTCCGCCGAGACCGCTCTCTACCACATCGGGATAAATCGTCCCTTGCACAAGAAAATCCACCGCTCCGATTTTCTTCGCTTCTTCCTCAAATACCCGAATAAATTCCTCCCCGATAATCTTGCGCTTTTCCTCCGGTTCTTCCACCCCCGCAAGCTTCTCATAGAACCTCTCCTGTGCATTTATACGAATAAAATTCAGATCGTAAGGCCCATTCTTGCCAAATACCGCCTCCACTTCATCCCCTTCATTTTTCCGGAGCAATCCATGGTCAACAAACACACAGGTAAGCTGGCTGCCAATTGCCTTAGAAAGCATAACTGCTGCCACCGACGAATCCACGCCGCCGGAGAGGGCGCAGAGGACTTTTCCATTTCCTACCTTCTCGCGAATAGCTTTGATTGAATTATCAACAAAGGAATCCATCCTCCAATCCCCTACGCATCCGCAGACGCCTCTTACATAATTATACAGTATCTTACTTCCTTCTTTGGTATGCAGAACCTCCGGATGAAACTGAATCGCATAGAGTTTTTTCTCCTCACACTCTGCCGCCGCCACCGGGCAGTCTGCCGTATGCGCAATATTACAAAAGCCCGGAGCCATTTTCGATATATAGTCAAAATGACTCATCCAGCAAATAGTTTTTTCCGATACATTTTCAAACAATTCCGATGTCTTATCTACGATAACCTCTGTCTTGCCATATTCACGAACCTTTGCCTGTTCTACTTTTCCTCCCAGCACATGCATCATCAATTGCGCTCCATAGCAGAGCCCCAGTACAGGGATCCCCATCTCAAACAACTCCTTAGAACAAGTTGGCGAATCGGGCTCATAACAACTATTTGGTCCTCCGGTCAGAATAATTCCTTTGGGATTCATCCTCCTAATTTTTTCCAGATCTGTTTTATACGAATATATCTCACAGTATACATTACACTCTCGGATACGCCTTGCCACCAATTGGTTATACTGCCCGCCAAAATCAAGAACAATCATCAATTCTCTCTTCAATGACGTAACTCCTCCTTTCGTTTTTTACAATTTATACAATAGCCGCATTTTTCCATTTCCCGCCAAAATAACGGATGCCAAAACACAAACCTCTAAACAGCCAGTCTATAATCATAGCCGCCCAGACACCGAACACACCCATTTCCATATATCGTCCCAATATGTAACTAAACAAAATCCGAAATATCCACATGGACAATATTGAAATAATCATGCAGGCCCTTGCGTCGCCTGCCGCCCGAAAAGTCGTAGGAAGTGAAAATGCTGCCGGCCAGAAAAATATTGTACAAATCCCATGAAAATATATAATCTGCTTTGTTACCTCTGCCGTTATTTCCGACAAATGGTAAGCCCGGATAATCCATGGCAAAACCAGAAATACCAGTCCTACTGAAATCATCATGCCTATATGGGTAATCATAAGCAATTTACGGTTATAATATCTTACCTGCTCGTAATCACCTGCACCCACACACCGGGAAATGACTGTAGTAACTGCCAGAGTAATTGCCATTCCCGGAAGGCCGGAGAACATTGCAACTACATTTCCTACCGCATTCGCCGCAATCGCATAGGTTCCAAAGGTAGAAATCAGGCTCAGCACAATAATCTTGCCAAGCTGGAACATACTATTTTCCATTCCGTTTGGAATGCCAATACTCAAAATCCGCTTCACCATAGACCAGTCTAGCTGATAACGCAGGGTCCTCTCAATGTGTACCTGACATTCTTTATTTAGAAGCTTCACTGTAATAATCACCGCCGCCACACCACGGGATACCAGAGTCGGAATCGCTACTCCTTCCGTTCCCCGATGGAACCCGTAAATAAGCAATGCATTTCCGCCCACATTGATTACATTCATAATAATGGATATCCGCATAGAAATCTCTGAATTACCCATAGCACGGAAAATAGCCGCACCGCAATTATATAATGCGATAAATGGAATAGACGCTGACACAATCAAAAAATAGATCGCAGCATGCCTCATTACCTCACTGTCAATCTGTCCGAACACTCCGTGGAGAATCCAGTATTTTCCTATGTATACGCCCGCTGTAATAACTATTGCACAGAGTGTAATGAACCAAACCATCTGCATTGCCGATTCACAGGCTTTCCGTTGATCCTTTTGCCCCAGATACTGCCCCGTAACTACCGCTCCTCCAGTTGCTAATGCCGAAAATATCTGAATTACAAGAATCATAACCTGATCCACCAGCGACACGCCGGAAACGGCAGCTTCTCCTACGCTTGCAATCATAATGCTGTCCGCCATTCCCACCAAAATCGCCAGAAGCTGTTCAATCACCAGCGGAACAATCAGCGCTGTCAATGCACGATTATCAAACAGGTAACCGCTCCTATCAATTTTAACTCTTGTTTTCACTTGGATGACTTCCCTTCTAACCATCCATTATAGGTCGGTCATTCAAAAGAATCAAGAGTCATTTTTCTAATTAAATTTATGACAGCGCCATTCTCTTTACCTGATTCAGAGCCCTTGTAACTGCCGGTACTGATATAATAACTATGGTAATCAAACCCTCCGCAAACAGGAAGCTGTAATTGTAAACAATTGGATATACACTCTTCAATGACTGCGGAAAACTTTCCGGCATATAACTCATCCAATAGAGATAGCCTCCAAGAGCATGAAAAGCTCCTCGCGCTAATACCGCCGCAATATAGCCCTTTATTAGCCCTCGCGGACTCTTAGCAAACACTCCCGCAATGCCAAGAGCGGCAAATGCCAGAAAATAATCACAGCATACCTGAAAGAACGATAACACAAAAGGTTCCTGAATAAACTGCAGAATACTGTATGCAAGTCCAACGGAAATTCCAGCCTTAACTCCATACCAGTTCGCTATCAGCACAATAAAAAGCATGCTGCAGAGAGTTACACTTCCGCCCCACGGCATCTCAAATATTTTGATATAAGATGTCACAAATCCCAGCGCCATTGCAATTCCGCAAAACACAAGCTGTTTTGTAGATATTTTCTTTTTTTCCGAACTTTTGCCTGCAAAAAGAAGCGCCATGATAAATAATATGATTCCTGCCGCAATACACACAATATATCCTGCTTCCGTCAGCCCTCCTTCCCCCGTTACCAAAAATTTAAACATAAAAATAACCTCCTTCATCTTCGATTGAAGACAAAGGAGATTCCAAAATCCCTCATTATGCATCCCTACGCTGGTATTATCCAAATCAGGTACTCGGTCTGGGCGGTATCAGCCCACTCTCAGCCTGCTTCCATACAAGCTCCCTTGTCATCAATCTTATTCAATTTTACAAACTTATATTAATAAAAAAGTCTAATAATGTCAAGCAAAATAAACCGCCACTTTTTCCACCGCCTTCGCATTTTATTATTTCAGCTATTTATACATGCTGGTGAAGATATTTTTCTTTTGTAGCAAGTCCACCCCGGATATGACGTTCAGACTTATTTACGTCAAGTACTTTACGGGCCTCTGCTGCCAGCGACGGATTGATAATCAGGAGCCGGTCTGTTACATCCTTATGTATGGTACTCTTACTAACCCCAAATGCCTTCGCCGTCTGTCTCACCGTTGCCTTATGTTCAATAATATAATATGCAATCTCTACTGCCCGCTCCTCAATATAATCTTTCATACAAATCCCCTGCACTCATTGTTTTTACAATGTATGCAAGGTTATGTTTTCTTATTCCCGTCAAATGACAAATAAATATATCATATTGCAGCGTCGGTATGCAAAGAAGATATGTATCCAAAATCACGGTAAAAAAGAACCTTTTCTTTTTCAACTCTTACATCTATCCTTCTATGCCTGTGTCTGTCAGCATTCCATCAGCCGTTCCGTAAACTACAATCCAATGCCCGGCAAACATGTCGTCATCATTATATACCGCTTCAAAATCTCCCTCTTTATCTATAGAGAACGATGGGCTTCCAATCCTTTCTGCAAATTCCTCCTTCTTGATAACTGGAGTTTCCTCTTCTTCCCTCCAGTCGTTTGCAAGCTCTGTCAATTCTCCTGCCGCATATTCCCGAAGCTTTCTATCCCATTTTACAGGATCTGACGTCAGCATATGCAATGTTTTCAACGCAAGATTCGCCGTATCCTCATCCTTATCCTTTTCAAGCGACACATTTTCCATACTTCCCATCCAATCGATCTGGCCTTCAAATTGATTATATTTCCTATCAAGCTTAAACTCTCCCAAGCTGTCTTTGATAGAAACCGGCTTTAGATATTCGGTACGGATTCTCTCAAGCTGCGGCTCCTTCACTTCTCTTTTTAGAACTTTCACAACATAATACCAATTTTTAACAGGCTGGCCTATAGGATTTAATATACCCGGCTTCATTTTTCTAACCAAAACCTTGTAAATCCCATAATTCTTAAACTTATGAATATAATCATCAGAAGATCTGTGTATCACCCAGCACAAGATGCCCTTCTCATGAACCGCCTTTCCACTTTCCTTGTCAATATATGCCAAAAAAGGAACAGCCGGAAAAAGATAATCTCCCCGAACCGCGCCTCCTCTTGTAAATTCTTTAATCAGCACCGTCAGCTCCTGCTCTTTTTCCTCATACTCTTCAAAAAACTGCACGGCCGGGTCTGCTGCGTCCCCCTTACCGTTTTTAGAAAACTCTTTTCCTTTTTTTCCGTTTCCAAATAAATTCTTCAATTTCCACATAAAATCCCCCTCCTAAATGCATGCTGTCAATGAAACGCACCCGTCTTACACAGCTTCAAAAAGACCCGTAAACATACAACATGCCTACGGGTCTTTTTGAAGCTCCCCGAGTTGGGCTCGAACCAACAACCCCACGGTTAACAGCCGTGTGCTCTACCATTGAGCTATCGAGGAATAGGTGTTCTCCACACCACTTATTCAGTATACCTCTTTGCAATAAATTCTGCAAGTGGTTTTCTTTATAATTTAATATTTTTTTTCGTATTTTTCGCCGTATTTTGCCAAATTACTACATCCGGAGCGTTGTTGCAAGCTTCATAATCGGGTTATATTCATATATTACCGATAATATACTATTTGCTTGAATCATTTCAAACATCTCTTTCCCGATTTCGGTCGTATACAGCAGCGTAATAAAAACAAAGGCAACCCACACAATAATCAACACGCCGACTACGCCCAGAACTCCCCCCGCAAGCCGATTTACGAACCCAAATACAGGAAGGTCTGCGATAACATTCAGCGAAAAAATAATTGCCCGCAAAACAATTGTAACTACAACAAGCGTCAAAATAAAAGCCACAATATTTACAACAAGCTTTGATATATATTTCGCAATATAGGATGCAAAGCTATCAGCTCCCAGCTTATCATATATTTTGCTATTGTTATTAGTGAGAAGAAGATTCTTAAACACCTGAGGAATATCTGCGCCTTCAATCGCCGCGATCTGCATGTCCCGCGGAATCTCAGCGCTTTCAACAGCTTCCGCCGCTTGTTGCTGCATATTATTCAAACCGTCAAGTATATTTTTAGAAATCCCTTTATCTGCAAGGTCGCTGCTGCTTATTTTCCCATTCGCGATATCCTCCACGGTAATCCCAAGGGCTCCGAGCTGCTCTTCTCCAATCCCCGCCGCGCCCAATGCATTACGGACTGCCGATACATTTCCAGAACCGATGCCCACCTGTTCTGCTGCAGCATCTGTCACCATCCCGCTAATCATGGATTCAATCTTTGTCTCCGCCACCTCCTGAAGAGGAGTCACCGCCGTAATCCCTTTACACACATACGGCGTCAGAAAAAACACAAGGAGAAAAGTCACCAGTGTTGCAAGAAGTGACACTGCTATCTTCACCGCTCCCCTTATAATACCGACAATGAATCCAATTAAAAAGCTGATTCCGATAATATATAATAACCAGTTCATACATTTCTCCTTATTTTACAAACCGAATAACTTCCATTCCATTTGCATTCATCACTATGTATTTATTTACTCCCAAAACCGGGAATATTTCAAGAATACTGCCATTTAACTCTCCGTCATACTTATGGATTCCCGTCCGGGTAAACACGCTGCATTTTTTCCCGTCATACATCAATATCTGACTGCCGCTAATCTTCACATTCGAGAAATCCCCTGTAAATTCCTCGGACAGAACCTTCTTTCCTGAGGTATTAAACAAGCACAGTTCATACCCTGCCTTCCGTTCATTTTTCAGGACAAGCCCTACGTAACGGTTACTGTGAAACACACTCTTAATCCTTTTATTTAAAAGAACCGTCTCCGTTAGCTGCGGCTTTCCCTCGCCAGTATAAAAGAGCAGTCTGTCATCTCCCACAACCACTGAAGTTTTCGGATTCATAAAAAATGCCGATGCCGCCGCCATATTTCCGTAATCGTCCGCCGTCACTTCATAATCCTGAATACTATCCTTCTCTCCGTCAAAATTATAATATCTGATCTTCGTAACAATCGTTCCGTTCTGTACGCAGAGATAAGATACCAGAAGCACTTTGCCGTCCTCCGATATACCCACGTCCAGCGGATAGCCTGTGCCGGTCAGCGAAGTCGCCATTTCCACCAGAAGATTCCCTGCCGCATCATAACAGATAATCTTCGGGGAAGTCTCATTCTTTAGGACCGCACAGACAATTCCCTGTGCAGAGACTACTGCCTTTTCCACCGGAAGCATAGTCTGAATTTCACCTTTTAATCCCTCGCGGTCCAGCACCAGTATTGTGTTGCCGCCTTTATCTGCTACTACCACCGCATCATTGTTATACGTATCGATAATCGGATTCTTAATCTGATAGGGCTGATTCCAGTTTTCCTTACCCTTACGGTTAATCAATGAAATTCCATCCTTGCTGTATTTGAGTACGCCGTCTGCAAACTGCCTATAGTTAACATTCCCATCGCTGCTATTTTCATACGAAGTAATAATTCTGGCAGATGTATATGTCTGCAAATGGATTACCAGAAAGGATGCGATTGCAATTACCACCACAAGGGTACTGATAACCGTTATCCGGATACGGCGGCTCTTCTTATGCTGACGTACCTGATCCTCAATATCCTCCAGAATGCCGTCTTCCTCTCTTAATTCTGCCAGCACCCTGTCTATCAACGCATCTGTAACATCTTTTGTATCCTGAACAACATACAAGTCCGTCTTTTTCTTACGCTTCATATCTTAACCTCAATTAAGCCTATTTGCGCCCTATGCGCCTGTATTGTATTCTTTCATTGTGAATACTTTGCTTTTTAGTATAACACACTTTTACGGTAATAACAATTTTTGTCCAATGAATATAAGATTTCCATCCTCCAAACCGTTTTTCTGGCGGATTGCATCCGTTTTTGAAATTGTCCCATAAACCTTTTCACTAATTATGTCAAGCGTGTCCCCCTTCTGTACAACATAGTAATCTTCACTTTCCCCTAAATCTTCCTGAACGGTAGAAACCACAGGCTCCATCTGCTGCCCTATGTTTCCGCTCTGCTCTGTGTGCATGTCCGCATTTTCCAGACTGTTCTTTTCCATTTCTTGTATTTCTGCGCTTTCCTCTGCTTGTCCATTTCCTTCACTAGAGGACTGCTGCATCGCTGAAGACAAGGTTTCTATCGAAGTCTGAACAGAATTCATTTTATCATAATTATTCATGGTCGAGATACCGATTGCCAGAACAACAATTACAAGCAATACGCTGGTCAAATATACATATCTGGATTCCCTGCGCTGCTCTCTTGCTTCTAGCTGCCCCCTTACTGTACTGCGAAAATCCTTTGCAGCTCGATCCTCAACCACTTCACTGGGTGTCACGCCGATCTGTTTGCGCTCACTAATCATATAGCTTTGCATATCCGGGTTCTTCTCATAAAAAATATAATGTCCCCCCATCTGCATAAGCTCATGAAATTTATACGTAAAAATCTGTTCTTCATCTTCCGCATCTATTAGCATAAATAAGCTGTTCTTCTCCGGAAACAACTTCTCATGGACGCGTATCATACTGCCGCTTAATCCTACCGGATGTCCCGGCATGATCAAAAGCCACCCGATAATATCCTGTCCGTGAAAATACTCCTTGCTCTCTGTTCTTGCTATCTCAAGATGTTCTTTTCCAATATCCAGCTCCTTACTCTCCGGATCCAAATCCTTCATCTGTACCGCGCCAGTCACATAGATACATTCCTGATCCTCGATCACGGTATTTTTTCCAATCAAAAAAACTCCAACCAGTGATTCTCTCCCCTGTTCTTTCAACTGGTTAAAATATGTATCTACATAATCCTCTACGTAGATCTTCGGGCTGTCGCTGACATTGCCCACCTGTTTTACATTTTTTGGAAATTGTCCTTCCATATTTATACTCACCTCTCCCAAGATTTTGGATTATCATAGCATAGGAAATGTGCGTATTTTATCAGTCTGTGGAACTTGTCCCGGGAATCTTTCCCCAATATCCTTGGCATTTCGATATCTCAGCCTTTACATCGTCAGACTTTTCCAGCATCTATCAAAAAAAGAGACGCTTCTCTCTATGAAGCGCCCCTTCCAAACTCTTTTTCTTACTCTGGCATTATACGAATGCTTTTACTTTCTCATAGATGCTGTCTGCATCCAGCCCAAACTTCTTTACCAGTTCCGCCGCCGGTCCCGACTCGCCGAATACGTCGTTGATTCCGATCTTCAGCGTCTTTGTCGGCGCCTTCTCAGAGAGTACGTCGCAAACCGCGCTTCCCAGCCCGCCGATTACAGAATGCTCTTCTACCGTAACCACCTTGCCGGTCTCCTTTGCCGCTGCAACTACCAGTTCCTCGTCAATCGGCTTGATCGTATGGATATTGATCACCTTGGCCTGAATGCCGTCTGCCGCCAGCTTTTCCGCTGCCTCTAAGCAGTTTGCCACCGGAAGCCCGGTCGCAATGATGGTCACATCCTTGCCTTCTCTTAAGACAATCCCCTTGCCAAGCTCAAATTTATAATCCGGCTTATCGTTGATCACCGGAACCGCAAGCCTTCCAAACCTCATATACACCGGACCCTCATGCTCATAAGCCGCCGTAACAGCCGCCTTTGCTTCTACGTCGTCCGCCGGGCAGATCACGGTCATTCCCGGGATGGTTCTCATCAGAGCGATATCCTCATTACACTGATGGGTAGCGCCGTCCTCGCCAACGGAGATTCCCGCATGGGTAGCGCCAATCTTCACATTCAGCTTTGGATAACCGATGGAATTACGCACCTGCTCAAACGCACGTCCCGCCGCAAACATTGCAAAGGTGCTTGCAAAGGGAACCTTTCCGGTTGCTGCAAGCCCTGCCGCTACGCCCATCATATTGCCTTCGGCGATGCCGCAGTCAATATGACGCTCCGGGAAAGCCTTCATAAATACGCTTGTCTTCGTCGCACCTGCAAGATCCGCGTCCAGTACAACGACCTCCTCGTGTAATTTACCTAATTCTGCTAAAGCATTACCATAACTCTCTCTTGTTGCAATCTTCTTTACATCTGACATAATGCTTCACCTACTTTCTTCAGATCTTCCATCGCTACCGCATACTGCTCATCATTCGGGGCAGAACCATGCCAAGATGCCTGATTCTCCATAAAGGATACGCCTTTGCCCTTTACAGTCTTCGCAATGATCGCCGTCGGCTGTCCCTTGGTCTCCTTCGCTTCCTTAAATGCCGCCGCAAGCTGGTCAAAATCATGTCCGTCCACATTAATAACATGGAAATTAAACGCTTCAAACTTCTTGTCGATCGGATATGGGGAATTAACCTTGCTGATATCTCCGTCGATCTGTAAATTATTATTATCTACAATCACAACCAGGTTGTCCAGCTTTCTGTGAGCTGCAAGCATGGATGCTTCCCACACCTGTCCCTCTTGGATCTCGCCGTCTCCAAGCAGCGTATATACACGGTAATCCTCTCCTGACAGCTTTGCAGATACTGCCATTCCGACTGCCGCTGAAATCCCCTGTCCCAGTGAACCGGAAGACATATCCACTCCCGGAATATGCTTCTTATCCGGATGTCCCTGTAGATAAGAGCCTGTATGGCGGAAGGTCTTTAGATCTTCCACTGGGAAAAATCCTCTCTGAGCTAATACCGAATAATAACCCGGCGAGGTATGCCCCTTAGACAGTACAAATCGATCCCTGCCTGCCTTGTCCGGCTCTTTTGGATCCACATTCATTTCCTCAAAATACAGATATGTATAGATATCTGCCGCTGATAATGAACCGCCCGGATGGCCGGACTTTGCGCTGTGCACCGCTTCAATAATGCCTTTGCGCACCTCATTAGCAGTCTTCATAAGTTCTACTTTGTTCATGAAAATTGCCTCCTATTTTCTAGTATCTTTTCTAGTAACTTAATGGTTTTATTATATCTGCATATATCCTGACGGTCAAGGGAAGCGCCCGCACTTATACATATGTTCTGAACATTTTTAATTATTTCTCGAATATGCGTCTGTAAAATCCCAATGCAGATATTTAGAGCTCCGTCCGCCCTTCCAGCGCGCGCAGCAGCGTCACCTCATCAATATATTCCAGATCTCCTCCAACCGGAACGCCGCTTGCAATTCTGCTGACCTTAATCCCCGTGGGCTTAATCAGTTTACTGATATACATTGCTGTGGTCTCCCCCTCAAGGCTGGAATTGGTTGCAATAATCACCTCATCCACATCTCCCTCCAGACGCTTAACCAGCTCTTTCAGCTTAATATCGCCCGGTCCGATTCCAAGCATTGGCGAAATCGCACCGTGAAGCACGTGATAAACCCCCTCATACTTGCCAATCTTCTCATATGCCGCCAAATCTCTGGTAGATTCCACCACCATAATGGTTCTGTGATCCCGTTTACTGCTGCTGCAGATTGGACATATCTCCCGGTCGGTCAGCGTATGGCAGCATTGGCAGTAACGCACCTTTTCCCTTGCCTCCACCATAGAATCCGCCAGCTCCTTTACCTGCTCCTTCGGCATATGGATCAAATGAAAAGCCAGCCTGCCGGCTGACTTTGGCCCGATTCCCGGAAGCATTGAGAATTGCTCTATTAACTTGCTGATCTGGCTGCTATAATAATCCACCCGGCATTCCTCCTGTGAATTTGGACATTGCGCCCGCCGACTCTGCATCCACTTTGTCCAGCGCCTCATTGACAGCGGCAACGATCAGATCCTCTAACATTTCCACGTCGTCCGGATCTACGGCCTCTTCATCCAATTTTACTTTCAATACCTGCTTTTTGCCGGATACCGTCACCTCTACAGCGCCTCCTCCGGCGGTTGCAGAAAATTCCTTTGTCTCCAGCTCCTTCGCCGCATCCTCCATCTGGCGCTGCATCTTCTGCGCCTGTTTCATAAGATTTGCCATATTCCCCGGCATGCCTCCGCCTGGGAATCCTCCACGTCTTGCCATGGGCTTTTCCTCCTTTAATCTTCAATGGTAATCTCCATATTGACATATTTTTCTAAATCTACATAATTATCTTCAAAATGCCTGCCTTCTTCCACCTGGCGGACGTCTATCTCCATAGTCTTGCCAAGTTTTGCTTCAATCAGACGGATAATCTCATCTTTATGCTCCTGTCTTGCTACAAACCCAGCGCTTACTTCATCCGGAAGCACAATCTGGAGCCTGTCATTCTCCCCTGCGCTGAGACGCGCCTTTTTCAGATATTGTCTCAGCATAATGGAAGCGTCCTCCGTAATACTGCGGAAATTCTTCGCCGCTTCCTTTACATCCTCAGACAGAGCCTTCGAAAATACGGGTTTGGCCTGTTCCGTCTTCTGCTCCCGAGGCTTGGCATACACAGTCTGCCCGGCAGGCGGCATAACCAGACCTTTTTCAACCGCGTCTTCCAATGCGCGGATCCTTGCAAGAAGCGCATCCTGTCCGGTCTCCATCTGGGGCTTACACAGCTTAATAAAGGTTACCTCCAGCAGCACACGTTTCTGTGTGGAATACCGGAGCTTCCCGGTAAGTTCTGAAAAAATACGAATAAACCGAATCAGCTCCTCTGTATCAATCATCCCGGCCTCTTCCTTTAGCTGTACCAAGCTCTCCGTAGATACGTCCAGCACCTCTTCCATGTCATCTGAACTCTGGATCAGCAGAAGATTGCGAAGATACCAAGTGAAATCCGCTGAGAGCTGTGAAAGTTCCCTTCCCTGCATGATCAGCTCATCCACGCTGGATATGACTTTTTTCACATCCCGGGCAAGCAGTTCCCGAAACAGCCTGCTGAATACATCCGTATCTACCGCCCCTAAAACTTCCAGTACCCGGTCATAGGTCAAACGCTCCCCAATATAAAATGCAACGCATTGATCTAACAGGCTCAGCGCATCTCTCATAGCCCCGTCTGCCGCCCTGGCAATATAGCGCACCGCCTTCTCCTCCACGTCCAGACCTTCCTGTTCTATCAGCTCATTCAGTCTCTCACAGATCGTATCAATGGATATCCTCTTAAAATCATACCTCTGGCAGCGGCTCAAGATTGTTACCGGTATCTTATGCGCCTCCGTAGTCGCCAGAATAAATATCACATACTCCGGCGGCTCCTCTAACGTCTTGAGAAGCGCATTAAACGCTCCTATAGACAGCATATGCACCTCGTCAATAATATAAACCTTATATCTTCCCTCAGTGGGACGGTACGCAACCTCCTCCCTGATCCCGCGGATGTTGTCAACTCCATTGTTGGAAGCCGCGTCAATCTCAATTACATTCATTGATGTGCCTGCTGAGACCGACTGGCACATCCTGCATGCCCCGCAGGGGCTTCCCTCTATCGGATGCTCACAGTTTACCGCCTTTGCAAATATCTTGGCAACCGTTGTCTTACCTGTTCCCCTTGTTCCGCAGAACAGGTAGGCATGGCCTATACGCCCTGTCTTTATCTGGTTCTTTAATGTCTTAACTATCGCATCCTGCCCTTTTACATCCTTAAATTCGCTAGGACGGAACTTTCGATACAGCGCCATATAGCCCATATGCATCTCTCCCTGAATCTCAATGATCTTATTTGTCGCCGAAGCTGATTCCCACCTGCTTTGCCTCCTGAACAATCTTAGAATGGGGATCAACAAACTTCAGTTTTCCTGCAACCTCTGAGAGCGGAACCTTCGTCGTCTCCCCATCTCGGATTGCCGCCATATATCCATATTCTCCATCCAAAATCATTCTCGCAGCGAATGCGCCAAGGCGGGTAGATAATACCCTGTCATATGGACACGGCGTGCCGCCCCGCTGGGTATGTCCCGGAACCGTAATGCGCACTTCCTGAGTCGTCTTCTTCTGAAGCCTAGCCGCAACCTCATACGCAACAGACGGATAGAGTCCTTTTTCCTTCTCTAACTTCTTCTTCATCTCTTTCTTGGACAGCTTCGCGTCCTTCTTGGAAATTGCGCCCTCTGCTACTGCTATAATAGTAAAGCGCTTGCCTTCCCTTGCCCGCTTATTGATCATATCAGCCAGCACATCCACATCATATGGTATCTCCGGGATAAGGATGATATCCGCGCCGCCTGCTATTCCCGCATGAAGCGCAACCCAGCCGACCTTATGTCCCATAATCTCTACGATAAATACCCGGCTGTGGGAAGTCGCCGTTGTATGAATCTTATCAATAGTATCCGTGGCAATATCCACCGCGCTCTGGAACCCAAAGGTCATGTCCGTTCCCCACAAATCATTATCGATTGTCTTTGGCAGTGTAATCACATTCAGCCCTTCCTCGCTCAGCATGTTTGCCGTCTTGTGGGTTCCATTTCCGCCCAGTACAACCAGACAATCCAGACTCAGCTTATGATAGGTATGCTTCATAGCCTCAACTTTATCAAGTCCATGCTCGTCCGGTTCCCTCATCTTCTTAAAGGGCTGTCTGGAGGTTCCGAGTATCGTTCCCCCCACTGTCAAAATTCCTGAAAAATCTCTCGACGTCATCATCTTAAAATCTGAGTAAATGAGTCCTTTGTATCCGGCCTGAAAGCCATAGATCTCCACATCTTCCCTCTCTTCGAAAATCCCTTTTACAACACCGCGCATTGTTGCGTTCAATGCCTGACAATCGCCTCCGCTTGTTAGCATTCCAATTCGTAGCATGATCGTTTCACTCCTTCCATATATGGATAAATAGATCTATTAATCTGAAATCCATTATAGCACAATTAAAAAAAGTATGCTACAATAAGAATGAGTATGAGCTATTGATCGAAGGCAAATGATTGAGGGCATTTGCTTTCTCTTTCCTCACTATTATTTTGAAAAGGAGATGGATTCATCCATGGACAGACTGGATATTAAGCTGTGGAAGCTTGCGGCAAAGGGACAGATCGTCCCGGACCGGAGTTTGCTTAAGACACCAGAACAGATTACAGCCATCAAAAGAAGCGCCGCGCTGAATACAGCGGTTTTGGATCATGTAGCCGCGCATATAAAAGCTGGTATGAATACTGCAGAGATTGATACGCTTGTATATGACTATACGACGGCACATGGCGGGTTTCCCGCTCCGCTGAATTTCGAGGGATTTCCCAAGAGTGTATGCACTTCTATCAATGATGTAGTCTGCCACGGGATTCCTGATGAGCTTGAAGTCCTTCAGGAGGGAGATATTGTTAACGTAGATGTTTCCACTATTCTGGATGGATATTTCTCTGATGCTTCACGCATGTTTACAATTGGCAATGTCAGCAGACGAAGCCAGCGGATCATTGACGTTACTGCGGAATGTGTTGAACTCGGGCTGCGCGCTGCCAGACCATGGGGTCATCTGGGAGACATCGCCCATGCTATCAATTCCCATGCACAGGCCTGCGGGTATTCTGTTGTAGAGGAGATTGGCGGCCATGGCATCGGCCTTGAATTCCATGAGGAACCTTTTGTCAGCTACGTAACCCCGAAGGGATCCGAGATGGTTCTCGTTCCCGGCATGATGTTTACCATCGAGCCGATGATTAACGAGGGCAGTCCTGATTTCTTCATAGACGAAGACAACGGCTGGACCGTCTATACCATAGACGGCGGCTTGTCCGCACAGATTGAATATATGGTTCTAATTACCGAGACAGGTGTAGAAGTACTCTCAAAATAATATTTCCAAGCTGTTAGCCTCTAATCTAACCTTGGATGAAAAAATCCCTGAAAGTTGCCTCTTTCAGGGATTTTTTTATTCATCATTATCTATGTTTCCATAAACTGCCGCGGAATGCGCTTCCATATGAACCAAAACGCTGCCTCCGTTAATCGGACAGACAGAATGCTGAACCGTATATCCGTCATTCGAACTATATACCAGCCTTTGCAGCGCTCCTTCTATGGGAAATTCAGCAAGCTGCACCGGTATCTGTACCTGTACGTCATCCTCCCCGCCGTTCACAATTATTATAAACTGATTCTCAATATCAAACCGCGCATACGCAAGCGCAGAACCCTCTACGGTGAGAATTTTAATCGAACCGGTCCGAAATGTCTGGTACTGCTTGTGGAGCTTTATCATAATTTTATGAAACTCAATCAATTCCTTATCTTCTCCGCCCCATGGATATGTCCTCCGGTTGTCCGGATCCGTAAAACCGCAGAGCCCCGCTTCATCGCCGTAGTACACGGTAGGCGCTCCCACCCAGGTCATCTGCATCATTACGGCCTGACGCATAACGGCCACATTTACATTCTTTTCCGCATCCTCCGGGCTATGATTTCCAATTCTTCCAACTACATGATTCGTTCTAGTCAGAAACCGGGAATGATCATGATTGGACAGTTCATTCATAGCCGTCTGCAGCGAAGGCGTCATATAGCATGCCATATTATGGGAAATCGAGTGGACAAACGCGTAAGCATTTCCTCTTAAGTCCGCCCGTTCCTCATCACTGTGCTTTTCCATGCCTGTCAGGAACCAGGTAACCGGCTCCATAAAAGCATCGTAATTCATAACAGAATCCCACTCGTCGCCCTCTAACCATTCCTTTGGATCGCCATAGTGCTCTGCTAGAATTAAGGCATTGGGATTGGCTTCCTTTACCGCCTTGCGGAATTTTTTCCAAAATTCATGATTATACTCCTTATCATGTCCTAAGTCCGCCGCCACATCCAGCCGCCACCCGTCTACATTGTACGGCGGCGACACCCATTTCCGACCAATCTGCAGCATATATTCCACCAAAGACTCCGAGGCTTCGTAATTCAGCTTCGGCAAGGTATCATGCCCCCACCATCCGTCATAATTTCCATTATCCGGCCATGCATCGTCTCCGGAATCCCTAAAGTCAAAATACGAGCGGTACGGGCTGTCAGCCGACACATAGGCCCCGGCCTCAAATCCCTCTCTGCCCTCATAAATACGTTCCCTATCCATCCATTTATGAAAGGAACCGCAATGATTGAACACGCCGTCCAGAATCACTTTCATTCCTCTCTCATGAATCTCCTCAACCAGCTCTGCAAAAAAACGATTGCTCGCCTCCAAATTTTCCCAGTCCGTCACCCGCTTCTGGTATCTGGCTGCACGAAAACCTTCCGGGCTGTCCGCTTCTGATTCGTCCAAATCGTTTATAATCACGCCGAAATGCGGATCAATATAATCATAATCCTGATTGTCATACTTATGATTTGACGGAGATACAAACAGCGGATTGAAATAGATCACCTCTACCCCCAGATCCTGCAGGTAATCCAGCTTATCCTTTACCCCCTGCAGGTCTCCGCCGTAGAAATTCCGCACGTCCATGGCGGCCGGGGTCTGATTCCAGTCTTTTATTGCCTTCACCGGTTCATTGATATAATAATATTCATGATCCACCACATCATTCGTGGGATCCCCTTTGCGGAAACGGTCTGTAAAAATCTGATACATAACCGCGCCCTTTGCCCAGTCAGGAGTTGTAAAACCGGGACAAATCCGAAATGCATAGTCATCTACGATTCCATCGCACACTCCATACTGGTTATAATAAACAATCTCATCGCCCTTCTGTATACGGAAGCAGTATTGCATTGCCTCCTCGCCTAATTCCCGGTAAATCCGATAGTAATCAAATCCCTGCACTGTATCCGCTTTTTCCATTTCATAATAATTTCCATTTGTATACAGCGCCACACTATCTGCATCATCGGCTGCCGTCCGAAACAAAAACTTTACTGTCTCGGATGGTTTCGGCTCCGGCGGTATTACATAATTCCCTGTCCCATCGCAAAATAAAGCCTCTCTGTTCATATAACCCCCAACTCTTCCGAGACTTCCGACACTTCCAAACCGTCAAACAGCGCCTCAAATTCTTCTCTAGTAATTTTCTCTTTCTCTAATAGTAATTGCGCGCAGTCACTCAATACCTGATGGTATTTGCGGATAATATTCCTTGCCCGCTGATAACATTCATCAATAATCCGCTTTATTTCCTGATCAATGGTTCCTGCCACGTCTTCTCCATAGCCCCTCTGGGTATGGACAAGGTCTCTTCCAATGAATACTTCATCGCTGTCGCTGTCATAATTGATCAGTCCAAGCTTTTCAGACATGCCAAATTTTGTTACCATAGACCTTGCGATCCCGGTTGCCTGCTTAATATCCTGAGACGCCCCGGTCGTAATATCGCCAAATACCTCTTCCTCGGCGATACGTCCTCCAAGAGCAACCGTAATATCCTGAAGCATCTTGCCTCTGGTATTGAACATCTCATCCTTTTCCGGCAGCGGCATCGTATAGCCCGCCGCCCCCATACCGGTCGGTATGATAGACACGCTATACACTGGTCCTACGTCCGGCAGAACATGAAATAGAATCGCATGGCCCGCCTCATGGTATGCCGTAATCTTCTTCTCTTTCTCGGAAATAACCCTGCTTTTCTTTTCGGCGCCGATTCCCACTTTTACAAAAGCATGGCGGATATCCGACTGACGGATATAAACCCGTCCTTCCTTTGCCGCAAGAATCGCCGCTTCATTCAGAAGATTCTCCAGATCCGCCCCTGTAAAGCCTGCCGTCGTCTGGGCAATCTGCTTCAAATCCACATCATCTCCCAGCGGCTTGCCCTTGGCATGAACCTTTAGGATATCTTCTCTGCCCTGAATATCCGGGCGGCCTACCGATACCTTTCTGTCAAAACGTCCCGGCCTTAAAATCGCGGGATCCAGAATATCCACGCGGTTGGTAGCCGACATCACAATAATTCCCTCGTTAACGCCAAATCCATCCATCTCGACAAGGAGCTGATTCAGCGTCTGCTCTCTCTCGTCATGGCCGCCTCCCATGCCGGTGCCGCGGCGTCTCGCCACCGCGTCAATCTCATCGATAAATATAATACAAGGTGCATTTTTCTTGGCGTCCTCAAACAAATCTCTGACACGCGACGCGCCTACGCCTACAAACATCTCTACAAAGTCCGAACCGGAAATCGTAAAGAACGGCACTCCCGCTTCCCCGGCAACCGCCTTGGCAAGCAATGTCTTACCGGTTCCGGGCGGTCCCACCAAAAGAACGCCCTTCGGGATTCTTGCTCCCACCTGAATATATTTCTTAGGAGCTTTTAAAAAGTCGACGATCTCCTCTAGTTCTTCCTTCTCTTCCTGAAGTCCCGCCACATCGGCAAAGGTTACTTTTTTATTTCCCGTATGGAGCTTCGCGCGGTTCTTGCCAAAATTCATCGCCTTACTGTTGGCGCCGTTCTGCCTGTTCATCAGATAAAACAGCAGCAAAACTCCGGCAAGCATGACCATCACCGGGAAAACCGTCGTCATGAGCCAGTTTTCTTCCGGTATATCATTCATCCTAAATTCAGCCTTCTGCTCCTTTAAATATTCACAGATATCATTGACATCTGACACATAGAGCGTCCACTCTTCTCTGTCTTCCCCGCCCTTACGGGTAAGCTCAACCCGCCCTGTAGGAACATCCCGGTTCTGTACCACCACAATGTTTTCAGCCTGTCCTCTTTCAACGATATTGTAAAATTCCTGATATGTCAGTTGTCTCCCCTGCTGCTCAATCTGATTCGTAAACCAGAGCGCACCGAATATTATAACGATAAGCAGCAGAAAAGTTATGCCTCCTGGTCCCTTTCTTCTATTATCCAAACCTGTATACTCCTCCTACTCTGCCCCTTCCACTACGCCAATATATGGAAGGTTTCTATATTTTTGCGCATAATCCAGACCATATCCCACTACAAATTCATCTGGAATATTAAACCCCACATAATCCACATTTACCTGTTTTACCCGCCTTTCCGGCTTATCAAGAAGTGTGCAGAGACGGATACTTGCCGGATTCCTCTTCTCAAGCAGCTCGATCAGATGATAAAGAGTCCGTCCCGAATCAATAATATCCTCTACGATTAATACATCCTTACCCTCTAATGGTTCATCCAGATCTTTGACAATCTTCACCACGCCGCTTGACTTTGTATCAGCCCCATAGCTGGAAACACTCATAAAATCCATGCTCACCGGAATCGTTATCCGCTTGGCAAGCTCACACATAAAGAACACTCCGCCCTTTAGTATGCAGATTAAATGTATCTCTTTCCCTTCATAATCCTTGCTGATCTGCTCTCCGATTTCACATATCTTCTTATCCACGTCTTTTTCAGACACCAATACCCGAATCGTCTCTGCCATCCCTTTATCCTCCGTAATGATCAAAACTAATTTCCAAAATCCTTTTGGTTTCCTTAGTAACCTGATACCTCTTGCTCTGCCTGTATCCGACAATCCACAGAATCTCCGACCCTTCAGCAACCAGCGGAACGTAACCTCTCCGGTCTCCCGGCACTTTCTCATTAATAAAATAAGACTTTATCTTCTGGGTATGCCCATGCTGGTCAATCGCCAGATAATCTCCCGGTTTCCGGGTTCTAAGAACAATGCCACTCTGTATTATATCATAGTTAAACCATTTCGTGTAGGGGCGTTTCTCAAATGTATCCGGGATTTCTCTGCAATGAAAAATCCTGATATGCACACCGCCTTCTAGCTCCTTTGCCATATCTGGTTCATCCCCGCCGCACAGCAAAAGCTCCTTCTTATCATCAGCCGCGTCCGCCTTCTGTTCCTGCCCTCTTCCGGCAACATAAATATCCTGATATCTCCGCTCAGCCTTCAGCCCAAAGGGAAGCGTACAACTCTTCCCTGTCTGTCTGCCGACAAGCCCTTCCACTGACCTGATATGGACAGCCTCGATATTCTTCGCCTCTCCTGCCGCTTCTTTAAGAAGCTTTTGAATTAAATAGGGTCTGACAGCTTTGTCAACCTTCTCAAATTTCCTAATATTCAGCAGATATGCGCCATCCTGAACTGACACGCAGGTTTTCCACAAGTCTTCTGTCTGCCGGTCAATATACCCTTTCAGAGCCTCTATCTGTTCAGACAGCTCCAGCATATGTTCTACTGTTTTCCGATTGATTTCCGATTCTAAATATGGCAGGATATGATTCCTGATCCGGTTTCTGGCATAGATATCTTCCTGATTGGTTGAATCCTTACAGCTTAAAATCCCTTCCGTCTTCAGGTATTCTTCAATCTCCGCCTTTCGGACAATCAACAGCGGACGGATATATTCACCTGCCACAGGACGTATTCCGGTCATTCCCTGAATCCCGGTTCCTCTCGCCATATGAAGAAGCATTGTCTCCGCATTATCATCCATATGATGGGCCAGTGCGATCTTTGTCCCCCCATATTCTCGAACCGCCTCCCGGTAGGCCCTCCGCCTTACTTCCCGGCCAGCCTCCTCTGTGGATAGCCCATGCTTCCCTGCATAAGCGGCCACGTCCTCCGTTACTATCTTCAGCGGAACACCCATTTTCCGGCAGAAATCTATTACAAACTGTTCATCCCTGTCGGCCTCCGCCCCTCGAAGACAGTGGTTTACATGGACTGCCGCCATGCCAAACCTCTGCTCAGACTGAAGCTTATTTAAAACACAAAGAAGGCATATAGAATCCGGTCCTCCCGATACGCCTGCAACAACCATATCCGATTCATGAAGCATATGGTACTTTCGCACATACGCCTTTATCTTTTCATACATAGGTATTTCTTATCACAGCTCCCCATAAAATGAATCGCCCGCCGTTTACCATGCCGCTTCACAGCGCTACTGCACGGCTGAAATTATTTTACATACTATTTCCAGAAAATGCAACCCCTGATTCTTATAATTCCCATACGCCGATTACGATAACCGTCATATCGTCCATTGGCGCCTCGCCGGTCCACTCTAATACCTGCTCTAATATATAATGCGCCATCTCCTTCGGGTTCTGGCTTCTCGTTCCTTTGATGAAGGTTCCGATCAAAGACTCCTGTTCTCCTACCGGCAGGGCATCCGTCACTCCATCCGTCACCATAATCACAAAATCTCCGTCGTGCAGTTCTCTGCTGATACAATCAATCTCAATATTTTGAATAACACCGATTGGAAGCGTAGCAGAAGTTATCTTCTCAATCCGGTCCGAATACCGGATAAATGTTGTTGAAGCTCCGGCTTTCAACAGCTCGCAGCTCCCCTCATACAAATCAAACACACACATGTCGACTGTAGAAAAATACACCTCTTCCCGGCCCATGACCAGCGCAGTATTCAGAATCTGAATCGCCATTTCCATGGGAAATCCCGCCGTGAGAAGCTCCTCCATCATTTCCACCACCATAGCGCTCTCCCGAAACGCCTCTTCGCCGGAGCCCATCCCGTCCGACAGAACTACTCCTTCCTTTCCTCCGGGAATGGCCGTCATAAGAAATGTATCCCCGGAAATCTGTTCACATCCCTTCCCTATCTTTGCCACCCCCTGAAGCGTATGGTATCTGGCGCTTTCCCTTATAATAACCGTACTGTATTCTTCCCATATGAGAGGCTGTTCCCCAGTTTCCGGATGCATGGAACGCCCGGTACAGGCGCTTAAGATTTTTGCCACTTCCTTTGTCGCCACGCACTGTCCCTTCTGCGACTTCAGGGTCAGATGAATCTCATATTTTCCCTTCTCAGACATATAAAATACCGTGCTGATAACCCGGATGCCTACTCTTTTCAACTGGCTGCGTATCTTTTTCTCCAGCCGCTCGTCTGAAAAAATCCCCGCTCCCAATTGTCTTGCCGTCCTCTGGAGCATATCTGCAAATGAAATCAGGGACATTGCACAGCCCTCTCTGTTCTGTACAATCCGATTATTCCATAACAGCTTCTGCTTGGCATCGCCAAACACTTCTAAGGTCTCCCGCAGGAATCTGGGCGCCATATCGCATTTTTTCTGAAGCTTTCTCTTTACCTCTGTATTCAGCTCCGCTCCGTATTCCTCCACCGTACAGAGAATTTCATATACCATCTGGCAGGTATGAATCCGGTTTTCCCCCAGACACCAGTTCCTTTTCTCACAATTTGCACAGACTCGTTCCGATACCCGAAGGAACATCTCTTCAATCTCATCCTTTGTAAATGTTCCTTTATAATCCTCCAGATACAAAAAAGTCTCCGATAAATGCTTCAGCGAATCTGCAAACTTGTCCATCTGGATAATATATGGGTTGGAAAATATTTCTCTGTCCTTTACAATCTCCATATTCCCCTCCTGCTTCATAAAAGTTCAAAATCAAATAGGGACGGCTTATCGCACCCTGCTCGCCGCACAGGGCGCGGGCTGCTCTAACAGCCACCTTCCGCGCGCTCCTGCGCATAATAAAGAGCATCAGGGAATCTCCCTGATGCTCTTCTTTTGTACTTTATTATTTTCTCTTAAATATGGTCTCATTCTCATAAATAAGTCCCAGTTTATCTCTAGCAGTTTGCTCAACATACTCGTTAGTTCCCACATAATCTTCCATCTGTTCTATTTCCCCGGTCCGCTCTTTCTCTTCCTGAATCTGCGCTTCCAGCTCTGCTTCCTGCTCAATATAGGACTGGTTTTTCGCACGGAGTGAAATGCTGCTAACTGATACAACCGCAACCAACAGCAAAATAACACCGCTTATTCCAAGCACGCTCGACCTATGCTTCCGCAATCGGCTCCTGCGCCTGTTTACACGACTTTTTTGTTTGATACCCATTTTATATACTCCTCATAACCGGCGCCCCCGCCGGACAAACCCCTCATCATAGATATTAATACCTTATCCTGTTTTGACATGAATTTCAATACTTTTTTTACGATTTCTCATTTCTTTTTTTTATACAATCCAGCCCTTATTTTCCGAAAAACCCTTCCAGCCAGCATAAACACTAAGAGTCCGGCCCCTGCCCCAATTATGAAATACCAGCGGATACTGCCGCTGCTTGTGCTATAAATCTGCACAAATATGTATATTGCCGTGCCAACCCAGTATATTCCATCCTCTACTGCAATCACTGATAGAGAATGAGGAATTACCCTGCGCAGCTTCCTAATGCAGAGATATGCGCAGGCTGCAGTCATTCCTGTCAAAAAAGCCGTCAAAAAAGCAGCTATTTCCGTTCTCAGACCCTGCATAGCTTCACACTTCCCAAGCTAACGAAACAGCTTGCCAAGAAATGACTCCCCATTTTTCGCCTGTTGATGTACCTCAGAATAGGCAAAACTATCAATATTTCCCGACAGATCCACTTCGCCCTTTTCTAGATTCAGCCGATTCACATGCATATCCGTTCCCTTAACCATCAGCATTCCCTGCTCGGTCTCCAGCAATATTTCATTCAAATCAAAAGATAAAACATCCAGCACTCCCGTTACCAGACTGGTCTTACGGTTGTTTACCACCAGTTTGTGCGTACCGCCCGCCTGCTTTTCATCCATTTATTATCACAACCTTTCTAAACAAAATTATGCCCGGCTGTGAATAATTATTACAAATATTTAAACAGTTCCTTTGCTTCTTCCTTTTTCGTGGTATCCCTGATTTCCAAAACTTCTACTTTAACAGTTCTTGTGCCGAACTGAATCTCAATCACATCACCGGGTTTCACCTTTGCAGATGCTTTTGCCACGGCGCCGTTCACCAATACCCTCCCCGCGTCGCAGGCCTCGTTGGCCACCGTCCTTCTCTTAATCAATCTAGATACCTTCAAAAATTTATCTAACCGCATCTTTCTTCTCCCTTCCTGTCTTATAAAAAGTGTGCGCATCCCCCGGAGGGGTATTTGACTTCATAGGAAAGGCCAGATACTTTAGTGCTTCACAGCGACAAGAACTTTCCTATGAAATAAAGAATGGCATCGGGTGGATCCCGATGCCTCTGTATACATGCTTAAATCAAACCTTCTTATTTGTTAACAGCATCTTTCAAAGCCTTGCCTGCTTTAAACTTAGGTGCTGTGCAAGCTTCAATCTTCATAGACGCGCCTGTCTGAGGATTTCTTCCCTCTCTGGCTGCTCTTTTACTTACTTCGAACGTACCGAATCCAACCAGTTGAACTTTTCCACCCTTCTGGAGTTCTTCAGTAACAACATCAACAAACGCCAGCAAAGCTTTCTCTGAATCCTTCTTAGACAGCTCTGCCTTCTCAGCGATTGCTGCTACCAATTCTGTTTTATTCATGTATAATTTCCTCCTCTTGTTTCTTTGCATCATCATGCCTCATTCCTGTTATACATCTTTTCTATTTGTTTGTCAAGGCAATATACCCGAAAAAACCGCTAGTTTATAGGGTTTCTAGTTACTGTGAACAGAGTGAACAGTAACGCTTTCTAGGGGATGCACTATAACCGGAAGGAAAATATTTCCTCTAGAAGCTTTCTTTTTTCCTCTGTCTGGGTAACCGCTGTCTGAAATTTCTCTACATTCTTAACCGAAATCCATGCTTTATTTGACCGATAATAGGAACCTGTTATCTTCCAGAATTTTTCCGGATAAATAAATCTTACCTTTAAATATTCCATTTCCCGGTCGCTGATTGGCCGGATTGCACTGTATGCATTCAGCATACAGTCGCATAAATGTACGTTCCATCCATGCTTTTCCATAGATTTTCGTAGAAAATAGTACAGATCCTCCACCTGTACGTTCCTCCGGAATTTCTCAAAATTGGTTGTTGCAATCCCGTCCGTCAGCATCAGTACATTGTGGTAATTATATTCTCCGTGCACAATGTGGCTATTTGCAACACTGTCCGAATACAGTTCGTCGTAGGCAGACGCCGCAAGCTCGCCGACCGCTGCGTCCGCCCATTCATACAGCGATTCATACTCTTTCAAAAACTGAAGTTCGAAGTCTCCTTTAACCGTTCTGTTCCGGACAAATTTACGCACCTTCCGAAGCTCTCTGTTATGGCTCTCATAGATATCCTTTAAATGAGATTCCTGAAAGATATATTCTTCCATCGGCATTACCATAATTAGATGCAGTCTCGCCAGATTTTTTACCGCCCGCGACAGCTCTCTGCTTCTGCGGATATCACATTCCCTTCCATAATACCAGTGCTTAAGTAAATACCGTCCGCCGTCCTCCGACACACTGATATAATTCCCTTCCGCATTTGGCAGAATCTGGTCTATTCCCGTATAGCCCGCTTCCTTCAATGCTTCTCCCATTTTATATAATGCAGGTACCCGTTTCTCGGAAATCCCCGCTTCCTTCAACAGAAATAACCCCTGTTCCGTATCACAAAAAAATGCACCTCTGGTCTTTCGGGTGCCCTTCACATTGACATCATACTGTTCCAGTACTTTCAGTTCATACTCTTGCATAACCAAAACCCCTGCACCTTCATTCATCCGTTCTTTTCAATGTATGAGGGATAGGTGGGAATTATGCCCTTTAAATGCTGGGTTGTGTACCCGTGCGCCTTAAGCAGTCAGGATACAGCAATACCGGGCGCCCGGTATTGCTGTATCCTGACTGCTTAAGGCGCACGGGGAAGAATGGGCTCGGCCTCTCGTTACGGCTATATTATAGCAAGTATTATGGCTATGTTATGGCTGCTGTATACTGGTCCATGTGTAGGAGTCAGTCTCTAAGTGATCTGACATGTTTTAGGAGTTTTTCCTTTGTATTGAGTTCTGGGTTTTCTATTACCAGTTCGAGAAGATTGTTTAGGATCTCTCCAAGCTCTCTGCCTGGCTGTATACCGACGGCTATCAGGTCTTTGCCGGTGATGGCAAGGTCTTTTAGGGCAACGCACTGACCTGCGGCTGTTATCTCACGATACAGGGTTTCTATACCGTCTATATCTGCCAGCTTTTCTTTTCTCTGATAACCGCTCTGGGCCAGCACGTCCGCCCGGCGCACTTCCAGATACAGGGGAAACAGTTCTTCCCCAATCTTGTTCATTGCCCGTCTTACGTTCCTTGCCGTTACCGGCATGCGGTAATCATGGTAGTATACCAGCTTTCCTACGCTGTGCAGCGTAGCGTTGTCGAATTTCAGCCTCCGCATAATTTCTTCCGCCAGCTTTTTACTTACCTCGGCGTGACCTTTAAAATGAGCGATCCCTGATTCGTCAACGGTCTTTTTCAAGGGCTTTCCCAGATCATGGAACAGCATCGTGAGACGAAGTATCCGGTCGCTGCGGACGTTCTGCAATGTATGCAGGATATGCTCTCCTACCGTATACATATGGTGCGGCGTTTCCTGCGTCGTCTCCATTGCCCGATCGAATTCCGGCAGAAATTCTCTTGTAATGCCAAGAGCATATGCTTCCCTCAGCATGTCCGGCCGTGGGGACAGCAAGATCTTTATAAGCTCCGTCTGGATACGCTCGGCGCTGATGTTCTGAAGCGTTGAAGCAAGGAGCCGCATCGCCTCTCTGGTTTCTCCCTCAATCGTAAAACCGAGCTGAGCTGCGAAACGGACTCCTCGCAAAATCCGCAATGCGTCCTCGGAAAACCGCGAGACGGCGTCACCCACACACAGGATGGTACCCTGTTCCAAATCTTTTAAGCCGCCAAAAATATCTGCCAGCCCGTCTTGCTCATTGTATGCCATGGCATTTATGGTAAAATCCCGCCTGAGCAGGTCTTCCCGTAAATTACGCACGAACGTAACCTGAGACGGATGGCGGCTGTCCTCGTATTTTCCATCTACCCGGTAGGTCGTCACTTCAAAGCCCTCCCGGTCAAGCAGCACTGTAACTGTACCGTGCTCGATCCCTGTATCAAAGGTATGGGGAAACAATGCCTTCGTCTCCTCCGGCATGGCGGAGGTGGTAATATCCCAGTCCTCCGGCGTTCTTCCCAGAAGGCAGTCCCGGACGCAGCCCCCTACGGCATACGCCTCATACCCGTGAGCCTGCAGGGTGTGGATAATCGTATTTACTTTATCTGGCAGTTCAATCCTCATCTCTTAACTCCCCCCTGTTCCTTCAACTTCTTTATTCATGTCGAAAACCGCATGGGCAGTTGTTCCTGAACCTGCAAAAGAATCAAGTACATAATCATTTGCTCCCGTACATAACTGTAAAATAAGTTCGATTAACTCATGTAGTTTCGGTGTAATTTTCCCTTCAAACCTTGGAAGCAAAGATTCGCGGCTCCGCTTTTATGAATGTTTTTTAATCAAGTTTTTTAATACATCCACGCTTACATAATGCTTGAATAGTCTGAAAATATATGACACAACTCAACCTCTCCCGACTGTATCTGATAAATACATCTATAACTTTCTGCCACACAATTACTATCTATAAATTCAAAGTTCCCATGCATATGTTTATCTGATTCTGTATTCTGAATTTTTTCAATGAGTTTGGCATTCGCTGATATATCAATCTTTTTCACAACAAATCCAAGCATTATATTTTTACCATAATAAGAAGAATATTTTTGCGTAATAAATCTGGCAATGCCCTTCTTTACATATTTTTTATTCAAATCCGCCGTTCCATCAAGCCTCTTGCATTCGATAACATAATATGCATCTTCTTTTTCAAAATCATTTTTCAAAAGAATACGGATATCTACTCTGCCAATATGTTTCCCATCTCCGACATAGTTCTCTGGTATCTCAAGATCAAATCTATAATCCGACATACCATAAACATTCTTTTGCTTTTTCATATATTCTTCAAGCATGATGCTTCTGATTTTGTTCTCATCATTTGGCATCTTTAATCGTTTATTTTCATAATCCTCCACAACCAATTCGCATATTTTGAAAATATACTCCGTAATTTTGTCAAAATCTGCCTGATATAACGCCTCTAATATTTCTTTATTAAATATTCCGCCCATCAGCAGTCCTCCATCCCCAAGAGTACTGTATTTATGATTTTATGGCTATCCTTTATAGCCATGGCAGAATGCCAATTTTTAGCCTCTATCGGCTTTACAATTACAAACGATGATTCCGAAAATTCCACAATGTTTTTCGTCTGAAAAAAGCAGTCATTCAACTGATAAATCATAAAATCAGTCAGCAGCTCCATATCACCGTCTATACTATCAACTACACAGATTTTCTCAGGTTTCTTCTCGAAAGAGAGTTCTACTTGCAAAGCAGCAAATTTACCTTTTATGTCTGGGTAAATGGTTATCATATAATAGACATTGCTTTTTTCAAAATGTTCGTCCCACATCCCTGCTAATATTGACGCATACTTTTTCATCATTTTTATATCACACTTTTTCTCCTTGTAAGTTCCACAAAGCATAGGAATTTGAAAAGCCAAAGCATAATCAACAAAGTAGTTATCTTTCAAACCATACATTTTCAAAACACATTGATTGATACGATTCTGTAATTCATCCATCGATTTGTTCCAATTTTTCTTTTGTATCGCTTGAACCAATTCAACAAGTTCTTCGCTATATGCATATGGATAATCTGCTAACTCGTCCAAAAAAACCTGCTCTCTTTCTATTCCCGCCGAAGATCCTAACATTAAATTAAGATAGGAAAACAAGGAAGAATTAAGTAACCCACATAGATTTAACAAGACTTTTTTTTCGTTTTCTGAACCTTTTATGCAATTTATTGTTTCCCTGTAAAGGAAATCTTTTTCCGTATATACCGCCCTTATAGAATAATCCGCGCAATCCAGCCCCTTTTTGAAAAGGACATAAGGAGCCTTATATATCTCTGGATTCCTTGGACGATGGATTTTGCTTTTACAAAAAGTTGAACATGCATTTTCATTAAGATAAAAATGATCTATGGAGCCTTCCGAATCCAAAATATCTCTGCCTATCAAATGCGAAGAATCCTTTTTATCCCCATCATTATCCTGAAGGCCCTTTTTCATTACCAAATGATGCTGGGATGCGATATTTCTAATCGACTTAAAGTTTTCACGCATACTGCTAAGCAATTCAAAATCCCAATATCCCCCATAGACAAGTACTTTCCATAAATCATCCTTTTCTAAAAGCAATGTCTGCTTTACATATTTGATATCGTCCGGTTCAATCATAATGATTCCAAATAACTTCAGATATTTATTAGGTTTCAAGCTTATATATTCCACTTTATGATTTGATGCACTTTTTTTGCATACAAAGGAAAGCACCGCTGCCGGAGCTATTGCACCTTTAAAAATTTGTTTTCTTACGGCTGAAATTTCTAACACTTGTTCCAGTTGTGTATCAATCAATAATCTTTTTCTTAGAGCTACTGACGGGCTCTTCCCTTTATATAATATTTTTGAAGGAATTACCAAACAACATTCCGTATCTTCACTCCCCATTTCCTGAGCTTTCACCAAAAATGCTACGCTGATTTCTGCATTTTGTGCAACAACTTTTCTCTCGGCACAATATCTCTTATAATTCTCCTGTTTAACACTGCCCCAAGGGGGATTCCCTAAAATAAACTTATAATTTATACTTTCAATGGACTTCATTTTTTCTTCATCAAAAAAATCGCCAAAGAAAATATTTTCATTTTTTA
Organism: uncultured Dorea sp.; assembly: GCA_910589275.1. Lineage (GTDB taxonomy): Bacteria > Bacillota > Clostridia > Lachnospirales > Lachnospiraceae > Claveliimonas. The sequence continues at coordinate 31,801 of CAJUTH010000013.1, forward strand.
ATAAAGGCAGCTTAAATTTTTCCAAACTCTTAGGATCCTGATAATCAAAAAGCATAACATAAAGAGAGAAAATTGTAACATCTACCGCTTCCTCATTATAATCCACACCATATATATTTTCTTTCACTAATGCATTGATTTTTTCTTTGTCTTGCAAGTAACCGTTTCCGTCTGAATTTCGCTCTAATATCTTTTGAAGCGATTTCACCAAAAAAATACCCGAACCACAAGAAGGATCTAAAACTTTACACTCTTCTTCTTTAGCAAGATAACTCCCAACCGTTCGATTTACAATGTAATCTACTAAATATTCCAGCGTATAAAAAGCCTTGTCGTTATTTTTCTTTTTTTTGCCCAGCAATATTTCATATATATTACTGATTAATTCAATTGGAATAATATTAAAATCATAAAAAGGGAACAGGGACAACTGGCCTGTTTTCATTTCTTCTCTGGCTGTCAAGAAAGTATGTAACACTGCGAGAGACTCCTCTGTTAGTTCTTCCTTTTCCTTCTGTTCGTCCATTTCAAATAAATTACCATTGAATCTTTCTTTTAAATATTTAATTAATTCCAAGAAGTCATCTTTGCTTTGAATAATGTTTAGAAATATTTCCTGCGATTTTTTAACATGATCGTCAAGTCCCATATATCCAATGCTAATGCCGCGGTCAATCAAATACCGAATAAAAAGAATCCTCAGCATTAGCTTATTTGCAAAGGAAATTCTATATTCATCTTTCAGTTTTTTGGTAATGTATCTAAGATTTTCAATTAAAAATTCATTCAAATTCTTTTTGCCCATACTCTTTTCATAAAGATCCAAGGACAAACTATTTGTCACATTCCAATATGAAAATTCTTTCTTTTCATCACACTGACTCAAATTATAGGAAACAATATCTTTTAACCTGATCTTTTTATCTATGCCTAAATCCATGTTTTTTCCATTATAAACTTTAATAAAGTTTCCTTCATCAGAAATTACAACCGGCACCTGTGCATTCCATATCTTTCCATGAAGATCCACACCCAATCTAGTGTTTAAATCATCAAAAAAAACTACTAATGCACTGCCGTCTATGATATAAGCAGCATAAGGAGCTAATTCGAACAAAACTTTTCTATCGTGCCGCGACAAATCAATACATTTATCAATATCTGATAAATAGAATAATTTATCTGAGTTATGATATCCTAATTTCTGTATGACCATTTCGATCGTCCGCATTTCACCGCCCCCTTATTCCTCGAAAAACTCTTACATAAGAATATATTACCATATATGCTGTCCCATAATCTGGTCTCATAGTATCATTCTTCCCAAACCTCCGCTTACATAGCGCTATTTTTTCTTTATTATATACAAAAAGCATTCATAACTCAAGAATTGCAGCAAAAAAACGGCAAGCCAAAGCACCCCGCTTCCTGCCCGCCGTTTTATTCTTTTTCCGTCTGCCAAAGGGACACGCCCCTTGTACACCGAGAGTATCTTAGTAGGACTTGCCCCAATATGCCATATGCTTCGCAGGCTTGCCGCACCAGATACATTTGTCTGAAATAAAATCCTCGTCCTCGATCAGACATCTAGTTGCCGCGCCGCCGGTCACATACTTCACTTCGCCTTCACACTCCGGATCGCCGCACCAGCACGCTTTCACGAAACCTCTGCTGGCCGTGAATTTCTCTTTCATCTCATCCAGCGTTGTCGCCGTATAGATATGGCTGTTCAAAAATTCCTCCGCCTTCTTATACATATCCTGCTGGATCGTCTCTAAGATATCCCGAAGCTTTCCGGCAATCTCATCCAGAGAAACCACGATCTTCTCGCGGGTATCGCGGCGGACTACTATTACCTGATTCTTCTCAATATCCTTCGGCCCGATCTCAATACGAGTAGGAATGCCAAGCATCTCCTGCTCAGAGAACTTCCATCCCGGACTCTTCTCGGAATCATCAATCTTCACACGATAGCCGGCTTTCTTCAGCTCATCCAGCAGCGCATAAGCTCTGTCAAGCACGCCTTCCTTATGCTGTGCAACCGGAATCACGCGGCACTCTACCGGCGCTACGTGCGGAGGAAGAACCAATCCGTCATCGTCGCCATGAACCATAATAAGCGCTCCGATACTTCTGGTAGACCATCCCCATGAGGTCTCATATACGCTGTGAAGCTCATTGTTCTTATCCACGTATTTTATATCAAATGCATCCGGGAAACCGCTTCCGAAGAAATGGCTGGTCGCAGACTGCAGCGCCTTGCCGTCGTGCATCAGCGCCTCGATGGTGTAGGTATCCTGCGCTCCGGCAAACTTCTCGTGCTCTGCTTTTCTTCCGGATACGAATGGAATCGCCAGCGTCTCCTTATAGCAGTCCTCATACACATGAAGCATCTGAATCGTACGCTCCTCCGCTTCCTCATAGGTAGCATGGATGGTATGTCCCTCCTGCCACAAGAACTCTCTGGAACGTAAGAAAGGTCTTGTGGTCTTCTCCCAGCGAAGTACGGAATTCCACTGGTTCCATACCTTTGGAAGATCTCTGTAAGACTTTACGGTCCTTGCCCACAGATCACAGAACAAAGTTTCTGACGTAGGACGAATACAGAGCCTCTCCTGAAGCCTTTCCATACCGCCGTGGGTAACCCACGCAACCTCCGGCGCAAAACCGTCTACATGATCCGCCTCCTTCTCCAAAAGAGATTCCGGAATCAGCAGCGGAAGCGATACGTTCTCTACTCCGGTCTCTTTAAATCTTCTGTCCAGATCCGCCTGAATCAGCTCCCAGATCGCATATCCGTTTGGGAGGTAGTTTAAGCATCCCTTTACGCTTGAATAATCACACAATTCTGCTTCGCGTACCACATCCGTATACCACTGAGCAAAATTCTCGTCGCGGGATGTGATATTTTTTACCATTTTTTCCTTTGCCATGTCTTTTTCTCCTTTTCCTTTCATTTTCCGCAAGGCCCTTGCCCGTGTTACTGTTCACTCCGTTCACAGCAGCCTTCGCAAATCCATTTAAAATTCGCTCCGCGAATAGGATTTGCTCACACCTGAATCATATTCTTACGTACTTTGCAGTAAATGCAAAGTACTGTGTGAACAGCACATCTCACAGGAAATATTATTCCGGCGGATTTTTCTAAAAAATCTCCAAAGAAAAACCGCCACACATTCCTGCTCCCAAAGGGACCGAAACGCTCGGCGGTACCACCCTAATTAACTGCAGCCTCCTGCAGTTCGCTCATACAATCGTTAACGCCGATACTACGCCGCACTTTCATGCAGCGGCTCCAAGGCAGGTTCGCCTGGTCTCCATCCGGAAATCTCTCAGCATGCGATCTCCTCTCTGTGGGACTTCCACCCGGGTACTATTCTCTTCATCGCCGATTCCGCTTTTTGTAACTATCATTACAGGCGGATTTTTCGTTGAAAGTTATTCTACTGGAATCCCCTTCATTTGTCAAGGTAATTTTTTTAAAAAAATCTTGACAGCAGCCCCGAATTATGGGAAATATTAAAGAGACAAAACAATTCCCGTTTTAAGAAGAAAATCAGGGTTACTGCGAACGGAGTAAACAGCAATAATGCAGGAGGCATCTTATGAGACAAGACCTACAGATTCTATACGAAGATTCCCATATTATCGTATGTTATAAACCCCATGGCATTCCTACCCAAAGCCGCAGCCCGGGCCAGCCTGACATGGAGCATATGATTTTAAACCACCTAGCCGCTTCCGCGCGCAAAAACTCCGCCGGGGCGATGATTCCCCCCTATCTTGCAGTTATCCACCGATTAGACCAGCCTGTTTCTGGCATCCTGGTCTTTGCAAAGAACCCGAACGCCGCTAAGAATCTAAACAAGCAGCTTGCCTCTAAAAGCTTTGGCAAGCATTATCTGGCGCTTGTTGACGGAATACCCAAAGAAAAACAAGGAACGCTTACTGATTACATCGTCAAAGACGGATGCGCCAACATCTCGCGTATTTGCAATAAAGACTCCCTAGGCGCAAAGCAGGCCAGGCTCAGTTATCGTGTGCTGCCAAGCACAGACCCTTTCTATACACAGTATACCCATGCATTCCCAGACAGCCATGGAACAGATAAAACGGATAATACCCGCAGCAAAACCCTTCTGGAGGTAGTCCTTGATACTGGGCGCCATCATCAAATCCGCGTTCAGCTTGCACATATAGGCTGCCCCATTATGGGCGATACCAAGTACAATCCAAACGCGGATATCTCTCATGGCTCGCAAACCCTCCGGCTCTGCGCATACAAACTGACCTTCCGGCATCCGGCTTCCGGCAAGATGATGAAGTTCACAATTGATGAAATTAAGGAATAATCTCCTCGCCGCGTTTGTACTTCTCCACAACATTCTGAATGCGGTCAGCCGGATTCAGAATGCTGTTTATAGAACTGTCATGATTCAGCGTATCAATCATAAGCGCCACATATTTACTCATGTCACAATTAATATAATATGGTCTGGATAAAAGCTCCGGCGTCTGATAAATCAGATTGGTTGTAAGTATTCCATTAATCAGGCCCTCTTCATAAGCCTCGTCAAATTTATCCATTCCATTGGTAAATAATCCAAAAGTTGCCGCCGCATAAATCCTTTTCGCTTTCCGCTGCTTAAGCTGCCCCGCCACATCCAGAATACTGTCTCCGGAGGAAATCATATCGTCCAGGATGATTACATCCATCCCTTCTACAGAGGTTCCCAGAAATTCATGGGCTATGATCGGATTGCGCCCGTTCACAATACGGCTGTAATCCCGCCTCTTATAAAACATCCCCATGTCGAGGTTCAATACGCTGGCCAAGTAAATCGCCCGTTCTGTCGCACCTTCATCCGGACTGATTACCATCATATGATCGCTGTCAATCTTAAGATCCTTTACCGTGCCGAGAAGTCCTTTTACAAATTGATAGGTTGGGCGAACTGTCTCAAACCCGTGCAGGGGAATTGCATTCTCCACCCGTGGATCGTGAGCGTCAAAAGTAAGGATATTATCCACCCCCATACGTACCAGCTCCTGAAGGGCTATGGCACAGTCCAGCGATTCCCTTCCCTTCCTCTTGTGCTGGCGGCTCTCATACAAAAATGGCATAATAACATTAATGCGCCTCGCCTTGCCTCCAATTGCCGCAATAATTCTTTTCAAGTTCTGAAAATGATCATCCGGCGACATATGATTCACATTCCCCGTCAAAGAATAAGTCAGACTGTAATTGCACACATCTACCAACAGATAAATATCCTTGCCTCTTACAGACTCATTGATAATACCCTTCGCTTCACCAGAGCCAAACCGCGGAACATTCGCTTCTACTAGATAAGAATCTTTCTCATAACCGCTAAAGGCTATATGCTCTTTAAATTCAGAACCGTCTTCATGGCGCCATTTCACAAGATAGTCATTAATCCGGTTTCCCATCTCCTGACAGCCGTCAAGCGCGATAATCCCCAGTGAACCTACTGGAATGTTCTCAAGGTTACGTTCATTGCGACGCAGCATAGTAATTGTACCTCCTAAATTATAATCGTCCCATTAGTTTCTTTTGAATTCTTATGTCGTCACCCGTCATTCTGAGTACCGTGTATGCACTGGTAATACGGGAAAACACCCGCTCCGAGTACAGTGTATTTAAATCATCCAGCGAAAGATTCGTGGAAATGATTACAGCCTTCTTTCTGAGAAGCCTTTCATTGAGACATACAAACAACTGGGATGTGGTAAATGCATTGGAAAATTCTGTTCCCAAATCATCTATAATCAACAGATCACAGTCATAAATATGCTCATAGTCCAGCGCTGCAGCCTCGTCCTTATCAAACTGCTTCTTTGCAAATATATCAAATAATCGGGATGCTGTAAAATATATAACCGAAAAAGTCTGTTCTAACAGCTCCTTTGCAATACAATGAGTTAAAAAGGTCTTGCCCACGCCGGTGTCTCCGTAGATCAGAAGATTGCGGAAATCCTTCTGGAAATTCCGGGTAAACTCCAAACAGCTTTTGAGCGCAGTTTCCATAGCTTCCCTAGACGTTCTTCCCGTAAGCGGGTCCTTGTGGCTCTCCGAATAATATTCCATGGAAAGCGTATTGAAATTCTCCTTCTCCAGCACCTCTTGTAAATTAGACTGGGTATAAAGAAAGTCTATAATTGCTTTTTTGAAGCAATGGCATTTTTCATCGCCGATATAGCCTGTATCCTTACAGTCTGAGCAGGTATAGGAAAGCTCCAAATAGTCCTCCGGATATCCCGCTTGTTCAAGAAGAAGCCTTTTTTCCTCAAAAAGAAGATGGAGGTCGTCCTTTAATACGGTTAAAGCAGCGCTGTCTCCATCTAATAATTTGCGGGCCTGACGGACGCTGAGTTCAGAAATAGAACGATCCAGAGTCTGAAGTCTCGGAATCTTCTTATAAACCTCATCAAAACGTCCGCGCAGACGATTCTCATTATCTAATTGTCGTTTTTCATATGTACGCATGAAATAATCATACTGGGAATTGGTAAGCGCCACGGAAATCTCCTTTTCTACTGTGTCTCAATCAATCTTCGCGTCAATTCATCCATATCCTGATATTTACGGCCTTCAAAATTATTAAATTTATTGCGGGCCGCCCTTGCTGTGCCCACTACGGCCGCTTTCTTTGCTCCTTTCTCCTGTAGGTGGAGCGAATCCAATGCCTTCACATCAGCCAGCGTCTTCACACCCTTGTCCACCCATTTCTTAAGGATCGAATCGGTATAATCAAAGCTCGGCTGGTGAATGGTCTTCATCGTACGGTTGCATGCCTCCACAATCAAATCCGAAGAGAATCCATACTCCTCATTCCACCGTCTTATAAACTTCAGTTCGGCTGCTGCCGGAGCCCGTCCTTTAATTCCATAAGCATTCAGCACCGCATAGCTGTTCTTGCTGTACTGACCTGAAACAGCCTTGGCCTCTTCCGGCGTCTGAATCCTCTGCTCCGCCCAAGAAAGAGCAACTTTTCTAATATAGTGGATACTCTTATGCCCGTTCTCCACACAATACTCAATCAAATACTCAATCAAATCGGAGGACATCCCGATCTCATCATAAAAATATACAATTGCTTCGGACTCTGTCTTTGTCAGAGTCTTTCCCAGATACTGCTCCGTAACATGGATCACTTCTTTGAAATTCTCCCGGTTCTTCTGGCTCGGAGGCAGCTCCTCCGCCTTCTTTGCCCCCGCACGGCCGCCTCTGGCAGGCATGGACCTTTTTACAGCCTCCGATTCCTGACGGACTTCCTGAATCTCCTGCATCCCCGCCTCATAATCAACCAGACCCTGTTTCTTCCAGTAATTCAAAGCGCGGACCACATCCTTCTCCGTACACTCCAGAAGGTCGGCAATCCCGGAAATTGTAATTTCCATGGAGGGATCCCCCATATAGCGCAAAAGCAGCAAATATACTTTCACATATTCCCCGTTGGCTTTTGGCATATATTCGTCTATAAATTCGTTTTCCAGCAGGGTTGTATTCCCCCGAACATAGTTTGTTAAAGTCAATTTAGTCATGTCCCATCCGTCCTTGCCTGTTGATTATTAGCATAGATCATTATAGCATTGAGGCAAGGTACAAAAAAGCATTTTTTTCTCGGAAATCAAGGTTTTTTGTGGATAAAAATCTGTTGAAAATGTGGATAACTATTCTTTTAAAAGACTTTCTCCAATATTTACAACATCCCCAGCCCCCATAGTTATCAACACATCCCCATTTTGACATCTTTCAAGCAGGAATTTTTCAATTGCCTCAAAGGAAGGCAGATAATATGCGTCGCATCCTCCAAGCTTTAACGCCTCGGCAATCTGCGCGGAGGAAATCCCCAAAGTATCTTTTTCCCGTGCGGCGTAAATATCCGCAAGCACAATGTGATCGGTATCGGAAAGCGCCTCCACAAACTCATCAAACAGCGCCTTTGTTCTAGAATAGGTATGAGGCTGGAACACACACCAGACTTCTCTGTGGGGATAATTTTTCACCGCGGTAAGGGTCGCCTTAATCTCTGTCGGGTGATGGGCGTAATCATCAATAATCGTAACTCCATTCCTCTCACCCTTGTATTCAAATCTCCGGTCTGTTCCATTAAATTCAGTCAAGCCCTTCTGCATGGATGAAAAAGGAACTCCGATCCGATCGGCCGCGGCAATCGCAGAAAGTGCATTCATCACATTATGGTCTCCTGTCACAGACAGCTTAATCCGCCCCAAAAATCGGCCGCCCTTAAACACGTCGAAGGATGCGTCTCCTTTGTCATCATGGGTAAGCCTCTCCGCCCGGTAATCCGCCGAACCCTTCATCCCAAAAGTAACCACCTCACAGGACAGTCCCTCAGTAATCTCACCCAAATTCTCAATCTCCTCATTGATAACAAGAGTTCCGTCCTCAGGAAGAAGCTCGGCAAATCTGCGGAAGGATCTGCGGATATCCTGCAGATCTTTAAAAAAATCCAAATGGTCCGCGTCGATATTTAGAATAAGCGCGATCTTCGGAAAAAAATGCAGGAAACTGTTCGTATACTCACAAGCCTCTGTCAGAAATATTTCCGAGCCGCCTACCCGGATATTTCCTCCAATCGCCTTCAGAATCCCGCCCACAGATATGGTGGGATCCTGTTCATCTGCCAGCAGGATATGTGAAAGCATAGAAGTCGTAGTAGTCTTCCCATGGGTGCCTGATACCGCAATTGGCATATCATAATTCTTCATCATCTGCCCCAGAAACTCTGCCCTGCTCAGCATCGGAAGCCCGCATCTCACAGCCTCTTTATATTCCTCATTGTCTTCATGGATTGCTGCCGTATATACCACGGCGTCAATCCCTTCTATAATATTAGACGCCTTCTGTCCGTAAAATATAGACGCTCCTAACTTCTCCAAATGTTTTGTCAGCGCCGATTCCTTTGTATCCGAACCGGATATCGTAAAATTTTCTTTCAAAAGTATCTCGGCAAGACCACTCATACTAATCCCGCCAATGCCGATAAAGTGTACATGGATTGGTTGTTCAAAATTAATTTTATACATAAGACAATCCCTTTCCCAAATATTTTAAAAGCCGTCATAATTATCAATTACCTATCTATATTATTATAAACATATATGTAGTAAAATCCAAGCTATATTTTTTCTTTACAAATATATCTCCATCATATATTTGTATATTTTAAACAAATTTTTAATAAAATCTATCTTTTTTTTATGAAAAATATTCACATCAAAATAGAGGTGTGCTATACTTTTCATATATTATAAATGCAGTACACCAGTGTACTGACACTAAGATCTCCGAAAAGCCCTCGGATATCCGGATGCAGCACACTGACAGCAGAAAAGGGGTGACACCATGATCAAGAAAAACATGATTGCAATGCTGCTTGCCGGAGGACAGGGCAGCCGTTTAGGCATACTAACCGACAGATCAGCCAAACCGGCTGTTGCATTCGGCGGCAAGTACCGAATAATTGATTTTCCGCTTAGTAACTGTATTAATTCAGGTATCGATACGGTCGGCGTATTGACCCAGTATCAGCCGCTCCGGCTAAATACCCATATTGGAATCGGCATTCCATGGGATTTGGACCGCAACATCGGAGGCGTTTCCATCCTTCCTCCGTATGAAAAAAGCCGTAACAGCGAATGGTATACCGGAACCGCCAATGCAATTTACCAGAATCTGGAATATATGGAGAATTACAATCCAGAATACGTTCTGATTCTTTCCGGCGACCACATCTATAAGATGGATTACGAAATTATGCTGGATTTTCACAGAACCAATCAGGCGGACATAACGATAGCCGCCATGCCGGTACCTATGGAAGAGGCCAGCCGTTTTGGTATTGTGGTGACAGAAGACGGCGGAAGAATTTTGGAATTTCAGGAAAAACCGCTGGTTCCAAAGAGTAATCTGGCATCCATGGGAATCTATATTTTTAGCTGGCCGGTACTTCGGGATACTCTCCTTAAATTAAAGGATGTACCAGGGTGCGATTTTGGAAAACATGTGATTCCCCAATGCCATGAGCAGGGTAAGCGCTTATTTGCATACGAGTATAACGGATACTGGAAAGACGTAGGAACCCTAAGCTCCTACTGGCAGGCCAATATGGAATTAATTGATATTGTCCCAGAATTTAACTTGTATGAGGAATATTGGAAGATCTACACCAACAGCAGTCTTCTTCCGCCTCAATACATTGCAGATAATGCAGTCATCAACCGGAGTATCATCTGCAACGGCTCAGAGATATATGGACAGGTTCATAACTGCGTCATCAGTTCCGGCGTAATCATAAAGAAGGGGGCCGTTGTCCGAGATTCTATCATTATGAAGGATACCATAATCGGAGAAGACTGTGTGGTTGACAAAGCAATTATCGCAGAAGGCGCAGAACTCGGAAAGGGCGTAACTCTCGGTATCGGCGCCGAGGTTCCTAATCGGATAAAACCGGATATTTACAATTTCGGTCTGGTAACTATCGGCGAGAACTCCGTGATACCGTCAGGCGTTCAGATTGGTAAAAACACCGCAGTCTGCGGTATTACCCGCAAGGAGGATTATCCGGACGGAAGACTGGTAAGCGGCGAGACTTTAATAAAGGCAGGTGAACGGATATGAAAGCAGCAGGTATTATTCTGGCAGGAGGCAACAACCATCGGATGAAAGATCTTACCAATAGGCGCGCCGTAGCGGCTATGCCTATTGCGGGAAGCTACAGGGCAATTGATTTTGCACTCAGCAACATGTCCAATTCCCATATTCGGCAGGTAGCCGTATTGACCCAGTACAATTCCCGTTCCCTGAATGAACATCTCAATTCCTCCAAATGGTGGGATTTTGGACGAAAGAACGGCGGGCTGTATGTATTTACGCCAACCATTACAAAGGAAAACGGCAACTGGTTTCGGGGAACCGCAGACGCCATTTACCAAAATATGGATTTCCTGAAAAAGTGCAACGAGACATACATGATTATTACCTCGGCAGATGCGGTATACAAGATGGATTATCATCAAGTGCTGGATTACCACATTGCAAAGGGCGCTGACATCACCGTAGTGTGCACGGAGCTGAATCCGCTTGAGGACGCCAGCCGCTTCGGAACCCTGAAGATGGATGACGAGATGAGGGTGCATGAATTCGAAGAGAAACCGATGATTGCACAATCCCGCACGATCTCCACCGGCATATATGTAATCAAGAGGCTCGACCTGATCGAACTGGTCGAGCGGTGCGCGGAGGAAGGACGATTTGATTTTGTAACCGATATTTTGATCAGGTATAAAAATCTGAAGAAGATATATGGTTATAAGATAAACAGCTATTGGAGCAACATTGCAACCGTTGACGCGTATTACCGGACGAACATGGATTTTTTAAAGCCGGACGTGAGACAGTATTTCTTTAAAGAATATCCAAGTATTTATTCCAAGGTCAGCGACCTGCCGCCGGCAAAATATAATCCCGGGTCAGTGGTAAGGAACAGCCTTGTGGCCAGCGGATGCATTATTAACGGCACCGTTGAGAACTCTGTCTTATTTAAGAAAGTATTTGTAGGTAATAATTGTGTAATCAAAAACTCAATCATTTTGAACGATGTTTATTTGGGAGATAATACTTACATCGAAAACTGTATTGTAGAAAGCAAAGATACAATCCGAGCAAATACCCGTTATGTTGGCGAAAATGCTGTGAAGATAGTGGCACAAAAGGAAGACCGATATATGCGATAATATACCGGTCCTTGGAAAGGAGCTGGATACGCGATGCAGATTACAGATGTACGTGTACGCAAGGTAGCAAAAGAGGGGAAGCTGAAAGCAGTGGTTTCGATTACTATGGATGAGGAATTCGTAGTGCATGACATCAAAGTTATCGAAGGGGAAAAGGGTCTTTTTATTGCCATGCCAAGCAAAAAGACTGCGGCCGGAGAATACAAAGATGTTGCACATCCCATCAATTCTAGTACGAGAGACAAAATTCAATGCATAATTCTTGATAAGTTCGAGAAAGCCATGCAGGAGTCAGAAGACGAATAATCTTATGCTGTAAACATATGCCGGTACTGCAGCGCTAGAACATTTTCTAACTGCCTGCCGGCAGCCGGGATGAAAAAGCTTAAGCGGCCCCTCCAGATTAACTGGCGCGGCCGCCCTTTTTATGCCTCTTCAAACAAATGATCCCTCGTGATATTATTCAGCCATTTTCCGCTCCGGTACCTGCGGATTACCGCCGGCCATTTTGCAAACTCATCGGTACACAGCAGAAAATACACCCACAGTACCGGAAGTTTTAATACAAATGCCGCAAAAAATCCAAGAGGCACCGCATAACACCACATTGTAATCCCATCGCAGATACAGCCAAACTTGCTGTCTCCGCCCGCCCGGAAAATTCCCGCTATCAAAGTAGTATTTACCGCAATTCCAATTACATAATAACTATTAATCAGCAGCATCACCTTCAGATAACCCATAGCCGTATCCGATAAATCTGCAAACTGAAGTACCAGCGGCGTAATAGCCAGAACCACCAGTCCTCCAATGATACCCGTTATCACAGTCATCCTCAGTACCCGCGAAGTATAATCCCTCGCCTTTTCAATCTTGTTCTCTCCCAGCACATTTCCAACCAAAATGCCGCCCGCGCTCGCTACGCCGAAGCAGAATACCGTTCCAAAGTTACGTACGACCGTAACCAAAGAATTTGCCGCTACCGCATCGGTGCCAAGATGCCCGATGATCACCGAATACATAGAAAACGCCACGCCCCAGAGCACGTCGTTTAACAAGGCCGGAACTGCAAGCTTAACAAAATCCTGAAAAAGCAGCTTACTGCGGATAAGCATGTATGCAGGGTTCAATTTAATCTCCTTTGTCCCCGCGGATACCATAATACATGCCGCAAGCTCCACCACCCGGGACGCCGCAGTCGCAATCGCAACGCCTGCGACTCCCAGTTTCGGAGCCCCAAACAATCCAAAAATAAATACTGCATTTAAAACAACATTCAAAGAAAAAGCCAGCACATTCATTGACATCGCAGCTACTGCTTTTCCCACGCTTCTTAAAATCGCCAGATATACCTCTGTAATGCCCCAGCAGAGATAAGCGATACTCATGATCCGAAGATACCCCGCTCCCAGTCCAATCAGCTCAGCGTCATTGGTAAACAGCTTCATCATCAGGTCTGGAATTGTAATTGCCGCTATGGCAAACGCCAGAGACGCTGTCAGGGAAATCCGCATCGCATTTCCTTCTATTGCACGAATCGGTTCCCATTCTCCTTTCCCATAATACTGTGCGCACAGGATACTCGCTCCCGTACCCAGCCCATAGAAAAACATAAATAGTATCTGCGCATACTGTGCTGCAAGAGAAACGGCGGAAATTGCCGACTGCCCTACATAATTGAGCATCACCACATCCGCCGAATTTACTGCCGCGCTGAGCAGGTTCTGAATTACAATCGGAACAATCAGCTTCCATATCTGTCTATAAAATTGTCTTTGCATAATGAATCCCATTCCTTTTTAAAATCTCTTCTTCCCTCTTCTGGCATGAAAACAAAATAACCTGACGCCCACAGTTCGCAAGCCATCTTAGTGTCCTCTCCAGACGGACGTCATCATAAAAAGCAAAGGTATCGTCCAGTATCACCGGATAGTCCTCTTCATAGAGAAGTTCGGCCGCCGCCATACGCAGAGCAAAATAGATCTGCTCCATGGTTCCTTGGCTGACCTGTTCCATAGACACATACCTTCCCTGATCAAAAAGACCCATATGCAGATTCTCATCCGCTGTAAGCATCTCATATTTCCCGCCGGTTATTACCTTTATAATTTCAGAAGCCCTCCTGTTTAATCTCGCCGTCAAATCTCTCTGCATAGCGCCGGAAACTTCTTCCAAACGCCTTTCTGCAAAAAGCAGAGCTTCTTTTCTCCTGTCCAGTTTTATATAATCGCCGCCCAGTTCATCCTGTTCCTGAAGCTGTTCCTGAAGGTTATCGTACTCCACCTGCTTTTCCTTCCTATCTTCGGTCAGATGCTCCAGTTCCCATATCAGCTTTTCCGTAGACACCAGTTCTTCTTCCGTCCCGGCTGTCTCCAGAATTTCCCCGGCTTCCGTCTCCCGCCCCCGTCTGCCAATCTTCATCCGGTTCCAGATATAGATTGCGCCAAGAAGGGCGACTACCACTGTAACAAAGGAATTTAACGGATTAGGAAGCAGCGTAAAGGCAAGAATAATAATCCCAAGGATCACCAGAATCTCAATCGGATGCACCCTCCATTTCGCTGGGCGCAACACATCCGTAAAGCGTCTTTTTACCCATTCATTTTCCATCTCATCTTCCTGCGGTTTTTCCTCCTTCTCCGCGTCCCGCAGCTTAAGCTCTTCTCGCAGCGCCTCAATCTTATCGTCTAAATAATGAAGTTCCCTCCATATATAAGAAGCTTCCTGTTCTACCGACTCCCGCTTTTTCTGTTTTTCAAGAAGAACCTGCTTTACCTCCCTGTCAACCGCCTTTCTATTCAGAGCCAGATTCTCCAGCGCCCCGGAAAGATTGATGTCACTGTCGCCCGTCATATAATAACCGGCGGCATAATTTTTAAGCTCTGCCGCCAGCGTCTGGCCGGCAGGCGCGCGAAACTGCCCGATATACAGTGTATTTTCATAGGAAGATTCCGCAAGGCCGTCAAGAAGCATGTCAAGGTCTCCTTCTTCTACAGACATTTCCTCTCCGTCAGTCTCGCACACCAGCAGCGCTTTCTTTGAATACTTATCAAAATTCCGCCGCAGGCAAAACTGCTTGCCCCCACACTCAAACCTTAACTCCCCTGCATAGTAATTTCCATTTTCCCAAGGCTCGTATCTAGAAAAAGTATCGTTCGCCGAACCCCTTCCCCTCTTGCGCTCCAATCCAAACAGCATCGCCCTGATAAAAGTATGTACCGTTGATTTACCTGCTTCATTTTCTCCGCAGATAAGCTGCAGTCCGTCATAAAGCTTAATATTTCTATTTTGAAATTTGCCAAAATTTTTTATATTCAG
The DNA here is from genome assembly GCA_910589275.1 of uncultured Dorea sp. Lineage (GTDB taxonomy): Bacteria > Bacillota > Clostridia > Lachnospirales > Lachnospiraceae > Claveliimonas. Next base: position 46,903 of record CAJUTH010000013.1, read on the forward strand.
CTCCAGCAGCCTCATATTTAACCTCTCCTCGTCTCCAAAAGCGCTTGAACCCCCGCGCATAATGCCTCATATTCCACACTGTCAGGCTCCGCATCCCCAAAGCCTTCGATGTATTTCCCCAGAAGATTGTCCTTGTTTGCTGCAAGCAGCTTTACAAAATCAAATGCCAGCCTTGTATTATCTGCAATCTCTATCACATTTCCAAAAGGATCCATTTGATTCAGGTCAAACCGCGCCTCTGGATTCTTGAACCCTTCCAGCGTAATCTTATAAATATTCTGAATACCCCTTTTACGGATCTCCTGCTCTATCTGCGTGCGCAGGCCGAAGCCCGTGGTCTCCCCCTCCACCTCCAGTTCCATATGAATATATTCTCTAGAAGCCAAAGGTACGAACCTAGCCCTGCATCCCTTCTCATTCAGAAGTCCTTTTACCACTCCATGCTTACCCGTATCATTTTTATCCGTCGGTTCTAATGCCCCCGCATAGAACATCCGGCCGGGAATCAGCTCCCCATGCCTGTGTATATGTCCAAGCGCCACATAATCAAACCCAGCCTTGTCCACTTCTGCCTTGCGAAATGGCAGGTGCTTCTCATCTCCGCCATGGGCAAGCAATATACGATATCTGCAGCTATCTCTCAGCCGAATCCGTTCGTACAGGGTTTCCTCCCTTTCCTTTGCATAATAGCTGAGACCATAAACCGCTGCATTAAGCTCTTTTAATTCTACATAGCTGATATCATTGCTTAAAATCATATGTACATTTGGACTCCAAGTGAATGTACGGTAATAGGAATCCTTCCTAATATAGTCATGATTTCCTGCAATCAGCACCACCTGCGTCTTCGTCAGAGAGCCAAACAGATAATCCACTTCCTTCAATTCTCTTAAAAGCGGCTGTCTGTGGAACAAATCACCGGCTATCAACAGAAGCTCTGTCTGTTCCTCCTCACACATCCGGATTACCCTGGCAAAGCTGTCCCATATCTCACTTTCTCTTTTTGCGCTGTATGTTCTTCCTGCGTCCGGCTTTGCCCCTAAGTGTACGTCTGCAATGTGTATGAACTTCATGCTCCAATCCTTCTTCCTGCTTTTTCTTCGACGGCAGAGTTACTACAAACTGCGTCTTCTCATCATCACTCTTCGCAATAATCCGCCCTCCGTGGAGTTCCACAATCTCTCTTGCAATCGCCAGTCCGAGCCCCGCTCCCCCGGTTTCTGTAGAACGAGAATCATCCAGCCTGTAGAATTTTTCAAATATGGTCTGAAGCTTGGCCCCCGGAATCTTCTTTCCCTCATTGCGGAAAATAATCTCCACATCTCCCCGCTTCATATGGGCGTCAATGGCAATCGTCGTATTTTCATAGCAATAAGCAATTGCATTTCTGAGAAGATTATCAAATACTCTGGCAAGTTTATCCGGATCACCTTCCACCTCCAGATTCTCATCCGCTTCCACCTCGCAGGTAAGACGCTTCTCCTGAAGAACCCCGTAAAGTTCGTCTGCAATCTGCTCCAGCATCATGGAAAGATTCAGCTCTACCGGCTCTAATTCAAATTCTTGAAGGCTGAACTTGGTAATATCGAAAAATTCATTAATCAGTTCCCCCAGACGGACTGCTTTTTCCAGAGAAATGTGAGTATATTTGGCCCGTTCTTCTATCGGCATATCCGGATGGCCGTCAAGCATTGTCAGATATGCCACCACCGACGTCAGCGGAGTCTTCAGGTCATGGGCCAGAAACAGCACCATATCATTCTTGCGCTTTTCGCTCTCAACCGCCTCTAGTTCCTGCCGCTTTAGCGTAGCCTTAATCTCATTCAGCCGGATCTCAATCGGCTTTAGCTCTGTAATCAAATGAATCGGTTCTGAGGATTCCGATAAAATATTCTCAATTCCATCGCCCACCTGATCTAAATATCTGGTCATCTGAGACAGGGCAATGTAGAAAAACAGCGCAAAAAGAAGAAGGAAACCCACAATCATAAAAAATATCTTGTTGTTTCCAATCAGCTTCCAATATAAATCAATGGCGGTTTTTTCTTCCATATGAAGGGAAACCAAAAATTCCACAAATGCTGTCGCAAACGAATCATTGTATATCCCATCTATAACATAGTTCAGAAGAAAACCGCCAACCAGTACAGTCAGAGCCGTAATCAGCACTGTCTGCAGTAAAATGCTGAATTTCAGCTTACGATAACTATTCTTCAACTTTGTACCCTACTCCCCACACGGTCTTAATAAAGTCCGAATTGCCCGTAGGCGCGCTCAGCTTCTCCCTGAGATGCCGGATATGCACCATTACTGTGTTATTGCTGTTCTTGTAATACTTCTCATTCCATACCTTCTCAAACAGCTCCTCCGAGCTGATTACTTTACCCCGGTTCTCGCATAACAGCCACAGGATGTCAAACTCAATCGGCGTTAAAGTCAGTGAAACCTCGTTATAAACACACTCATGGGAGGTGCGGTTTAAGAAAAGCCCGCCAAAATCAATCACATCCCCCGCATCCTTGCCGCCGTCGTTATACTGGGTATAACGCCTGAGCTGGGCCTTTACCCTGGCTATCAGCTCCAGTGGATTAAACGGCTTTGGAATATAATCATCCGCACCCATGGTGAGACCTGTAATCTTATCCATATATTCCGTCTTCGCCGTCAGCATAATCACCGGGAAAGTATATTTCTCCCGTATCTTCTTCAGAATCTGGAAGCCGTCTATGTCTGGAAGCATTACGTCCAAAATCGCAAGGTCGATTTTCTTGTCAGATATACAGCGAAGCGCTTCTTCACCTGTATAATATTTGAATACCGAATACTGATCATTCTGAAGGTACAGCTCGATAACGTCTGCGATCTCCTTCTCGTCGTCTACAACCAATATATTCATACTGTCCCCTCCTTATCTGAATGTGGTGTTTGTCTGCACTTTAATTATAAATCGCAGTTGTTTACTGTGCGTGGGAAGGGGATTACATCGCGGATGTTGCCCATTCCGGTCAGGTACATAATACAGCGCTCGAAGCCTAAACCAAAGCCGGAGTGCCTGGTGGAGCCGTATTTGCGTAAGTCCATATAGAACTGATAATCTTCTATTTTGAGACCCAGTTCCTTCATACGATTCTCTAGCTTTTCGTAGTTGTCTTCTCTTTGGCTTCCGCCGATGATCTCACCGATTCCGGGTACCAAACAGTCTACGGCCGCAACGGTTTTGTTGTCGTCGTTCATCTTCATGTAGAAGGCCTTGATGTCCTTCGGATAATCAGTTACGAATACCGGGCGTTTGAATACCTCTTCGGTCAGGTAACGCTCATGTTCGGTCTGTAAGTCTGCTCCCCATGATACTTTATATTCAAATTTGTCATTGTTTTTCTCTAGAAGTTCTACCGCTTCTGTATAGGTAATCCTTGCAAATTCAGAGGACGCCACATTCTGCAGCCTTGCAATCAGTCCCTTATCCACAAAGGAATTAAAGAAATTCATCTCCTCCGGCGCTTCTTCCATCACGTAATTGATCACATATTTCAGCATCGCTTCCGCGATTTCCATATTATCGTCCAAGTCCGCAAATGCCATCTCCGGCTCGATCATCCAGAACTCCGCCGCATGGCGGGTAGTATTGGAATTCTCTGCACGGAAGGTTGGCCCAAAGGTGTAAATATTGCGGAATGCCTGCGCATAAGTCTCTCCGTTAAGCTGCCCGCTTACGGTAAGGCTCGTCTCTTTGCCAAAGAAATCCTGCGTATAATCAATACTTCCATTATCTTTCTTCGGAAGATTGTCCATATCCAGCGTCGTTACCCGAAACATCTCCCCGGCTCCCTCGCAGTCGCTTGCAGTAATCAGCGGCGTATGCACATACACGAAGCCTCTCTCCTGAAAAAACTTATGGAATGCGTAAGCCGCCAGTGAACGGACGCGGAATACTGCTTGAAAGGTATTCGTTCTGGGCCTGAGATGCGTGATCGTCCGAAGATACTCAAAACCATGCCGCTTCTTCTGCAGCGGATAATCCGGAGCAGAAGCGCCTTCAACCGTCACCTCATCCGCTTGAATCTCAAAGGGCTGTTTTGCCTGCGGCGTAGCAACCAGCGTCCCGGAAACAATGATCGCCGCCCCGACGTTTAATTTAGAAATCTCCGCAAAATTATCTAATTTGTCGCTGTATACCACTTGAAGCGGCTGAAAATAGGTTCCGTCGTTCACCACAATAAATCCAAAGGTCTTAGAGTCGCGGATGCTCCGTACCCAGCCGCCTATCCTTATCTGCTTGTCCAGATATTCATTCTGATTCTTGTACAATTCCCTAATCGTTATCAAATCCATACTATAATAACTCCTTCTAAAATCATAATATCGCTTTCCCGAAGCCCTTTCCGCACCTAAAATTTCTGCTTCAGAAGCTTTTCTTCCTTAGTATAGCACAGAATATCCCTTTCATGTACCCCTTCTTCCCAGAAAACTTAGGCATCTGCAAATCACGCTTCCCATTACAGCACACAGCAGAAAAATACTGAAAATAACCCTATAACCTAACAATTGATACTGATCCAAAAGTCCTCCCGCAACTGAATAGAAAAATGCGTCCGGTGAATACCCAAGAAACGCCACTACTCCAATCACCGTCCCCCGCAGCTCTCCTGGAATCTTCATTTCTGATATGGTTACCATGCTAATGCTTTTTCCGGCAGTAGCCGCCGCTGTAATCATCAACACCACCGCGACTGCCGTTCCTGCAGATACCGGAAAGAAAAGACTTCCCAGCAACACTATGCCAAACACCGCTGCCATAATAAAGGTGTGTTCAATTACCCTGACAGCCGAACCGTACTTGTCAGCAATTTTTCCCGACAACGGAGATATCAAAATGGTAATAACATTCACCCGTAATATAGAAATAACAAGTATGATTTCTTCACCGATTTGATACACCTGAGAAAAATACGGAATCACATAGGTCAAAATAGATTGCAGCATATAATTAAAAAAAACAACGCCGACAATCCCCCATACACGGAGATCTTTCAAAACACATTTCAGCATTTCGATATTTAGGCGTTCTTCTCTCTGTGCGTCCTGTATTTCCCCCTCCTTAAAAAGCAGCGCAATTAAAAGCGCCACTACAAAATGCATGATTCCATACAACCCGGAAACAATCCGAAATACAAACCTGCTGTCATTTACCCATCTCAAAACCCCTGCCCCAGCCAAGACGACAAGTATTCCAACCACATTAATCAACGCAACATAGATTCCAAATACCATTCCATTACCATGATCCAGCTTCAGTCCGGACAAAATTTTCATAGAAGCCGGATAAAACGCCATCACAGATGTAAACGCCAATAGCGCATAAATTACGCACAAGCTATAATATCCGGGAATTGTTACCGCATATATATGTAGAAATCCGGATACCGCCAGCGCCGTAATCATAATTTTTTTCAAGGATGCCATATCTGCCAGCAGTCCGCCAAGCAGATATGCCGCCAAACTGACAAAGCCAAATATACTGAACAAAGCGCTAAGCTGCGTATGGTTTAAACATAGCGCATCCAGCATAATATCATAAAATTGCCCCTTCATATACGGCAGGCCGTATACTGCGGTATTTGCGCACGCCAAAATGATTATCATAAGCAAAACACTTTGATTTTCCGCTTTTTTCATTACCCTATACCCTGCGCTCTTTTTCTTGCCCTGTCTTCCAACGCCTGCAAAATGGCAGACAGCATAAAAGCAAAAACAGCGCATAAAACAGAACCGACAATCACTTTATTCCAATGACGCATAACAAGTCCCATTAAAATCAATTCTCCAAGTCCGCCTGCCCCTATCGTCGCCCCCAGAGTTCCCATAGTAACAGTTCCTATCGCCGCTAATTTAATTCCATTTATAATCATCGGCAATGCCAGCGGCCACTCCACAGAAAAGAAAAACTGTACTTTACTGTACCCCATTCCCAAACCTATTTCATGAATAGCCGGATTGATTTCATCAAAACCTTCCGCAATATTTTTAATCAAAACATATTGGTTATAAAGCACCAATGTAACGATTGCAGTCATATCCCCCAGCCCGGTAAACGGCAGAAGAATTACCAGCATCGCAAGTGTTGGAATGGAAAAAATCAAATTACACACCCCGTTAACGGCTCCTGACAAACGCTTATATTTTGAAATCAGAATTCCAAACGGCAATGCAATCATAAAAGAAACCGCTACAGCTATAACAGTTATCTGCACATGCTCCAATAAGCATGCCAGAATCTTATCATAATGCTTACTTACATATTCTATCATTCATATCCCTACTCTCTCATCATTTGTTTTAAATAGTCCACAGAAAGCTTTCCTTTAACCTGGCCGTCTTCTACTACGATCAGATATTTACATTCCTCTTTCACAAATAATGCTAACGCATCATTCAGATATTTCGAACTATCAATTTTTACTCCCTCTCTGACCTCAGCCTCGCTTGCTTCCTCTAAATTATTATCCACTGATAAAACCCTTAATTTATCGTAAACATCCCCTGTCGTAATCAATTTACTTACAAATTCATTCGCAGGGTGCAGCATGATATTATACGGTGTATCAAATTGCTGAACCTTACCTTTATCCATAACAATAATTTTTTGTCCGAGAAGAAATGCTTCAAATACGTCATGGGTTACAAATAATACTGTGTTTCTTAGTTTATTCTGAAGGTTTTTCATCTCCTGCTGAAGAGCCCCCCTTGTGATCGCATCAATCGCGCCAAAAGGCTCGTCCATCAGCATAACAGACGGATCCGCAGCCAGCGCCCTTGCAATTCCGACTCTTTGCTGTTCCCCTCCGGATAAGCTTCTTGGATACCGTTTTCTATACGTATTATAATCAAGCCTGACAAGCTCCATCAATTCCTTTACACGGCGCATAGTTTTTTCTTTATCCCATTTTAAAAGTCTCGGAATTACAGAAATGTTTTCCTCCACTGTTTTATGGGGAAACAAACCGCCCTGTTGAATTACATAGCCAATCTGCCTTCGGTAATCATTTACCTGCAGCTTTGTAATATCTTTTCCAAAATATAATATTTCCCCATTTGTTAATTCATATATCCGGTTAACCATTTTAAGAAGAGTAGTCTTTCCTGACCCAGAGGTTCCTAAAATAGTAACAAAACTGCCTTTTTCTATTTTCAAGCTAACCTCAGATACTGAATCATAATCATTGCCTTTAAAACGTTTACATACGTTCTTAAATTCTATCGCTATCTCTGACATATCCTGCCCTCCGCTTATGCTATTTTCTCAATCTGTTTTCTCTGTATATATGCAAGAATGCAGTCCACCAAAATTGCCATCGCAGCAACGGTCAGTGCGCCAACATACATAACCTCATGCTGTCTTGCCGTCAGTCCCAGTTTAATATAAAAACCAAGGCCCCCCGCGCCCACGTAAGCGGCTATCGTCGTCCCCGCAATCAACGATACCGCGGTAACTCTAAAGCCATTCAGAATTGCCGGCATAGCCAGCGGAATTTCCACCTGCAGACATACCTTCCAACGCGGCATTCCCATTGCGCCGGCATTTTCCAATATGCAAGGATCAACGCTCTTAATTCCGGCTCTTGTACTGATCAGCATTGTAGGCATACTCAAAAAAACCAAAGCCACCAAAGCTGGAGCGTTCCCTATTCCCATAATCGGCTGCAGAAGGGCAAACAGCGCAAGGCTCGGAATTACCATGACCAAATTCGCAAATGCCATAATCGGAATTGCCGCCTTCTCTTTCTTTGCACACAGATAACCCAGGGGCACCGCTATTCCAATGCATATGAAAAACGCAATCAGATCCAGAACCACATGCTGCTCAATCAGCGTAAGATACCGTTCATAATCCTTTTGTATATAAGTTATCATCTCATAAATCACTTTGCTTCCCCCGATCTCCTTTGTATGGATAAGGCTCCATACCTGCATCTCGTACGGCAGACTCCGCAGCCGATACACTTATCTGCCAAAACCGACATCCCGCCTTCCGTAAGCTTTAACGCGTTCATCGGGCAGATACTGCCGCAGGCTCCGCACCCAGCACATTTGCTTTTATCAAGCATAATTATGTACTCCGCATTTACATATTCCCCAAACACATCATAGCCCTTCTCTTCATATGTTTTCATTCCGCGTACTGCCCAACAGCAGCAGGAACAGCAATTACAAAATGCGTCCCCTTCAAAATTATGAATCAGGCCGTCTCTGTCAATCTCTACTAAAAGCTGCTTTACTTCCTCTTTGGTTAATTCCCTTCCATATCCCCGGTCAAAATTAGAATTTAACAGATTCTCCTCATCAAAAAAATGAATACAAGTCTCTTTCATATGTCTTTTTTCATGACGATAGATCTTACAATCACATTCCTGCACATAATATCTACAGGCAGTCTTCTCCACAATATCCAAAGCCTTCTCTAAAGGAACAGGATTTACAATTTTCTTATTGACTCCTTCTTCGCGATACGGGATCACCCACAAACCGATATCCTGCTCGTACTCCACGACCGCATTCCGCACTTCTGCCGGCAGCTCCTCAAAATATGCCCTCTCACCGCGTACACAGCAGTCAATCCTTTTATGAAATGTGCCTAAATAATAACGCACGCGGCCCTCTTCCTTCTTTTTGTTCAATATCCCTCGTTTATAAGCATTCTCTAAAACTTCTTCCGGGCATTGTTCCTGTGGTATTTCGCCATTTTGCCCCGCCAAATCTACCAAACGCCAATCCTCTTCATCCATGAAATACGATACATACGGAACCATCCGTTCATGTACCTGAAACCGATTTATTCTTTCTTTCATCTCTTGTTCCCTTCATATATATCAAATAAAATACCCGCCGCTTTTCCAGCAAGCCGAATGCATAATTCTCGATTCCCATGATATAAATCGCGGCAAAAATAACTCCCCTCTTCTCTGCGAAATTCCTCCGCCAGCTTTAAAGCCGCCTGCCTCATTACATCCCTGTTCTGTTTTGGACTAATTCTTCCATACTGCAAACCAACAAGTACTAACGATGCCTGAAACAATGCGCAGCGGTCTCCCACTCCGCCTCCTTCGGTAAAAGACAAGCTCTGATGGATGATCTCTTGACAAAGGGGTATCTTATACGCCCTTGCCAGCGCTTTCATCGCCGCCTGTCCGCATAGATACCCCTTGTCCATATATTCTTTCATATATTGTCTTGCCTGATCTATATACTGAGATTGTCCGCTATTTGCAGTTTGCATCATAAAATTCTGCTGCAACATCCTCATATTCCTCGCCGCCGTTTACTACTTCATCCAGCATCTTAATCATATTCTCTGTCGAAAGCTTTTCCGAAACACTGTTCAGAATATCTTCAATCTCAGGATATTTCTCAAGAATTTCCCCTCTTACAATCGGCGCCACATACTGTGGAGGCCAAACCGGAACATCCTCTTCAATAATCACATATTTTTCATCTAAAAGCTGCGGATCTGTTGTCAATCCAGGAATAACATCAACGGTTCCATCATCCAGACAGCTATATGCCAATGAATAATCAACATTTTCCACCTCAAATGCAAATTCGCCAAAAATTTTGTTCAGTCTAAGAAGATCATCTTCCCTTTCTGCAAAATTCACGCCGTCGCCCAGCACCAGTCCTTCTGCAGCCTTTTGAAGTTCCGTAAGGTTCGTAACCTTTAACGCAGCCGCACGCTCTTTTAGCATTACGATGGCAACCTTATCCTCCATGCTGCTCAGCTCTAACCATTTAATGCCCCATTGATTCTCAAATTCAGAAGAAATCGTTTCATAAATCACATCTAAATCCGTCTCTAATTCATGCCCTAAAATATCTGTTAATGCTGTACCTGTATACTCGGGATAAATATCCACTTCTCCCCCCTGAATTGCAGGCGCCAGCGTATCGGTAGACATATTAAACACTCTCTCCACTTCATATCCTTGATCCTCCAATGCAAGAGCATATAATTCACTTAGCAGAAATGCCTCTGTAAAATTTTTTCCGCCCATAATAATGGCATCTTTTTTCTCGTCAGAAGCTTCTGCCCCCTCTGTCTTGCCTTCCTTAGCGCCGCTATCTTCTTTTCCTCCGCATCCTGCCGCAACCGCACATACCATAATGATGCACAGCAGCATACTAATCAGCTTCTTTCTCATAATTAATGTTCTTCTCCTTGATTGCTTTTTCACACAAGAAATTCATAATAATAGTTATCCCGTCGTGAAACGCACAAACAAAATCTTCTTCGTTTAAATTATTATTTTGCATCTGTTCATACAACGGATAAAAAATATCAGAGCATAAATACCCCTGATACTTTTTTTCAAATTCATGGTGTAACAATTTAGACAATTCTTGAAAACTCACTTCATTTCCAAAAAGCCCGGAACTATATAGGTTCGCCATAACAGCCAGTCCAGCCTCCAGCACACCGCATCTTCCGTCCTCTGCAGCTCCGCCCGCAAAAATACTCATTTCCTTAAGAAAATCTTCCGGCAAAATAAGGTTCCATTCATCCGCCAGCGCCCGAACCACCGACTCTGAACACGCAAACCCCAGCCTGCGATACATTTCACAAACTTTTACAGCATCTCTTTGTTTCTTCAACACATCATGTCCTGCACTTTTTAAAACATATTATTATATTTCTCGACTCATTTTACCTTTTCCGTATATAATTGTCTAATCGTTTTTCCAAATATCACATATTGTATTTTTCTATAAGCCTCCTCCGGCATCTCCGCATAATAATAAATATATTTTTCATCGTCAGATTACACCATCTTCTCATTTACTCTGAACCCCAAATATACTATAATAAAAGAAAAACGAAAGAGGTGTCCTTATGAAATATCAGATACAGGGAGAAACTCTTCCAGTCGTAATCTGCGAACTGGAATCAGGCGAAAAGATGATCACGGAAGGCGGAGCTATGTCATGGATGTCCCCGAATATGAAGATGGAAACAACAAGTAACGGCGGCATGGGCAAAGCAATAGGCCGGGCGTTTACTGGTGAGAAAATGTTCCAGAATATCTACACTGCTCAAGGCGGTACGGGAATGATCGCATTTGCATCCAGCTTCCCGGGTTCCATCCGGGCATTCCACATCACCCCCGGAAACGATATGATTTTCCAGAAAAAAGCATTTCTTGCCAGCGAAGCAGGAGTAACCCTCTCCGTTCATTTCCGCAAGAAAATAGGATCCGGCCTGTTCGGCGGAGAAGGATTTATCATGCAGCGGATCAGCGGGCAGGGAATCGCCTTTGCAGAATTTGACGGGCATGTGATAGAATACAGCCTGCAGCCAGGCCAGCAGATCGTCATCGATACCGGACATCTGGCTGCTATGGAAGCAACCTGCAGCATAGATATCCAGTCCGTTCCTGGAATGAAGAACATTCTCTTTGGAGGGGAAGGCCTTTTCAACACAGTAATTACCGGGCCGGGAAGAGTATGGCTTCAAACAATGCCGATCAGCAATGTAGCCGGAGCAATCCGCCCATATATCCCAACCGGAAATTAAAAATAAGTGCCTGTGCAGGCAGCTTCCTCCCGGGGAATACCGTTGCTTGCACAAGCAGTCATACTATCGTTCTATATACCTATATAGAAACCGTCTATAACCTCCGTGTTATGGGAAGCCAGTCAGGACATTCCGCCGGATATCTTTGCAGCGAATGCAAAGCACTACACAAACAGTAACAAGAACGAAACACAACACAAAATTTTTCCACCTGTGCGGTTGGGAGCTACATGCCGCACAGGTGGAAATTTTTTCAATGATTGATTGACATAGATTCGTTTTGTCCGTATAATACTACTATAGTAGGGAAGAAATTCCTCTAAAATAGTGTTCGCTTCCTGATATGCGGCTTATAAAAGGTCAGGATAACAAATAGTGTTCGCTTCCCGATATGCGGCTTATAAATGTTCGGGATTAAAATGTTTGTAATGCCCTGTCAGAAAGCGGGGCATTACTTTTATAATATGCAGGAGATTTTCTTATGCCACAAGCCTAATTGTATTTTCTATCAGACCAGTATTATCAAGATTTTCCAGATGACAAACTCATGCAAAATAAGGATATTATTAATGGAACGCTGCATAGCCGCCCTTGTTTTTTTGCATTTAAAGATTATAAAATAGCTGATATTTATTGGATTGTTCCGATTTCTTCAAAATACGAGAAATTCAAGCGAATAGAACAAGATAAAATCAATAAATATGGACATTGCAATACAATTCGTTTCGGCACGGTTCTTGGAAGAAACACAGCATTTCTAATCCAAAATATGTGTCCTGCGACGAGAAAGTATTTAACTGCATATATTGATAAAAATAATTGCCCCATAAGAATTGATGACAGAGTAGCCGCTGATGTAGAAAAGAATGCCCGCCATGTTTTGGCTATAGCAAAACGTGGCGCAAAGGTGATTTTCCCTGATGTGTTCAAAATCTATCGTAAGCTTGAACAACAGCTTTAACAAAATATTATTGTTTCCAAATCATTTAAAACGAATCACAACCGATTCTATAGTTGCTCTATGCGAAGCTCTAAATTGTCAACCGGAAGACATATTATAGTATGTTCCCTATGATAATTAACCATAGGTATATGACACATGGAGGAAGATAGGCCAAAGATCAGCAAAAGCTTTCAGATTTTTGCGCCGGCACAATTACTTCGTAAGTACTTTTCAACATCTTTTGGACATTTCTTGATTTTCTCCCATATCCATGCTATACTCATATTCGTTGCAAAGCCCACAAAAAACCAAGGTCTATAGGGCTTTCCGGCGGTCACCGCCGTTAAATGTGCCGTGTGTTCGAGACCTTCCACACGTAAAACAAAACTAAAGGAGAACTGAATATGAAAAACAAGAATGTAAACTTTCTAACTCAGGCAGCTATGATCGCTGCCATCTATGTTGTGCTGACCTATCTGTTTGCGCCATTCTCATTTGGCGAGATTCAGGTACGTATTTCCGAAGCACTCACTATTCTGCCGCTGTTTACGCCAGCCGCGGTACCAGGGCTGTTTATCGGATGCCTGATTGGCAATATTTTAGGCGGAGCTATTCTCCCGGATATTGTCTTTGGCAGTACCGCAACTTTACTCGGTGCGGCCCTTACTTATTACCTTAGAGAGCAGAAGCCTATATTGGGTCCGCTCCCGCCTATCGCTGCCAACACAATTATCGTACCGTTCGTACTGCGTTTTGGTTATGGGATCAATCTTCCAATTCCCTTTATGATGCTTACGGTCGGTATCGGAGAAGTAATCTCCTGCGGTATCCTAGGAATGATCCTTTATACCGCTCTGAGCCGCTATCACCGGCTGTTGTTTAAATATCAAATATAAGCTTTACATACAAAGATAACGCCCTTTTTCCGTCCAAGCCACAGAAAAAGGGCGTTATCTTTCTGCCTGAAACCCCTACAGCAAATATCCTATATATTCATTTCCTTCCTGAAGCATAATCTGATCCATCTGGTTTTTCGGCATCGACAATATCTGTCCGTCCGCCACGTTAATATAAATCACCGAATGCTCATCATATCCCGTTAAAATAAGCGGCGGTTCTCCGCTTCTCACGCTGATTACCGGAGTACCTTTGTTAATTAAGTAGGCTATCTGATCCACACTGCAGCCGGTCAGTTCCATTCCCTTATCTTCCGATAATTGGTTAACGATATCTAACGGCGCCGTTCCCGCCTGTAACTGTTCCTGTATGTATGCAAATAATTCATCCTGTCCCGTAATCTGATAAATCAGATTACGGTTGCCTCTCTCCCAGACATATTGTCCGTTTGGCGCAATCACCACGCCGCTTACGCGGTCTGCCTCCTGAATTGCAGTCCCAGCTTCTTTATAGAGCCCCAGCATCTCTCCAAGCCCATATACGCAGTAACCCCGTTCCGCCTCTTCTTCAAATTCCGGCAGAGCCGGATTATCATGGAGAACCTGCTTAGGTTTCAACAACTTCGCATTTTTGTCTTTAATGCCGTCAATAAACGTTAGACGCATCTGCATTTTCTTCAAATCCGTGACATAAGATTCCAGCGTGATATTGCTTTCCTCTCTTTCCTCACTGCTTGTGATATAATCCGCATTTGTCCCTGAATATATGCCATCTTGATTCACGGCTCTGTTAATCGTTATCATCCCGTTATCAATCTCTGCTCCTGTCGCACGATATCCGCCCGGATCATAACTTTTTATCAGCTTATTTTCTGCATTGCGGATTTCAATTATGTACATGGGAGCCACCTTTTCGCCGCTGAGCGTTTTCCCAGCTTCTGATTGTTTTGCCCGTCCCGACACAAAATCATCGCCAACAAATCCAAGCGGTATCACGCTTTCTCCCTCTACCGCTTCTACCTTGTATTCCTCATCCGTATCCAAGTCCTTTACAATTACCTGCGCCGACGTCTCCAAACTGTCTCCAGTCTGATAGGCCACCCAGCGGCCGCTTTCGGATATGGCATACTGTCCTTCCCGCAAATCGGAAACTATCGGTTCATCCCAGTTCTTGTCCACGTCAACCTCGTAAAGCGTTCCTCCTACCAGCATATAAAGATAATCACGCTTCTCACTGTAATATGTAAATCTCCCAAATTCCTCTTCCGCAATTGCCGCAGACTTATTGCTGGGTATAAATGCCTTTTCTTCAATACTATTTGTTTCTATATCATAGTAATATATGTCTATTCCAACCTGTCCTTCATGTGCTCCCCGGTTCATATACCCAGATACTGCAAATGTAGTACTGCCCTGATTATCCATACTTAGAATCTGAATATTATGATCGGATACCTTGCTCCTTACATCTGTATTTTCCACATCACGAAAACTAAATACTAAGGAAATCTCATCCGCATCACGGTTATAACTCCATAACTCATTTGCCTGAACAAATGCCGCTACATTTCCTTCTGAATTTACCATATATGGAACATCTGCAGATGTAACCCCAAGGAGCAGTCCCTTTTCATTAAGCACCTGCCGGCTCCCATCAAAAATCTGCTCCGCCCTGCGGTCATAATTCAGCAGATACATAACGCCTTCCGCCATACGGACCCGGAAAAATTCCTTCACCGTATAAAGATCCGTCTCATTTTCTTCTCCCTTACAGCTTACCTCATACTCCAGAAGCACCGACGTATACGCGGCATTTGTCTCTATGATTTTCCATCGCTCCTCTCCTGTTACCTGCGGCTCTAGTTCCCCCCACGTCACATGGTTATAGCTAGAGTGGATCGTCGCATGAGAAAACGTACTGTTATCTCCCTCGTCATTAGGCTCCAAGGCCGCCCCCACTCCTGTATTTTCCTTCTTTCCCAATACATTCTCATGAAAGTTATACACATAATCCAGACAGGATGTCAGATTAAATTCTGTAGGCGTCACCACCCTCGTATAATAATAAATATCCCCTGTATTTGAATGAAGCGTCACCGCTAAAACCCGCTCCTGGGCCAAAATTCCTTCTTTAAACGTCAATGTCATCTGCTCTGATGCAGACGACAGCTTGTTCTCATAAAGCACTGTTTCACCATCAAGTGAATATACCGTGTAATCAACCGAAGAAACCTTTCTGTCCTCCGCTTCCATATTCATGGAAAGCTGATTGTTTGTTACCGGTGTAATACTATCGCGCATACTGCTAATATCCATCTCGCGGGTATAGCCGTTCATTGGATTCAGCCTGTACCCTTCCACGGAAAAATAAACCCTGGGAAGTGTTGCATTTCCAATATCCGCCATCATATTATCATTGCCTTTGCTGGTCATATATTCAAAGTAAAAGACAGCCAGTATAAATATTACCGCCAGCGTCCCCACATGCGTCAACTTTTTCTTCATCTATCTAATCAGCTCCTGTCCTTCAACCGGTTCTTCCCGGTCTGCTGTTATCCCTCATCTTCTGCAAAATCCTGTCCGTTTCCGCCGTTCAAAAGGCGTCCGAGCAGCGGTGAGATATGCAGCGCCTCCTCACACGCGCAAACCGCTTTTTTGTTTTCCTTTCGTTTTCCGGTCTTTACCGCCCGGATTAATATATTTTTCGGCGTATGCTCCATATCGATAAACTCCAGAATCTGGGTACGGTATCCTGCGCCCTCCAGATATTGTGCACGCATAGCGTCCGTTATCAGCGCCGCCATCCGTTCTTTGATCAGCCCATATTCCAATACGGGTGCCAACACATCGCTTGAAATCTGCCCGTTTACCTCATGCTGACAGCAGGGAACTGACAAAATAACCTTCGCATTCCAGCCCGCTGCTTTCGCAAGGGCATAATCCGTAGCCGTATCGCAGGCATGGAGCGTCACTACCATATCCACAGCATCTACGCCTGTATATTCCGCAATATTTCCTTCCATAAACTTAAGCTTCTCATACCCATAACGCTCACACAGTCTATTACAGTGCCGGATAACCTCTGTCTTAAGATCCAGTCCGATCATACGGATATCATACTGCTTCAGTTCATGCAGATAATAATACATAGCAAAGGTCAGATAAGATTTTCCGCACCCGAAATCAATAATAGTAAGCTCCCTGTCCCTTGGAAGCTCCGGAAGAACATCCTCTACAAATTCCAGAAAACGGTTAATCTGCCGAAATTTATCAAATCTCTGGCTTACCACCTTTCCGTTCTCGGTCATAACTCCCAGATCAACCAGAAAAGGCGCCGGCCTGCCCTCCTCCAAAATATATTTTTTCTTCCGGTTATGCTGAAGATTCACCATCTTTACCGGCGTTTTCCTCTGCTTCTTCTTAATAGTAATCTTTCCTTTTCTGCTGGCTAAAACAGAATACGTATACTCCTTCGTCTCCATCTGAAGCTGCTTCATCCCGCCCATAAGCGCTAGAATCTCTTCCGTCGCAGCGTCTGCCTCCAGATTCTTGTGAAACGCCTGATTTCCTCGGAAAATCTCTAACTGAAAGAAAAGTGTGTCCTTCTTTAGCAGAGGACGCACTTTTACCTTCAGAATCCCATCTTTTTCTCTCGGTCCGCTTAAAACAGCCGATATAAAATTTATATTCAAGTTCTCTTTTAATACTATTCTTAAATTCTCCATGCAGATATTATATATGATTTTATCTCCATAGTAAATAGAAGAATCTGTTATATCTTGTTCACTCGCGGAAATGTAATTGTTACCCGGAATAGATCTCCATCCAGATACAATTCAAATTTCCCGCCCATAAGGGATGCCAGATTTTTGGCAATGGACAGTCCCAAACCGCTTCCCTCCGTGCTGCGGGACACGTCCCCCCGGATAAATCTCTCCGTCAGCTCATCGGCGCTAATATTCAACGGCTGTTCTGAAATATTTTTCAAAGAAAATATTACATTTTCCTCTGTCTGTCTTAGATCGGAATAAACACGGGTTCCCTCCAACGCATATTTTGCCACATTGTTATAAACATTTTCCAAGATCCGCCACATTCTTCTGCCATCCGCCCATATGACCGCAGGCTCTTCCGGCAGATTCATAACCTCCGTAAGTCCTTTGTTTTCAAATTTTTCTGAAAACTCTCCGCTGGTCTGCTGAACCATTTCTACCAGATTCAGATTCATACACTCCAGCGTAACATTACCGGAACTTACCTTCGAAGCCTCTACCACATCCTCAGTTAAAATCTTCAGCCTCTGAGCCTTGGATTCCAGCACATCCAGATAACCCTGAATTTTCTCGTCCTCAATATTTTCCCGTTTCAAAAGATCAATATAATTAATTATAGAAGTCAGCGGCGTTTTAATGTCGTGAGACACATTGGTAATCAGATCCGTCTTCAGCCTCTCATTCTTAATGCTGGCTTCCACAGCCGCGTCCAGACCCGCTCCAATATTATTCACCCGCTCCGCCAGATCTAGCTGCTCGCCTGTCAAACCTCCTAACGGAATCTTGTAGTCCAACTCGCCGCTGGAAATACGCATAACACCTTCGCTGAGCCGTTTCCTCCCAACTGCCTGCTGCACAATATAGACAAGCGCCGCCACGTCCGCCGCAAGACCGATCACATCAAATATAAAAATCCTTGTCATAAACAAAAGCATCTGGCTGACTACAAACAAAGCGAAGAATAAAATATATTTCCACACAATTGGTATATGGCATATAAACTTCCACCCATAAATCATCACCAGCCTAAGAAGACTGTTCTTCCACACTACCCCTGCCTTCAATCTGCGGACAAGGCTCAGATACCCTATCAGAAACATCGAACAGGTCACAAATCCCATCACTCCGCAGATAATCAAAACATTTTCATCAAGTCCTTCTAAAGAGTAATAGACCGAGCCGGACGTTGTATAATACATATGCTGCGTACTTCCCAGTCCATTAACCGCACTCCCAAGGACTAACATACAGACAAACCAGATGCCGATCACAAGCGCCGCCGCCAATTCCGTCTTCCACCTGTCAAATACATTACAGTGCAGTTCTTCATCCTCCGGCCTTCTTCCCGCTACGGCCGTAAGCCAGATAATCGTTCCTAAAAGAAAAATAGCTGCTCCGATACTTAACTTTAGCATAAAACCGGCCTTTCCTGAGAATCTCTCATATGTTTGTTTTTCATAAAAATACTTATCCCGAATCGGATAACTGGTATCCAGCGCGACTGCAAACACATAATCTTCTGCAGTCGTTCCTGCTTTTATCCCATGATTCCATTCATCTGAATAAACCTCAGTCAGATTGCTCTCAAAATCAGATAGCTTTGGCATAATTACCGCATATCTTCCTATATTTTTTACCGCCTTAATATTCTTCTCCATGGATGAATAATCTTCATATTCCTCGCGATTGGTATACACTTTCTTCGATGCTTTATCCACAAGCAAGTATACCAGATTCGCATTTCCCTCTTCATATTCTTCCAAAGTATCATTGTATATCTCAAAATCTTCATTTATTATTTCCAGTACAGTTGATATTTCCTGATATGCCTTTTCCAGCTTCCCATTCCATTCCGGATTTTTATTTGCAATCTCAAGAACACTTTCAGCCTCTATCGGCGCAAACCGTTCTTCAATCCAAAAACCGTCGTAATTCCAACAGTCGATCAAGCGTACATTATTGTCAGAATCCAGCAGCGCATATGAGTTGTAGTTCGCATTTCTCTCATACCAATTTCCATTCTTTAATTCCTGAAGGATATCATATGCCGTCATATCCTCCGTCTCCATCACAAAACGAAACTCTCCCTCGTCAATTTTCTTTCTCAGTTCGCTGTAACGAAAATATTCATAGGTTTTATCCGGTTTCTGCCCAACAATAACCGGATCCTCCGCCGATGTGCCATAGTCCCCGCTGTCTACCAGGTCATATTGGCAGTATGCTTCCGCCCAATCCTTTAATTCCCCCAGCGTATAAGCAAGGCCGGATTCTTTGCTGCCGTCTATAACTCCATTTTCTAAATACTGCGCAATATCCACTACCTTGTCTTCGTCATAAACGCCGTCTTTTTCTAAATTTTCCTTAATCCGAACCGCACGCAGAATCTTCAAGGTGTCTGAAAACATAAGAGAACTCAGAACTTCTGAGTCCTCATATTCTACATGCTTCCCTTCCAGTGCATCCTCCGCCGCACTGGGACAGGCCCATATCCATAACATACTGATGATAAGAAGAACCGCGAGTACATGTGCAAATGCCGCCAAAATCCCTTTCACCAGCTTCCCTCTATACCATTTTCTACTCATTTTTACTCCATTCTGCCGCTTAAAATAACGGCGCCTCCTTAGAATCAGAGCTTTTCCACCTTATAGCCTACTCCCCAGACCACCTTCAGGTATCTTGGCTCCTTTGGGTTAATCTCTATCTTTTCCCGAATGTGCCGGATATGCACCGCTACAGTATTATCTGCGCCGAGCGCCTCCTCATTCCAAATGCTCTCATAAATCTGCTCGATGGAAAATACCCGTCCCTGATTTTTCACCAGCAGTAATAATATATTATATTCGATCGGCGTCAGCTTCACCGGCTCTCCGTCCACCGTTACTTCCTTCAAGTCATCGTTGATGGACAGGCCGCCGGTACTGTACACCGCTTCGTCCGTCATCGTGCCGGACATACTTCCAAGCTGAGTATACCTGCGAATCTGGGATTTTACTCTAGCTACCAGCTCTAAGGGATTAAAAGGCTTTGTAATATAATCATCCGCACCGATATTAAGTCCTAGAATCTTATCTGCATCCTCAGATTTAGCCGATAAAATAATAATCGGCATATTATTCTTTTCCCGAATTTTCAGAGTTGCGCGAATACCGTCCAGCTTCGGCATCATAACGTCAATCACAAGAAGGTCTATTTTTTCCTCCTTCAGCTTCTGAAGCGCTTCCTCCCCGTCATAGGCCTTACTAATCTCATAGCCCTCCTGGGTCAGATATATCTCAATTGCCTCAACTATTTCTTTGTCATCATCACATACCAATATTCTTGACATCTCCATCACCTCCCTTCTACTATAAAGTATTCTTGCGCTGGGCGCAATCCCCTGCAAGCCTATTCTCCTCCATGCCCTTATGGGATATATAATAGCAGGCATTTTTTAAGTCCAAGTAGTAAAAATCCTTAAGAAACATTAAAGATTTAAAAACGTATTTATAGGCTTTTCCAGCCTTTTTTGTATCTAGAAATGGATAAATTACAAAATCTATATCAGAATATTATTTAACGACAAACACGAAAACATATGATAAATGCAGAAATTTCTTTAGAAAAAACTGTCCACGAACTGTCCGAGATTTGACCGAGAGGTGTTTCGGACAAACGCTATAAACAGCGAAAACCCGCTTACCTTGCGGCTTGCGGGTCTCCGTTGTTGTTATAGTTATCTAAAGGAATGAGAGTAAAGTGCGGCACCAAAGTCTATTTGGTGTTTTACTTTATGAGGGGGAGATAGCTGATGCACTATCAACTATCTAAAGCTATTATATAAGTAAATTATGACAAAAGTATGTTGTTTCTCTAAAAGAAATAGAAAATTTCTTAAAAACAGCTTAAGAAAATCGGAAATGTCCGTTAATAAACGGAATTTTGGCGTAAGTATCCACTCACAATATCCAAAAATTCTCCGGTCGTAGGCTTATCCAAGAGAGGATAAAAAGAGATGTCTTCTAACAACATACGATTTCCGCGTTCCCAGCATACATTTACTACCGTCCGAAGATTTCGTTCAACGCTGTAAGCTGTGGTCTGAAATGTCTCAGCAATTTCTGGATAGAGAAGTTTACTAACACTTAACAGATAGTCTTCATTTTCAAGACAAAGATAAACCGCATAAGTTAAATATCGATAACCTTGATAATTACCGCCTATACCGAGAGAACGTATAAGATATTGTATCTCCTTCATATTTTTGTTATAAACGACTCCTTTCTATAGTAATATTTGATGAGTACAATTAAATCATAAACCGATAGAATAGAATTTGGTAATCTTCTACAATATACGATATATTTCGACAAAAATAGACACTTTTGCAGTCACATTACTTTAGTAAAAGCATAAAATAAAGGAAAGAAACTAATGGGAGTGTGTACTAGTGTTTTTTGGAGTAGACGTAAATGAAATGGACGGGAATATGGAATGGCATCGGCTGAAAGAGCGCGGTTTAAGATTTGCGATGCTTTGCGCAGGATATGGCAGCGGCAGCATCGATTTGCAATTTCGAAAAAATGCGGAATTCTGCAACATGCTTGACATCCCTTGCGGCGCGTACTGGATATCATATGCCTATACAACGGAAATGGCAAAAAAAGAAGCAGAATTCTGCATAGAAACGATAGAAGAATTTGATTTTGCATTTCCTTTATGCTTCAAATACAGCGACAGTTCTGTCCGATACGCAGAATCAAAGGGAGTCAAAGTTACAGAAGAACTTATACAAGAATTGGCCAAAGCATTTTGCAGACGGGCAAAAGAGGCGGGATACATATCTATTTGCTGCATAGAATTAAACAAGTGTAAAATAATATTTGATACATAAAAAATGCTTTTAATCTTTATGTTTCACAAAATCTCTAACTATCAGAGATGGCCGCCTAATCTTACCAGAGATCAGGGCGGCTATTTTTTTCTTTGCCGTTTCTGGCTAATATGACTGTTTACCATCCCTTTCCACAAGACTAGAAGCAGATAGTATGACCGTCTTATCGGCTGCTGGGTAAACATATTATAAATTTATTCTATTTTTTCCGGAAGTAACTCAATTCTTACGTTAACAAACCGTTTTTTGCTCCTTGCTGCTCTCTATATATTCTCAACAAAGGATTCATCCCCAGCAGAATCTGTTTAAACTGCGCATATTCTTCCATAACGAAGTCCCATTCCTCATCAATATCTATACGGTATTGTTCTTTTTCTTTTGCAATAATTAATTGAAGCTTCTCTTCCCGATATTCTAGTCGGATCTCTTTTATATCATTGACCGCGATAAATCTGTTTGCAGAGGACTGGATTATAATCAATACATTATCTATGATCTGACAGTGAAGCATTTCAAAGACTATACTTTCATTCCTGTTTTTATCAAAGTACTTTAAAACTATATAATCTGCCAGCCATGTAAAAAACACCAGACAATAATAACTCATCATCAATATTCTTTGCTTTGGCAATTCCAATGCCTGACCGCTCACCACCAGATACAAGTTTCCCACTTGATAATATACCTGCACTAATATCTTATATACCGGAGCTTCTTTCTTTGCGTTTTGTATGAATAGCGTAAAAAAACATATTCGGAAAAATAAGGGCAGTTTAATTCCGGGTATCCTGTTATATTTTATACCATGCCACATTAACCCGCTGCCCATAAAGAAAACTCCTAAATAAATGATAATAAAATCTTTCATCCTCTGTTACTTCTCCATTAATCCCACAATATCCTTCCTAAGATAATCATTTAGCCATGTTTCCCTATACAAACTAAGCTTTACCAAATTTAATATATTTCTAATATATCCTGTGATGAAAATCTATCCAATAAGTATTTTTTGATATTCTTATAAATCTCTTCTCTCATTTCTTCTGTGATTTCTTCTGACTCGTAGGGCGGTTCCCACTTTTTTATAAGGGATTTTCCAATATAAATTTTAGGTTCCCTAAAATCAATATCTACATACATCCTCTTTTCATTTTCTATGTATTCCAAACAGTAGAAATGCGGAATATCTATATTAATCCTCTTTCTCGTCCCTCTATTTATCATTTTAAAGAATGATTTCTTTACCGCATCATACCACACTATTATCCCTCCCTCGATTGAAAACATTTAACGCACTGTCTTCCTGGCGTCTTCTATATCTAAGTACATTGGTTTCCATTTTTCCCATTATCGTCAACTCTTTCGATATATACTGCCAGTTAAACCTTAACCAGTGTTCGCTTTCTGCGATATCTACAATACTCATACCATTTTCCTTTAGAAAAACAATATCAGAAAACATCTCTTGTTCAAACAGATCCTCCAATTCCTTTTTCGTAAATATCTCATTAAAATATGGGACGCAATGGTAGGAGCGCTGAACGTAACCAAATAGGCGCGGCAGCGTGATAGACATAAAAATAACTGTACCTAAAAACAGCGCTATTGTATTCAATGACACATATGCTGAAATTCCTACATAAACGAAAAAAAGAATAACCAGATAAATCATAACCAATATTGCCTTTTTAAAAACGATTCTTCGTTTTCGTACGCTCTTTTGTAATTCATTCATCCTTGGTAAATCCCTTTCAATTTATGATAAAAAACTATGCATTCTTCCTTGAACCCGCCAAATCGTCATATCTCCTTACCCGAATTATAATTCATTATAGATATATCTGTAAAGCTTTTATAGGGAAGCCATGTAACGTCCTTGAGATATATTTCCAGCAGTTGTCCCATCAAATTAAGATTTTCTGAATAATCTAATTGATATCGAATCACCGCTATTGCTCCCTGTTCCATCAATTCTTCCCAATTCATTTCCAGTGCCGCCTCACTCATACCTTCATCAAGACTAAAATTATAGATTCCTCCATTAAGCCCGCGCAATTTCATTTTTTCCGTAAGCTTTTGAGTAATAAAATAACCTTCCAATTCTGTATCATAAAACTGCTTTTCAACTATAAATTGAACCGCTTTCTCACGAATCCCTTCTTCTTCAAATATTGATGTAAATGCTCTGCAAAAGAAACTTCTTCTGCGATATGTCCCGATTTCACACAGCCATATCGGAATAGATGCCGACTGCGGCGCAAATTCCTCTATCCTATTGGATTCCACACACACTAAAAGCAGTTCTTTTACTTTCGAATGCCTCAAAAAAGCTGGAGACATTAGGGTATATCCGTCCTCCGCAAAAAGAAATTGCGAAGCATGTACCGAACTGTTTCCTTCTATATTAAGTCTTTCACTGTATACAAAGCCTTTTCGCAGCGCTTGACTGCAAGAATAGCCGATACTTTTAAATTCTTCCTCCAGCAGCCGCATAATTGCATATTTATATCCTTCTCTAACAAATTCTTTCTCAGCCGGAAAACTTGTAAGCTGATTTCTGGATAAATTAATATGTACTTTATTATTGTAATCTACAATTGATATAATCGGCGTTTTTAACGGAAATCCATATTTTGCGGCATTCAAAACCGTTCCCTGCGTCACAGGAATTCCATTACAGAATGCATTAATCCCAGAGAGATGTTTTGCGTCGTAACTCCATTTATAACTTGCATATTCCGTCCCCTCCAGCAAATACCATCCTTCAAATTCCTCATCTATATTTGGAACATACTCTTCCTCATGATAGATTACCTGTCCATCCAAAATATATTCGATATTAGGGTTTTGAAAGCAATACCAATCAGTCCATTTAGGGTATTCTGTACCTGAAACTATCTCATCCAGAATCTCCGCCGATGATTTGACCATCAGCTTCGTTCCTATCGGCGCTTCGGTCCGTTCAATATTAATATTTTCTCTTCCAATCTCAATTCCAAAGCTATATCCCAAGTCTTCGCTCAAATGTCTGGTGGTCACCTCTACATAATTCCCCAGCAAAAACGCCGACAGTACGCCTATTCCAAATTTTCCGCTTCTGGCAATAACCGATTCCCCGTTTCTTATATAATTTTTCTCCCAAATTTCACTATTTCTAAAAGATGCTCCGGATATTAAAAAGTAATTGATAATAATATCCGCCGTCATACCCGTTCCATTATCTAAAACTGAAATTTCCTGTTTATCACGATTTATCTCCACTTGAATTTTGGGAAAATACAGTGTATTGCCATTCCGTCTTTCAATCTCTTCCCTTTCATTACATGCATCCACAGCATTTTGCAAAAGCTCCCGGACTCCGTATTTTGCATCCTCGTCATACAATGGATGTATCAATAATTTTAAAATGTCCGGATTTGTATCCAGAACAGCTCTTCTTGTTACAAAACGTTCTTCAAAACGTTTTCTTGTATTCTCTAATAGAATATTAGAGTTAACTCTTCTTATCGTAAGCTCTAAGGGAGATTTCCCCGTGTAAAATTCACCGAGAACCGCCCAGCATAAATC
This sequence comes from uncultured Dorea sp., assembly GCA_910589275.1. Taxonomy (GTDB): domain Bacteria; phylum Bacillota; class Clostridia; order Lachnospirales; family Lachnospiraceae; genus Claveliimonas. The sequence continues at coordinate 72,518 of CAJUTH010000013.1, forward strand.
CAACTCTTTCTGCAATTCATTCAGCCAGTTCTCTATTTTTAAAAATTGGCTGCTGCATCTGGGATTTGCATGTATAATCAATGTTTCTGATTCCAATCTCCAAGAATAGTCATCATAATCAATTACTTGATTCCATGAAAATTCCCCGGCTGATACCTCAGACCGGATCCCTCTCATCAGTTCGATCACATGCGGCGCCCTGTCATAACCGGCATCCAGATAATCCGCCATCCAAAGCAATGACATTAAATAAAAAATCTTAATATTTTTCGGTTCTGCCGCCGGAGTATAATGCCCTTCTAAATATGGTACTGCCTGCCGCAATGCGATTGTATGACTTCTAGCTGCAATAGCAATAATATCCCTTATTTCATCATCTATTTCTGTTTTTCTGAAAACATCCAAATCTACGCTGCCCGGAAATCCGTATTTAATAATTTCAAAGGCAAGCCTTCCGTGATTCTGCCGCAAAAATTCTCCGTATAACAATAGATTTTCCTCTGTTATCGCCGTCTCTTTAAAAGGCAGCTCTTCAGGACAGCCGGCCTCGCCGAATATCTTCCTTAACTTCTTATCAGAACTCCTCTCAATTGCCTGAAGATAGCTTATCCACGCTTCTCTCCAAGTACACTTATCCAGCTTTCTTGTTTTTCGTTCAGAATATTCCCCCATATAGCAGCTTACTTAATCCCGCTGAATCTATGAACATCCCTATATCATGCATGATGACCGATATAACGTAAGCGCCAAATATTCCTGCGGATTTTCTAATCTCCTGAATCCCTCTATAATTG
>CAJUTH010000014.1 GCA_910589275.1 uncultured Dorea sp.
AGAGAGCACAGGTAATCGAAAAGGTAAAAGCATTAATTACCCGTTTCGGTGGCAATGTGACGGACGTTGATGAATGGGGTAAGAGAAGACTGGCTTACGAAATTCAAAAGATGAAAGAAGCATATTATTACTTCATCCACTTCGAATCTGACGCATCAGTTCCAGGCGAAGTAGAACAGAGAATTCGCATCATGGACAACGTGCTCAGATATTTATGCGTGAAAGACGAGGCATAGAAGAAGAGAGGGAAAAGAATGAATAAAGTAATTTTGATGGGACGTCTGACTAGAGACCCGGAGGTTCGCTATTCCGCAGGAGAGAGTGCGACTGCTGTGGCAAGATATACGCTTGCGGTAGACAGAAGATTCCGGCGTAATAATGATGGGGAACAGACCGCGGATTTTATAGGATGTGTGGCATTTGGAAGAAGCGCTGAGTTTGCTGAGAAATATCTGCGCCAAGGACTGAAGATTGTTGTTACGGGGCGCATTCAGACCGGAAGCTATACCAACAGGGATGGTCAGAGGGTCTATACTACCGACGTGGTGGTAGAGGATCAGGAATTTGCGGAGAGCAAAGCAGCAAGCGAGTCGCATATGAGCGGCGGTTATCAGGCGGCACCAGCACCGGCGCCAAGCGCACCGGCAGGCGACGGCTTCATGAATATCCCGGATGGAATAGATGAAGAATTACCATTCAACTAGAAAAAAGTATTTAGGAGGGAAAGCATCATGGCTTACGATAAAGGCAATCGTCCGGAAGGCGGCTTCAAGAGAAGAGGCGGCGGACGCAGAAGAAAAAAAGTATGTGTATTCTGTGGCAAAGAGAATAACGAGATCGATTACAAGGATGTAGCAAAGCTGAGAAAGTATATCTCTGAGAGAGGAAAGATTCTTCCAAGAAGAATTACCGGTAACTGCGCAAAGCATCAGAGAGCCCTGACGGTAGCTATTAAGAGAGCAAGACACATTGCGTTGATGCCGTATGTTCAGGAATAAGTAACAGACAGAATATAGCGTGAAAGTAAGAGTCTCTGGATACGGAAGTATCCGGAGGCTCTTTTTGGGTGCGCAGGTTATTTATATTTCATATCTGCCGATATTTGTTATATAAGCGTTGGGCGAGCGGAATAAATAAAGAGGAGGTGGCCCGAGTGAATTTCTTTACAGTGCAAAGTATGGGCAGCTACACAAAGAACTTAGAGATGCAGATGAAGTGGCAGAAGAAGAAAACCACAGGAGATTTTACAGCAGATGGCAGCACGAAGCTTGGCGATCCGGTAAGACAGCAGGCGGAAGAGATCCGCAAGTCGAGGAAGGACGGTTCGTCTAAGCTTTCCGCACAGATTGACTTAAAGCTTCAGAGCGGTAAGAAACTGACGGCCGAAGAGATGGATTACCTGCAGAAGACGGATCCGCAGAAATACCAGAAGATAAAAGCCATGGAAGCGGAGCAGGAGAATTATGAGAAGGAGCTGAAGAGATGTAAGACCAAGGAGGAAGTCCAGCGTGTTAGGATGACTCATACGGCTACATCTCTAAATGCAGTTAACAGCATTATGAATAATCCGGTTATTCCGGAAGAGAAGAAATTTGAACTGATTATGCAGGAGCATTATAAGCATATGGCTCTTGAGACCTCTACGCAGGAATTTGTAGAGAGCGGCAGATACGCGGCTCTGCCGACAGAGGCGGAAAAAGCAAAGGCGGAAAAGGATCTGGAAGAAGCGAAGAAAGCAGAACTTGGCATCGAGGAACCGTCAGAAGAGACCGAAGAGACTGAAACAGATGAAACCAAGGACGCTGAGCCGAAGGAGCCTGGCAGTACGGAGAAAGAGGCAGAAGCAGAGAAGATACGAAAAGACCATGCGGCTCTGGAACTGGCCAAGATCAGGAATGAGCGGGAAATGACCCGCATGGAAGCAGAGTCAACCCCGGAGGCAATGAAAGTAAAGCGAGCCAGAGCACAGGCAGCATATAAAGAAAACCAGCCGGAGATTATTTCCGTCAGGCAGGCTCTGGACGTGAAAGTCGGCGCAGAGAGATGAGGTGCAGGTCCCCAAAAATTGAAAACCAGTCAATGCCAAAAAAAGCCGCTGCGAACGATATCTATTGACGGATTGTGCAAATTATAGAACCGATGTGTGCTTGATAGGCTGTACCATACGTGTTATAATTTCAGGTAAACAGGGAGGTATGCATGATGAATTCAATTGATATCCAGAAGAAGGACAGTAAATATATTGCGAATACTTATAAACGTTTTCCGATTGCCCTTACGGTGGGCGAGGGGGTTGTGGCCCGTGACCCGGAGGGAAAGGAATACATAGATTTTACCAGCGGCATCGGCGTGAATTGTCTTGGATATGCGGATAAGGGCTGGGCGGATGCAGTAGCGGCGCAGGCGCATAAGCTGCAGCATGTGTCGAATCTTTACAGTACGCAGCCGGATACGGAGGTTGCTGAGAAGCTATGCCGGTACACAGGCTTTTCGAAAGTCTTTTTTGGAAATTCCGGCGCGGAGGCGAATGAAGGAGCTCTTAAGGTCGCAAGGAAATACGGAATAGAAAAGCATGGCGAACAGTGTAACACGGTGATTACCCTGAATAATTCATTTCATGGGCGGACCATTACAACGCTGTCTGCAACAGGGCAGGATTCCTTTCATCAGTTTTTCTTTCCGTTTACAGAAGGGTTTAAATTCGTAGACGCCGGGGACATAGAAGGGTTAAAAAATGCAGTCGATGAAACAGTATGCGGAATCATGATTGAACTGATCCAGGGAGAAGGCGGCGTGGTTCCGGTAGACGCTGAATTTGTGAAAGAAGCTGCGCGTCTCTGCAAGGAAAGGGATCTGGTTTTTGCAATAGATGAGGTTCAGACGGGAATCGGCCGTACAGGCACATTCCTGTGTTATGAGCAGTTTGGCGTGGAGCCGGATGTTGTATCCCTTGCCAAGGGAATCGGCGGCGGACTTCCCCTTGGCGCGGTGATGATGAATGAGAAGACTAGTGATGTGTTAGGCTTCGGCCAGCACGGTTCTACATTTGGCGGAAACCCTGTGTCCTGCGCGGGCGCGTCTTATGTACTGGATCAGGTGATGAAACCTGAATTTCTGGAAACGGTAAGAAACAAATCCGAATATATGAGGAAAAAACTGTTGGAAATCCCCCGGATCAAGTCGGTTACGGGACTGGGCCTTATGCTGGGAGCAGAGCTGGAGGAGGGCCTTGCGGCAGGAGAGATAGCGGGAAAATGTGTGGAAGAGGGACTTTTGGTACTGACAGCTAAGACAAAGCTTCGTTTCCTCCCGCCTCTTATCATCAGCTATGAGGAAATAGACAGGGGCATAGAGATTCTGGCGCGTGTCCTTAAGGGATAGAGCCGGATGAGAGGACTGGGCATTGCGCTCTCTGCAACAGGGCAGAAGCGAGCCGATATAGGAGGTAGTGTATGAATAAACCAGTATTAGTAATTATGGCGGCAGGTATGGGAAGCAGATACGGAGGGCTCAAGCAGATCGACCCGGTAGATAAGGACGGCCATATCATCATGGATTTTTCCATGTATGACGCAAAGCGGGCAGGCTTTGAGAAGGCGGTATTTATTATCAAGGAAGAAAATGAGCCGGATTTCCGTGAGGCAATTGGGGACAGGGTGTCCGAGTATATGGAAGTGAGCTATGCGTATCAGAAGCTTGATAATCTTCCGGAAGGGTATCAGATCCCGGAGGGAAGAGTAAAGCCTTGGGGAACCGCCCATGCGGTGTTAAGCTGTATCGATCAGGTAGACGGACCCTTTGCAGTGATTAACGCAGATGATTATTACGGGGTAGAGGCTTTCCGTCTGATCTATGAGTATCTGACCACCCATCAGGATGATGAAAAATACCGTTATACTATGGTAGGATATCTTCTGGGAAATACGATGACGGATAACGGTTATGTTTCGAGAGGAATCTGTGTAACAAATGAAAAGAAGGAGCTGGTTTCTGTCACAGAGAGAACCCGGATTGAGAAGCGGGAGGGCGGCATTGCTTTTACAGAGGATGACGGACAGACATGGACATCCCTTCCGGCGGATACGATTGTTTCACTGAATATGTGGGGATTTACCAGAAGTATTTTAGAGGAGATACGAAATGGGTTCCCGGCATTTTTAGATGAGGGAATCAAGACGAATCCTAAGAAATGTGAATATTTCCTTCCGGCTGTTGTAAGCAGACTGGTGGAAGCAGACAAGGCGTCGGTGACCGTACTGAAGTCCCATGACAAATGGTACGGTATTACTTATAAAGAAGATATGCCAATGGTATCCTCCGCGATTCAGAGAATGAAGGAAGAGGGCATTTATCCACAGCATTTGTGGAACTAAAAAAGAATCTGCATTTTTTCTGAGCGTATAGCAGGTTGATTCCGTTTGGTAAAAGTGATATATTTTTATTGGGAACATATATTATTTGTATACAAGGAGGCAGGATACAATGGCTGTATTGATTACAGGAGGAGCGGGCTATATTGGTAGCCATACGGCTCTGGAATTGCTGAATGAAGGCTATGAGGTTGTAGTGTATGATAATTTGTACAATTCTTCTAAGGAGTCTCTGCGCAGAGTGGAGGAACTGACCGGGAAGAAGATTACATTTTATGAGGGGGATATTCTGGATGAAGACAAGCTTCGCAGTATGTTTGAGGCTGAGAAGATTGACGCCGTAATTCACTGTGCGGCATTGAAGGCGGTTGGCGAGTCAGTCAGAAAGCCGCTGGAGTATTATCATAACAATATCACTGGAACGCTGACCCTTCTTAAGGTGATGAATGAGACGGGAACAAAGAATATTGTATTCAGCTCTTCGGCGACAGTGTATGGAGATCCGGAGGTGATTCCGATTACGGAGGAGTGCCCGAAGGGTCAGTGTACGAATCCATACGGATGGACCAAATCCATGATGGAACAGATTATGTCAGACCTTCAGAAGGCGCATCCGGAATGGAATGTGATTCTTCTCCGCTATTTCAATCCGGTAGGCGCTCATGAAAGCGGACGGATTGGAGAGGATCCCAAGGGGATTCCGAATAATCTGATGCCGTATATTTCTCAGGTGGCAGTTGGAAAGCGCGAGAAACTGGGTGTGTTTGGAAATGATTACGATACCCCGGACGGAACCGGCGTGAGGGATTATATCCATGTAGTAGATCTTGCGGTGGGCCATGTAAAGGCGATCAACTATATTTTCACAAATCCGGGACTGGATATTATTAATTTGGGAACAGGCGTAGGATATTCGGTGCTTGATATGGTCAAGGCATTCTCTAAGGCATGCGGAAAGGATATTCCTTATGAGATCCAGCCGAGGCGTGAGGGTGATATTGCTATGTGCTATGCGGATCCGGCCAAGGCGGCGAAAGTGCTGGGCTGGAAGGCAGAGAGAGGATTGGATGAGATGTGTGCGGATTCATGGAAATGGCAGTCGCAGAATCCGGACGGTTATGGAGCTTAATATTTTGTTTTAAAAGACAGGGCGCTGCGGTATTTGGAATAGTTTACCGCGGCGCCTTCTTTATGTATAAAATTTATTATCTTCCCTTTCTATAGAAAAGGTAGTATAATGGATGCATAGTGGCGTAAGTGGGCGCAATGGAGGAGCAATTATGAGCGAGAGGCAGGATATACACCTAAAGGGAGCGCTGAAGTTATACATGCAGTGGCCGATGGCCATGACGGTTATTCTGATTGCTATGACTGGATGGATCTATTATACAGACCGCAAGGCCGGGATGCTGATGGCGGCATGCGTGCTGCTTTATCTGATTGTTACCGGATTTTTGTATTATTATAACAAGTCAACGCTTATGCGCGCTTTGGTGGAATTTGCGGCGCAATACGGCGCTATGCAGAACCGGCTTTTGAAGGAGCTGGATATTCCATATGCCATTTTACTGGAGACAGGGAAAGTGCTCTGGATGAATGATGAATTTGAAGAGATTCTTGGGGACAGAAATAAGCAGGATGTGAATCTGTCAAAATATATGAAGGAGATCAACCGGGGGATTTTTCCAAAAGAGGAAGGCCAGCATACGGAAGTTGAAGTCCAGTTTGAAGAGAGGGAGTATCTGGCAAAGCTTCGTAAGATTCCAGTAAAAGAAGCGGGCGGTATGCAGATGTCGGTGAAGATTCCTGTTGAATCGGAATATTTTATTGCCGTTTTTCTGGAGGATGTGACAGAGCTGAATGAGTATATTCAGGCGAATGAGGAACAAAGGCTGGTGGCGGGACTCATTTACATTGACAATTACGACGAGGTAATTGAGAGTGTAGAAGAGGTAAGGCAGAGTCTGCTTCTTGCGCTGATCGACCGTAAGATCAATCAGTATTTCTCTAAAGTAAACGGTATTGTTAAGAAGGTAGAGACAGATAAGTATTTTATCGTAGTCGCCAAGCGGTATTTCAAATTATTAGAGGAAGACAGATTTTCACTTCTCGAAGATGTTAAATCCGTAAATGTCGGAAATACAATTCCGGCAACGCTGGGTATTGGCCTTGGAATCAGCAAGGAAGGGTACAGCCAGAGTTATAACTATGCAAGGACCGCCATTGATCAGGCGCTTGCAAGGGGCGGCGACCAAGCGGTTATCAAGGACTGTAACGGCATTACCTATTATGGCGGCAAGCGCGAGATGACATCAAAGAATACCCGCGTGAAGGCTCGTGTAAAGGCGGAGGCGCTGAGAGAATATATGATGACCAGCGATTATATTCTGGTTATGGGACATAAGATGACGGACGTGGATTCGCTTGGAGCGGCAATCGGTATATACCGCGCGGCAGTTTCAGTTGGAAAGACAGCGCATATTGTACTGAATGACCCAGCAATGGCAGTTCGTTCTCTGCATGAGGACTATGTGAAGAATACAGATTATCCGGAGGATATGTTTGTAACCTCAGAGGAGGCAAGGGAGATGACCAGCGAAGCCTCTATGGTAGTGGTTGTGGATACGAACCGGCCGCAGATGACGGAATGTCCGGAGCTTCTGCAGATGACAAAGAATATTGTGGTATTGGATCATCATAGACAGGGGAGCGACAATATTGAAAATGCCAGATTGTCTTATATTGAGCCTTATGCGTCTTCTGCCTGTGAGATGGTTTCTGAGATTCTGCAGTATATCGCGGATGATATTAAGCTTCCGGCTATGGAAGCCAGCAGCATGTTTGCCGGTATGATGGTCGATACGAACAACTTTACAAACCGGACGGGCGTAAGGACCTTTGAGGCGGCGGCCTTTTTGAGAAGATGCGGAGCTGATATTCCGTATGTCCGCAAGATATTTAGGGATGATATGGATTCATACCGCGCTAAGGCGTCGATTATCAGCAACGCTGAGGTTTACCGGCATCAGTTTGCTATTGCGCGCGGAGAGAATCTTAAAGTGGATTCTCCGACGATTATCGGCGCGCAGGCGGCCAATGAACTGCTGGATATCGACGGGATCCGGGCTGCGTTTGTTATTACGATATTTAATGGAAGATGCTATGTAAGCGCCCGTTCGATTGACGAGGTGAACGTACAGGTGCTGATGGAGAAGCTGGGCGGCGGCGGACATATGAATATGGCGGGCGCGCAGTTTGACCATACGAATGTGGGCGAAGTGATTTATAATATCAAGGTTCAGATTGATAAGATGATTGAGGAAGGAGATATATAGAATATGAAAGTAATTTTATTAGAGGATGTAAAGTCTCTGGGTAAAAAGGGCGAGATTGTAAATGTAAACGACGGATATGCGAGAAATTTCCTCTTAAAAACGGGAAAAGGCACAGAGGCGAATAATAAAAATTTAAATGACCTGAAACTTAAGAAAGCAAATGCAGATAAGATTGCACAGGAGAATCTAGAGGCGGCAAAAGCGCTTGGGGAAAAGCTAAAAAAAGGGCAGGTAGAACTGTCAATGAAGACGGGAGAAGGAGGCAAGGTATTTGGCTCTGTTTCGTCTAAAGAGATAGCGGCGGCGGCAGAAGAGCAGCTTGGTCTTAAGATTGATAAAAAGAAGATACAATTGAAAGAGCAGATTAAGAGCCTTGGCGTGCATAATGTTCCGGTTAAGCTCCATCCGAAGGTGACGGCAGAGCTTAAGGTGTGGGTAAAGGAAGAGGTATAAGACAGGTAAAGGGATGTATCCCCAAAACAGCCGAAACGGAGGAAAAGGATGGAGGAAGCGCTCATAAAAAGGGTACTGCCTCATAGCATAGAGGCGGAGCAGTCTGTCGTTGGCGCTATGCTGATGGATAAAGATGCGATTGTGGCGGCATCAGAAACAATAAGCAGGGAAGATTTTTATCAGGTTTCCTATGGGATTATCTTTGAATCGATGGTAGAGCTTTTTAATGAAGGGAAACCGGCGGATCTGATAACGCTTCAGGAGCGTTTGAAGGAAAAGGACGTCCCGGAGGAGATTTCCAGTCTGGAATTTGTACGGGAGCTGATTACCGCGGTGCCTACCTCGGCAAATGTGAAATACTATGCGCAGATCGTATATGAGAAGTCTATGCTGCGCAGGCTGATTAAGCTTAATGAGGAAATCGCCAATATCTGTTATGTAGGCGCAGAGCCGATGGAAGAGATTCTGGAGACTACGGAGAAAAGGATATTTGAATTGCTCCGGAACAGAAATACGGGGGATTATGTTCCCATTAAAGAGATCGTCTTGAATGCATTAGACAGGATAGAAAAGGCGTCCAAAAGCAAAGGGACGGTGACGGGTATCCCTACAGGATTTCTGGATCTGGATTATAAGCTGTCCGGTCTGCAGCCTTCGGATCTTGTGCTGGTTGCAGCGAGGCCGTCCATGGGAAAGACGGCGTTTGTACTGAATATTGCCCAGCATGTGGCTTTTAAAACGAATCGCAGCGTGGCGGTTTTCAGCTTAGAGATGTCGAAGGAGCAGTTGGTAAACCGTCTGTTTTCATTGGAATCGCAGGTGGACTCCCAGAGCCTTAGAACCGGCAATCTGAAGGATTCAGATTGGGAGAAGCTGATTGAAAGCGCGGGAATTATCGGAAAATCAAAGCTGATCATTGATGATACACCGGGCATTTCTGTGACGGAGCTTAGGTCTAAATGCCGCAAATATAAATTGGAGTATGATCTGGAATTAATTATTATTGATTACCTGCAGTTGATGAGCGGAAGCATAGGAAAACGCAGCGATTCCAGACAGCAGGAGATTTCGGAGATATCCCGGTCTTTAAAAGCAATTGCAAGGGAACTGAATGTTCCGGTGATTGCTCTATCCCAGCTCAGCAGAGCGGTAGAACAGCGTCCGGATCATCGGCCGATGCTGTCGGACCTGCGGGAATCCGGCGCAATCGAGCAGGATGCGGACGTGGTTATGTTTATTTATAGAGATGATTATTACAATAAAGACACAGACACGCCTAATCAGGCGGAAATTATAATAGCCAAGCAGAGGAACGGTCCGATAGGGACGATAAATCTGGCATGGCTTCCTGATTATACGAAGTTTGCAAATTTAAAATGGCAGGAATAGGGGCTGGTTTGCAGCCCCTTTTTACTGCTAAGTAAGAGAATCTGGCAGCAGCAATTTCTTTAATTTGCCAACGGCGCTTGTCTGGGATGACTCTTTGCGGAAGGCCTGCTGCTGGCGGATAAGCTGGTCAATTTTGCGGAATTCTTCTTCCTGCTGGCGTTCCTTTGCATCCAGAAGGAAGGACATTTCCTTTGTGATCATTGATACCAGCAGTTCATTGTTGTTTTCCAGCATTCTTTTGATGCGCAGCTGCTCCCTGGTGCGCTTCATGTCCGGAATTAATGCTTTCAGTTCTTCAAATGGAACTCCCTGTTCGTATAATTCCTTGATGCAGTTATATAACTTAGTGTCCTCTTTCGTGGCATTACTTAGTGTATTTAATGCATTTCCCATAGGAATACCCCCTTATTTTTGTATGCAGAAGTATAGCATGTCCCCGAAAGAGATATTGTCAAAAATGGTCGTCGGTATTAAAAATTCGTGCGACACCTTTCGCCTGGGCGGCAGGTATCATAAAAAAAGACAACCTCGCAATGGGGTTGCCCTTTTCTTTCGTTATTAAGAGTTCTTTTGAATTACTCTGCAGAGATAGCCTCTACTGGACACTGATCTGCGCAAGCGCCGCAGTCAAGGCAGGCATCAGCGTTAATCTCAAAATGTGAATCTCCCTCAGTAATAGCCTCTGCTGGACACTGAGCTGCACAAGCACCACAAGAAATGCAGTCATCGCTAATTACATATGCCATGATAAGTACCTCCTTATAAAGTTTATGTGATAATCACAAGGCTGATATACATCAGCTTTTTTCTATCATAATACAAAAACGGCAAATATACAAGCAGTTTCATGCTTAAAAATAGGTACAAAATTAACAGTTTGGCCTTTGGCCTCACTGTTATGATACAAAGTTGCAAAGTCCGAAAATTTTAAGATTTTTTTCAAGACTTTTTCACAGATTTATTGTATAACTGTATGTAGCGTGTTACAGTATTTGTTTGGATATAAGGAAGCTGTAACAAGAGCATAGATATAGGGAGATTGATATTATGAAAAAGAAATGGATTGCGGCGCTGGTAGGTGTCTGCATGGCAGTTCTTACCTGTGCCTGCACAGTGGAGCCGGAGAAGCCGGACGTTCCCGCTCCGACAGAGAAGAAGGAACCGGAGGAGGATGAGGCAGAGCTTGCAAAGCAGGCGAAGCTGGACCTTATATCGCCTTCAGCGTATGGCGATACAGAAGGGCTGGACGTGGAGCCGGCGACTTATTTTTCGCTGATTGGAAAAGGAAGTTCCGAAGAATATTGGAAGATGGTAAAAGCAGGAGCGGAGGCCGCCGTGGCCGACCTGAATAAAGCCCTTGATTATGAGGGCGGAGATAAGGTAAAGGTAGTGTACAGCGGGCCCGGCGAATCAGATAATGTGGACGAGCAGGTGAATATTCTGGATGAGGAGCTGGCAAGATACCCGTCTGCGCTGGGAATTGCAGTCATTGATTCTCAGTCTTGTAATGTACAGTTTGATTTGGCTGTACAAAACAGTATTCCTATTATAACCTATGATTCTCTCAGCAGCTATCAGGGGATTATGGCGAATATTACAACGGATAATAAGAAAGCGGGGGCGGAAGCGGCGGTGCACATGGCGGAAGAATTAGAGGAAGAAGGACAGGTGCTAGTATTTGCTCACGACAGCAGATCGTTAACCTGCAGACAGCGCGCAGAGAGCTTTGCCGCAGAAATTAAAGAAAATCATTCTGAGATGTCAACCACAGAAATCTATTATAGGGATAGATTGGATGAGCTGAAAGAGAAGATAGCGAGGGAGAGGGTGGGACTGCCGTCTGACGATGGAGCAGGGGAAGAAGAGCCAAAGGACAGCGGACTGGCGGAGGGAACTTTAGTCAGTGAGCCAGAACCGGCCAAAGAAGATTTAGACGAAGCGGAAGTGCCGGAAGAAGCGCTGCAAGAGATTACCGATGAGGAGGCCCTTGCATATATTTTTGAAAAGAATCCGGAAATCAAAGGAATTTTTGCAACGAACGGACAAGCCGCAATGCAGATGGCGGATTTGTGTACGGATCAGGAAAAGGAAGATATAGCGATTATCGGTTATGATTCGGATACAGAAGAGATCGAAGCTTTGAAGGAGGGGAGGCTCGCTGGATTGGTTGTTCAGAATCCATATGGAATGGGGTATGCAGCTATTGTAGCGGAGGCAAGATGTGTGTTAGAGATTGGAAACGAAGCGGAGATCGATACCGGATATATCTGGGTGGATGAGGAGAACCTAGATAGCAAGGAAGTACAGCGGATGCTGTATATCAAGTAGATCATGTAAAAAAAGCCGCTTAGAAAAGGAACACCTTCAAAAATGCGGTTAAGGGGCTTGGGTCCCTAAAATACATACAGAAAAGAAAATACGAATCTTTCGCAGAAGGTCAGGTATTAAAAGCACTTATTTCTACGGGAGATTCGTATTTTAAGATTCAAAGTAAAAAACGGTATTAACCGACAGTTCCCTCATTCTTGAATCGTGTATTAGATGGGGAGTTCTAGATAGATATCTTTCCCTTCCTTGATGGAAATTACAACCTTGCCATGCGTTACAGTAGTGACGACGCCTTCTGCGCTTCCGCTTACAGACGGAACTTCTGTCTGGGCCGGAGCCTCTGGCTCTGATGGTTCATCTGCCGCGCCGGCCTCTTTATACCCATCTACATTATCAGCGGTCAATGCACAGAGAGAATCGCTAGTTTTTGTTAATTTAGCGCCGAGAACCTGCTCGATGGTGAGGCACCCGTCCAGATTTAGAAGACCGGAATCTACCAGTTCATCAAAGATAGCCGGATCCTCAAGATTTGCGGGTTCGATTGTAATGCCAGCCTCTGCGCGGCAGCATAAGACTGCCGGATCTTTTGCATGAGCTTTTGCTGTTTCTGCTGTAATAGACATGTTACATACCTCCTTTATTCATACCTATAACCAGTATAGTCTTCGTAAATTGTAAAATCCAATCGTTTTTTCCAATAAGAGAGTATGATTATTGAACACGTCTATAATATGAGATCAGCCCTTTGAAAGAGAGAAGATAAATTCCGTACCGACACCTTCCGTGCTGATTACATTAATATTTTCACCATGCGCTTGTATGGACTCCTTGACGATAGACAGGCCGAGACCGGTTCCCTTTTTGTCTTTGCCCCGTGAGGCATCCGTCTTGTAGAAGCGTTCCCATATTTTGTTTAAGGCGTCTCTGGGAATCCCAATGCCATTGTCCTTGACGGAGGTGATTACCTTGTCTCCCCGATCTGTGGTTTCAACGGTAATAATAGAATCCATATCGCTGAATTTAATGGCATTATCGATCAGGTTGTATAGAACCTGCTGAATTTTGCCCTTATCTGCAAACACAGTTAAATGCTTTGTGGCAAGAACTAATTCAATAGAAATCCGTTTTGCGGTGCAGGTTCCTTCAAAGGAAGCCGCGGTGTTTCGGATTACTTCGTGGATATCAAAGGAAGCTTTATCCAAAATGAGATTCTTTGTGTCAAATTCATTCAGTTCCAGAAGATCTCTGGTCAGATCAGTCAGGCGTTCCGTCTCGAACAGAATGATATTCAGGTATTTATCTTGAAGATCCGGCGGAATCGTGCCGTCGGCAATTGCCTCTACATAGCCTTTGATGGAGGTCAGCGGAGAACGGAAATCGTGTGATACGTTGGCCACAAAGGTTTTCTGATAGGTTTCCATATCCCGGAGCTGCGAAGACATATAGTTTAGGGACGCAGACAGGTATCCCATCTCATCCTCTGCATCGACGGGGATTTCATAGTCCAGATTGCCAAGGGCATACTGGGTTGCCGCATCAGTAATCCTTCGCAAAGGAAAATAAACCATCAATTCAAATGCGAAGAAGATGAGAAAGGAAAACAGGTAAATCACGGCAATCGTGGTATAAATCCTGTGGAGCAGATGCTCTTGAAGCCTTTCGATATCTTGAAGGTCTTTGTGAAGCAGAAAATATCCATTGGTATGGAAGCCGTCTACTACAGGAGCCATAACCGTAATGACTTCTTCCTCAAAATAATCATGATAAGTGCCCCTCTGATAGGTCTTCCCCGCGTTTTCCATCGGATTAAAATCTTCAATATAAGCCGGGGAGGATGGATAGCCTTCCGGATGGCTGCTGCACAAAAGAGTTCCGCCTGTATCGGTAAACCATGCGGCGGCATCCGTGTAGGCTTCAATTCCCTTTAGCTGGAGCCGCACGTCAGAAAGGGAAGCTTCTTCTGTAAAATATTTGGGGAGATACCGGTTAGCCAGAATGTTAGCGCTTTTGTAGAGATCGTTTGCGGCAGAATCCAGCAATTGGTCATAAATAAAGCCGGGAATTGCCATTGCAGTAATGAAAGCGGCTAAAAAACCCAATATAATATATATCAGTATAAATTTTAAATGCAGTGTGCTGCTAAAGTGAAGTTTTCCCGTATTCATGAGTATTACGCATCCTTATTTTACTTCAAATTTATAACCGATTCCCCATACGGTTCTTAAGTTCCAAGAGCTGTGGTCGCCTATTTTTTCCCGGAGGCGTTTGATATGGACGTCTACGGTACGGGTGTCTCCAATGTATTCATATCCCCAAATATGGTCGAGAAGCTGCTCTCTGGTAAAAACCTGATTCGGAGAAGAGGCAAGGAAATATAAAAGCTCCAGCTCTTTGGGAGGCATATCCACATTCTGTCTGTTTACAAGGACGGAATAGTTGGTCAGGTTAATGCTTAGACCCGGATATTCCACCAGCTTAGACTGGCTTTCGGCCCGTTCCTCAGGCTTCGCAGGCTGATATCTGCGCAGGACAGCCTTTACTCTTGCAACCATTTCTTTGGAATCAAAGGGCTTCATGATATAATCGTCGGCTCCAAGTTCCAAGCCAAGTACCTTGTCAAAGACCTCCCCTTTTGCAGAGAGCATGATGATAGGAGTCTGGGAACGGGCGCGGATTTCCCGGCATACCTGATAGCCGTCTATGCCCGGAAGCATTACATCTAAAAGTATCAAACCGGGCTGATAAGTGTCAAATGCCGATAGGGCGGCCTCTCCGTCATATACAATTTTTGTGTCAAAACATTCTTTTGTCAGATACAGAGAAATCAGCTCTGCAATATTTTCATCGTCGTCTACAATTAGGATTTTCTGTTTGCCTGCCATAAAGATACGTCCCCCTTACTTAAATTCTACAATAGTTACACCGGCATCGCCTTCCCCAAAGGATGCCAGATGAAATTTTTTTACATGTTTCTGCCGCCTTAGATAGGTATGGATGCCGTTTCTCAGGGCGCCGGTACCCTTGCCGTGGACAATGCGGACAGGGCTTAGGTGAGCCATATAGGCGTCGTCCAGATATTTGTCAAGCTCGGCGACGGCCTCGTCTACCGTTTTGCCTAGAAGATTAATTTCCGGGCTTACAGATAGAGCCTTTCCCATCTTCATCTTACCCTTCGTGGTACGCTGCATGGATTTGGCAGAGTAAGAAGGCTGGCTGTCTACAATCTCAAGGTCAGAGATATGCACTTGGGAATTAAGAATGCCCATCTGTACATGGAGATTACCTCTGGAATCTGGAAGAGAGGTGACGGTTCCCGTCAGGTTCATGCTGAGGACCCGGACAGATTCTCCCAGTTTAAATTCAGAGGGTTTATGCCTGCGTTTGGGGGCGGCGGACTCCATCGCCAGTTTGGAACTGGTGGACTCCAGTTTTTTTCGCAGCCGCTCCCTTTCTTTTTCCATTTCCGCGGCAGAGACTCCTTCTTTGCCGAATTTGCGAAAATTCTTCATGGTTTCATCGGCCATTTCCTTTGCTTCCAGCAGAATTGCATGCGCCTTCTCATTCGCTTCCTTAATCATCCGGTCCCGCTGTTCGTCTAGTTTTTTCTGTTTGGCGGCGGTCTCGGATTTTAAGCGTTCCAGTTCCCGCTTGTAGGCGGCAATCTGCTGCTGTTCTTTCTCGATGGTTTTACGGCTGGTTTCCAGATCGGTCAGTACGTCTTCGAAGGACTCTGCGTCACTGGAGAGATGTGTTTTTGCTTCTTCAATAATATAATCCGGGAGTCCCAGTTTCTTAGAGATGGCGAATGCGTTGCTTTTGCCGGGAATCCCAATCAGCAGATGGTAGGTGGGACGTAAGGTCGCCACGTCAAACTCACAGCTTGCATTCATGACTCCGGGAGTCTGAAGTGCAAATATTTTCAGTTCGCTGTAATGGGTGGTTGCCATGGTGCGGATTCCCTGTCCATGCAGATGGCTTAAAATGGCAATTGCAAGCGCCGCGCCTTCGGTTGGGTCTGTTCCGGCGCCCAGCTCGTCGAAGAGTACCAGCGAGTCGTGCTGTATTTTCTTTAAAAATGAAACAATGTTAGTCATGTGGGAGGAAAAGGTACTGAGGCTCTGCTCAATACTTTGTTCGTCTCCGATATCTGCATATACATCTTCAAAAATGCCTAGCTCTGAACGGTCTAACGCCGGAATATGGAGCCCAGCCTGCCCCATCAGCGTAAAAAGCCCGGCCGTTTTCAGAGTTACAGTTTTTCCGCCGGTATTCGGGCCTGTGATTATTAGCAGGTCAAATTCATCTCCCAGAGTTAAAGAGATAGGAACGACCTTGCTCTTATCGATCAGCGGATGCCTGCCCTCACGGATGCGGATACGCCTGTCTTTGTTAAACAAAGGTTTGCTTGCGTTCATGGATAAGGCAAGAGACCCTCTTGCAAAGATAAAATCCAACTCTGTCAGAGCGCGGTAATTGTTCCGTATCGGTTCGGTATATTCTGCCGTATCCGCGCTGAGGCGTGAAAGAATTACCTGAATTTCTTCCTGTTCTTTTCCGTACAGTTCCTTTAAATCATTATTCAGTTTTACAATGGCCATAGGCTCTACGAACAGAGTGGAGCCTGTAGAGGATTGGTCATGAATCATGCCGGGAACCTGTGAACGGTATTCGGATTTGACCGGAACGCAGTAGCGGTCCCCGCGCATGGTAATGATCGGATCCTGTAGATAAGAGCGCAGAGAACCGTTTACCATACTGTTTAATGTGGAATGAACCTTGTCGTTCATCAGTCCGATCTGCCTTCGGATATGCTTTAAAGTACTGCTGGCGTCATCGCTTATCTCCTCTTCGCTGATGATACAGCGGTCAATTTCGGAGAATAGCACCGTCAGCGGTTCAATCTGTTCAAAATAGATGTCCAGACAATCGGCTAGGTCGTCAGAAGTATCGTGCCGTCCGTAAGCTTTTGCCCTTGCAGCCGCCGCCAGAAGTTTGGCAATGCGCAAAAGCTCGGCCGCATTCAAAGAAGCGCCGATTTCCAGCCGTTTCATAGAATCTTCGATGGGATAACATCCGCTGAAAGAAGGCTTTCCTTTCCGGACGATTCTAGTAAACGCGGCGGCAGTCTGTTCCTGCATCGTTTCAATCAGTATCATATCGGTAGAAGGCTTGAGGTTCCTGCATTTACGTTTGCCGCCGGGAGTGGATGCCTCCTCTGTTAATAGATCAATGATCTTGTAAAATTCTAGCTTGGTTAATGTTTTTCTATTCATATAAATTCTCCTAAAATGGCGAATGGGACTTGCTCACTCTTGAATCATTTTCTTACGGTCTGCGCAGTAAATGTGCAAACCTGTGGACAGTAACTATTTTAACGTATTTTGCGCTGAAATAAAAGGATAAATATTGAACATTCACGGGCAATATTGTATACTAATAGCAGGTTTATCAGAGGAGATAACGCATCATGGAATATCACGAGGAGCCAAAGGATAGGAAGAATACTCCGGATGTGGAGTCTGAGGAAGAATATGCGTTCCTGCAGGAGACCTTTAAGGATGAAAGGGTCAGAGGCAGGATATCAAGAGGTATGATTGTTAAATATGCATGTCTTGGACTGGTGTTTGGATTAGCGGCCAGTCTGGGATTTTTTGCGCTAAAGCCATGGGCGGAGAGTATGAACCTTGATAATCCGGATCAGGTGACAATTCCGGAAGAGGAGGATATGAGCTCGGAAGAGACGGAGGAAGTGTCGGAGGAAATACAGGAGCAGCCGCAGCCGCTTACGATTGACAATTACCGGGAGATGAATAAAGCCCTCTATGATGTCGGGAGCGAGACGGCTAAATGTGTAGTTGAGATGCAGGGCGCGGGAACAGAGGAGGACTGGCAGGAAGCGGAGTATGATAAAGGCGGCAGCGTGTCCGGAATTATCGTGGCGGATAACGGACCGGAGCTTTTGATTTTTGCCAGCAGCCGCGCGGCGGGTAATAGAGAGAGCATTCAGGCAAAGTTTGCAGATGGAAGAACATACAGAGCCGGGCTTAAGCAAAAGGATGAGAATCTTGGATTCGCGGTATATGCGGTACAGAAGAATGGACTGGCGGACTCTACCAGAAGCCGGATTGGAGTTGCAGAGCTTGGGTCATCGGCGGTTGTAGCGCAGGGGGATACAGTGATTGCACTGGGGAGTCCTTTCGGCTATGCGGGCGCCATGGGATTTGGTGTGGTGGCATCGCCGAAGAATACTATTTTAAATCCGGACGGGGAATACCGGCTGATCTGCACGGACATTTCCGGGGCCCGGAATGGAACCGGCGCGCTGGTGAATATAAAAGGCGAGATTGTGGGGATGATTGACCAATCCATTTCGGATGAAGATAGTATGAATTTGGTGACCGGCTATGGGATCTCTGATTTGAAGGGAATAATAGAGCTTCTCTCAAACGGACTGCCGGTTCCCTATCTTGGAATTACCGGGGTGACGGTGACGGAGGACATTGCCGAGCAGCAGGGAATACCCGTAGGGGTGTATGTACAGGAGGTTCAGGCGGATTCCCCGGCAATGACTGCCGGTATTCAGAGCGGTGATGTGATTGTGGGCATTGGAAAAGAAGAGATTATAACCTTATCGGCATATCATATGCTCCTTATGAAACAGGAAACAGGAAGTAATGTGAAGTTTCAGGGAATGCGTAAAGGAACGGACGGCTATGTAGCCATTGACTATACTGTGACAGTTGGAAGCTGTAATTAGAATAGAAAGAGGAAGGTATTATGAGATATATTAATACGCTTTGCGAGGGCGAGACCATACGGAATATTTATTTATGTAAGGGGAAGCGTTCAGCGGAGACAAGAAATGGAAAACCGTATGATAACCTGATCCTTCAGGACAAGACGGGAACTTTAGACGGCAAGGTATGGGATCCCAATTCCGGCGGAATCGCAGATTACGAGGAGATGGATTTCATAGAGGTTTTTGGGGAAGTGACCAGCTATAATAACGCGCTGCAGTTGAATATCCGCCAGATTCGAAAGGCATACGAGAATGAGTATAATTTGGCGGATTATATGCCGACGACAGAGAAAAATGCGGACGGTATGTACGAGGAGCTTTTGAAATATGGAGCGCAGGTTAAGAATACTTATCTTCGGCAGTTGATAGAATATTATTTTGTCAATGATCAGGCGTTTATCAAAAAATTTAAGGGACATTCTGCAGCAAAAAGCGTTCATCACGGCTTTGCCGGAGGTCTGCTGGAACATACGCTGAGCGTGGTGAAGTTCTGTGAGTATATGGCGGGAGCGTATCCGATCTTAAACAGGGATCTGCTGTATACGGCAGCCATGTGCCACGATATAGGGAAAACCAGAGAATTATCGGCATTTCCTAAAAATGATTATACGGATGACGGACAGCTTTTAGGTCATATAGTGATTGGGGTGGAAATGGTAAATGATGCGGTCCGGGAGATTCCGGATTTTCCGGATAAATTAGCCAGCGAGTTAAAACACTGTATTATTGCGCATCATGGCGAGTTAGAGTATGGTTCACCGAAGAAGCCGGCGCTGCCGGAAGCATTTGCCTTGAATTTTGCAGACTGTACAGACGCTAAGATGCAGACCCTGACAGAGATATTTAAGGATAAGAACACGAAAGACTGGATAGGGTACAACAGGCTGTTTGAAACAAATCTGAGAAAAAGCAGTCTTGACAAATAGAAGAAGACAAGGATTTATAGACAGGGAAATATGCGCGGACAGAAGATGACAGGGTGTTACAGATATTGCGGGCAGATGGGGCATTGCTTCATCTGCCTTTTGGGTATGGGTGATGGAATGTATCTCTGCAGGCTGCAGGTCTGAAAAAAGGAGAAGTATATGAAAAAGAATGATGTGGTAACAGTAACCATTGAGGATTTTGGCGTTGGTGGAGAGGGGATAGGAAAAATAGATGGGTACGCCCTTTTTATTAAAGATGCGGTGATTGGGGACGTGGTGGAAGCGAAGGTCATGAAGGCGAAGAAGAATTACGGTTATGGGAAGCTTCAGAAAATAATCCGGCCATCGGAACACAGAGTTATGCCGCGCTGCCCCATTGCCCGCCAGTGCGGCGGCTGCCAGATGCAGGCGGTAAGCTATGACAAACAGTTGGAATATAAGAATCGGAAGGTTTGGAATAATCTGAAACGGATCGGCGGAATACCTGAGAAGCTGCTGGAAGCTGTTATGGAACCGCCCTGCGGGATGGAAGAGCCATATCGATATCGCAATAAAGCCCAGTTTCCGATAGGCAGGGATAAGAACGGCAGACTGGCGGCGGGATTCTATGCGGGGCGCACTCATCAGATTATCCCTTGCGACGACTGCTGTCTGGGGATGAAGGTTAATCAGGAGATTCTGGACAGACTCCTTTCGTTTATGGAGAAGTATCATATTGAGCCTTATGATGAAGCAGAGCATAAGGGGCTGGTGCGCCATGTACTGATCCGCTATGGATTTGCCACCGATGAGATCATGGTGTGTCTGGTGATCAACGGAAAAGAACTGCCCCATGCAAGAGAACTGACAGAGGAGCTCAGGGAGATCTCCGGCATGATGAGCATTTCAGTCAGCAGGAATACAGAGAAAACTAATGTAATTATGGGAAAAGAGATCGCGGTGTTATGGGGACAGGGATTTATCACAGACTATATCGGGGAAATAAAATATCAGATCTCGCCTTTGTCCTTTTATCAGGTGAATCCGGTGCAGACAAGGAATCTGTATGAGACGGCGCTGGAGTATGCGGGACTTCACGGGACGGAGACTGTATGGGATCTGTATTGCGGGATCGGAACGATTTCCTTGTTTCTGGCGCAGAGGGCGGGCAGGGTCTATGGCGTGGAGATTGTGCCGCAGGCAGTAGAGGATGCAAGGAAGAATGCGGAGATTAATGGGATTGGGAACGCACAGTTTTTTGCGGGGAAGGCGGAGGAAGTGCTGCCCGGATATTATGAGGAATATGCCGCAGGCCATCCGGGGCAGCGGGCGGGGGCAGATGTGATCGTGGTGGATCCGCCGAGAAAAGGCTGCGAGGAGTCTGTGCTGGAGACGATGGTGCGGATGCAGCCGGAGCGGATCGTGTATGTGAGCTGTGATTCGGCGACGCTGGCCCGGGACGCGGCGTATCTGAGGGAAAATGGATATGAAGTGGAGAGGGGGAAGGTGACGGACATGTTTCCGCAGACTTGCCACACAGAATGTGTGCTGGGAATGCAAAGGAAAGAATAGTCAGATAAAATGCAGAAAAATAATTTATAATGTGTGAGAATAGATGAAATGTTAACCTGTCGGAAATTCCGACAGGTTCAAGAAATGGGTATGATTTGATGATAAAAATTATTTAGATTACTATGCAGGTCAAGAAACATTAGATAAAGTAAACAGTATAAAGTATCAGGTTATTTATGGTAGGAGAGGCACAGGAAAAACGCATTTGTTAAGGGCTTTACAAGAAAAATTGCTTGAAACATATGGGAAATATTTTCCGGTATATATTGATTTGCGGGCCTATACTAAAGTTGTAAAGGGAGTGTAATTTTGGAATTAGGGCATATTATTTCATGTATTATAATAATTGGGGAACAATTTTAATGATTTAATCGCGGAAATGCTCCCCAATGTATATTGATTATTGGGGAACATTTTGATATAATAATCAAAAAAATGTTCCCCAAAGGAGGAGATGCAATGTCAGTACAATATAGTGAAATACAGGAATTGCTCAGAAGCCGCGCTGACCTCCATGCAAGATTGAACTTAATGCCATATGATGGTACACCCGAAATCAAGGAACGTGGTGACGGAAAATATCTTTATGTCAGAAAACGTGTAGCAGGCAGACAGACATCTACTTATGTAGGTGCATATACTGAAGAACTGTATAATCTGCTTCTGAGAAATGCCAGAGAAGCTCGTGAAATTAGAAAATCACTCCGCAGTATTGAAAAACAACTTGCGGCAGCCGGATATTCTGAGGATGAACTTTCTGCTGACGTTATAAATAATATTGTATTTGCACGTGCCAATATGAAAATGAATATCTATGATCAGGCTGTTTTGGAGGGTGTTGCAACATCCTTCCCACAGACGGAAGAAATCATAGAGAATGGAAAAGTATTCGGCATGACGGCTGCCGACGTGCAGAAGATTTTAAATTTGAAACACGCATGGGAGTTTATTTTGGACCGTGATGTGGCTGCCAGCCGTTCTGACTATTATATGCTTAGCCATATTACAAGACTTGTCAATGAAGGCTTTTTTGCAGAAGGTGGTCGAATCCGTGGTGTTCCGGTTACTATAGGTGTCTCGTCTTATGTTCCACCCTTGCCGAATGAACTGGATGTAAAAGACAGAATCCGAGAGATTGTTGAGGAAGAGGACGATGCGATTAATATTGCCATCAGACTTTGCCTTTACTGCATGAAGACTCAGATATTTTTGGACGGCAATAAACGTGCCTCTGTTATTTTTGCAAACCATTATCTTATTTCGCATGGCGGAGGGGTTTTGGTGATTCCTGAAAAGGAAGTGCCAGAGTTCAAGCAACTGCTTGTAAAATACTATGAAGGCGAAGATATATCTGTTATTGCGGCCTTTATGAAAGAACGCTGTTGGAAAACAATAGAGTCTTAAATAAAATTCATATTGGGGAACAAATCTTGTTATAAAACACAAATTTTTTCCCTAATGTTATATCCATTGTAAGAGTCGAGAAAGCGGCTTTTTTAGCTTGTAAAGTCCTGCCAACAGTGGTTATTCAAAACTGGTTATCCAATCAAAATCACAACTTTAAACCATTCGTTGTCATATGAAATGTCCAGTGTTCCATCGTAGTTATCCACAATTTCTTTTACGGAGGAGATCCCGATTCCGTGGGCGCTTTGATCTTCTTTATCGGAGAGAAAGCGTCCCTTTTTTTCGTTGATTTCATTGATTTTACTGTTGGTAAGCGCATAGCTGAAGTAACCATTTTCAGTGTAACGGCATCTAAGCTCCAATTTTCTTTTTGCAGTATCGTCTATTTTCTGGCAGGCTTCAATGGCGTTATCCAAAGTATTTGCAAAAATAGTACAAAGGTTTACATCATCAATAAATATCATTTTGTCAATGTCAATATTGAGAAATGCATCAATGGAAGCATTTGTGATCATCTGATATTTTGCATTTATTACTGCATTTACGACGCTGTTCTGGCAGAATTTTCGGTTGGCAGTCTGCATATAGCCAGAGATTTTACTGAAATATTCTTTTGCTTCAGAGAGATTTCCGTCATTTAGAAGACTTCCCACTACAGAAAGATGGCTGTTCATATCGTGACGAATTTGGCGGATTTGATTTTGGCTGTGTTCTAGTTCTTCATAGTAGTTCTTCTGAAGCTGAAGGTTTTTGCGTTCCAGATCAGCATGAAGCCCGTCTGCCAGATATGCGGCAAGACGCACGCTTCCGATATTGGTAATCAGGCAGGAGGTGATACACGGCCAGATGAGATAGGTTTTAGGCTCCGGCGCAAGATAAATACAGCTAAATAATGCAAAAAAGGAGGCAAGGCTGATGATATCCACAATGGTCCATGCTTTGTCTGTAAATATGTTCTGGATTTTTTTCAGAGAAGGATTGAAAAAGCGGTAGAAAACCATCCAGAAAACAGGCAGTACAACAGAAGTAATGGAAGAAAGAATGGCGTTTGCAGCTTCGTCTTTCTCCGTAAAAAACTGCATGAAGACAGCCCCGCCGACGTCGATATAAAGCAGGTTGACAGAGGCGGCAATCGGCAGGAAGATAAGGATTGTGGAAAGTTTTACAAGCCATTTCCCTCTGTAAAGCGTAAAGTTAGCCAAAGCAAACAACAGCAGCGCAAAAGAAATGTTAGTCATATCGTTTGGAAAGATTACCATAGTAGATACACTGGAATAAAGTACAAGTCCAAAAAGGAAGGGAAAACGTCCTTCTCTTCTTTTTATCATACAGTCCATACACTTCATAAAGAAATATCCGGTAATAAATTGCATAATATTAGTCAGCCTGTAAAATATAAAAATAATGACAGATAGATTCATAATGACACTCCTGTTTCTTAATTTAGCATTGTTCTTGCAAAGGAGACTGCAAGAGGCTGTTTGTAAGCGCGGCTTACGGGAAGTTCTTCTCCGCCGCAGATGCAGGAGAAACTTTCCACTTTGGAAATATAGTTCATATTTACAAGATAACGGTTATGAATACGCTGAAAAAATTCAGGAAGCTCTTTCGTTACTTCATCTAATTTTTTATAAAAAGAAATCTGCTCTCCGTTTTTTAGTACGGCGCATACGTTTCGTTTATCGCTCTTAAAATAAGAAATTTCCCGAAGGCTGAGACGGAGCGTTCCGGATTTTTGCTGAATGATGTAGAATTGGTCTTCCTGTGAAGCAAGTTCTTTTACGGCGCTTTCTAATACTTCTTTTAATTTCTTTTTTTCATATGGCTTTAAAATATAATGAAAAGCATGTACTTCATATCCCTGAAAAACATAGTCCGGATAAGCCGTAATAAAGATAATAAGCGTCTTTTTTTCTAAATTCCGGAGAGCTTTGGCTGTATCCATTCCATCCATCCCCGGCATTTCAATATCAAGAAAAAGAATATCTGGCTCTTTTTTATTAATATGCTCAATAAGAGAAGTTCCTGATTCGTATTCTTCTATTTCATAGGTAACTGCCATAAGGTCAAGCTGGACTTCGATTAAATGGCGCAGATCTTTACGAAGTTTTTTGTCGTCGTCACAGATTGCTATTTTCATGGTAAAACTCCTTGGCGTTTTGCGCGTCCCAAAGTCATTCTTTTTCATGCAAGCATGAAACGCATGGCCTTTTGACGCTTGTATCATATTATAATATCACACAAACTTTACAAAATCCATGTCAAAAATGACATTACGGGAGGAGAGAAATTTCATTTGTTTTTTTATAATAAAACCAATACAACCAATAAGGGAGGAGACAGCATGTTAAAGGTAGAAAAGCTGAACAAAAGTTATACAAATGGAGTGAATACATATCCCGTATTAAAGGACGTTTCGCTTCATGTAAATAAAGGAGAATTTGTGGCGGTCATGGGACCGTCCGGAAGCGGAAAAACAACGCTTTTAAACTGTATTTCCTGTTTTATTCCTCATGACAGCGGGAGTATTCATCTGGGGGATATGGATATTTCCAGTTTGGATGAGCGCCGGCTTGCCCACGTAAGGAATGAAAAACTGGGTTTTGTTTTTCAAGATTTTATGCTTCTGGACGGCCTTACCGTCCGGGAGAATATATGCCTTCCGCAGATTATTGCAAAGAAACCAATTGCACAGATGGAGGCAAAATCAGAGAAGTTATGCGGCCTGTTTGGAATTAAGAAGCTTATGGATAAGTATCCGGCAGAAATATCAGGCGGAGAAAAACAGAGGACAGCCGTTGCAAGGGCGCTTATGAATAATCCATATATCATTTTAGCTGATGAGCCTACGGGAAATCTGGACAGCAGATCCTGCAAGGCGGTGATTGATGCCTTTCTGCAGGCAAAGGAACAGATTGGAGCCACTATTTTTATGGTGACACACGACAGTTTTGCCGCTTCGTTCTGTGACCGGGTTGTTGTGTTAAAGGATGGAAACATCCATCAGGAAGTGAAAAAAACAGGAACACGGCGTGAATTCATGGATGATCTTCTGGATATTTTAAGAGAACTGGGAGGGGATGAGGATAATGAATAAGATTTATAAAAAGCTTCGGAAAAACACAAAGGGACAGTATTATTTATTAAGCTTCTGCGTGTTTTTATCTGTTCTTCTTGTGACTTCTTTTTCTCTGATGTATTTTGGGCCTACGGTACAGGAGTTTCTTCCTGAGGGAGGAGATACCAGAAAAATGGCGTCTCTTCTTCTGGGAGTAACCGCAGTAGGGTGTTTTGTGTTTACCGTATATGCCTCCGGACTTTTCTTTCGGTTTAAAGCGAGAGAGTATGGAATCTTAATGGCATTGGGAACAGAAAAGAGACAACTGAAAAGGCTTCTTTTTCAGGAACTATCTGTTGTGACGGCTCTTTCTTCTCTTATGGGAATTTTTATTTCTGTTCCGGCATCTTTCTTGATTTGGAAATTATTTGAGCTATTTATTATTTCCAATGAGCAGATGACGTATCGATTTGGGGCTGTTGGATTTCTTCCGGGCATTCTTTTTGCATGTGTCCTTGCATGGGTTCTGGGTATTGCGGGAAGAAGATTTATTAACCGTTCCGATATTATGGAGATTCTCCGTACACAGCAGAAAACGGAAATGGTAAAAGAGATGAAACGATGGACATTTCCTGTGGGCATAGTGTTAACGATTCTGGGAATTCTTCTTGGGGCGGGACTTCCGCAGATAGCGGCCAGAGTCTTTGCAATTGGACTTCCGGGAGCCGTAAATCTTTTTTATCTGCTGTCTCTTGCAGGGATTTATTTTATTCTTTTGTCGGCTGTTGCCCAGAGCCGGGCAAAGAAAAACAGAAGCAAATATTATAAGAATCTTGTTTCCATCAGTCTGATGCGTTTTACTGCTAAGGCAACGACAAAGAATATGTGCGTGATGACGCTTCTTATATTTGTGTGCGGTTTTTCCTCTTTTTACGGAATGCAGTATGTACTTGCGGGAGGCGCGGTACATACAGAAAACAGCAAGGATTTTTCCCTTCATTACCCTGTCCTTGAAAATCAAATTGGAAAAGAAGAGATTGTCCATACCGCTTCTGATTACGGAATCGAGGTGACTGATTATACAGAGAATACGGCGGTAAATCTTGTTGTTTCCTATCGGGCAAAAGATTTTGATGAGGAGACAAGCCGGTATATTGATGTTTACAGAGACAAAGAAACGGCGGCTCTTTTTGTTTCGGAAAGTGATTTTGAAAAGTTGTCCGGGCAGGATATCATGGCAGCGCATGGTACTTATCAAACCGTTACGACAACTGGCTACAATGGATTTTTTGAGTATGAAGACGGATTACAGGAAGCGATGAATCCGGATACAGGAAAGACCTATCCCCTCACTTATGGGGGAACTGTGGAGAGTGATGTTCTGGCGCCGTTTAGCGAACCGTTTGCCTATGTTGTGTGCGATGAAGAGTATCGGGAGATGACGGAAGGAGTGAAGGAGGCGTATAAAGAAACGATCATTTCCTTTAACGCAGTTAATGTAGAGGATTCCTATGACTTTGCCAAGGATCTTCTCGCGCAGTATACAGATCGCGCTACAGACCTTTCCAATCACATGGGGTATTGGGATATATGGGCGCAGAAACGTGCGGACGAGGCGGGAGAAGCGTATGGGTATGGGGATAAAATCAATATGACTATAGACAACAATATGCTTCTTGATAATTGGAAATATGCTCCCGCATTCAATATCATTACTGTGCAGGACAGCATGCAGATGATCAGCGTTTATGTAATGCTATGCCTTTATATTTTTATTATATCTCTGGCAGCAGTCAGTGTAATGGCATATGTTAGAAGTATTTCTGTGGCAGTAGATAATAAAGGGCTTTTTGAAAGTCTTACAAAGCTTGGAGCAGACACTCGCTATAAGAGAAATGTTCTGAAAAAGCAAATTGCCCGTATTGTGCAGTATCCGGGAATGATCGGCTGCGTTCTTGGATTTGTCTTTGCCTTTGTTATGGATTTTATGAATGACGGAATGATTAGTGCGTTAGAGATAAAAGCCCTTGCAAGTCTGGCAGTTATGCTGCTGGGAATGGGAATGATCTTATATACGGTTTATAAATATGCAATGTATAAGGCAGAAAAAATTGTGATGTAAAAAGTTTCCATCTGTGCACTGGAAATGACTTTATCCGCACAGGTGGAAAATCTTTGTGTTGTCATGTATAGATGTTGCACAGATGACTGTTATATGCCATAATATATAAGGTTTTGCCGCTAAGAAATTTTAGTTAAAATCTTGAGGTAAGGTGTTTGGACTATAGTAGCTGAAGGCAGAGGGGGAGATGAAAACATGATATTAAAAACTGAAAGATTAATCCTGCGCCGCTGGGAAGAAAGCGACGCAGAGAATTTATATAAATATGCCAAAGATCCGGATGTCGGGCCGATCGCCGGATGGCCGCCCCATCAGAGCATTGACGAGAGCAGAGACATTATCAAGAATATTTTCAATGGAGCGGAAGCCTATGCAATCTGCCTGAGGGAAGATGAAAAGGCTATTGGGGCGATTGAGTTGAAATTGAACGGCTATACGGATATGACGGACAGGGATGATGAATGTGAACTGGGTTATTGGCTTGGGAAGCCGTTCTGGGGACAGGGAATTGTGCCGGAGGCCGCTGAGGAAATGCTCCGCCATGCCTTTGTGGAGTGCGGCATGACAAAGGTCTGGATCGGATATTATGAGGGGAATGTTAAGTCTAAGAGAGTTCAAGAAAAATGCGGTTTCAAGTATCAGTGGACGACGAAAGATATGGATGTTCCGCTGCTGCATGAGAAGCGGACGGGGCATGTGGGGCTGATGACGAAAGAGGACTGGCAGGAAAGAAGGAAGTTTAGTATGGGTTGCGAAGGCTGCTGTGAACGGAGTGAACAGTAAGGAAGATGGAGGTTGTCAGTCTGCCGTTAGGTTTCATGGGTTGACGAAATTTTCTTTAGCGATTATGATATAGATTGAGTTGTCCGGGGAAACAGGTGGGAATCCTGTACGAGCCCGTCGCCGTAAGGCATCGTTGTCGAATGAAAAGATGATAGATGATATTAACCTGACCCGAAGCCACAGCAAGGGGAAGAGCCATTGGAGCCTATCTGAGAAGGCCGGTTAATATGGATGCCAAGTCGAAATATCCGGGCAGCAAAAACCTCCGGTTTTAACTGCGAGCGCCGGTTTTGGAGGAAATACAATCAAAGGAGATTAAAAGATGAAAGAGAAATGGAACAAAAAATTATCGTCATTCATCCTTTGTATGGTGCTTACTGTGGCTATGGCACTGTCTGCATACGGCTGTAATGGCAAACAAGAGGAAACGCCTTCCGGCGGGGAGGAAACGAAGGTTCAGGCAGAAGACAGCGGACAGGAACCGGAGGATGCCGGGTCCGACGGTCATGTGCTTGGAACCGGAGAGGTTCAGTTCCCATTTACGGTAATAGATCAGGAAGGGGAAGAGACAGAATTTGAGATTCACACGGATAAGGAAACCGTGGGGGAGGCTCTTCTGGAGGTCGGTATGATCGAAGGAGAGGAAGGAGAATATGGCCTGTATGTGAAAACGGTAAATGGAATAACGGCCGACTATGATGCGGACGGCGTGTACTGGGCATTTTATATCAATGGAGAGTATGCCCAGACAGGCGTAGATACGACGCCGATTGTGGAAGGCGAGGAATATTCCTTCCGGATCGAGAAGTAGTTATATGAGGCTGACAACCAGAGAGACCGCCGTATTTGGAATGCTTGGAGCGCTGATGTATGCTTCCAAGGCTCTCATGGAAGCTGCGCCGAATATCCATCTGATTGGAGTATTTATTGTTGCATTTACTGTGGTTTATAGGAAGAAGGCGCTGTATCCTATTTATATTTATGTATTTTTATGCGGTATTTTTGGAGGATTTACGGCTTGGTGGATCCCTTATTTGTATGTGTGGACAGTTCTCTGGGGAGCGGTAATGCTGCTCCCGGAGGACCTTCCGGAAAAGATACGGCCGCTTGTATATATGGCGGTATCCGCGGCGCATGGCTTTCTATTTGGAACCATATATGCCCCGGCGCAGGCGCTGCTGTTCGGCATGAGTTTGAAAGGGATGGCCGGATGGATTATCGCCGGCCTGCCATGGGACTGCATTCACGGGATCAGCAATTTTTTTTGCGGGATTTTGATTGTGCCGGTAATATCCGTATTAAGGATTATAGAGCGGGGGACGAGGGACGATTCATAAATTTTTAAGAAGTTCTTTCGGATTTCTTTCAGAACTGTAATTTCATTAAGGAATAATTAAGGGGCTTTGATGTTTCTTAAGCGGTGAGGGATAGGAAAATGTATAAATATGTGGTAAAATAAGTTTACTGCAAAATGAAAAAGGCATCTTAGGCTGTTAAGAAAAGGAATGAGACAATACATGAAAACGATCTATATTCTATTGACAAAATCAGACTCCATATTATCAAGGATTATTCATTTTATAACGATGGATTCTTATACGCATGTTTCCATCGCGTTCGATGAAAGTCTGCAGCTTTTGTACAGCTCGTCGCGGAAGAATGGACGGACGGTTCTGCCGGCAGGACCTTGTGAAGAGAGGATCAGCTATGGCTATTACCGGAAGCATGCGTCTAGGATTCCCTGCCTGCTCTATGAGCTGGAGGTTGATGAGGAGACCTATGCTCAGGCAAAAAGAGAGGTACAGCGGATTATGGAAAATTCTGAGGAGTATCATTATAATATATTTGGACTGCTGCTTTGCCAGTTTAATATTCCTTATCACCGGAAAAGACATTATTTCTGCTCCCAGTTTGTAAGCGAGGTTTTGGATAAAAGCAGCGCGATAAAGCTGCCGAAGGATGCAACGCTTATGAAGCCCAGCGACTATATGTGCCTTCCGGAGCTGAGTTATCGGTTTCAGGGGCAGTTATGGGATTTGGTAATGAGACAGAGGACCATGGCGGCGATGTAAAGAGGATGTTTCAGTATGGTTAGGCGTTTTTGGGAATGCCTGCGGCGGCAGAACAGTGTGAGAAAGGGCGGGAGCGGCGGATGCTGTTAGAGAAGCTAAAGGAAGAAGAGAACTTTACCAATCATGAGAAAGAGGTTGCCCGTTACATATTGGATCATTTAGATAAAGTTCCCGGAATGTCATCCGGGGAGCTGGCGAGGGCTTCCTTTACCAGTAAAGCTACGGTTGTCCGTCTCAGCCAGAAGGCGGGGCTTTCCGGTTATCAGGAATTTCGTTTAAAGCTTGTGGAAGAAGTGAATCAGAAGAACCGGCTTTCCCAGATGCTTGCAGAAGAGCCGATTCACGGGCAGAGTACCTATCATGATATTATCAATACACTTCCGGCGCTCTATGATAAGGCGGTAACCAATACCCGTCTTGCGCTTGATAAGAACAGCATGAACCGGATTAACAATGTGCTGCAGTCTGCGGAGTGCATTGATATTTACGGTACGGGAATCAGCTATATTCTGGCTCAGTCCGCGGCGTTTAAGTTTGCGACTCTGGGAATGGAGTGCTCGGCTTATGAGAGCATTAACGGCCATTATCTGGCTGCGAGGAAGAACAAGAAGACATTAACATTTTTGATTACTTTTACCGGGGCGAATCGGACGATGATACGGACCGCTAAATATCTGCGCGAGGCCACGAATAACTATGTGGTAGGGATTGCGGGGCCTCACAATCAAGTGATCCGCAGATGGTGCCATGAGATTGTGGAGATTCCGAATCGGGACTCGCTGCTGAGTCTGGATGTGATTTCTTCATTTTCTGCCGTAACCTATGTATTGGATATTTTTTTCTCCTTGCTTTTGTCAAAGCGTTATGATGAGCATGCCAAATCTTCACTGGAAATGCTGCTGCATATCGGCCTTCTTCTTAATAAGACCGATGCGGATTGGGATAAGGAAGAATAAGGATGGAAAGAAATTGAACCGGATTGAACCGCTGTTTCAGAGACAGCGGTTTTTTCGCGTCCTTTTTTGGAACGGCGAATCTATCGTATCAGGGAATATTGAGAGGAAATAGAGTGTGTGATATATTCAGTGCAGCAAAAAGGAAAACCATTAGACGAGGAGGAAAAACAGATGGGTAAGTATCAGGCGCTGGCAGAACAAATCGTGAAAAATGTCGGCGGAAAAGAAAACGTCGCGGGACTGGTTCACTGTATTACGAGACTAAGGTTTACGCTGAGGGATGAGGGAATCGCAAAGGATCAAGTATTGAAAGACATGGAAGGCGTTGTGACAGTCATGAAAAGCGGCGGCCAGTATCAGGTGGTTATCGGAAACCATGTGCCGGAAGTATTTGAGGATGTGATGGAACTTCTCGACCTGAAGGAAGGAGGGGCGGCGCCGGAGGAAAAGAAGAAAGGAGGGATCCTTGACCGGGCTATTGATATCGTATCCGGGATTTTTCAGCCGATTCTTGGAATTATGGCGGCCTGCTAAAGGGGTTGAATACGCTGCTTGTGACTCTGGGGCTCTACAGTGCGGACTGCGGGGGCTATCTGATCATCAATGCGGCGGGGGATGCTCTATTTACGTTCCTGCCCTTGTTTCTGGGGTATACGGCGGCAAAGAAATTTAACCTAAAGCCGATGCTTGGCCTTGCAATCGGAGCGGCCATGTGCTATCCGGTTATTCTGGCGGTATGGTTTGCATCTAAATGCGAAAAATTATTTAGCAAGTACATACCAGATTTGGTGAAGTTCTTCTTTGTACCGATGCTGACGCTTTTGGTAACCCTTCCGGTATCCGTGATTTTCTTAGGGCCGGTTGCGACTTTCGGATCTACCCTGATTTCGGAATTTACACTGGCAATCCGCAGCTTCAGCCCAATGCTGGCAGGAGGGATCGTAGGATTGACATGGCAGATTCTGGTTATTTTTGGAATGCACTGGGGATTCATTCCGGTTTATATCAATAATGTAATGACGCTGGGCTATGATAATGTAATGATGCCGTTCTTTGCCTGCACCTTTGCAACATCAGCGGTAGTGCTTGCAATCTTCTTTAAGACGAAGGATAAGAAGCTGAAAGAAATGGCAATTCCGAATTTTATTTCGGGTATTTTCGGAGTAACAGAGCCGGCGATTTATGGTATTTTGCTTCCGCTTAAGAAACCATTCATCATAAGCTGTATTGCGGGAGGCATTGGCGGAGCGTTTTACGGACATTTTAATTTCCGTAAATTTATTCTGGGCGGAATGGGAATTTTTGAGCTGCCGAATATGATGAACCCGGACGGAACGATGGGAAATATTCTGGTTGCCTTTGCTGGGATTGCAATTTCTATGATAGTAGGATTTGTACTTACGATGATCTTCTATAAAGAAGAAGCGGCGGATGCGGGGAAGGCGGCAGCCGCAGAAGCTTCCGGGACAAGTAACGGAGCAGGAGAGATGGGCGGAAATGGGAAAGAAACGGAATTGGCTGTGGGAGAGGTTAAGATTTACAGCCCTCTGAAGGGTAAGACGGTGAAGCTGGAGCATGTAGAGGATGAGGCATTTTCATCCGGGCTTCTTGGTAAAGGCGTTGCAATCATGCCGGACGAAGGCGTATTATATGCGCCTGTGGATGGAACGATATCCCCGCTGTTTCCGACGGGCCATGCCATTGGCATGACTATGGACAATGGAGTTGAGCTGCTGATGCATGTGGGAATGGATACGGTACAGCTTGAAGGGAAAGGCTTTCAGGCGTTTACCGAAGTCGGCGAGAAGGTAACAAAGGGGCAGAAGCTTCTGGAATTTGATATGGAGCTGATCCGGGAAGCGGGCTATTCGCTGGTAACTCCGGTACTGATTGTAAACGCCCCGGAGAACTCGGATGTGGTTCCGGCCGAAGAGGCAAGGCAGGTGCAGGCAGGAGAGGAATTGATTGTTATGTAGCAGGCGGCGGGGAGCGTGTATCCCTATAGCTGCAATCCGGACGACGTGTGGGAGAGTATGAAAAAGGACAGGGAGAATTATTTTTTTATTGACGTGCAGGCAAGAGGGGAATATCCTTCTTATGCGAAGAAATATCTCGAACGGCATGGGATACAGATCCAAATGGCAGAGGAGGATGAGAGGACGCTAAGGGAATATACCGTGGATTTTATTTCTTTGTCTTATTATAACAGCCGCTGTGTGCGGGCGGACGGTCAGGGAGAAGCGTCTGGCGGCAACGTATTTGCATCGGCGAAGAATCCTCATCTGAAATGCAGTCAGTGGGGGTGGCCGATTGACCCTAAGGGCTTTAGGATTACCTTAAATGCATTGTATGACCGTTATCAAAAACCTCTGTTTGTAGTAGAGAATGGGCTTGGCGCAGTAGACGTTCTGGATGAAAAAGGAAAGATCAATGATGATTACCGGATTGATTATCTTAGAACTCATATCCGGGCGATGATGGACGCGATAGAGGAAGATGGGGTTGATGTAATTGGGTATACGCTATGGGGGTGTATAGATCTGATCAGCGCTACCACTGGGGAGATGTCGAAGCGCTACGGTTTTATCTATGTGGATAAGGATGACGAGGGGAAAGGAACCTTGGAACGGATAAGGAAGAAATCTTTTGGGTGGTATCAGGCGGTTATTGCTTCTAACGGAGAAACCCTTTGACAATTAGGAGCCGATTATTATAAGATAGATGTAGTGAAAATTGTGAATATTTTCTTCAGAAAGGGGCATTTAATTATGAAAATCGGGATAGGAAACGACCATGCAGCGGTTGATATGAAGAACGAGATCAAAGCATATCTGGAAGAGAAAGGCTATGAAGTGATCAATTTTGGGACGGATTCGGATGCAAGCTGCCATTATCCGGAATATGCAGAGAAGGTTGCGCTGGCGGTGACAGGAGGAGAAGTTGATCTTGGGATTTTAATCTGCGGTACGGGCGTGGGAATTTCCATTGCGGCAAATAAAGTAGAAGGAATCCGGGCGGTTGTCTGCAGCGAGCCATATTCAGCAAAGCTTTCTAGAGAGCATAATAACACCAATATTCTGGCATTTGGCGCGAGGGTTATTGGAATCGAAACGGCGAAGATGATCGTAGACGCATGGCTGGACGCTGAATTTATGGGTGGGAAGCATGGTACGAGAGTAGATATGATTATGGATATTGAGAAACGGAAGATTTGTGGGAATTAGTAATTTCGGCCTGTGCGGGAGCTGCCGCACAGGCTGAAATTTTGTTAAAGAGTTATTTTTGGCAGGAGCTTTTTTATTTTAGTAATATTTCCTTTTGTAAGGTAATTTGGGTTTAATTTTCCCTTATTATATGAATAGATTGTATTTTTTGTTAAATCTTCAAGGAGCCGTGTAAAGAATCTTTCCCATGAGCAATACATACTGCTTTCAATGAAATTTTCTGGTTCCTTCAGAATTTCGTTTAAACCTTCGGCATGTATAATATTTGAATGCAGAATTAAATATTCAAATGATTCCGGCGTCCATAGGTAGCTTCCGGGACTTGTCTTTAATGCATGCATTGTACTTTGCATATCGGCGCCAAATGCTGCGCCATCAACAATCGCAAATATATTTTTCTCACTGTTGTTAAGGATATATTTTGCTATATTGGATTTGCCGTTGGCCGTGTCGCAGGCTGTATTTTTGTCTTTGCAAATCGCTTTATACATCTCATGGCCAGCATTAGAATCTTCGGTAAGAATGATAGACGGCGCTATTTTTTCTGATTGGTTCATTTCTGGATATACTTGATGCATGGAATTATAAATCTGTTTTGTATTTTGGTAATAGCCGCTGTTTTTAAAATAATATATTTCATTAACACTATAAGGCAGCATATTTAGAGCATCTCTTACAATAAAAACGAAATAGCAGCCGGAATTTAATACAGCTTCTGCAAAAGCCTTTGAATATAAAAATTTTTCCTGTTCATCTACAAATATAATTGTATTTGATAAGGACTTCAAAAGTGTAATTGCATTGTCTGAATCGCCAGATAGTACAATGCATTTTCGGTCGCATTGTACTTCTGTCCCCGGACCCGCTTTGCCAGACTGATAATCTGCGATTATCTGGATCAGGGTGGTTTTTCCGCTGGCGCTGTTTCCTTGTATAATTGTGATATTTCTGCGCAGAGTCAGGTCGTAGCGCAGCCTTTTTGTGGAAACGATAATTCTTATTTTACCCTTCAAAAATTTCCACCTCCTGAAATTCCTTGAGAAACTCCGCATAAGTATGGATTATATTACCGCTGTTTTTTATGCATATATCAAAAGGTTCCTCAAATTCCATCTCATATCCCAGTCTGATTGTGATATCCAGTATATTTCCTATATTTAATATCCATTTAGCGCAATTGTCCCCGCAGGCAGATGCATTTACGATGAGATCTGGCTCTTTGTACATGATAATAAGGGCTTTTACTCCGCCAGACAGGCGTTCGGGGGCAATGATTCCAAGGACAGGACTATCAATTGAGTGGGCAGATTCAACTGTTGACCCATCTACATCCCAGATTATTTTTTTTACTAATTCATCATCAAACCATTCATTTTCGTAATTGTATTTAAAGTAGGTGTCTGGGCTGAATACATAATTTTTATTTTCTATATCTTTAGTTCCTCTGTTGAAAATAATATTCAGCATGATGTTGTCCTCCAATCGTTAAGATTTTAGTATACGCATGGCGCGGCTGTCGGTGAAAAATGGAAACTACTGATTGACTTTACAGGAATTATTGGCTATAATTATTGTCGCATATAGAGAAACAATCTTTGTGCATAAGGAGAGTTATCGAAGTGGTCATAACGAACTGCACTCGAAATGCAGTTGTCCTGTTTTGGGGCACGTGGGTTCGAATCCCACACTCTCCGTTATTTATACTTATTGAACGGCTAATGTTTAATAAGGTATAGAAATGCTGATTGTATTTGTCTATCGGCATTATAGCAAATGCAAAATTTAATTGCAATATCCATCAACTGGCTAAATTTCAGAAATCATATCCTAGAAAACATCTTTAGATATAATTCCAATATCGTTTTCAGAAAGTTTTAAAAATTCCGCTTTTTCTTGTGGACGACAACGGCGGCAGAAAGACAGAGCAGCAATCCTCCGCTTATCAGCAAACAGATTTGGAGGAGCCGTTTCTGCTTCGCTTGCTGCAGTTTTTGTTCAGCGGCCTTTTGTTCAGAGGCGATCCGTTCTTTTGCAAGGGCTGCAGCCTCGGATTCGGCCTGCGCGGATACTTCCGCATCCTGAATGATCTGTATATCCAGCGTACTTTCGATTAAGCTTCGGATAAGCTCCTGCCCTTTCTGGTTCGGGTGCAGTCCGTCGGACTGGGTATGCTCTGCAATACCGGAATCTAAAAGATCCACGACCTGATAATGATATTCTTCTGCGTGGTCATAGATAATTTCATTCATTTTGGAGATCAGGC
The DNA here is from genome assembly GCA_910589275.1 of uncultured Dorea sp. Lineage (GTDB taxonomy): Bacteria > Bacillota > Clostridia > Lachnospirales > Lachnospiraceae > Claveliimonas. The sequence goes on from CAJUTH010000014.1 coordinate 37,037, forward strand.
TTTTGACTACTGCGTTCAGAGTGCCGGGAAGCTCGGCTTTTTCTACCGGATTATAGATGGTTGTTACCGCCATCTGGCTATCGGATTTTCGGAGGGAATGGATGGATTTCATAGTAAGCAGCCATTGTTCCTCAAAAGAATCGTAATCCCAGCCAGTGATTGCACCGACAACGTCTACAAGCAGAAGAGGATTGTCTGAAATTCCTTGCTGCAGAGCCTGCAGCGCTTCATCAGCAGTATGAAATACAGATTCATTGCCAAGGATTTCCCGGGATACTTTTTTAAATTCATTCATTAGGTCGTTGGCACCAATGGTCAGAGTGATAACATCTGATTTCGCCAGCGCTTCCTGAACCTCGGTCTGGGATAGGAAGGAAGCGTTTAATTTGGCGGTGGTAAGACCGTTTTTTGTAAATTGCATGAGCTGGACGGGAACCTGATTGATGATCTGCAGATCTTCTGCAAGGAGTACAGGGTAGTTCTCAAGCTGCATGGCATCGTCGGCGGAATATCCGTTGGGGATGCTGTCGCCTAACGCGGTGTAATAGAGGAGTTTATCTTCCTGCTCTTTTGTTTCGGGCGCGGATGCAGAGGCTGGAAGAACAGGCAGTACGGATAATATGAGTAATAAAGTAAGTAAAAATAGTGAAATAGATTGCAGGGGACATTTGCGGCAGAAATGATTCATTCCTATCACCTCCTGAAAATTCCTTTTGTGCGGCAAGGGGAATAATTCCCCTTATCTGGTATTATTATTCATTATATTCTATCCAATAATAATTGAGAAAATCGGAAAACAGCCCAAGAAAATGAGCAGCATACCTGTTAAGAAATCTTTCCATATGTATTCCCGGAGCAGCGCCTGTGTTTCTCTGGCCGGATTATAGTAGATATGAACCTGTCTTCCAACATGCTTTTTTCTCAGTCTTGCCAGTTTACATTTCTCAAAAAAAGGCGCCAGAAAAAAACAGCTTAATGTGTGGAGCCGTATCGTTTCCCCGTCTTTGTTAAATTGTACGATAATATGATGTGCGCTTCCGCCTTGGCTGGGGCTGCCGTTGTCTATTTCACAGATTGTTCCTATAACACATTCGCTTTTTTTCATAGTCACGATGCAAAAACTAAGATAAAAGATGCCCATAAGGCTGATTAGAAGACCGAGTGCAGAATAAAACCATATCATAAACAAATATCTCCATAATAAATTCGTGTTTCGTTGTAAAATATTGTAGCATATTTAGGGAGCATTGTCAGTTTGATTTTGCCGGGACAGCCGTAACAATTCAGCCGCCCCCATCCGTATACTGCAATTGACTACACCTTATTGTTACTGTTTACTTCGTTCGCAGTAATCTTCGCAAATCCATTTAAAATTCGCTTCGCGAATGGGATTTGCTCACGCCTGAATCACTTTCTTACATACTTTGCAGTGAATGCAAAGTACTATGTGAACAGTAACTACTTATTGAACATCAGCAGTTTAATAAGGTATAATAAGTTAAAAAGAGGGGTAATTGGAAGCAGAAAGATGGAAAGGATGGAAATAGAAGATGAATAGAGAATATGAAAAGGCGGAAGCTTGCATTTCGTCAGAGGAGGAGAGCGCGGCGGTACTCAGGCAGCTTAAGGAGAGGAAATCGGTACGTGCCTTTGAAGAACGTCCGATTTCAGTAGAACAGAAGCGGCTTATCATACAGGCGGCGATGGAGGCTCCTACGGCAGGGAACCAGCAGCTATACACGATTCTGGATATTACGGATCAAAAGATTAAGGAGAGGCTGGCGGAGAGCTGTGATCATCAGTCTTTTATTGCAAAAGCGCCGATGGTGCTGGTATTTTGTGCCGACTGCCTGAAATGGCTTGATGCATACCGGGAGGCCGGTCATCCGGCAAGGGATCCGGGCGCAGGCGACTTGATGCTGGCGGTAACGGATACGGCAATTGCGGCGCAGAATGCTGTGACAGCGGCGTGGAGCATGGGAATTGGTTCCTGCTATATCGGGGATGTTATGGAGCAGTGTGAAATGCAGAGAGAGATCCTGAATCTGCCGGAATATGTATTTCCGGCGGTAATGGTGGTGTTTGGATATCCGACGATGCAGCAGCGAGAGCGGATGAAACCGAAGCGGTTTGCGATGGAGGATATTGTATGTGAAAATACGTATCAGAGAAAGAGCGGGGAAGATCTGCGAAGGATGTTTCAGGAATGCACGGGGAAAAAGAGCTATGATGATTGGATGGCGAGATTCTGTGATTTTAAGTATAACAGTGACTTTTCCCGGGAAATGACGAGATCCGTAGAAGAATATCTCAAAGAGTATGGCATTGTGAAAGCATAGAGAACGTTTGTAATGGATTTATTGTCTGGCTGTTTGTCAAAATGGAAACAGATGCATAGTATGGTATAAAAAGTGTTAGGAGTATTTTATGCCTTATTCGATTATGATGGATGCCGGACACGGGGGACGTGACCCGGGAGCAGTGTATAACGGCAGGCAGGAGAAAGATGATACTTTAAGGCTTGCGCTGGCAGTGGGAGAGATTTTACAGAACAATGGGATCGACGTGGAGTATACCAGAACGACGGATGTCTATGAAACGCCGTTCCAGAAGGCAACTGAGGCTAATGAAGCGGGAGTGGATCTATTTATATCGATTCACCGCAATTCCTTTCCGACAGAGAATACGGCTTATGGCGTAGAGTCTCTGGTCTATGATCTATCTGGATTGAAATATGAAATTGCCGAGTCCATTGACCAGCAGTTGGAAACCGTAGGTTTCCGTGATTTAGGTGTAAAAGCGAGGCCGAATCTGGTAGTGCTGAAACGTACAAAGATGCCGGCGGTATTGGTAGAGGTTGGTTTTATTAATTCCGATGTGGATAATGAGTTGTTTGACGCTAATTTCGAGGATATTGCGCTGGCCATCGCAGACGGGATTTTGGATGTGTTAAGGAGTCAGGGGCTGGTTCCGGAAGAGGGGACTGGCGGAGGAAATACACCGGGCGGAAGTACTGCGCCGGGGTACCGGGTGCAGGTTGGAGCGTTCCGCAATCAGCAGTATGCAGGACGGCTTCTGAATGAGCTTTTAGAGCAGGATTACCCGGCGTATTTGATCGATTCCGGGGATTATATCCGGGTACAGGTCGGAGACTATGCAGATATGGATCAGGCCGTGGAAATGGAGCGGAGATTAAAAAGAGACGGTTATCAGACTGTCCTGATCAGGGGTTAAAACATTTCCGCCTGTACTGTTTCCGGCAGGCAGCCCCTAACCGCACAGGTGGAGATGTTTCATAAATGAGAAAGAAAAGTAGAAAACCAGTTTCTTTGTTACTGTTCTCCGTTCGCAGTAACGTTTCTTTCTCGTTTTCTTTTAGTAGAAAAAATTGTATTGAATTTTTTGTAAATACATGATAGAGTGATAAAAAGTGTTAATCGGAGTGATACATTATTGCGCAATTATGTATCGAAAAGTTGGCATGTGGTTCTAGGTACGTTATGTTTAGGAGGAGAGTATGAAAATTGTAAGATCGGCCATAAGTATTGTATTGGCAGTTATGCTTGTGTTTCTGGAGATAGGGATTTCGTCCTATGCAGAGGAGGTATCTTCGGATACATCTGCTGTTTCGCAGGAAGAGCAGGTTCAGGAGGAAAAGGAAGAACTGGAAGAACCGGATCAGGGAGTTACTGTACCGCCTGCGCAGGAGGAAAATTCCACCGGGGGGGGTGAAACCGAAGCAGAGATAGTACAAGAGGAGATAGAGAGTTTTCCGGCGGAGCAGAGTCAGGAAGTGGAAACGGCAGTTTCAAGAGCGGCAGGGACATTGGGTGTTACTGCAAGCTGGTCAGCTATACAATGCGGAACGCCGACTACGTTTACTCTGAATGCCAGCGGTGGAACAGGCCCTTATAAATATAGGCTTCATTCTATATATGATTTTACTGGATGGATGGTGTATGATGTATCTTGGCCTGACAATTTTCCTCCGGGAAATATTAGTCTTGGTACCTACAGAGATAGCAATCAAATCGAGTTTACATTTTATGCTTCTGGACCATATCGTATTCAATTTGAAGTTATGGATATGGGAGCCGTAGGAGTGGAAGGTGCGACAGTAACAAGGAGATCGCAAGAATATTATCTCAACATTTCGGATCCAAAGTTTCCATCTGTAGAACAGAAAGTGGAGCAGCTTGTGACAGAATGTAAAAAAACATGTTCAACCGATTTTGAGAAAGCATTGTGGCTGCATGATTGGATAGTAGATAATGCGGATTATGATAATAACTATAGATATTGTGCGGCTGAAGGCGTGCTTGCCAGAGGCATCGGGACTTGTGAATCATACCATCGCGCGTATGTGATGCTTTTGAATAAGGCGGGGATTAATACAGGACGTATTACGGGAAATGGGCATGTATGGACAGCGGTTCAGATGGATGGAAAATGGTATCAGGTAGATAGTACTTGGGATGGGAACGCATCGTATAAGAGCACATATAAGAAACACTTGTATTTTGGATTGACGGATGAATTGATAGAACTGGCACATCCAGAGCATAAAACAGCTACAGCAGGATATGAGTCAAACTCTTTAGAAAATAACTATTTTATAAAGACGGGTGATATTAAACAATGGTCTGAACCGTTTGAGAAAGATGTGAAGCAGAATATATTAGATGGAAAAACAGAATTTGCATTGGCGATACCGGGCAATATGTATGACACGTACGATACGGATATTCTTTATCATCTTGTGGCTTACCAGTTATCGAAGCAGGATTGGGATGGTAGTAAAGTATCCGCAGTTTATACGAAAAAGTCATCTTCGGACAGACATATATCTTTTAAAGTAACATCGGCTAAACCAGATCCTACGCCGGATCCGAAACCGGAGGTCACTACCAATAAGCTTGAGATACAGAAGAATAAAACAGAGTCGACCATTACTGTCAGATTAACTAACGCGTCCGTATCTGGAAATGATCAGGTACAATTCCCAGTATGGGGAGCAGCGGGAGGCCAGAATGACATTGTGTGGTATCCGGCGAGGAAAGTAAGTACCGGCACCTATGAGGCGCAGATACCGATATCTGCTCATAAGGAAACCGGGAAATATAATATACACGTATACGTAAAGCATAATAATACGTTAAAATACCTGACCGGCGGCGGAATAACGATAACAGGAATTACGGCAGATAAGGTTAGCTGCAATGAGAGCAAGTCATCTGTGAAGGATGGAAAATACCGTATAGAGGTAGAGAATCTAAAATCGCCCGCTGCGATTCAGACTGTACAAATGGCCGTTTGGAGTGATGTGAATGGCCAAGATGACATTAAATGGTATACTGCGAAGCAGGATGGAAACAAATGGTATGTGAACGTGGAAGCAAAGAATCATAAGTATAATACAGGTACTTATCATGCTCATGTATATGCTGCGGACAGCCGTGGAATCCGCCAGTGTGCAAAGACAACCAAATTTACAGTTGGAAAAATGGATATTAACCGGCTTAAGATTCAGAAGAATGCGGCGGAGTCAGTTATTACGGTGACATTGTCCAATGCCACGGTATCGGGAAATGCTCAGGTGCAATTTCCGGTATGGGGAGCAGCGGGAGGCCAGAATGATATTGTGTGGTATACGGGGAAGAAAGTTAGTACAGGTACTTATGAGGCGCAGATACCGATATCCTCGCATAAGGAGACCGGGAAGTACAATATACATGTGTACAGCAAACATAATGGTGCATCACAGTTCCTTGCGGCAGGCACAGTGAATATAACGGGAATTTCGGCGAAGGAAGTGAGTCTGAATGCCGGGAAGTCTTCTACGAAGGATGGGAAATACCGTCTGGAGGCGAAGAACGTTACATCACCGTCGTCTGTAAAGAAAGTCAGGATTGCAGTGTGGAGCAGCAAAAACGGCCAGGATGATATTCGCTGGTATGAAATGAAGAAGAGCGGAGATATCTGGTATGCGGATGCGGATGCATGTTATCACAAGTATGACAGCGGTACGTATCTTGCCCATGCGTATGCAGAGGACAGCCGTGGAATTTCCCAGTTTATAGGATCGGTGAACTTTAATGTGGAGAAAATAAAGCGTAACCAGCTCCAGGTATCCATGGATAAAGAACAGAGATATATGACGATTCTTTTAAAGGCGGCTTCAACCAATGGGACAGTTTCGTTCCCGGTATGGGGAGAAGCTGGTGGCCAGAACGATATTGTGTGGTATAACGGAACGCGCACAGCGCCGTATACATATAAGGCGGTTGTGGATGTATCGAAGCATAAGGAGACCGGCACCTACCGGGTGCACACATATGCATCCGCCAATGGAAATCTGTCATATTTGGCGGGAGGCTCGGTAAAAGTAGAAGGAATTACAGGAGGAAAGCTGGAGGCGGTTGTTAACAGAGATACGGCTTCGGTGAATGTGAAGATATCGGGAATCACAGGACCGTCAGCTATAACAAAGGTTTCAGTTGCGGTATGGACTACAGCGAAAGGCCAGGATGACCTGCGGTGGTATGAGGCTGGGAAGCAGAAGGACGGCTGGAGTTTTCAGGTAGATACGGCCAAGCATAATCTGGAGACGGGAACCTATAACATTCATGCATATGCAACGGATAAGAGGGGGATTCAGGCCTTTGCGGGCGGCGTAACTACGGTGGTGAGTCAGGCTGATTCGGTTAAGTTTTTAGCGAAACTGGCGTCAAACGGAACAGATGTAGACATTGTAGGAACAGGTATCAGAGGCGCAAGAGATGTTCGGGTTGCCGTATGGGGAAAGAAGAATGGTCAGAATGATCTTCGATGGTATTCAATGTCGAGAAGCATTGGAACGAAGTATCAGAAGAGAGTGAATCTATATGACCATGGAGAGACCGGAACTTACTACTGCCATGTGTATATTACGGGGGTGGACGGAGTTCTGCGTTTTGCAGGAGCGACGGAATTTACAGTGGATAAACTGAGTACGAATAACCTGAAAATAAGCAGTATAAATAATACAGTTGGGAAATGCAGCGCGTCGCTGTATTTCCCGAAAACAAAGAAAGAGATTTCCGGCATCCAGATGGCGGTATGGACGCAGGAAAACGGTCAGGATGATCTATATTGGTATCACGCAACTCGCATAAATAATGTCTGGACTGCACCGGTGGACTCATTGAATCACAAATGCAGATCCGGACTTTATTTTATACATGTTTATGCATCGACGATTGATGGAAACATGGAGTTTCTGACGGGCAGTACCTTTCGTATGTCGAGAACGGACAGCATAGATATAGCAAGTGTTATCAAGAATGCCGGAAAGCCGCTTGGCAAGACGTTATACGTATGGGGCGGCGGCTGGAATGCTGCAGACAACGGTTCCGGGGAAACGGCTGTCAATATAGGGCTGTGGCCGGAATGGGAAAATTATTTTAACCGTAACCGGCAGGGTTATTCTTATCGGCCGGGACAGAGCGCTTGGCGACGGGGAGAGAGGCAATGGCGTTTTTATGGTCTGGACTGTTCCGGATATCTCGGATGGATGCTTTACAATTCCGTCCATAAAGGAAGGAATGCGTCCGGATACGTGGTGGACGCAGAACAGATTGCATCATCCTTGACGGCGTATGGCTATGGAACAGTAACCGCATGCTCTCCAAGCAGTACGTTTAAACCGGGAGATATTATCAGTATATCGGGACATTGTTACCTTGTATTGGGGCAATGCAGCGATAGAAGCGTTCTTCTGATTCACAGTACGCCAAATGGCGGCGTTCAGGTAAGCGGAACTGTGAATGGGGGTTCGTCGTCGCAGGCGTCGCGTCTGGCGCAGTCCTTTATGCAGCAGAATTATCCGGCGTGGTGGGCAAGCTTTGGCGGAGAGGGAAGGCAGAGTGTGAGCGCGTCCGCCTACTTAAACGGAAGGAAATTCTCATGGACAGTAAACGGTCAGGTGGGAGATTCTGCCGGGATGCAGAATAAAAGCCCGGAACAGGTTCTGAATTACCTGTAGATAATAGATAGTGAAAGATAGAAAAAAGAGAAAATAGAGAAGACGTGAAAAGGAGAACTCAGACGAGTTCTCCTTTTCGCTGTTGGAAGCCTCTGAAGAATCGGCAGAAGCCTCCAAAACAGATACTATAATCCAAAACTAAGAAGGTATGCGATAAGCACAGCCATAGGTCCCGTTACTAGTCTGGTAAACAACATGGCCGGAACACCGACAGACGTAGTGGTATCGTCGGCTTCTGCCAGCGTCAGCGCTACCGGAACGAAGTCGCAGCCTACCTGTGAGTTGATGGCAAACAGCGCGGGCAGCGCATAGGAAACCGGGATGACGCCCTTGCCGATTTCATTTCCAAGGATAACGCCGATAATCTGTGCAATAACAGCGCCAGGCCCCAGCACAGGGGACAGGAACGGAATACCGCAGAAAATGGATAATCCGATCAGTCCGGGCAGGCTTCCGGCCAGAGGCTTGACCAGATTGGCAAGAATCGTGCCGATTCCCGTGTAGTTTACAATACCAACGATTACGCTGATGAACATCATAAATGGGATAATATTTTTAATTACAATATCCAGCGTATTTCTTGCGGCTTGGTTGAAGGTCTGTACAACGCTGCCTACAGCCCGGCCCATGCGGGTGATGATTCCAATCGCTCCGCCGGCTGCAGGAGCGGGCGCTGCAGGTTTTTCCGGCTCAGCGGCTGTCGTTTCTGACTGTGCCGGGGCGGTGAGCGCTGCCTCGCCTTCTGCCAGTGTAATCGTATCCAGAGTTACGCCGGAGCAGAAATTATTCTCATTAATAAAGCTTGCAAGAGGACCGGAAGGCCCAATTGGAAGTACGTCTACGGTCTTCACGCCCATTTTCGGGTAAACGCCGCAGCGTGCGGTTCCTCCGCAGTCAACAAAGGCAACAATGATATTCTCTGGCTCAACTTTGTTGCTGAAACCGTCTACGGCCTTCACGCCTAGAAGGTCGGCGGTTTTTTTAGCAAGGGGATGGATTCCGCCGCCGGTAACGGATGCTACCACATGCTGTGTTTCGGTCTCAGATACCAGAAGCGGCCCGCCCCAGCCATTAGGGCCGCGTTCAATTCTTACAACTGGCTTCATATTACTTTCCCTCCTTTTTCTTACCTGTTTCGCGTCCAAGCATCGCTTTAGTTACAAATTCTGTGATATTTCCGCGCAGGAACATTACGATGATACCTACGAGGAAATAGCGGATTGCAAGGGGGGTCGTTGAAACGCCCAGGGTCGTAAGCCCGGCGGAAATACCCAGCCATACAAACAGCTCGCCGGAATTGGCGTGAGGGAAAATACCGGTGATCGGATGTGCGAAGGTGAACAGGGAGTCGATGACTGCCGGTTTACAATCCTCGTCCACAAACCGTCCGATGGTATAACACATTGGGTTAGTAAAAAAGAATAAGCCCATAAAGGGGATTACCGTATATCGAAGAATACGGAAACGGGTAATCCGCCTTGCCGCGCTCATCACCTTCTCTTCACCCACCAGAGCTACGAGGGCGTTAATGAGCGTCAGCAGAATCAGTACATTTGGTAATACTCCGGTTATCAAGCCAACCAGATTTTCTGCGCCCGCACTTACAATACCGGTAAGTCCGTTTGCTAGAGAAACTAAAAAATCCATACAAGTCTCCTCCTCTTAAATGTAAATAATTATTTATTATTGCGCGCAGGCGCTGGAATGCGGCGCCGCGTCAGCAGCCTCGCGCAGATAACCAAGTTGCCCCACCGCCCTGTCGAAAGCGGCCAGATAGCTGCTTTTTGTCAGACGCTTCCGAACCTCGTTAAGGGGTATGCCAATATAATCGGAGTTCTGTTTTGGAGTGATGAAAACAGAATATCCTTCCATATCGTAGTAATCGACGACATTCCCGTCAAAGTCCACGACTAGGATCATGAATACGCCTTTTTTGATTACAAAGAAGGCTTTTCTTCCCGAACCGGTTATCAGATGGCAGTTTTCACCTTTGTGCTGCTTTTTTATCGTATCGATCAGGCTGTATACCCTTTTGAGCTGGAACCATGAAAAGATACTCTGCAGTACATAAGCGGCAAACAAAACGGCTAAGAGTGATGTGAGCATATAGAAAGCCTCCTTTTAGGTTATATTGTGTTGATTTTTACGGCCGGAAAGACCGCTTGTAGTAACAATTCTTCTAAAAAATTTGTTTGAATTGCACTTATCCTATACAAAATGATGGAAAAATGCAATATAATAGCATAAAGCGGAACATATTCTACGCTGGAGGGAAATCGGGAATCGGCCGTGCGTAACATTTGTTCCAAAGACTGTCGGTTTCTTGACAATTTGACTGCGCTGAGCTTACCATACAGGGTAGTACTATAGTACAAGAAAGAAAAAGAGAGGAACGAATTATGAAAACAACAGCGGTTCGCCTTTATGGAGAAAAGGACCTTCGTCTGGACAGTTTTGAACTGCCGGAGCTAAAGGAAGATGAAATGTTGGTGAAAATTATCTCGGACAGCGTCTGCATGTCGACTTATAAGCTGGTGCAGCAAGGAGACAAGCATAAGAGAGTTTCAGAAAGCCTGTCGGAGCATCCGGCAATCATCGGCCATGAGCTGTCCGGAATTATCGTAGAAGTGGGAGAAAAATGGAAGGATCGTTACCGGAAAGGGATGAAGTTTACCGTTCAGCCGGAGGTTACCGTAGACGGAGTTTCAAGGACTGTGGGCTATAACTATGAGACCTATGGCGGCGACAGCACCTATTCCATACTTCCGGCAGAGGTGATAGAGACGGGAAGTCTGATCCCATTCAAGGGTGAATCTTATTTTGAAGCGTCGCTGTCGGAACCTACATCCTGTATTATTGCCGGGTATCGCAGGATGTACCATACATCAAAAACCAATCATCAGCACATAATGGGAATAAAGGAAGGCGGGAATCAGATAATATTGGGAGCCTGTGGTCCTATGGGGCTGGAGTGCATTGACTATGCCCTTCAGATAGAAAATGGGGCAAAGCGGATTGTTGCCGTGGATGTTTCCGATGAGCGTATCCAGCGGGCAAAGAAGATGCTGAAGGTTACAGATGACAGCAAAGAGCTGATTTTTGTAAACAGTTCTGGTTTAGAGAATCCGGTGGAGGAGCTGCGGAAGCTGACGGGAGGACATGGATACGATGATGTGTTTGTGTATGCTCCTGTTAGAGCGCTGATTGAGCAGGCGGACGCATTGCTTGCGGAGGACGGCTGTTTGAATTTCTTTGCCGGCCCAGTGGACCAGACGCTGTCTGCAACGGTGAATTTCTATAATGTGCATTATGCGAGGACCCATACGGTAGGATTTACGGGAAGCACCAATGATGATCTGTATGAGGCGCTGAGGCTGATGGAGGAGGGGCGTATCCATCCGACTGTGATGGTTACCCATATCGGGGGACTGGAAAGCGCGGTGGATACTACGCTGAAGGTGCCGGAGATTCCGGGCGGCAAGAAACTGATTTATCCTCATATTGACCTGCCGCTTACAGCGATTGAGGATTTTAGGAAGCTGGGAGAGAATCATCGGCTGTTTAAATATCTGGCGGATTCCTGCGACAAGCATCAGGGATGCTGGAATGCGGAAGCTGAGAGAATTTTACTGGAACACTATCAGGTTGATCTGACGAAATAGTGGAGGAACAATGGAGTTGGAGTTGTTAGTTCAGGTTGCTCATTTATATTACGATGAAGAACTGACGCAGCAGGCGATAGCAAAAAAGTTGAATATGAGCCGGTCGCTGGTTTCAAAATTATTGGCGAAGGCAAAGGAGAAGGGAATCGTGAAAATCACGATTTCCGATGAGGTGAACAGACCCCATCAGTCGCTGGAGACCCAGTTGATGAAGCTGTTTGGACTGTCCGAGGTGGTCATTGTCCCGCAGGATTCGGGAGCGGATAATCAGAGATTGGCGCAGGAAGCGGGCCGTTATTTAAGCAGGAGGCTGTCGGATGTTACGAAGGTGGCGGTATCCGCCGGAAGGACGACGAGGGAGATAGCAGAGCATTTATCCGTGCCTAAATCTTATTTTCATGTAACCTTCATCCCCATGTCCGGAGGATTAAGTGAGGAATACGCCACCATAGAAGCGAACAGTGTCAGCGAGGTATTTGCGATGAAATGCGGTTCAAAGAGCATGCGCCTGCATGCTCCGATTATAGTAGACTCCGCGCAGGCCAAAGAAATCTTAAAGAAACAGCATTTTATTAAAAATACAATGGATGCGGCGAGAACGGCGGATATTGCGCTGGTTGGCATTGGCAATACATTTCGGTACGCAGAAATCAAGGAGGCTTACCTGCATGGCTATAATGCGGGGGAACTCCCGGACAGCAAGCGTATCAAGGGGGATTTATCCTATAACTATTTTGATAAAAATGGAAAGGCAGTCGATAATACATGGAACAGCCTGCTGATCGGGCTGACGCTGGAGGAGATTCGGGAAATCCCGGAGGTCATCTGCGTGGCGGACGAGGTGGTGAAAGCGGAGAGTATCTATATTGCCGCAAAAAGCGGACTGATCCATACGCTGATTACCAATGAGATGGTGGCGCAGAAAGTGCTCTGGTATTATGCGAAATGTTATGGGCTGAATACGAGACGAGGTGAGGAAAAATGTTAGTTACATTGAAAGAGCTGCTGAATGAGGCGAAGAGAGAAAAAAAGGCGGTCGGCGCGTTTAACGGGACGACGCTGGAGAGCATTCAGGGAATTATCCGGGCGGCGGAGGAGCTTGGCTGCCCGGTTGTTTTACAGCATGCGCAGAGCCATGACTTGATCATTCCGCTGGATGAGATTGGGCCGATTCTTTTGTATTATGCCCGGAGGGCTAAAGTTCCGGTGTCGGTTCACTTGGATCATGGCAGTTCTTTTGAACGGTGTATACAGGCAATGCGGCTGGGATTTACGTCCGTGATGTATGACGCGTCGGGGAAGGATTTTGAGACGAATATCAGGGAAACGGCTGAGATCGTAAGGATTGCTCATGCGGCGGGTGTCAGTGTGGAAGCGGAGCTGGGGCATATCTTTACTTCTGAGATTGTAGTGGGCGAGGGGACTGGCGCTGATTCGGCGGCGGATTATGAGGATGTCGGCGATATTTATACAGACCCACAGACGGCGAAGGAATTTGCAGAGCGGACGGGAGTGGACTGTCTGGCCGTGGCCTTCGGAACCACCCATGGCGTGTATCTTACGGAGCCGAAGCTTGATCTGCCAAGAGTCGCCGAGATCCGGGACGCGGCGGGAATCCCGCTTGTCATGCACGGCGGATCCGGGGTGTCTGAGGAGGATTACAGGACGGCGATTGAAAATGGAATCTGCAAGGTGAATTATTATACATATATGAATGCTGCGGGCGGCAAGGCTTCTAAGGAATACTGGGAAGATGAGGAGAAACCGCTGTTTTATGACCAGATGGCGCTGGCGGCGGCAGAGGCGATGAAGGAAGACGTGAAGAAGGCGATGAAGGTATTTCAGAAGAGATAGGGATAAAAGGGGAATACTCTATAACAGTATACTGTGAAACCGGAGTGTGTATATCAAGAATAGAGAGGAAGAGGACACCTTATCAGGCGTCCTCTTCCTCTTCTGCCGGTTCCGGCAGATACATGTGTACCCGCTCAATGCGGTTCTTGTCTAGTTTCTCAACTACCATACGGATGCCGTCTGCAGTAGTAATCTCATCGCCGGTTTCCGGAAGCCGGTCTAAATGTTCAATGATCAGGCCGCCGATGGAATCATAATCATCGGAAGCCAGTTCAAGGTTTAATTTGCCGTTGATTTCTTCCAGATTAACAGCGCCTTCCACGCTGTATTCCCGCTCACCCAATTCGATGATAAAGTCCTCTTCATTTTCGTCATATTCGTCATGGATCTCGCCGACAATCTCTTCTAACAAGTCTTCTAAAGTGATGAGACCAGCCGTTTCTCCGTACTCGTCTAAGACGATGGCAATGTTAAAAGACGCCTGCCTCATCTCGATCAGCAGTTCAGCGGTATTTTTATATTCATAGGTAAAGTAAGCTTCTCTTAAGATGTCCCTTACATGGAAATCATGTTTGTTAGTATCATACAGCAGAAGATCCTTCATATTGATGGTGCCGACGACATGGTCTGTGGTTTCTTCAAATACAGGAAGACGGGTAAACTTGTCCTCGCGGAAGATTGCGATTAGTTCGTCGTAGGTGCTGTCCACGTCCGCAAAGGTTACATGAACCCGGGGAACCATAACGTCCTTAGCTTTGGCGTCGCCTAAGTCAAATACGTTGTAGATCATCTCTTTTTCTTCGGATTCGATGACTCCTTCCTCATGGCTCACATCTACGATGGTGCGGAGTTCGTTTTCCGTCATAAGGGTCTGTTTGGCGTTGGGGTCAACCCTGAGCAATGTCAGGATTCCCATGGCCATGCCGTTTACAATGGCGATTAGCGGAGTCATCAGCTTCATAAAAATGCTGACGACGGGCGCGTAGGCAAGAGAAATCTTTTCTGCATGGATGGTAGCCATGGTCTTTGGCGTGATCTCGCCAAACAGCAGGATAGCGAGCGTCAGGATACCGCTTGCAAACGCGACAAAAGATCCGCCGAGGCTGTAAGCCAGCGTGGTAGTCAGCGAGGCAGCGGATAGATTCACGATATTATTGCCAATCAGGATCGCGCTCAGCATCTTGCCGGAATTTTCCGTAATATGCAAAAGCGTCTTTGCACGCTTGTTTCCTTCTTCAGCTAAGGTTCGGATTCGAATTTTGTTAACAGTTGTCATTGCAGTTTCCGCAGATGAAAAAAAAGCGGAAAGAAATAGTAATAACAGTAATACAATTAATTGTATGGCGTCACCCGAGTCCAATGATATGTTCACTCCTTTTTGTCTTTAAAATTATGCAGAGCAGCCTGTGCACTGCGTTGGAAATAATATAACGTATTTTGGGAAATATTGCAAGTGCGGAAACAGGGAATGCTTGGTTGCTGTGAACGGAGTGAACAGTAACAATGCTTGCTGCTTTACATTAAATGTAATTTAGTGTATGATTGTTTACAGTTTTAGAAGAATTTTAAAAACGGGGTAATTGTCTATGGATCAGAGACTATATGAAAGACTAATTTCTGTAATTTCAGAGGAGAGGGTGCTTCTGTCGGAGTCTATGAAGAAGCATACAACATTTCGAATAGGAGGACCGGCAGATTACTTTTTGATGCCGCAGTCAGAGAAGGAGGCGGCTGATGCGGTGGCTGTCTGCAGGGAAGAGCGGGTTCCATACAGTATTGTGGGAAACGGAAGCAACCTGCTGGTATCCGACAGTGGTTATCGCGGAGTGGTGATTCAGCTATATAAGGAGATGAGCAGAGTACAGGTAGAAGGAACTCATATTTATGCTCAAGCAGGTGCATCTCTGGCGAAGATAGCCGCTGCCGCTATGGAGGCAGGGCTTGCAGGCTTTGAATTTGCGGCAGGAATCCCCGGAACGCTGGGAGGCGCCTGTGTGATGAATGCAGGGGCATACGGCGGAGAGATGAAGGATGTATTGGTAAATGTTACTGTATTGGATGAATCGGGCAGCATCAAAAAACTTGTGGGTTCAGAGCTGGAACTTGGTTACCGCACCAGCATAATTGCAAAGAAAGGTTATATTGTTCTGAACGCGGAGATTGAGTTAAAGCGGGGCAATCTAGATGAGATACGCTGCTTAATGAATGAACTGAGGGATAAGCGTGTTTCCAAACAGCCGCTGGAATATCCAAGCGCGGGAAGTACTTTTAAGCGTCCGGAAGGTTATTTTGCGGGAAAGCTCATTCAGGATGCGGGCCTTAGGGGATTTCGGGTGGGCGACGCTATGGTGTCGGAAAAGCACTGTGGGTTTGTGATCAACGCGGGAGAGGCTACGGCTGCAGAGGTTGATTCGCTGATGAAACAGGTGTCAGAACGTGTGCAGGCGCAGTTTGGCGTAGCGCTGGAGCCGGAGGTTAAGAGGCTGGGAGAATTTTAAGATGAGATTTGTAGTTGTGACAGGCATGTCGGGAGCGGGCAAGAGATCAGTGATCAAAATGCTGGAGGATGTAGGATATTTTTGTATTGATAATCTGCCGATTTTACTTGTGCCAAAGCTTGCCGAGCTTTTGGCAGTGCCGAATGCAGAGATTAACAAGGTTGCGCTGGGAATGGATATTCGGAGCAGATACGGGTCGGAGGATTTGATTCAGGCGTTAGACGAATTGGATAAGATGGGACTGGCCTATGAGATGCTGTATATGGATGCTTCTGATGAAGTGCTGATCAAGCGTTACAAGGAGACTAGGCGAAATCATCCCCTTGCGGGAAACGGCAGGGTAGATCAGGGCATTGTAAAGGAGCGAAAAACGCTTGCGCCCCTGCGCGGACGCGCAGATTATATTCTGGACACCAGCAGGCTTTTGATTCGGGAATTGAAGCAAGAAGTAAATCATATATTTGTAGAAAATAAGGAATATAAGAATCTGTATGTTACGGTAGTATCCTTTGGGTTTAAATATGGAATCCCCAGCGACGCAGATCTGGTATTTGATGTGAGATTTCTTCCCAATCCTTACTATATAGATGAGTTAAGGCTTTTAAGCGGCAATGATAAACCGGTTCAGGATTATGTGATGGACAATGAGAAGGCAGGCAGATTTTTGGAAATGCTGACGGATATGATACGCTTTTTGATTCCAAATTATATTACAGAGGGAAAGACCCAGCTTGTAATTGGAATTGGGTGTACCGGGGGAAAACACCGTTCGGTTACGCTGGCTAATGCACTGTATGGAGCGCTGTCAGAGGCGGAAAGTGATTACGGGATTAAGATTGAACACAGAGATATTGAGAAAGATACGATTACAAAGGCAAAGTAGGGATGGGCAATGTCATTTTCGGGTAAAGTAAAAGAAGAGTTAGCTATGAGATTTCCGGGGGGAAGGCATTGTCTTCTTTCCGAGCTTTCAGCGATCAGTACCATGTGCGGAACCTTTAGCGAAGATAGAGAAGGGGAAGAAATCCTTACTATTCATACGGAAAATGAAGCTATTGCGAGAAAATGCTTTACATTAGTTGAAAAAACATTTAATATAGGGGGTGAAGTTTCTTCGTACACTTCTATGCGGAGTAATCCGGAAACGGGCAGTAAGATGTATTATTTCCTTGCCCAGGGTAAAGGCCTTAAGGCCGTCCGGAATGCGTCCGTGCAGGCAGTATGCTGTAAAAGAGCATATCTCAGAGGGGCATTTTTAGCATCCGGTTCTGTCAGCGATCCAAGGAAGTCTTATCATTTCGAGATCGTATGCGGGACAGAGAGGATAGCACAGTATCTGCAGCATCTGATGTTAGGCTTCCAGATGGATGCCAAGATTGTCAGGAGGAAGAAGAGCTACGTTGTATACCTCAAGGATGGAACCGGTATAGTGGATATGTTGAACGTCATGGAGGCGCATGTGGCATTGATGGAACTTGAGAATGTAAGGATTCTCAAGGAGATGCGCAATAGGGTGAACCGCAAGGTGAACTGTGAGACGGCTAACATTAATAAAACCGTGTCTGCTGCGGTAAAGCAGGTGGAAGATATCATTTATATCCGTGACAGTATTGGTTTTGATAAGCTTCCGGAAGGATTAAAGGACGTTGCCCTTACACGTCTAGAGTATCCGGAGGCAACACTGAAAGAGCTTGGGGAGCTCTTGGAGACGCCGGTTGGAAAGTCCGGAGTGAATCATAGACTTCGGAAGTTAAGTGAAATAGCAGAAAAGCTAAGGGACAATCAGGGAGGGACAGCATGATTAAGAAACCTATCACATTCAAGTTGAACGAAGGCCTGGATGCCAGACCGATTGCTTTGCTTGTTCAAGAAGCCAATCAATATGCCAGTACTGTATATATCGAGCTTGAGAATAAGAAGATCAATGCTAAGAGTATTATGGGGATGATGAGCTTGCAGCTTGGCAATGGAGAGAAACTTACGGTAGTTGCTGACGGAGAGGACGAAGAAGCGGCAATTGAGGGCGTAGAGAATTTCTTAGCATCCAAAAATTAGTACATAAGTCAGAGGCATGCATAGGGGACATGCCTCTTTATTTATATTCGAGGAGGTATCGAGATGAAAAAAATGTTGTTTGTATATAATCCCCATGCGGGAAAAGGTCTTTTACGCCAAAAGTTGTCCGACATTGTGGATATTTTTGTGAAAGCGGGATATGATGTAGTTGTTTATCCTACGCAGTCATATAAGGATGCCTATCGGAAGGTTTCAGAATTTACAGAGGAATATGACCTGGTAGTATGCAGCGGCGGCGACGGAACTATAGACGAGGTGGTTACGGGAATGATGGGCAGGGAGAAGAAGATTCCTGTGGGTTATATTCCAACGGGTACGACTAATGACTTTGCTAATAGTCTGAGGATTCCAAAGGATCTGCTTGCCGCGGCTGATAATGCAGTGTGCGGAACCGTATTTCCTTGTGATATCGGACAGTTTAACGATGATGTATTTGTATATATTGCTGCTTTCGGATTGTTTACCGATGTGTCTTATGAGACTAGGCAGGAGCTGAAGAATGTGCTGGGACATCTGGCGTATATTCTAGAAGGTGCAAAACGCCTGTTTAATGTTCCTTCTTATAAGATTAAGGTAGTACATGACGAAGAGGTGATCGCAGATGAATTTATTTATGGCATGGTGACAAATTCAAGGTCTGTGGGTGGTTTTCGCAATATGATTGGGAAAAATGTAAAATTTGACGATGGAGAATTTGAGGTAACACTAATACGCAAGCCTTCGAATCCGATTGAACTTCAAGAGATTATCGCGGCTCTTTTAATAGAGCAGGTTGATACGAAACATATGTACACCTTTAAGGCAAGACAGATATCCTTCGAGTCTGAGGTAGAAATTCCGTGGACTCTTGACGGAGAATACGGCGGGTTTCATGATTATGTAGAAATTATCAATCAGCAATGCGCTATGAAGTTGATGGTTCCGGCAAAATATGTGGAAGAATTGTCGGTGAATTGATATTTTCTTTTTATGACGCGTTAGAAGGAAGCGAATGTTACTGTGAACGGAGTGAACAGTACGAAGGAGCGGAGAAAAATTTAAAAAAATGAAAAAAATACTTGCTTCTTGTCATTTTTTTTGCTACAATAGACAAGCACGAGATGAGTAAGTGATATGGCTCCGTGGTCAAGCGGTCAAGACGCTAGCCTCTCACGCTGGAATCCGGGGTTCGATTCCCCGCGGAGTCACTAGTTAAATCGCTGATATTCTTTGAAAAAAGAGATTCAGCGATTTTTCTATGTAAATCAACCAAAATGATCCGGAGATTTGTGAGCGGTAATTTGTAGACTGCCAATCGCGAAAGAAAATAAAAAAAGTTGTTGACAAGCAGAAAGTGTTCATATATAATATGTCTTGTGTCGCGGAAGTGAGCAAAACATAATACTGTCGGGGTGTGGCTCAGCTTGGCTAGAGCGCCTGGTTTGGGACCAGGAGGTCGCAGGTTCGAATCCTGTCACCCCGATACTCATGCGGGTGTAGTTCAATGGTAGAACACCAGCCTTCCAAGCTGGATACGTGGGTTCGATTCCCATCACCCGCTTTCTTAAACCCTTATGGATTAAGAGCATGAGTCTGTAGCTCAGCTGGATAGAGCAACGGCCTTCTAAGCCGTAGGTCGAGGGTTCGAATCCCCCCAGGCTCGTTGGCACGTACATTCAAGCAGACAGTCATACTTGAAGACGGGTCAGTCCCACAGCCTTGGCGGTGGATGGACTTAATAGAATATGGTGGGTATGGTGCAGTTGGTTAACGCGTCGGATTGTGGTTCCGAAGACCGTGGGTTCGAGTCCCACTACCCACCCTTTTTTCTTTTAATGGGCTATCGCCAAGCGGTAAGGCACAGGACTTTGACTCCTGCATTCGTTGGTTCGAATCCAACTAGCCCAGTTAATTATGGGCGTGTAGCTCAGGTGGTAGAGCACTTGACTTTTAATCAAGTTGTCCGGGGTTCGAATCCCCGCACGCTCAGTTGATGAAAATACCTGGAAATCTTTAATATCAAAGGTTTCCGGGATTTTTTTGATATATGGGGGTGTACAAATGACGATGGGTAATAACAAAACTGTAGAAAGGAATAATTATATATCAGGGATTGACGGACTGAGAGCTGTTGCGGTTCTGCTAGTATTTGCATACCATTTGAAGCTGCCGTTTGTTAAGGGCGGATTGCTTGGCGTTACAGTATTTTTTGTAATTTCAGGATTTTTGATTACACGTATATTAATGTCAGAAATAGAAAATACGAATACAATTAATCTGAAAAATTTTTGGACGAGACGTATTCGAAGACTGCTTCCGGCCGTTTTAACTATGCTTCCGGCATTGATATTTGCAAGCGCTGTAGTCAATAGAGTATTATTTACTAAAACTTGTCAGGATCTGCTTTCGGCGGTTTTTTGCTATAATAACTGGTGGCAGATTTTTAATCAGGTTTCCTATTTTGAAAATGCGGGCGCGCCGTCTCCGCTTACCCATTTTTGGTCTTTGGCGATAGAAGCACAATTTTACGTGATATATCCTTTCTTGCTTCTGGCTGCCGTCAGATTCAAGAACAGAAATAGAATGTTTGCAGGAATAACTTTCATATTGGCTGTTGTGTCGCTGGGATTGATGTGGTTTCTGTTTGATCCGGCAAAGGATCCAAGCAGGGTGTATTATGGGACGGACACAAGGGTATTTTCTCTGTTGTTTGGGAGCCTTCTGGCAATGATAGGCGAAGGGGAAGGCAGAGAAGGAAAGATTCCGTTTTTTTTGCGTGATATTGTGGGAGCAGCGGCTTTTGCAGGTATTATATATATGGCAGCGACAATTGACGGTTATAGCAGTTTCTTATATAAAGGAGGGCATGGACTCGCGTCTTTTCTTACCGTTTTTGTGATATATGCTATGATAAATGAGAATAGTACTGTAAATAAAATCTTGAGTTGTTATCCGCTTACATGGATAGGCGTACGTTCTTATGGTATATATTTGTGGCATTATCCGATTATATTGTTGGTTAGCAGTGGAAAAAAATCTACATGGTGGATGGTACTTGTTGATATTTTGCTGACAGGAATTTTATCTGCGCTATCTTATTATTTTATTGAGACGCCTATACGACGCGGGGCTATTAGGCGAAATGTTGAGATTATGAAAAGTAAGCCGGAAACGCCTTGGGAGAAAAAGAAGCGTGGGCGAACGATACAGAGAAATATTAAGGTGATTTGCGGGACGGCTGTAATAGGCGCCGGTGCGATTCTATGTGTTGTTTTTGTACCGAGGGAAACCGCTCTTGGCGATATTAATGCGATGAAGAAGCGGGCTGAAGATGCAAACGAACTTACGAGCCGGAGGACGGCGGAACTAAAGGATAAGAATGCAGGCTCCGAGACAGGAGGATTAAAAGATCAGAAGAATTTGTCTGATGAAGAAATTCTTTCTGGTTTGAATCTGCTTTTGATTGGAGATTCTATAGCGCTGGATGTTACCGATTATTATTATGAAACATTTCCGAACAGCATCAGCGATACGGAAATAGGCAGACAGACGATGGAGAGCGCTGAAATATACGATTCCTATGTTCAGGAAAATAATTGGGACGGAGATGGCGTAATCTTTGCGCTTGGTTCGAATGGGCCTCTTTATGACTCTCTTCCGGCGCTGAGGGAAAGGATGGGACCGGACCGACCTTTATTTGTAATTACGGTTAAAGTACCGAACAATGAATGGGAGGATTCAAATAATGAAGAAATCTCTAAATTTGCAGAAGCAACGGATAATACATATCTGATAGATTGGTATCAGGCAAGTGAAGGGCATGACGAGTGGTTTGATGAAGATGATACGCATCTGTTGCCTGAGGGTGCAAAAGCATATAGAGATAAGATAAGAGAGGCTGTTCTCAATGTATTTCGAAGATAGTTATCGACTATAAAAGATAGAACCGGATCAAAAGGGAAAAGAGAAAAAGGAATTTATATGATTATATGAAGGAGGAGTTGATGAAAAGGAATCAAAACTATATAAAAAGCGGTCTGGCTGTTTTGCTGATATGCGGCGGTCTGTTTGCTGGCTGTACTGGCGGAGACAGCAAGGAAACGATGGCGCCGCAGGCGGATTCAGGAAAGGCGGAACAGGAATCGGCAGAAGCAGACAGACAAGGACTGCAGGGAGAGGATAAATCAGAAAAAGAATTAGAGAAGCTTCGTTTTGTCGATTCATGGGGGGAGTGGCATAGTATGACGGTGAATCCAAATGTGGAAAAACATCCGTATGATTGGTCCTGCCTGACAAATACAGAAGAAGAAATTAAGTATGAGGGTGATGAACGTTACAATATACGCAAAGGGATAGATGTATCGGAGCATCAAGGCAAGGTTGACTGGGAAAAAGTTAGGGCGGCTGGATATGAATTTGCTATGATTCGGATTGGCTACAGGGGATATGGAACCGAAGGCAGTCTGCACGTAGATGCAGTATTTCACGAGAATATTACCGGCGCAAAAGCGGCGGGAATTGATGTGGGAGTCTATTTTTTCTCACAGGCAGTAAATGAAGAGGAGACTCTTGAGGAAGCCGCGCTTGTGTTGGAGAATTTAGAAGGATATGAATTGGAGCTTCCGGTTGTATTTGACCCGGAAAGAATCCGTGATGATACGGCTAGAACAGACGATGTGTCAGGCGGACAATTTACAAAGAATACAGCCCTGTTTTGTAAGAAGATGAAAGAAGCCGGTTATCAGCCAATGATATATAGTAATCTGGTATGGGAGGCTTTTGAGTATGATATGGAACAATTGGCGGATTATCCTATCTGGTATGCAGATTATGAAGCGGTGCCGCAAACGCCGTATCGGTTTACATTTTGGCAGTATTCAGAGAAAGGACGGGTGGATGGTATTAATGGAGCTGTAGATTTGAATGTGCAGTTCCACGAAAAGCAGTAAAAAGCATCAGTGAAAAGAGTGGTAAGTGAAAAGAGCGGTAATTGACAAGAAGGAAAAATTGTGATAGTATACACAATGTCTTGAACAAAATCATGTAAATCATATGTCAAGATACTTTGCAAGCGGATATGGCGGAATTGGCAGACGCGCTAGACTTAGGATCTAGTGTCCCAGACGTGCAGGTTCAAGTCCTGTTATCCGCAGTAAATGAAAAGTACCGGATGCCTGTAAATACAGTGCTTCCGGTACTTTTTGATTGCAGAAAAACGGGTGTGGCCGGATCTTCTTGGTACAGTATTTAAATAATATGATGATTGAGTTAATTGAAGAAAGAGAAGTAGCACTGGAATAGCATATAAGCGCGGAAATAAGCGATAGACTGTCTGCATTGTCAACTATATAACGAAATAAATGTAATATTTAGGCAATTTATCCAATTTGAGATAATACAGTGCTAAAAATGGATAATAAACACGATAGACGGTTATAAATGAACCTAGGTATAATGAAGGCAAAGAAATGAAAGCAGCGGCTTTCAGAACGTAATGGGCCATTATGAAGCTAATAAATATCAGGGTATATGGAGGAATGTATTTACACATGTAAGAAAAGGAGAAGGAGAAAATGAAAAAAAGAATAGTATCAATTGTGCTGCCAGTTATATTTATCATGGGAATGCTTCCGGCCTGCGGGAGTACCAAGGATGCTCAGGGAGAAGAGAATGGGAAAGCATCAGATGAAAAACCTGAAAAAATGGTGATCTTAATGTCATCGGAGGGAACCGCGCCGATGGAGCATGCGGTAAAAACTTTTGAGGAGGAAACCGGGATTAAGATTGAACTGATTTCAGAGGCATATGACAATATGCATAATAAAATTATGACAATGGTTGCCGGAGGAAGCCAGCTTGATATTATTTCGCTGGATACGGTCTGGCCCGCTGAATTTGCCGATTCGGATCTGATTCTGCCTTTGGATGATTATATTGAGGATGATTTTTCGGAACAGTTTGTTGACATTGCATGGGAACAGTTAAGATTTGATGGAAAGCAGTATGGTATTCCTACGGGGAATGATGCAAAATGGCTGTTTTATAATAAGGAAAAATTGAAAAAGGCCGGATACGAGGAACCGCCTAAAACATGGGAAGAACTTGGTGAAATGTCTCAGAAGATGGTAAAAGAAGGGATTGTGAAGTATGGAATGGCATTGGGCGCAAGCCAGGCAGAGGGATTGACTTGTGATTTTACGGCTATGCTGTATGGATTTGGAGGGCAGTACAGGGAAAATGACGCTGAGGCCAGCGGAGCGTGGCAGTTAGACAGCGATTATGCAGCCGCCTGCATGACATGGTTAAAGGAATCCATGGA
Organism: uncultured Dorea sp.; assembly: GCA_910589275.1. Lineage (GTDB taxonomy): Bacteria > Bacillota > Clostridia > Lachnospirales > Lachnospiraceae > Claveliimonas. The sequence goes on from CAJUTH010000014.1 coordinate 61,448, forward strand.
GAATTATGTAATTGATCCGGCGTCTACCACTTATACAGACCGGAATGTGATGAATACATTTATGGCGGGAGACGTAGCATTTGTAACGGGATGGTCTTCCTACTGGACGACAACAAACAGCGAAGAGGAATCGGCGATTGCGGGGAAGGTTGGAATGACAATGCTTCCGGGCTCTGAAGACGCAGTTAGCGGCAGCGTTGCAGGCGGAGGAGGTTTTGCTGTGGCAAGGACGACGGCAAGTGAGAAATATGCAGTTGATTTTTTGAAACTGCTATGTGAAGAAGAGGTACAGAAGGATTTTCTGCAGGGAGTATCCCAAATGCCAACCTTGAAGGCATTGTATGAAGAAGAGGAGCTGACAGAGAAATTCCCGATACTGGATATGGCGTTTCCGCAGTATGAATATGCACATTTCAGGCCGATACTGGTGCAGTATCAGGAATGGAGCACAATGCTTCAAGAGTCGATACACAAGGTGCTGGCAAACGGAGAGGAGCCGCGGGCTGTATTAGAAGAATTACAGGACTCGGTGGCAGAGAAGATAAAGAATTAGCGATGTTTTTTGGGCAGACATAGACAAGTCAGGAGGAAGAATGAAGAAAAGACTCTCGGCAAGAGAAGCCAGGCTGGGGATAGCAATGATATCCCCGGCAATGGCTGTTATAGTAGGACTTATGCTGTACCCTCTGCTGTATACGGTTTATCTTACCGTTGCAGATTATCATGTGATGAAAGGGGTCAGCGGCGGCTTTACCGGCTTGGAGAAGTATATCCGGGTAATGACCGATTCCCAGTTTTGGAATGCGATCGGGGTTACGATGTATTTTGTGGCGGGTTCCCTGATTCTTCAGATGATTTTAGGATTTGCGGCAGCGCTGTTTCTGAATATCCCGTTTCGCGGCCAGAAATATTTAAGAGCGGTTATGCTGGCGCCATGGGCGGTTCCAACTGTAGCAAACGCGCAGTTGTGGAACTGGATACTGAATGCCAGTTATGGCGCTCTGAATAAACTGCTGATGCAGATTGGGATTATCAGCGAACCAATTGTATGGCTTGGGAGGCCTGCCTTGGCGCTGAATGTTATTATTGTAGCTGATACATGGAAGATGCTGCCGCTGTTTGTAGTTATGCTTCTTGCAGGTATGGCGACAATACCAGAATCCCATTATGAGGCGGCAAAGCTGGAAGGGGCTGGGATTTTGGCTTCTTTCCGGCTGATTACTTTTCCATTATTAAAGCCGATGCTGTTGGTTGTTTTGATACTGCGGACCTCGCAGGCGATTAAAGTTTTTGACATTATCTATATGCTGACGCAGGGAGGACCGAATAATACGACAATGACGATTAGCTATTATACGTATTACCAGACGTTCGGATTGTTTGATTTTGGATATGGGGCGGCTTTGGGAATGATTGTAACGATAATTACGATTTTTATTGCCTTAACATATAAGAAAATATTGAAAGCGGAGGAAGTTTATTAGAAAGGAGCTGCAATGAAGAAAACGATAAAAAGAAAAGCTGGCCGTTCCCTGCTGATTAGTATTGGAAGTATTGTTTTTCTGGCTTGGACCCTGCTTCCCTTGGTATGGATGTTTTTGTCAAGTATTAGTCCGACGAAACATCTGCTGGATCTATCCGCCTCTTGGATTCCGCCGGAACCGGTTTGGACAAGGTATCAGGATATTCTTTTTTCAGAAACGATTATGAATAAGGGAACGATTGTATCTTCTCCGGCGGCCGTGTTTAAAAGAGCGCTGCTGAACAGCATTTTTATATCCAGTATTGTAACGGTGATTTCGATTACCGTGGGAGGAATGGCGGCATATGCGTTCGCGAGATTGTCTTTTCGGTTCCGGGATCAACTGCTCATGCTGATATTGATCCTGCAGCTTCTTCCAACGGTCTCTCTTTTGGTTCCGTTATATATTATTTTTAGAAAAATGGGGATTATCGATCACCTGATTTGTCTGGTTCTGCTGTATGTTACTTTTACCCTTTCGTATACAATATGGGTTATGAGCGGATACTTCCGTTCTATTTCTGGGGATTTGGAAGCGGCTGCTATGGTAGACGGATGTTCTAGATTTGGCGCTTATATAAGGATTATTCTGCCAATTGCAAAACCCGGCTTCACAGCAACCGGGATATTGGCATTTTTAATGGCGTGGGATGAGTTTATGTATTCGCTGATTTTTATGAATTCACAGTCGAATAAAACGATTACGGTAGCATTATCGGAATTTACATCCAAATTCGGCATAGATTATGGAATGATGATGGCCGCATCGTGCATTGCAACGGTGATTCCGGTATTGATTTCCATCGTTTTTCAGAAAAATATTACACAAGGATTGACAATGGGAGCGCTAAAAGAATAGGAGGAGTTTTTAAGGATGGAGAAATTAAGAGTAGGCATCGTAGGATGCGGAACAATAGCGGAAGGGCAGGCGGCAGCGGCAAAAGAGCTGAAAAATACGGAACTGATTGCAGTCTGTGATGTGATAGAAGAGCATGCGAAAAAATTTGCTGATAAATTTGATATTCCCAATGTATTTGCATCCTATCAGGAAATGTTCCAAAGCGGATTAATTGATGCAGTGTATAACTGTACTCCTAATTTTATGCATCGGCAGGTAGTGGTAGACGCGGCGGATGCGGGGATGCATATTCTGACGCAGAAGCCGTTTGCAAATACGATAGAGGAAGCGAAGGAAATGTGCGATGCGGCAGATAGGAATGGGGTTATACTGCAGTCGGCCTTTTTCGAGCGGTTCAGAGGATACTGCCAGGCTATGAAACAATGTATTGATTCGGGAAGGATCGGAAAACTTAGGATGATAAAGGCGCAGATGTCCCATTCAGGAATAGGGAGCTTTTATCATCCCAAAACAGAATGGTTTGGAGACGTCTCTTTATCCGGGGGAGGCTGTCTTGCGGATATGGGCTCTCATCATCTGGATCTTATGCGGTGGCTGGCTGATTCAGAAGTAAAAGCAATTGATGCGCAGACGGATTGGATTTCGGAGGAGATGCCGGAACAGAATGCCATTGTAAATATTACATATCATAACGGTGTTATGGCGCAGGGGCATTGGAGCTTTGCAACCGTCGCACCCAAAGGAGTATGCTACGATAAATTTGAACTGTACGGAGATGAGGGAACGCTTTTTGTAACATGGGACAGGGATGCGGCTCCTAGATTCCAATTGGTGAGGGAAGGCGAAAGTACATGGAAAGATTATCCATACGAAGAGGTGGATGGATTCTATGCAATGGAGGAACATTTTGCGGACTGTATTCGGAAGAATAAGAAACCAATGACTACCGGGGCGGATGGAATCCGTTCTGTAGAGACCATTGCAGCGGCTTATGAGAGTGCGCGGACGGGAAGACGTCAGTATTTATAGAGGAAGGTGGATTATGAAATTAGGATGTGCGGTATGGTGTTTTACAGCGCCGAACTATCAGGCGCCGTATGAATCAGCGATCCGTAAGATTGGAGAGCTGGGATTTGAAGCGGTTGAATTGATTGCCCATAATCAGAAAGACGTGGATGTATATTACACGAAAGATAAGATAAAAGAATTGCGTGAAATAATCCGGGCTTACGGGATGGAACTGTCTGAGTTTGCATTGTATACCGAGTTGACTCAGGGGTTAGCAAGCATGGAAGAAGAAATCCGGGAAGAGGCTTTTCGGTATTTTGAAAAGATGGCGGGTATTGGTTACGAACTGGGAGCGGACATGATTAATATGGTATCGAATTGGGTGAATGGTTATCATTGCCCGGTATCCTATCTGCCGAATTACTGGTCTCCGTTTTTAGGGGGAGCGCAGTATGCGGAACTGACTCAGAATATGAAGCTTCCAGAGGATTATGACGGTGAAAAAATATGGAAACAGTACATGGATACCTTGAGAAGGTGCCTTGACATTTGCAGAAAATATGGCATGCGGTTTAATATAGAAGGCCATGCAAATGTGATTGTAGGAAATTCCGATGCAATGATGCGGATGTTTGACTATATTCCTGACGAAGATTTGGGAATTAATGTTGATACTGCATGGCATATGATCCAGAGGGAATATGTTCCCATGGTAATAGAAAAACTTGGGAAAAGAGTCTTTCATGTGCATTTACGGGATGGAGATGGTACAATGAATTATGGCCTGCCGCCGGGAAGGGGAATCAATAATTGGGAAGAAACCTTCCGCTCCTTAAAAAAGATTGGGTATGACGGAGCGGTTTCCTTTGAAATATCGCATTATCTGGAACCAGAAAAAGTAATCGGCGGTGCAAAGAAATACATCAGAGAGATTATAGAACAGATAAACGGATGATCCGGCCGGCGCCGGGGGAGAAGAACAATGCAGAAGAGCTTTGAGGAACGGTATTTTGTCAGCGGAGATAATGACGCTTCTTTTAAAATCTTTATTCATGAGCATTCCTCTCCCTTGCATTGGCATAAATATCTGGAAATATTATACATTTTAGAGGGAAGAGCGCGGGTGGGCATCAGCGGCAGAGAGACGGTGGTAAATCCCGGAACTTTGATTTTTATCAATGCTAAAGAGGAACATTTTACAGATTTTATTAATCACGAAAAGCATCAGATTCTGTGCATCCAGTTTGATCCGGATTTTTTGTATACGATTAAAGGGATTGATCATGAGATGAAATACATATCCTCCCTGCTGAATCATAAGGTAAAGTATCCGGTCTATATGGACGTGAGCAGCGAGCGGGAGCTGCTGGAGATACTCAATGAACTGCTCAGGGAAGTGGAAGAGAAGAAAACAGGGTATGAATTGGTGGTTAAGGCGGATTTCTATAAATTAATCGTGTGGTATTACCGCGTAGCTGAGAAATTCTGGAAGGAAGAACAGGATGAGAGGATTAAGTATCTGGGCAATGATGAGAACCGGTTAAAAATGGTATTTCAGTATGTGAATGAGAACTACATGTATTTTATTACAACGGCAGATGTTGCCGATTATGTTTTTTTAAGTTATCCCTATTTTTGCAAAATGTTTAAAAAGCATATGAAAATTACCTTTATGGAATATTTGAATAAGGTGCGGATGGCGGAAGCCAAAAAATTGCTGGTTTATACGAATTTTAATATCGGTGATATTGCGGCAAAAACAGGGTATAAGGATCAGAATTATTTCTCCCGGTTATTTAAGGGAATGTTTGGGGTTACGCCCAGTGAATATCGAAAAAAGGAATCGGAAAGAGGTGTGGAAGATGGAGCGTAAGTTTTCATGGGGAATTATGGGAGGAGGTTTTATTTCAAGCCAGTTTGCCGCGGGGATAGAAATGATGGGAGAGGCAGAAATCGGAGCGGCGGCCTCTAAGTCGGGCAAGGCCGGCCCGATTGCTGCAAAAAGATACTATCGCAGTTATGAACAGCTTGCAGAGGATCCGGAGATCGACGCGGTATATATCGGCACAATCCACCCAATGCATTATGAAAATGTGGAATGCTGTCTGAGGAGGGGAAAGCCGGTACTATGTGAAAAGCCGGTTACGATGAACAGGAAAGAGTTGGATAAGCTGATTAAACTGGCCGGAGAAAAAGGGATTTTCTTTATGGAGGCTATGTGGACCCGCTTTATCCCGGCGTGTACCTATCTCAAGGAGCAGATAGTTTCTGGCGCGCTGGGGAAGATACAGCACATACAGATATCTTTTGGGGAAAGGGCCGGGAAAGAAAAAGAGCGTTTATTCCAAGCGGAATTAGGAGGAGGAGCGCTTCTGGATATAGGGGTTTACGGGGTTAATTTTGCACAGTGGCTTCTGGAGGAAGCGCCGGATTACATTGGAGGATGGGCAAGAAAAAATGAAGAGGGGATAGATCTCACTACATTTGTGCAAATGCAGTATCCGTCAGGGGCGGATGTAGAAATTACGTCTTCCATTGAAAAAAAGCTATGGAATACAGCGTTTATTATAACCGATACAGGAGAATATGTAATCCCTTATTTCTGGCGGCCTGATACGCTGCTGTGCTATGATTTAAACAACGGTTTCCAGACCGAACGGCTTAGGGAGAAAAAAGTATTTCCAGTCCGGGGAAACGGTTATCAATATGAAGCGGCTGCCGTTCAGGAAGCAATCGCCGGAAAAAAGAAAGAAAGCGTGATAATGCCATGGAAAGACAGTCTTGCGGTAATGGGGCTTTTGGATGATATTCGAAGAATATGCGGGATTGTGTATCCGCAGGATCTATAAAAAACGTTATTCATGTGCGTGATCGTACAATTGCCGGATATCCTCCGGCAATTTGCGAAGGCTGCTGTGAACGGAGTGAACAGTAATTTTTTAGGGATTTAGATGAAAAGTACCGGATGCCTGTCGTAAATACAGTGCTTCCGGTACTTTTTGACTGTCAGGTATGTAATCTGTTTTATGCTTCTGAAAACTGATCTTTTCCTACCATACACAGCGGACATACAAAATCTTCCGGGACATCTTCCCATTTTGTTCCGGGTTCAATACCGCCTTCCGGGTAGCCCTGTTCTTCATCATACTCCCAGCCGCAGACATCACATACATATTTCATAGTAGTATCCTCCTTGATTTCAGGTATTCCCGGAAATCCGGATGAATAAAGAGATTTACGGAAATACCTGTATTATTATTTTAGTTATTTTATAAGGTGCAAAAGTCGTAATTCCAGTATTCTTACGTTAATGTTCACTCTGTTTGAAGTAACATACTTACGCTTTCCAGAGACTATGCAGATTGCAGTATGCATATACTGCTTCAACTTCGTCTCCGTCACAGAGAGCGAAAGTTACTACTGGCTTATCTCCGGGCTTTAACGCCTTGCGCTGATTTCCTTGTTTTGTCTGCAGAGATACCCATTCGATGTAATGAGCCGGAAGCATTGGATGTTCTGTAGAACCAACAGAAACGGTTACCAGATTACCGTCTACTTTATATGCAGGGACATGCTTCTCCACAGCGGCGTCTGTTGTACCTGGAATCAGCTCTTTCATCTTTTGCCCGCAGCACGTGATCGGTACACCGGCGTCTTTGACAAGGGCTGTAATATTCCCACAGTGTTCACAAATATAGAATTTTTGTTCCATTTTCATTTCCTCGCTTTTTTATATTTTGAAATATTTCTCTTTGAAGTTTTAACATTGTTGGAGACTTCTAAACATATTTCCACAAATTATTTTATCAAATCTCCATATATCAGTCAACTGTCATGTTTTTGATCTGTAACTATTATAAGCCATTTATGATAATGTCCTAGTATACCACAAATGAAAATGTCCCGG
>CAJUTH010000015.1 GCA_910589275.1 uncultured Dorea sp.
GCGCGGGCTGTCTGAGTGGGCGTCTGCCGCATACCCTAACCGCACAGGCGGAAAAATTTTTGAAAATAATGAAAAATAACACTTTTCATTTTGGATATTTTGTGGTAAGATTACTTCTACAGCCACTAGATGTTGTGGTGGTAACACTTAGAAGCTGATATTTTCCAGACAAGCGACATAACTGGGAATGAGTTTGAGAGGAGAGTATTAAGGTGAATACAATAGTCAAAAACAAAGTGATTAAGAGAAACGGCGAAGAGGTTAGCTTCGATATATCGAAGATTGTGAATGCGATTAACGCAGCGAACAAGGAAGTAGAGAACATCTATAAGATGAACGAGTATCAGGTGCGCGCGATCGCAGATGATATCGCGCAGCAGGTACAGCGGATGTCCCACGCTGTGAATGTAGAGGATATTCAGGATATGGTGGAGACCAGCATTATGGGGATGCGCGGGTATGAGGTGGCGCAGAAGTATGTGCGTTACCGCTATAAGAGAGAACTTGCACGCAAGTCGAATACGACGGATAATGGGATCCTTGCTTTGATCGAGCATTTGAATGAGGAAGTGACGCAGGAAAATTCCAACAAGAACCCGGTGATCAATTCTACCCAGCGCGATTATATGGCCGGAGAGGTGAGCAAGGATCTGACGAAGCGCGTACTGCTTCCGGAGGAGATCGTGCAGGCTCATGAGGAAGGGATCATTCATTTCCATGATTCGGATTATTTTGCGCAGAAGGAGCATAACTGCGATCTGATCAATCTGGAGGATATGCTTCAGAATGGCACTGTAATCAGCGAGACGCTGATCGAGAAGCCTCACAGTTTTTTTACTGCCTGCAATGTGACGACGCAGATTGTGGCGCAGGTCGCAAGTAACCAGTACGGCGGACAGTCTTTTACTCTGGCGCATCTTGCTCCATTTGTGGATATTAGCAGGCAGAAGCTTAAAAAGAGCGTGATAGAAGAGCGCAGGGAATGCGGCGAGAGCATGGATGAGCAGATCATTAGGCAGATTACCGAAAGACGATTGAGAGAAGAGGTCAAGAGCGGTATTCAGACGATTCAGTATCAGTTGATTACACTGATGACTTGTAACGGACAGGCTCCATTTGTGACTATGTTTATGTATTTGGATGAAGTGCCGGAGGGGCAGGAGAGAGACGATCTTGCCATGATTATTGAAGAGGTGCTGAAACAGAGGATGCAGGGAGTCAAGAACGAAAAGGGCGTGTGGATTACGCCTGCATTTCCAAAGTTGATTTATGTGCTGGATGAGGATAATATTACGGAGGATTCCAAGTATTGGGAACTGACCAAACTTGCCGCCGCATGTACTGCAAAGCGCATGGTTCCCGATTACATTTCCGCTAAGATGATGCGCAAGTTAAAGCAGGGCAATGTCTATACCTGCATGGGATGCAGATCTTTCCTGACGGTAGAGGATTCTCAGCGGAATCCGGACGGAAGCCATAAGTTCTACGGGCGGTTCAATCAGGGTGTTGTGACGATCAATCTTGTTGATGCGGCATGCTCCGCAGAGGGGGATATGGAACGGTTTTGGAAGATTCTGGACGAGAGACTGGAGCTGTGCCATAGGGCGCTGAGATGCAGGCATGAGAGGCTTTTGGGGACGATTTCCGACGTGGCGCCGATTTTGTGGCAGTATGGGGCGCTTGCAAGGCTGAAAAAGGGCGAGAAGATCGATAAGCTGCTGTACAATGGATATTCCACGATTTCTCTGGGATATGCGGGACTCTATGAGATGTGCATGAGGATGGTGGGTAAATCCCATACGGATCCGGCGGGAAGGGAATTTGCGCTGGCGGTTATGCAGAGGCTGAATGATAAGTGCAAAGAATGGAAAGAGGCGGAACACATTAGCTATTCCGTATACGGAACGCCGATGGAATCTACCACCTATAAATTTGCTAAGTGTCTGCAGAAGAGATTTGGGATTATTCCGGGAGTAACGGATAAGAATTACATTACCAACAGCTATCATGTACATGTAACAGAGGAGATCAATGCGTTTGACAAGCTGAAATTCGAGGCGGATTTCCAGAAGCTGTCTCCGGGCGGAGCGATCAGCTATGTGGAGGTTCCGAATATGCAGCAGAACATTCCGGCGGTTCTGTCCGTTATGAAATTTATGTATGATAATATTATGTATGCGGAGCTGAATACGAAGAGCGATTACTGTGAATGCTGCGGCTATGACGGAGAGATCCGGATCCGAGAGGATGAGTCCGGCAAGCTGATCTGGGAATGTCCGAACTGCGGCAATACAGATCAGAATAAAATGGCCGTGGCGCGGAGGACGTGCGGATATATCGGGACACAGTTCTGGAATCAGGGAAGGACACAGGAGATAAAAGACAGAGTGTTACACTTGTAGATAGAATAAGAGAGGGAAAGCGCGCTGCGGGAAGCAGCGCGTTTTTTCTCTGTAGGCATTGTAAGCAGGAGGGGATAAAAACCGGCGCAGGCGGGGCGGCTGGTGGCTGCGGTATCATTAACTGCGCTTGGCGGGGCCGAGCTTTCCTTCTTTAAAATGCTTCCGGCAGAGCGCCGTATAGCAGTCATTGCCGCCTAGCACCACCTGTGAGCCGCTGCGGACAATTCTGCCGTCTTCGGTGAATCGGGTAGTACAGCTTGCGCCGTCGCCGCACCAGCAGACGGTTTTTAATTCTTCAATGACATCCGCCCATGCGAGAAGCCACATGCTGCCCTCGAATAGTTCGCGCCGGAAATCGGTGCGCAGGCCGTAGCAGATAACAGGAATGTTTAGATCGTCTACAATGTGTTCAAAAAATTCGATGTCAGATTTTTTGCAGAATTGTGCTTCGTCGATGATCACACAGTCGTAGTCTAAAAGCTCGGCATCGGACATTGCAACTACATCTTCCACATAGCTGCATCTTTGCTCCAAGCCCATACGGCTGCGGATCACGCCTACATCCCGCGTGTCGATACGGGGCTTTGCGAGAAGCGCGGTTTTCCCACGCTCGTAATAATTGTAAGCGGTCATCAGGGCATTTGCGGTTTTGGAGCTGCCCATTGCTCCGTGTCGGAAATATAATTTAGCCATAGTAAAGTTCCTTTGCTGTTCTTTCTGATGAAGTATTAGTATTATGTACAGTTTCTTCCAGTTTACCATAGAAATTAAAGATGCAACAGCAGATTAAAAAAATAATTGTTGCTGTGAACGGAGTGAAAACAACAAAGTTTTAGAAATAAGGATGGCATAAAGGGAGATTGTAATTTATAATAAAAATAGGAAACTGCAGAGAGGAAGTCATCAGGATAAAGGGGTAGAAGATATGTATTATGGAAGTATCAAGAGTTATGATATTGCGGACGGACCGGGAGTGCGGGTGAGCCTGTTCGTGTCCGGCTGCAGACATCACTGCAAAGGTTGTTTTAATGCGGAGACGTGGGATTTTGAATATGGCAGGCCCTATACGAAGGAGACGGAGGATGCGGTTATCCGGATGCTGGGAGAGGAGTATATAAAAGGCCTTACCGTGCTGGGCGGTGAACCCTTTGAGCCGGAGAATCAGCCGGAGGTGGCAGGGCTTTTGAAAAGAGCGAAGGAAGTATATCCGGATAAAGATATCTGGTGCTATACCGGCTATCTCTATGATGTGGATCTGCAGAAGGGAGGCCGCGTCTATACAGATGTGACAGAGGAAATGCTCTCCCACATTGACGTACTGGTAGACGGAGAATTTGTGGAAGAACAAAAGGATATTACGCTGTTGTTTCGGGGCAGCAGAAATCAGAGGCTGATTATATTAAAGGACGGAAGAGATGCGGGCAGATACGATGAATAATGCTTAGATCGTGGGAATCAATGTATACTTATTGAACATTAGTAGTTCAATAAGATATGAAGTTAGGAGGATTCTATGGGAAAGAGATTAAAAGCGGCGATAGCCGGACTTGGGAGCAGAGGGAAGGATACTTATGCGAGGGCGGCGAAATTATTTCCGGATAAGATGGAGATCACGGCGGTTGCAGATATAGATCCGGCAAAGGTCCGGGAGGCGGTCAGGGAATATCAGGTGAAGGAGGAAGCCTGCTTTGCCAGCGCGGAGGAAATGCTTGCGCAGGATAAGCTTGCGGATGTAATGGTTATTGCGACGCAGGACAGGCAGCATGTAAAGCATGCGGTTCTGGCGCTTCAGAAAGGCTACCATGTGCTGCTGGAGAAACCGATTTCGCCGGATCTGGAGGAGTGTAGGAAGCTGGTCAAGACGGCAAGGGAATGCGGCCGTCAGGTTATGATCTGCCATGTGCTGCGGTACGCGCCGTTCTATGAGAAATTGAAAGAGCTCATGGATGCAGGCACGATTGGAGAAATTGTGTCTGTTATGGCCGTCGAAAACGTGGGATGGTGGCATCAGGCGCACAGCTTTGTGAGGGGGAATTGGAGAAATTCTGAGCTTTCTAGTCCGATGATTCTGCAGAAATGTTGTCATGATATGGATATCCTGCTGTGGCTTACCGGGAAAACCTGTAAATCAGTCAGTTCTTTTGGGGATACCTATCTGTTCCGGAAGGAAAAGGCACCGGAGGGAGCCGGGAGACGGTGTCTGGACGGCTGCAAGGCAAAAGAGGATTGTCCTTTTGATGCGAAGAAGATTTATATGGACCATAAGAAATACGGCTTACGAAGTGGAAACCGAGAGTGGCCTCTGGATGTGCTTACCCTTCATCCGACAGAGGAGAGCGTTCTGGACGCACTGAAGTCAGGACCCTATGGGCGGTGCGTGTATGACTGTGACAATAATGTGGTGGATCATCAGGTGGTGAACCTTAATATGACGGACGGCGCGACGATCAGCCTGACTATGTGCGGATTTACTTCGGAAATCAGCAGGTACACCAAATTTATGGGGACGAGAGGGGAAATCATTGCGGATATGGCCGAGAATACCATAGATATTACCAGATTCGGGCAGGAAACCGAAAGGATAGATATGACTGGGACGGCCGGAGAACTTTCGAGACATGGGGGAGGCGACGACCGCTTAATGGAAGATTTTCTGGATATGATTATAGAGGGAAGAAAACCGGATGGCCGGACAACATCTCTGGAGTGTTCCATGGAAAGCCATTATTGTGCCATGGCCGCGGAGGAATCCCGGCTGAGGGGAGGAGAGGTAGTAGAAATTGAGCCGATGAGGTTACTGTGAACGGAGTGAACAGGAACTATATAAAATACTATTTACAAACGGACCGTATGGGATTATAATAAAAAACAGCAGATAATGTGTTACTGCAATCACCGAATTCTGAAAAAAGAATATAGAAGTCTTTGTGGCAGGGTGCAAGTCCCTACCGATGGTATAGTCCATGACCCGCGAAAGCGGCTGATCTGGTGACCTCTTAAGAGGAATTCCAGAACCGACGGTATAGTCCGGATGAGAAAAGACATTTTCTGCAGATACGCCCGGGACATATTGTTCCGGGTTTTTAAATTTTTTATTAGGAGGATTGGTGAGATGAGCCAGACAAATGAGACAATGAAACAACATGTAGTAACAGGCAGTAAAGCAGGAATCAGGGTAAAGACCATTGCTTTCGTGGGACTGATGGGAGGCGTGAGTGCGATTCTGATGCTGTTTCGGTTCCCGATTCCGTTTATGCCGCCCTTTATGTCCTTTGATCTTTCCGGCGTGATGGAGATGCTGGGGGGCTATATGTTTGGGCCGGTAGCGGCATTCTGTATTATTGTAGTGAAAATATTGCTGCAGTTAGTCATTCAGGGTTCTTTTTCTTTGGGAACAGGCGAGCTTCAGGGGATTATCCTCAGTAGCTGCTATGTGCTTCCGGCAATCTATATTTACCATAGGAAAAAGACCAAGAAGACAGCGGCGGCAGGTATGGCGGTAAGTACGGTGCTGGTTGCGGTCGTCGCAGTATTTACAAATCTGTATATGATCATTCCGTTCTATGTGAATCTGTTCGGAATGACAATGGACGATATCATTGGGATGTGTACGGCGGTGAATCCGGCTATGAAGGACGCCCTGACGATGGCGCTGTTCGGGATCATTCCATTTAATTTGATCAAGTACGGCGCAACCTCGATACTGACATTCCTTCTGTACAAGAGGCTGAGCCGGTTTATCAAAGGAATTATAGAAAAATAGACAAGCGGGCATATAAAAGGAGACTAAATTATGAAATTTACACTGGATAAAGCAATTACATATGAAGCGGCTGTAGGGCGGATGTTTGAGATGCTGGGGACGGATAAGATTATGGCGCTGGCATCCAGCAAGGACGATTACGTGATGGTGCGCAATGTAAGCTGTCTGTTTTATGATGAGAAGATTTATTTCAAGACGGATAAGAATTTTAGGAAGACAAAGCAGCTTTTGGAAAACCCACATGTGGCTATGTGCTGGAGTGGTATTCAGGTAGAAGGACTTGCCGAGAATAAAGGGCTGGTGGTGGACGAACCGGGCCGGAGATTTGAGGAAGGTTATAAAAAATACCTGTGGCAGAGCTACAACAAATACAGCCATGAGGATACGGAGATACTGATTGAAGTGTCTCCCAAGTATGTAGAGATCTGGGATACCAGCGAGGAAGGCTATGCATTCCAGCTCTTCTTGGATTTTGACCGGAAGACGGTGGAAGTAAAGCAGTATGACAAATTTTAATGCGGGAACTATAAAATAAAATTAAAACCTCTGCCATGCCCATTGCCATGGGATTGATACGGAGAGGCAGATAGAAAAACCACTTTCCAGAGCATAGATAGTGCATGGAGAGTGGTTTTGCTATTTTAATTGATTGTGAAATGGATGGGGATAGGGTATAATATGGAAAACATCATCGGAAGGAGGCGGAGCAGTGAAAAAAGCATTACCGATTGGGGTTGAAAACTTTAAGGATATCATGGAGTCTGGCTATTACTATGTGGATAAATCCTTGTTTATAAAAGAACTATTGGATATGAAAGGGAAAGTGAACTTATTTATCCGTCCAAGACGTTTTGGAAAGACGCTAAATCTTAGTATGCTTCGATACTTTTATGAGGATACGAAAGATGAGAAGAAAAATGATGAGCATAGATTGCTTTTCAAAGATTTAAAGATTATGGAACAAGGCGAAGAATATACGAAACACATGGGAATGTATCCGGTCATCAATTTGACGCTGAAATCAGCGAAGCAGCCAACCTTTGAGTCTGCGTATGGCAAGATAAAGAATGCCGTCGCAGATGAATTTCAAAGGCATCAATCTATATTAGCGAATGAAAATATTAATGAAGAAGATAAGAGACTATTTCAAAAAATGACAGATCGTAAAGCGGGATATGATGATTATTCCGGAGCGTTGGAGTTCTTAAGCAAATGCCTTTATCAGGCGACGGGAAAAAAGACAGTTATCCTGATAGATGAATATGATGTGCCGCTTGAGAACGCTTATTTCAGGGGATTTTATGAGGAAATGATAGATTTCATCCGCTCACTCTTTGAATCCGCGCTGAAGACGAATGACTATCTGCAATTTGCTGTCATAACCGGGTGCCTTAGGGTTTCCAAGGAGAGCATATTTACCGGGCTGAACCATTTGAACATTATATCTATACTTGATAGAAAATATAGTGAGCACTTTGGTTTTACAGAACCAGAAGTTATCCAGATGATGTCTGATTATGGAGTGGAAAATCGTTTTTCGACGATGAAAGGATGGTATGACGGATATTTGTTTGGAGATACGGAGGTTTATAATCCGTGGAGCGTGATTAAGTTTTTATATGATTTGTATTCAGATGTGAATGCATTTCCGCATCCATACTGGATTAATACTAGTTCGAATGATATTATAAAGGATTTGATTGCCAGAGCAGACAGGGAGACCAAGAGCTAGATTGAAACGCTTTTAGAAGGAGGAACCTTAGACATTCAGGTACACGAGGAAGTTACTTATGAGGATATGTATAGTAAAGGGGAAAATTTGTGGAACTTCCTTTATTTTACGGGATATCTTACAAAAGAGAGCGAGTATTTTAAAGGGAAATATATATTTCTAAAGGTGCGTGTCCCTAATATAGAAGTTATGACTATCTATGAGAACACAATTACAAATTGGATGAAAAATGTTATACAGGGTGAGGATTTCCATGATTTGTACCGGGCAATGGAAGAAGGAAATGCACAGAAAATGACAGATATATTAAATGGGCAGCTTTTCCGTACGATTAGTTTTTATGATAATGCAGAAAACTTTTATCATGGTTTTTTGACAGGAATATTGAGCCAGAGCGAGAATTATTTGGTAAAATCCAACCGTGAATCAGGAAATGGACGTTCAGATATTATGGTGAGGAGTCCTTCGCTGCGGGGAAGGTCGTTTGTTCTGGAATTAAAGGTATCTGATTCGATTGATAATTTGGAAAATGATGCCAAGAAAGCGCTGCAGCAAATATGCGACGAGAAGTATATGGAAGAGCTGCGTGCGGAAGGGTATCGAAAGATAGACTGTTATGGGATATCATTTTTCCGGAAGGATTGTGAAGTCCGTTTTGGAAGGGGAGCTACTGTTACTAATATTCAATAAGTATGAATGTCGCCCCGAATCGTAGCTATGATTTGCCTGCCGGAAACAGAGAGTTCTATTTCCGGCAGGCAGCTTCCATCTTCTGGGAAAAGCGCTGTCTGCTTTATGCTTTAAATACATACAGCCTTGAATCAAAATCACAGCTCGGCCGTCTGTCCCCGGATTTTCCGCACATTGCGTCAGAGGTAAAAAGTCCCACGTTCATCAGTTCGTCGCCGTAGAAGGATTGATTGCTGCCCTCTAAATGGTAGCACAGCTCAGGGTCAAGCCCCTGAAGGCGGATACGGCTGAACGGTGCGTTTACCTGATTTAATATCTTATACCAGCCTGCAATTGCCGTTTTCTTGTCAGGGCTTACCACCATCCATGAGGTGATATTTCCCTCAAATGGGCTGAGCAGACGATAAAAGGTGCCGAATTGTATCAGCTCGCGGTATTCTTTCATAAATGCGATCTGTCTTTTTACTTCTTCCTGTTCTTCCACGGTTAGCTTATTCAAATCCAGTTCATAGCCAAAGGTGCCGAAATAAGCTACATTTGCACGGGTATAAAGAGGAGTGTTCCGGTTTAACTGGTGATTCGGAACGGCGGATACATGGCTTCCCATGCAGCTTACCGGGTAGCAGTAGGATGTGCCGTACTGGATCTTCTGCCGTTCAATAGCGTCGGTATCGTCGCTGGTCCAGCCTTGCGGCGCGTAGTAAAGAAGGCCCGGGTCAAAGCGGGCGCCGCCGCTTGCGCAGGACTCAAACAGCACATGGGGAAATTCACTGGTCAGCCGGTCATACAAATCATAAACACCGAGAATATACCGGTGGAATACTTCGCCCTGCTGGTCGGCCGGAAGGGCTGCGGAGTAACATTCGGTAATATATCGGTTCATGTCCCATTTTATATAGGAAATCTTTGCTTCTCTCAAAAGCTTTGCCATCATGGCGTGGATGCAGTCAACCACTTCTCTGCGGGAGAAGTCCAGCACATACTGGTGGCGTCCTAGGGACGCTCTGCGTCTGGGAGTCCGAAGGATCCAGTCCGGATGGGCGCGGTATAGGTCGGAATCTTCATTTACCATTTCCGGTTCGAACCAGAGACCAAACTTCATACCGAGAGCCTCAATCCGCTCTGCAATTCCAGCGATGCCGCCAGGCAGCAGGTCCCTGTTGGCAGTCCAGTCTCCAAGGCCCGCATAGTCGCTTCTTCTGGCTCCGAACCAGCCGTCATCCAGAACAAAGAGCTCCACGCCGCACTCCTTTGCCTTGCCTGCGATATCTACAAGGCGGTCTTCATTGAAATCAAAATAGGTGGCCTCCCAGTTATTGATGAGGATCGGACGTGGGCGGTCCCTCCAGTATCCTCTGGCAAGCCGTTTCTGATACAGGCTGTGCAGGGTCTGGCTTAAGCGGTTTAATCCCGATCCGGAGTAGGCCATGACTGCTTCCGGAGTTTGAAATTCTGTTCCGGGCAGGAGCTTCCAGTCAAAGGTATCCGGATGGATGCCCATGAGGATGCGGGTCACATTCTGGTTGTCTACCTCAGCCTGAGCTAGGAAATTTCCGCTGTATATGAGGCTGAAACCAATGGCTTCGCCCTGTGTTTCGTCGGTGTTTGGACGTTTCAGTATCACAAAGGGGTTGTGCTCGTGTGAGGAGCTGCCTCTGAGGCTCCCCACAGATAGAATGCCCGGTTCCAGATTCCGAGTTTTTAGATGGCGTTCCCTTGCCCATACGCCGGAAAACTGCAGCCATTCATAATTACAGTCGGGAAGATCCATTGACAGGCTCATTGCCCGTCCAAGATGAAGAGTCTCAGTTCCCTCATTGATAAAATGTACGCTTCTGGCAATGACAGACCTTCCTTTAAAGATGGTATAAGACAGGCTGATTTTAAGTCCGGTAACCGGATCTTTCAGCGTGACTATGAGGGTCATGGCTTCCTCATCATGTTCAGTATAAGTTGCCGGAAGACCGGAAAGCTTCGGTTTGCCCGGAGTAATCTGATAACTGTCATACTGAAGGTCTGACAAGCGGCTTCCATCCGCCTGAATTACTTCTAGGGCCGGTTCCCGGTAATCCGTAGTTCCGTATACCGGATATTCTTGTTTTAAATGCTCCAGAGACATGGTACTCAGTTCCTCAGAAAAGTAGGAAGACGTAGTGCGGAAGCTCTCTTCTAACAGATGCGAGAAATCCTCCCTGTCCCGGATGGCTTTTCCAAAGTAAAGCTGTCCCAGATGGCCGTTTGGAAGTATGGTCATAATATAACTGATTTCATGGTTGTAGAGATGAAAGATTTTTGTATTCTTATGAAATACGATATGCATAGCATTTCCTCCCATAAATGAAAAATAATGTCATTTCATTATAGAAATCAGAAAGCGTGATGTCAATACAAAACTGCCTTGTATTTTTATGCAGATATGATAAGATGTTTAGTGTTTAGGTACGAAAGAAGAAGGGTGAAGACGATGAAGACGAAGAATGGATTGATACTTTTTTTGGCGGCTTTCATATGGGGAACGGCATTTGTGGCTCAGAGCATGGGAATGGATTATCTGGGACCTTTTGCATTCAATGGTATTCGGAGTTTTGTAGGAGGGATTGCAGTACTTCCATGTATTGCGCTGCTGAATACTATAAATAATAAGACGGAGGACAGGAAAGAGAGCGCATCGAACGGGGATAGGAGAACTCTGGTTATGGGAGGCGTCTGCTGCGGTCTATGCTTATTTGCAGCCAGCAGCCTGCAGCAAATAGGGATTCAGTATACAACGGTGGGGAAAGCTGGATTTATTACAGCTTTTTATATCGTACTGGTCCCGGTACTTGGGATTTTCCTAAAGAAACGAATTGGCTGGAAGGTCTGGGCGGCAGTCCTGCTCTCCATTGCAGGGCTGTATTTTTTGTGTATCACAGAAACATTCACAATAGGGAAAGGAGATATTTATGTATTTTTGTGCGCGTTGATTTTTTCCATACATATTCTGGTAATTGATTATTTTGCGCCGAAGACAGACGGAGTTAAAATGTCCTGTATCCAGTTTTTTGTGGTTGGAATATTGTCGCTGCCTTTCATGTTTCTATTTGAAACTATTACATTTGGTGCTGTATTAAAGAGCGCCGGGCCGATTTTGTATGCGGGCGTTATGTCCAGCGGCGTTGCGTATACGCTTCAGATTATCGGACAGAAGAATATGAATCCGGCGGTTGCTTCTTTGATTCTAAGTCTGGAATCAAGTATTTCTGTGCTGTCAGGATGGGTGATACTGGGACAAAGCCTGTCGGTAAGAGAAGGGCTGGGCTGCGTCATGATGTTTGCGGCGATTATTCTGGCTCAGATTCCGGATAAAATTAGGAGATGATTGACAATTTTGTATCAAAATAAAAAATGTATAAAAAATTCAAAAGAATCCCTTACAATAAGTTGAAATTTCTGCTACAATAAAAGGAGGAATGGAAATCCGCATCGCTGAATTACAGGCCGAGCGGATTTTTCTATCATATTAGGGATGTCAGTATGGAGTGCCATGATGGAATCATTAGCAAAAGTGTCAAGTTTCAGAGGAAAGGAGAATAGGAATGTTCGAAGCGGGAACGTATATCGTATGTGGACAGCACGGTGTGTGCAGAGTAGAAGGCGTAGGGAAGTTGCAATTGACAGAGGCATCCGGAGACAAAGTCTATTATACATTATCAAAAGTTTATTCCAGAGGAGGAGTACTGTATGTTCCGGCAGACAGTGAAAAGATTGTGATGCGTCCGGTAATTTCTAAGGAAGAAGCAGAGGATTTGATTGGGCATATGAGAGAGATCGATATGCTGCAGATTGATAATGAGAAGCGGAAAGAGGAGATATTCAAGCAGGCATTCAGAACCTGTGATTCGAGAGAATGGGTGAAGATAATTAAGACTTTACATGAAAGAAAAAGAATCAGGCTTGCCAAGGGAAAGAAGGTAACCGCAAGCGACGAGAGGTATATGCGGACGGCAGAGGATAATCTGTTTGGAGAATTGGCAATTTCTCTGGGCATTGATAAGAATGACGTAGAACAGTACATTATGGATAGGATCGGCGGAGTAAGACAATGAGATTTGTAATACAGCGTGTAACGAAAGCAGAAGTAAAGATAGACGGAGAGAGAGCGGGAGCAATCGGAAAGGGATTTGTGGTATTAATCGGGGTGTCAGATTCTGACACAAAGGCGGTTGCGGACAAGATGGTTAAGAAGATGATCGGTCTTCGAATTTTTGAGGATGAACAGGGGAAGACGAATCTGCCGCTGGATTCGGTAGAGGGAGGGCTGCTCCTTATTTCCCAGTTTACTCTGTATGCTGATTGTAAGAAAGGGAACCGGCCCAGTTTTATTAGAGCAGGCAGGCCGGACATGGCGGAGGAGATGTATGAATATATTATTGCCAGATGCAAAGAATCTGTTGCAGTTGTGGAGAGAGGAAGATTTGGCGCAGATATGAAAGTGAGTCTGACAAATGACGGGCCGTTTACCATTGTGCTTGATTCAGATATGCTATAGAGGAAAATGAAGGAGGCCGGATTAGGCCTCCTTTGCTGTGCATATATTTGGGCCAGGAGAGGCGGGCCGGCTATGACTGAATATCTTTTTTACAGTACCAGTAATAGCCCGCGCTTATTCCCAGAACTGTAAATAGCAGTCCGGTAAAAAGGTATCCCGTGTTCAGGCACTTGTCGGCAATGATATCTGAGCTTTCTGTGTAGCCGAAAGGCGTAATGTATTTTAGGAACCGTGCGTCTTCTGTTAGATTGGCAATGATATTTAGAAAATACAGAAGCGCTGCTATGCCAAGTCCGATACCAAGTCCGCTGCGGCTTAAAAATGCGGAGATTCCAAAGCATACGGAGGCGATTTCAATCTGAAGAATGAAATAGGCAATGAAAAGAAGAGAAAGCGGGCGGACTTCCGGTTCTTCGCCGATTGCATAGATAGAAAATATGGTAACGATCATAACGATAACATTTAAAATTATAATCTGAAGGATTACTGAGGCAAGCTTTCTGGTAAGGACTTTTCTGCGGCTTATGGGATGGGTAAGGAGAAATTCTGCAGTCTGTTCTTTTTCTTCCTTGGCAAGAATCGAGATGCCAAGTAAAGCGGCGAAAAAAGCGCCTCCAAGGCCTAGAACATTACCGCATTCCACGCCGAAAAAGCCCATAAATTCTCCGAAATTCAGTTTGTCCATTCCAAAAGCGGCTGAAAAGCTTCCCATTTCGGAAAACATGCTGCTGACATCGCTCATTTGTGTTCCCATTTCAGGATAAATCAAAATGCAGGCAGCCAGCATAAATGCGATAACAGAGCTCCATATAAGGAGGGTAATTTTTCCTTGTCTTAGTTCATGTTTGATCAGAGTCATATCAGTTTTCCTCCTCTGTGTAGTAGTGTAGAAAAATCTCTTCTAAATCCGGTTCAGAAATAGCGGCATCCGTCAGGGGGAGCGCTGCCAGAGCATGGAAAAGAGTGTTCAAGTCTCCGCCGTATAAGAAGCTGACGGAATCATGGTCTGCCTGTATATTTTTAATATGTGCCAGATCAGGCGGGGCAGTTACGCCGCTTAAGCGGACTCGCTTGGCGTCGGTGTGCCCTAGATTTTCTGTGCTGTCTACAGCCAGCAGGCGGCCGCCCCGGATGATGGCGGCATGTCTGCAGTAGCGCTGAATTTCCGAGAGGATATGGGAGGATAGGAAAATGGTAGCTCCTTTGGCGCTGCGTTCCTCCAATATTGTAAAAAATTCCCGCTGCATCAGAGGATCCAGTCCGCTGGTAGGTTCATCCAAAATATAGAGTTCGGGCTCATGCTGCAGCGCACAGATGATGGAGACCTTCTTGCGGTTTCCGAGAGACAGTTCGCGGATTTTTTTCTCTGTATCCAGTTCCAGACGTTCACAGAGCTGTAGGGCGCCCGTCCTGCAATTCTTATGCCGCAGGTCTGCGGAGAGCTTTATCACATCCTTTACCCGCATATTAGGATAAAAGGAAGCTTCCGAGGGCATATAACCGATATGATTCAGAAGAGTTTCTTTCTGCCGGCGTACATCCATTCCAAGAATCTGCGCGCTTCCGCTTGTAGGGGAAATCAGGCCGAGGAGCGTCCGTATCGTGGTGCTTTTCCCGGCGCCGTTCGGACCGATAAAGCCGAAGAAGTCACCTTGCTTTACCGTTAAGTTCATATCAATGATTCCTCTTGATTTACCGTAGTATTTAGTCAATGAGATGGTTTTGATAGCGTTCATTTTCTCTTAAGATTCCTTTCTGAGATATACGTTTTTCCAGAAAGCCAGCATTTCTGAAAAGTCTTTTTCTAAAACTTCGGCATCCAATGTATCGCCGCGCTGCATGATTTCCCATAGATATCCGACGGACATCAAATAGATCTGACGGTGCATCATCTTTAAATCCAATCCAGGAATAAAATCTTCCGGTTTCAGCATGGTTAAAGCATTCGAGGCTTTCTGGTTGAAATGCTCTCGGTAGCTGGTCTGGATATCATTGCAGACAGTTGTGTCTTTTTCATAAAATGCTTTTATCGCAAAGGCGGCTATATTCGGATAATTACACATTATTTGAATCTTTGCGCGCATACCCCGTTCCATCATTTCAAATAAATCATCTGGTTCATAGCAGTGATTTTGGTTGAGATGTTCCATGGTAATATCCGCCGCCCGGTTCCATAAAAACAAATAAAACTCCTTCTTATTGCAAAAATAGTGGAACAGAAGAGATTTGCTGATTCCGGCTTCATCGGCAATTTCCTGCATAGGACTTTTCCGGTAGGAATTTTGAGAAAATACCCGGAAGCCCGCATTGATAATTTTCTGTTGTTTTTCTATTGGAAGGGCATAGAATTTTTCATTCATAGGAATCCCCCGTTGACTGAATCGGTTTATATACTTATCATTATAATCCATTGACCATTTTTGAGAAGCCCCTAAATATATTAAAATTAATATTGTTAGTTTGCATAGTAAGAGGTAAACTAATAGTAATTAAATATTGTGAAGGGAGACGGCGGTGATGATATGGCGAAACAGATTTTACTGGTGGAGGATGACTTAAGCCTGATCGGAGGGCTTTCTTTTGCCATGAAAAAGGAAGGCTATGAAGTGGAAACAGCCCACACAGGCATGGAAGCGGACAGGCTCTGGGCTGACGGAAAATATGATCTGGTTATTCTGGATGTGTCCCTCCCGGACGGCTCGGGATTTGACTTGTGCAAGAAGATGCGCAGGGTTTCAAAGGTTCCGATTATGTTCCTGACTGCCGCGGACGAGGAGACGGACATGATCATGGGGCTTGATATCGGCGGGGATGATTATATTACAAAGCCCTTTAAGCTGGCGGTATTTCTGTCGAGAGTCAACGCCCTGCTCAGAAGAAGCGGCGATTTTGGCGGGCAGGTTTCGGAACTGAACTCGAATGGTATCAGAGTGGAATTGATAAAGGGAGAAGTCTATAAAAAAGAGGAGCGGGTTGACCTGACGGCAAGCGAATTTAAGCTTCTGTGTTTTTTTATGGAGAATCCGGATATTGTACTTTCGCCGGAGCAGATTCTGAACAGGCTGTGGGATTGTGATGAAAATTATGTAGATAACAACTCTCTGACAGTCTATATACGGAGGCTGCGGAAAAAGATTGAGGATGATCCGGGGCATCCTGAGAGGATTGTGACTGTCCGGCGCATGGGATATAAATGGAATACGGAGTGTAAATGCGGGGAAGCAAAGTAAATGTAAACGGAGTGCGGAAGGCTTATGATAAAGATACTGGAAAATAGGAAAATCAGGAATTTGTTATACAGAATCTTACTGTATATCATGGGATTTTCTCTGCTTTCTTCCGGGTTCATTTTTTGTTTGAAAGAACAGGCGGCGCTCTATGTCTGGCTCAGCGCTGTGACCACGGGATTTCTTATTCTTATAGCCTGTTATGGCTATTTCAAAGAGCAGAATGAGATGATGGAACGTGCCGTGGAGCAGATCGGGGAATACATTTCCGGTAATAAGGATGCGCGCATCGAGTGTTGTGACGAGGGTGAACTTTACCGGCTGTTTCATGAGGTAAATTCATTAGCTGCTATTTTAAACGCCCATATTGAGAAGGAGGGAAAAGAGAAGGAATTTTTAAGGAATACGATATCTGATATTTCCCACCAGTTAAAAACTCCTCTGGCGGCATTAAATATTTACAATGGCATCCTTCAGGGAGAGGTGGAAGCTCTGCCTGAAGTTTGGGAGTTTGTAAGGCTTTCCGAGCAGGAGTTAGATAGGATTGAAACACTTGTGCAAAGTCTCCTTAAAATCTCGAAGTTTGACGCCGGTACGATTGTGATGGAAAAGGCGTTGGAGAATCTGTCTGAGATGATGGAACGAGTCAGGAAGCAGTTTGCGTTCCGTGCCGGACAGGAGGGAAAAGAAATCATCCTCTCAGGAGACGAAGGGATTGATATTGTCTGTGACCGAAACTGGCTTGCGGAGGCGGTAGCCAATATTGTTAAAAATGCTTTGGATCACACGGAAACAGGAGGTTTGGTGAGGATTGAATGGAAGCAGCAAGGAACGTCCCTTCAGATTGCGGTAAAGGATAATGGGAGCGGAATCCATCCGGAGGATCTGTATTATATTTTCAAGAGATTTTACCGGAGCCGGTATTCTAAGGACACGCAGGGAATCGGGCTTGGACTGCCCCTTGCAAAGTCTATTATTGAGGCTTGCGGGGGCAGCATATCGGCGAATAGCGAACTGGGGAGCGGTACGGCGTTTTATATCTGCATTCCTGTTTGCTGAAGTTCTTTTGGATTATCCTACAAAACTGTAGGATGATTGTAATATGCCAGTAGGATTAGGGTGATATGCTTTTCGTACATTGAAGATGAAAGTCCGGATTCATTTTCGATGTACGAATTTTTATGTTCTGATAGAAAGAGGTGTTTTATTTATGAATTTGCTGGAAGTAAAATCAGTTTCTAAAACCTACGGAGAGGGAGATACAGCCGTAGACGCCCTGAAAAAGGTGAGTTTTTCGGTACCAAAAGGAGAATTTGTGGCAGTTGTAGGAGAGTCCGGCTCTGGGAAAAGTACGCTTCTTAATATGATTGGGGCACTGGATACACCTTCCTCTGGCAAGGTTTATATCGACAGCAAGGATATTTTTGCAATGAAGGAGAAAAATCTTACCGTTTTCCGCCGCAGGAATATCGGCTTTATTTTTCAGAGCTTTAACTTGATCCCGGAGCTGACCGTTGAACAGAATATGATGTTCCCGGTGCTGCTTGACTATCAGAAGCCAAACCTGAACTATCTGGAAGAACTGCTGGAGGTACTGAATCTTAGGGAGCGGCGGCATCATCTGCCCGGCCAGCTCTCAGGCGGCCAGCAGCAGAGGGTGGCGATCGGAAGGGCGCTGATTACCCGCCCGGCGCTTATCTTGGCAGACGAGCCTACCGGTAATCTAGATACACAGAACAGCAGAGAGGTGATCGCCCTTTTAAAAGAAGCCTCCGCAAAGTATGAGCAAACGATTATTATGATTACCCACAGTCAGGGAATTGCACGTACGGCGGACCGTATCCTTCGTGTCTCGGATGGGGAATTAACAGATTTTGGGAGGTGTGGGAATGAAAAGTTATCTTAGCCTGATCCCAATTTCTGCCCGGGTTCACAGGCGGCAGAACCGTATGACGCTTTTGTGTATTATTATCTCCGTGTTCCTTGTGACGAGTATTTTCAGCATCGTAGAAATGAGTTTCCGTTCCATAAGCAGTTATATGTTAGAGAAGCATGGATACTGGCATATCCGGCTGGATGGAATCTCCCAGGATGCAGGGGAGGAGATCAGCCGCCGCAGTGATGTGAAGGCGGCCGGCTGGTCGGAGTCCTTTAACACAGATGCGGACAAACCTTATGAAATCGGTGGGAAGAAAGCCGTTCTGCATGGCGTAGACAGCACCTATATCACACAGCTTATAAACAGCCTTGAGGAGGGAGCCGTCCCACAGAAGGATCATGAAGTAATGCTCAGCAGCAATGCAAAGCTTGCACTGAACGTACAGATTGGAGACTATGTGACGCTCCATACGCCTGCCGGGGATACGGAATTTGTTGTATCCGGTTTTGGATCGGATGATAAGGATTATTACCGGGGACAGACTTATATGGTTGCTGTGTATATGACAAAAGATGCGTTCCACCGGATCATGGCTGCAAATGAAATTACGGAGCATCCCTCCTGCTATGTACAGTTTGGCGATGCGAAGTATGTGCCGGAGGCCGTTTCGGATATCAGGGAGCAATATGGCCTGTCCGATGGTCAGGTCGCTGAAAATACCGCTGTTATGGGGCTTTCAGGGAAAAGCGGCAATCAGTCTGTTCAAAATATGTATGGAATAGCGTCGGCGCTGTTTGCCATGGTACTGCTGGCCGGAGTGTTGATGATTTCCGGAAGCATGAACAGTAATGTGGCTCAGCAGACAAAGTTTTTTGGCATGATGCGGTGTATCGGCGCAAGCCAGCGGCAGATCATCCGGTATGTGCGGCTGGAAGCGTTGAACTGGTGTAAGACGGCGGTTCCTGCTGGTCTGGCTTTTGGTACGCTGGCAAGCTGGGGAATCAGCGCCTATATGCGTTATGGAATCGGGGGTGAATTTGCTGCCATGCCGGTATTGGCCTTAAGCCCAGCCGGTTTGGCCAGCGGCGTATTGGTTGGCGTTACAACCGTTTTGCTGGCGGCGCAGGCTCCCGCAAAACGGGCCGCGAAGGTGTCGCCTGTGTCGGCGGTTTCCGGCAGTACGGAAGTGATGCCGGTAAAGAGCCGTGTAATCAGGCGGAGGATCAAAAAGATTGAAAAAACTCTGGGCGTCCATCATGCAATGGGTTCTAGGAAGAACTGGGTTCTGATGACAAGTTCCTTCGCCCTTGTGATTATACTGACCCTGTGCTTTTCCGTGGGCATGGATTTTGCGAAAGGGCTGATGCCTTCTTTAAAATCATGGCAGCCGGATCTTGTGCTGAACGGTTATGCGAACGCACTGGTTCTTGAGCAGAACGTAAAAGAGGAAATAGAAGGGCTCCCCGGCGTTAAATGCGTGTTTGGAACTTCCTATCTGGAAAATGTTGCGGCAGATTCTTCTAGAGAGGGGATCGACCATGTCAATCTGGAATCCTATGACGATGTTCTGATGGAAAGTGTAAAGGATGATGTGGCTGAAGGGAATTTATCGGATATTTATGGGGACAGCGGTAAGGTTATGACGGTATATAGCAAAGATAATCCGCTGAAAACAGGGGATACCGTCAGAATTGGAGAAACGGAGGTTGAAATCACCGGCTCCGTCTCGGCCAGCTTGTATCCCGGCGAGCTTCTTGTCATCTGTTCTCAGGAGACATTTGAAAGATTAACAGGAGAAAGGGGGCTTACGATGATCGGCGTGCAGCTTGGCGAAGACGCGGATGAGGAGACCGTGCGGCAGGTCAGCCAATTTGCCGGAAGCGACGTGATTTTTTCCGATGGAAGGGAAGATAACCGGTCAGACAATACCACCTATTTGGCAGTACGGATTGGAGTATACGGCTTTTTGGCGCTCATTGGGATGGTTACCATGTTTTATATCATTAATAGTATTTCTATCAGCGTGGCGGCCCGGACGAAGCAGTACGGTGCTATGCGGGCGGTAGGCATGGACGGCGGACAGCTTACACGGATGATAAAGGCGGAAGCATATACCTATGCCCTATCGGGTCTTGGGGCAGGATGTATCCTAGGGATTCCCCTCAGTTATTTTCTGTACAACCGGCTGACTACCAGATATTTCGGAACGGTATGGCATCTGCCGATGGTTTTGCTGTGCGTGATCGCCGTATTTGTGCTGGTCTGTGTTACTACAGCGGTATATGCGCCGGCGAAAAGAATAAGAAATATGTCGGTGGCAGATACGATCAATGAATTGTAGAAGAGGCATTACAAGATAGTGACAGAATTGTCACGAAAAGATTCACCGGGCTGTCACCGGATTGCGGTAAAATAAAACCATAGAGAAAAAAGCTTCTTCCGCCGCCGTGCTGGCTCTGTCCGGGAAACTGTCTGGCTGCCGCCCTGCCTCTGCCTGAGAAGCTATCCGGCATGGAGCGGTACGAGACAACATTCCAGTGAACTAATTGTTAACGGATACTAAGAACCTCAGGAATGCCTTCGTTTCTAAGTCTCCATAAGCAATGGATTCTACTTCCATTAAAAGCGTCTCTTGAATGTTCCGCCCCATGCCGGATAGCTTCTCAGGCAGAGGCAGGGCGGTAGCCAGACAGTTTCCCGGACAAAGCCAGCATAGCGGGCGGAAGAGGCTTACAGTAAGGAGGTATAGGGAGTATGGAAATATTAAGATGTGAGAACCTTTCAAAGCTCTATGGTTCGGGAAATACCTGTGTGAAGGCTCTAGACGGCGTGTCTTTTGGCGTGGAGGCGGGAGAATTTGTGTCGATTGTGGGGCCTTCAGGCAGCGGAAAATCTACGCTGCTGCATATTTTAGGCGGTGTGGATAAGCCTACGGAGGGAAAGGTGCTGATCGGCGGCACGGATATCCACGGGCTGAGCGAGAATAAGCTTGCTATTTTCCGCAGAAGGCAGATTGGGCTGATCTACCAGTTCTACAATCTGCTTCCGGTACTGAACGTGGATGAAAATATCGCGCTGCCCCATCTCTTAGACGGAAGGGAACTGGACAGGGAGCGGCTGAATCTGATCGTGGAGCAGATGGGGCTTACCGACAGAAGGAATAACCTGCCGGGGCAGCTCTCCGGCGGGCAGCAGCAGAGAGTGTCCATCGGGC
Source organism: uncultured Dorea sp. (assembly GCA_910589275.1). Classification (GTDB taxonomy): domain Bacteria; phylum Bacillota; class Clostridia; order Lachnospirales; family Lachnospiraceae; genus Claveliimonas. The sequence continues at coordinate 21,436 of CAJUTH010000015.1, forward strand.
GAGCGCTCTACAACCGTCCGGCCATCGTGCTGGCGGACGAACCCACCGGCAATTTGGATCGGAAGAACGGAGAGGAGATCATCCGGCTTCTGAAGAAATCAAACCGCAATCAGAAACAGACGCTGCTTTTGATTACTCATGATGAGAGCATCGCCCTGCAGGCGGACCGGATGATCAGCATTGAGGACGGGCGTATTACCAGAGATGAGCGCATCCGTATGACCGGAGGTGAGGGGCTGTGAAAAAAAATATTGTTTACCATGTGACAAGGCAGTATATGAAGCAGAACAAGAAGCGGACGGCAACAACATTTTTCGGGATTGCCTTTATGGTGCTGCTGATGACCTGCGTTTTTGTGGGAAAGGATACGGGACTTGGATTTTTAGAGCAGGTGGCCTCTCTGAAGGAAGGAAAATGGCACGTGGCCTTTTATGATATAGGAAGGGAGAAAAGGAAGGAAATAGAGGAGCTTCCATATGTAAAAGAAACAGCGGTATCTGAATATTTGGGCAATACAGTATTTGACCAGTCGGGAAATGCCGACAGGCCCTATCTGAATATGAAGGGGTACACAAGGAACTGTTTTGACTGGATGAATATTGAGCTGGCAAGCGGAAGGCTGCCGGAGCGTGAGGGGGAAATGCTTCTGAGCAAAAAAGCGCTGGAGGACGGGGCGGACATCGCTGTGGGCGACGTGGTGGATGCAGAGTTTTTCCGCCGGTCGATTACAGGGACGGATGCGGAAGCAATTGAGACAGTATTTCCATTTGCCGGGCTTGTCTTAAAGCAGGGGGAAACCAAAGAGGTTCCGGAGGATTTTCCTTATTATGGGGAAAATGCGAGCTTTCGGGAAAACAGAGTGTATACCGGGAGCAAGGGGAGCTACCGTATCACAGGAATCATGGAGACGCCGGGATTTGAACAGGATTCGGCGGCCGGGTATACGGCGATTGCCCTGTTGACAACAGAGCGGGCGGAAACCTTGGACCGCTTTAATTTTAGCGTGAAGTTTGACCGGAAGCTGCTCCCGGAAGAATACAGGATCGGGCTTAGGGAGATTGCGGGAAACAGTTCCATAGAATTTAATGATTATCTGCTTGCCTTTTCGGGAGATTCTTCCGACAGCACCGTCAATACTATTTTCCGATTCCTGACAGCGGTGTTTACGGCGCTGATTATGGCTTGTTCGGTGCTGTTGATTTATAATGCGTTTCACATGTCCTTTCAGGAGCGGAGCAGGTATCTGGGCATGCTCTGTTCCGTAGGAGCCACCGGAAGGCAGAAGCGCAGCAGTATTTACTTTGAGGCGTTCTATCTGCTGGCCTTTGCCCTGCCTGCCGGGATGCTTGGAGGCGTGGGCGCGGTCTGGGCGGCAATGCAGTGTCTAAAGCCCCTTCTGGGTGAATTTATGGGGCTTAGGGAGATTGCGGAGAGCTGTCCGGTTTCCATTCGGATTTCGGCATATAATCTGCTTCTGACGGCGGCAGTCAGCATCGTGACGGTGCTGATCGCCGCATGGCTTCCAGCAAGGAAAATCGGGAAGATCGGGCCGGTGGAATGCATCCGGGGCAATACGGAAAAACGGCAGCGCAGGTACGTCATGCGCCCATGGGTTTCTAAGCGGTGGGGCGCGGAAGGGATGCTTGCCGTAAATTCCCTGACAAGGCGGGGGAAAAAGGGGAGGGCTATGGTTACGGCGCTGGCTGTATTTATGGTGATCCTTGTGGTGACGGCATTCGGTTCTTCGGCAGTCCACAGGATTATGAATCGGAGGCTTGGCGGAGAAGAGCTGTTTTCCGTAGGAGACGAAAGTTATGACTATACGCTTTACGGAAACGCTTATACTCCGGTCTATGAAAAGGCGGCAGAAGAAATACAGGCGGACTCCGGCGTGGAAAAGGCGGTTCTGTGGGGAGACGGAATCTTTGCCGGAACGGTTCCCAGGGAGGTATATGGAAAAGAATTCTGGGAATCCTTAAAAGATATTTACGAGCTGAATTACCGGAGGGAGCTTACGGAAGCGGAGTTTCGGGAGATGTATCCGGCCAAGGAGGAAAGCGTGAACATTCTGGAGGTGGATGCCGGGACGTTAAAAGACCTTGCGGAAACTGCGGAGGTGGATGTGAGGGAGCTTACGGATGCCGGAGCCCCTGCGGCGCTGGTGATGAAGGAGGGGTCTATTTCTACAGAGGATCATACGATCTGGGAGACGGAGCCGGAGCGTTACCGCCATTACCACATTGAGAATTTGACGGATTACCGGCCGGGGGAGGAGATTCCTTTAAGCTTTTATAATGAAGGAAAGGACGAAATGGCGGGGTATCCGGTTAAGATTGCAGGCTTTGTAAAGCCGGAACAGATCAGGAAATACATGACCTTCGGGGCGGGAGGCAGCCTGTGGATTATCGTCAGCCCGGAACTGGCGGCAGGGATCCGCGCCGCGGCGGACAGCCGGGAGGATTATTCGGTGATTCATCCATTTCTGATGATCAAGATGAACGGGGAGCCGACGGATATCATTGACAGGCTGGAAAAGCTCTGTGATAATGAAGATACCGATATGATACTGGGGAAAAACGGATATATGGTTACGCTGGCCCGGTCGCTGGTACGGATTGCGGATGCATTGCTTTGCTGTTTTGTGGCGCTTTCCTCGGTGATTTGTCTGTTGAATCTGTATAACTCGGTAAAGGGATGGATTGGTGGAAGGGCGCAGGAGCTGGCGGTGCTCCGGTCGATGGGTATGACGGATGGCCAGATGAAAAAAATGGTGTTTTTTGAGTGTATGGGAATCTTTGGAGAGGCGCTTATACTTGCGGCGGCATGCAGCGGTTTGATTATATGGGGGTTGAACGAGGGCATTACGGTTATTTTCGGGAGAATCCCGATCCCGGCGCCTGCAGCCGGGGCAGCGGCGTCGGCGCTGCTGGCATCGTCGGTCCTTGTGGGAATCGCATGTTACAGCCTGAAGAAAGAGTGTGGGAAAGATATGTTTGAACAGATTCGCAGTGAAAATGTTTAGACGGTGTGTTAAGGAGAACAGGGTGAGACGATGGAGCTTAGGGTATTGATCGTAGAGGATGATGAAATTATCAGGGAAGGGCTGGAACTCGCCCTGCGGCAGGAAGGCTGCAGGGTGTATACGGCAGGCGCGGCAGGGGAGGCTGCGGAAATCATCCGGAAGGAGACGCCGATTGATTTTTACCTTTTGGATATCCTGCTGCCGGATGGGGATGGATTTACGGTATGCAGGGAAATAAGGAAGCGGACCGATACGCCCATCCTGTTTTTAACGGCCTGTGACGATGAGGTGAATACGGTGAGAGCCCTAGAACAGGGAGCGGATGATTATATCTCTAAGCCGTTCCGTATCCGCGAGCTGATTGCCCGGATGAAGGCGATTTTAAGGAGGACGAACCGGGAGGAGGGAAAGCTTGAGAAGACGGCGCAGGTTGGAAAGAATCAGATTCATCTGCAGACAGGGCGGGTATACTGCGGCGATGAGGAAGTCATCCTGACGGCGATGGAGTACCGATTGCTTCTGATCTTTTTAAACCATCGAGGGCAGACCCTTTCCAGACGGCAGATTCTGAACCAGATCTGGGATGAGGCGGGAGATTTTGTAAATGACAATACTCTGAGCGTCTATGTGAAACGGCTTCGAAAGAAGCTGGGAGATACCGCGGAGGGGCAGTTAATCCAGACCGTCCGGGGCGTAGGTTACCGAATGGAGAAATGAGGTGCGGTGAGGATGGAACTTGTGGTTCAGCTTGTTATCATGATTTTTGCGGCGGCCGCCTGCGCGGCTTCTGGGAATCTGCAGACAGCGTGCGTTTTGCTTGCTGTCTGCATTGTGTTTCTGTTTCTTGCGGCGGCTTACTTCCGGTATCGGAGGGAGCGGGAGTTAAAAGAGATTATTCTGTATCTGATGCATCTGCAGGACGGACTCCGGCTGCCGGAGCTGAAGCGCTGCAAAGAAGGACAGCTTGCGGTGTTAGAGAGCGAGATCTATAAGCTGGTGGTGCTGATCAGCAGACAGTCTGACAGAGCCAGAAAGGAAAAAGAATATCTTGCCGAAATGCTCTCGGATATTTCCCACCAGATCAAAACGCCTTTGTCTTCGATCACGATTATGACGGAGCTGTTACGCTCCGAGGGAATCAGCGAAGAAAAGAGGGAGGAAATTACGGGTAAGATTGATTCCCAAGTCAGGCGGATTACATGGCTGGTCCGCAATCTCCTGACCTTATCTCAGTTGGACGCAGATATGCTGAAGCTAAAGCGTGAGGAGGTGCCGGTTCGGAGGCTTCTTGAGGAAGCCTGCCAGCCCTTTGCGATCATGGCGGAGCTGAAAGGGATCTCGCTTGCGGTGTCCGCGCCGGAGGATTTGCATCTTGTGTGCGACGAACGCTGGACGGCGGAGGCGGTGTCGAATATTGTCAAGAACTGCATTGAGCATACGCCCGCCGGGGGCGAGGTCTGGATTGGGGCTGGGCAGAATAATTTCGCTACGACGATCACCGTGAGGGATAACGGCTCGGGGATTCCGGCGGAGGACCTTCCGCATATCTTTGAGCGGTTTTATAAGGGGACGGGAGCAAAAAAGGACAGCGTGGGAATCGGGCTGGCAATGTCAAGGCAGATCATTCTGCGCCAGAATGGGACGATCCATGTGGAAAGCGGGGAAAGGAAGGGGAGCTGTTTTCGGATTAAGCTGTATTCGGACGTAGTGGTGTGATGCGGCTGCTGCTATACAATAAACCTTCAAACTGGTAAGTTATTTTACAGCAGCTTGAAGGTTTATTAATTGTGAGGATATATCCGTTTATACAAACTTCAGGATGCATTAATTTGAGATTGATTTTTTATCGGCTGTTTGCTCAGTTAAAAATTCGGTAACAACACAGTTAAATTTGTTCGGATTTGCACAAAACATACTATGTCGTCCATATTCTTCTCTTGTAAAGCTGGCAACTCTTAAATCAGAGATATTTTTCTTGTACCAGTCTGTTAACAGAGGGGTTGTAGCTCTGCTTGTTTCCCCTGCAATATACATAGTTGGAACTGCTATCCGCATTACCACATCTCTAAAATCGTTTGTTGAAATATTCAAAATTAGAGACGCCAGAAAATGCGGATCTTGTTTTTTTCGTGGTAAATTCCTGCTGTACTGATAAAAAGGCGATTCTTCGGAAATGTCATCAGGATGATTCTCGGCCTGATTTAAAAATTCCAGAGCTCCTTTTTCCACAGACTGTTTCATTTCCGTATATATTTTCCATACATCGGTAAAGGTGCCGCCAAGTTCTTTGTTTGTTTTTTCGGATTCATAAGGATTTCTTCCAAGTCTTGGGCCGACGTCGATAATAATGAGTTTGTCTATGATGTCTTGTCCAAAAAGATCAATGTAATTAAAAACAACAAGCGCTCCCATCGAGTGGCACATGATATGCGTTTTCTGCAGATTAAGATGCTCCAAGAATTGATGCAGATCCATGCTTAACCTAGAAAGCCGCGCTCCATAATCTACTCGGTCTGAACTTCCATGCCCGCGGTGTTCCAGAAAGTATACTGTGAACCGCCGGGATAATTCCTCCAGATTATGACAGTATTCCACAGCCTCAGAACGGTATCCATGAATGATCACGAGAGGCTTCCCCTGTCCGCCGTGTATGTAGTGGAGCCGAACTCCGTCGTTTGTAAAAAAATAACTGTCTTCCATAATCTTGCCTCCTGCTATTAGATTATATTTAACTGACTTAATGTTCGTAAAGATATATCATATTAACATTCAAATAGGATTGTATTATTGTCGGCATTTGTACCTTCGTCTGCTTTATTTTTTAATTCTTTTTCCAATGCAATAACAAGAACGGTATTATCAATATGATTTTCCGTTATCATGTTATGGTTCACTTTCATAAGCGGCTGCCCTTTTTTGACCTTTTTCTTTTCTTTGATCAGTATTTCAAATGGACGTCCATTTAATGCAACCGTGTTGATGCCAACATGAATCATGATTTTGGTTCTGCGGTTGGAAATAATAATTGCATGTTTTGATGGGAACACGGATTCAATTTTTCCATCAAATGGAGCATAAATATATTCATCTTCGGGGATAACTGCAATTCCGTCTCCGAGCATTTTTTGTGAAAAAGCAGAATCTTTTACATTCTCTATATTTAAAATTTTCCCGTAACATACACCATAAATTTTTGAACGCATAATAGTTCCCTCTATATCTTTATTCTACATCATAATTACTGTCGTCAAATCCGATGATCCATGTGACAGTAAATGTAACAATGATAGTAACGCCTGCTACAATACATGCATATGTAAAGTTGTTTGGAAATTCCGATGAAATATATGCAGGAATGGAAATTACAGAATAGGCTCCCATTGCAAAAGCTTTTAATCCCAAAATTCCCGCTATTACTCCGGCCGTACCTGAACCAGCCATTACGCCGATTAAAGGTTTCTTTAATCTGGTATTTACGGCAAATAGGCTTGGTTCTCCAACTCCTCCTACCAGTGTTGCAAAGGCGGCGGAAGCGGCAGTCTGCTTTAGTTTTTTGTCCTTAGTTTTAAGGCAGACAGCTAATGCTGCAATTCCATTGGATATTGTACTTATAAAGAATACGATTAATACACATTTTTCATAGCCTGTACTTGCTAAGGTTGCAATTGCGATTGGGAACAGCGCAAGGTGCATCCCGGTCATTCCTAGAAATGGGCTTAATATTCCGATAATCAGCAGACAAAGCCATCCTGCGGTGTCATATAATGTATTAACTAGCCATACCAGAGAATAGCCGGCATAATAACCGACAGGCCCTAAAATAGTAATCATTAATATTCCTGTGGCTGCAAAAGTAAATAACGGCCTTAAAACAGGAGAAATAGAATCTGGAATGATTTTTTCACTGAGATGTTCCAGCTTGGACAGCACATATACTGTCAGCAAGCTTGGAATGAAGGACCCGCCATAGCTTGATGAAGCGACCGGAATAAATTCAAAGAGTTTGACTGCTTTTCCGGCGCTTAGCAGGCCTGAAAAATCTGGATAAATCAAAATCGAAACCAACCCTAAAGCCATAATTTTGCTGCATCCAAATTTTTCTGCAGATGTGACGGCAATTAGCAAAGGAAAGTAATTAAACACAGCACTTGCAAAGCAGTCAAATATAATATAAGTTTGGCTGTCGGTATGTAAGATTGCAGACATAGATAAAATAGCAAGCGCTACTTTTACAAAACCTGCCGCTGTAATAATCGGAACTAGAGGTGTGACGCATCCTGATAATATCTGGAGAAAGTGATAAAAAATATTCGTTTTTACGGCCTTTTCCTGTTCTTCTTCCGTTACGCTGTTGATATTATGATTCTTCAAGATATTCTTGTACAGGTTTCCGACTCCTGGCCCGATTATGATTTGGTATTGGTCGTTAAATTGTGATACTCCAAAAACGCCTGTAATCTGTTCAAGTTTATTTTTTGCAAATTTTTCTTGGTTCTCCAATGTAACCCGGAGTCTTGTGGCGCAGTGGCTGATTGATTTAATATTCGTTTCCCCTCCAATATTGGCGATGATTTCATCGCCTAGTTTTTTCATATCCATATAGTTGTCTTCCTTTCTTTTTGTATTTTCAAAGAGTCTGGGCCCGTCTCTCTGCAAACTTAATTAATATTTCTACATGCGTAAAACACAATATAAGCAATTTCAGCATCTGGGACAGTAATATCAGAATTTATTTCATGAACTAGGTTATTTATAAATTTTTTTTAACATTTAAATTCTTTTGGAAACAATTTCCTGATATTGTTTGTTAAGTCGTTATCAATGGTCGTCCGGTTAAAAATCCGGTTATATGCAAGTACACAATGAATTACCATACGTTTATAAATAAATGAATTATAGTCTATTTCCATATTGAGATTTTTATATATTTCTTCTACGGTTTTATTTGCTAATTCCGTACGCTCCATTGATTCTGCGATTCCTACATTATTCTTTGCAGCGTTTAAATGCATGGCGACAATAGAAATTTCATTTTCATTCATTTCTACGCCATATTTTTTATTTAAACGGTTCACAATCCTTCTTGCGGCTTCATACTCTGATTCGAATGTTGCCTGAATCACATAGTTATATGGATTTTCAAAAATAATCCCTTTGCGGTATCGGTCGATCGCGCCCCTCAGATGATCTATGAGCGTACTATGGATGTTTTCGTTCAATGTCTGAGGTATTTCTTTTTGGAAAATCGCCAATTCTTCTTCCACGATTGTTGTAAGCTGTGAGTCTGTCTTATTGACAAGGTTTTCATAATTTTTTTGATTGTTGTTGTCTTGAAGAATAAATGTCTGTTCTACCTGTTTTGTTATAACGAAACGGTCGCCTATATGCTTGTTAAATCCAATGCCTTTCCCTACTAATATATATTGTTTTCCTTGCTTCCCTTTTATAAGTATTACGTTGTTGTTTAATACTCTTAATATTTTCCCTGACATCACAAATCCCCCATGAAATAAAAAAAGACAAGGTGTACAAGTATCATAACATATACTTATCACGCCTTATCTTTAAGTCACGCATTTCTCTATTCATCTTATGTTTTATTTATATCATATGCATATGGCAAATGCAAGAACTTTTTATATATCTTCCAATATTTTCTATATGTCGTTTGACTTTTATAATCGGACGGACTTTTTCAAAAATACAATGACCTAATATTTGAAATATATCGCCGGAAAGGATAGACAGAAACAGCAGGTATTGCTATGATTGTATTATTATTTTCCTGAATGAACGATATTAGAATACCGGGGGATTAATCCAGCTAATGGATGGGTTACAAAGGAGTAGGGGCTATGAAGAAACGAATACTAATCATCAATACAGGCGGAACCCTGTCTTCTGTAGACAGTGGGCAGGGGCTGAGCCCGGGGCTGTCGAGCCGGGAGATTTTAGAAGAGATCCGTATGGTGTCGAAGGAACTGGAACTGGAAACGGAGGATTTCTGTTCCCTTGACAGCGCGAATATATTTCCCGATGACTGGGCGGCGCTGGCGGTGAGAATCGGGCAGGCCTGTAAGGATTATGAGGGGATCGTGCTGATCCATGGGACGGATACGCTGGCATATACGGCGTCTATGCTGTCTTTTATGCTGCAGAATGTGCCGATTCCTGTGGTGCTTACCGGGAGCCAGCTTTCTATCTCCCATCCGGTGGCGGACGCCATGGAAAACTGCCGCTGCGCCATCCATATGGCCGCCAGCGGCTGCGGGGGAGTATTTGCGGCGTTTAACCGGAAAGTTATGTTAGGCTGTAGAACGACAAAGGTGCGTTCCATGAGCTTTGATGCGTTTGAGAGCACCAATTATCCGAACGTGGCAGAGATCAGCGCTCTGGGGATGCACATCCACAGGGAGCTGCTTCCTGGGAAAAAGGGAGTTTTCCGGGTACAGCCCGGCTATTCTGACAGGGTATTCCTATTGAAGCTGTATCCGGGGATTGATCCGGGAATTTTAGAGATTCTTCGGAAACAGGGATATAAAGGTATCTACATAGAAGGCTTTGGATTAGGGGGAATGCCCTTTGTGAAGCATGATTTTGCATCGGCTGTGCGGGAAGCGGTGGAAAAGGGCATGACGGTGCTGGCAGGAAGCCAGTGTCCCTATGAGGGAAGTAATCTGTCAGTGTACGAGACCGGGCTTCTGGCATTAAAGGGCGGCGTGCTTCAGGGATTTGATATGACTGCCGAGGCGGCGGTGGCTAAGCTGATGTGGGTGCTGGGGCAGACCGGAAAGCCGGATGAGATCAGAGAGTATTTTCAGATTGATCTTGTGAGAGAGGTAAGCATCCCTTAAGGGAAAGCTGGCGCCGCGCTTGTGCCGGAAAGCTTTTAACGATAACGACAGCTATTTGCATAATATATCAAACGCAGCGGCGGCAGGGATATTACTTCCTGCCGCCATTTTGTCTGTCCGGTTCCTTTTATGAAAAAGATTATTCTGCCGGATAAGCTGCCCGCTGTGAAAAAGGCTTGGAATGGAGGTAAGGGATCAAAAATCCAAGCGTCAAAATCAGGCTCAGCACTTCGGAGACCAGCGGACTCCACCAGATGCCGGCTCCGCCGAAAACCATGGTCATCACAAGCAGGCTTAAGCCAAGCATTACCATGCCCCGGGCTAAGGAGATAACGGTTGCGGCCACTGGGCGTTCTACGGCGGTAAAATACGCTCCGATAACTACGTTATAGCCCGCGATCAAAAAAGATGCTGCAAAGATCCGGAAAACCTGTACGCTGTAAGGAATCAGGCCGCTGTCGGCAGAGGAGAGGAACAGCCGCACGATGGTCTCCGTTCCGGTCATGCACACGAAAGTAAAGGCCGCGGAGGATACAATGACCGCTCCGATCCCATAGCGGAACAAACGGCCGCACTGATCCATACGCCCTTTCCCGAAATAGTAGCTAATCAGCGGCTGGTAGCCTTGGGCGATGCCCACCATGGTCATAACAGCCAGCGAATTTACATAGGAAATGATGGTATAGCTTACCAGCGCGTCCTCGTTCAGGTAATGGAGGATCGCCTGATTAAAGAGGAAGATAATCAGCCCCGGAGATAGCTCTGTGATGCAGGAGGGGATTCCGTTCTTGATCTGACGCCAGATCAGAGGAAGATTTAAACGGAACTTTGTGAATTTGATGATTCCCTTTTTTCCACAGAAATGCGCCAGATACAGAGCGATCAGGAATACGTGGGAGATGCCGGTGGCTATGGCCGCGCCTCGGATTCCCATATGGAACTCCATGACCATCAGGTAGTCTAAGACAACGTTCATCAGCGATCCCGCCGTTACGATGAAGGTAGCCATCTTTGGGTAGCCGTCGGTCTTGATGATCGTCTCAAAGGAATAGGACAGGATGAACAGGCCGGAAAAAGGGGTAATAGCGCCCAGATAGTCCAGTACATATTCCATGTTTACGTCGGTTGCGCCTAAGAACAGGGCGATCGGCTTTAGGTTCAGCATTACCACAAGGGTAATCAGGCATGAGAACAGCGTCAGCAGGCAGATATTCTGGGAGAATACCTCGTTTGCTTTCTGAATGCGTTTTTCCCCCAGCATAATCGCAACGATGGTAGAAGTACCCACTGCAAATAAAATAGACACTGCGTACAGCGCCATGATGTAGGGCATGGAAATATTGACGGCGGTGAGGGCGATCTCGGACACGCCCCTTGCCACAAAAATACCATCCACCATAGTGTAGAGTGCAAAAACCCACTGCGCTGTAATGGATGGTATGATAAACTTGAAAAAATCGCCTTTCAGGGATTTCCCCTCCAGCTTCATAGTATAACCTCCCTTTGTGATGTTCCGGTAAATCCGTATTAAGCCTATGATAACCGAAACAGGGAGAATACGCAAGCGGTTTCTCGTTACTTTTCACGACTCAGGACTACACATTCCGTGAGAATGTGATTCAGGACTGGGCATTCCGTTCTTCGATTCTGCCGTTGCGGTCAGCGGAGATATGGTGATCTATGCAAAGTGGAAAGTTAAAGATACTTGCACCTGAATATTCGCTGTACTAGAACAGCAGCTTCTCGCTGATACGGAACAGAGCTTCGATATCGCTTTTTCCAAGAATAGATTCTACTTTTTTCTGGGCCTTCTGCCATAGTGGTACTGCAGAGTTTAAGATCTGTCTGCCCTCGGCTGATAAGGTGAAGGTTTTGCCGCGTCCCGGCGCGGTTTCTATCAGGTCCCTCTTCTGGAGGGGTCTGATATTTCTTACCATGGTGCTTCTTTCAAGCCCCACATGCTCCGCCCAGTGGGTAATGTTAGCGGAGCCAAGCCGCCAGAGGGTAATAAGAAGATAGTACTGGGCGGCGGTAAGCCCGGCGCTTTTTAGGGAAGTATCATAAATATCAGACAGCGCGTTCGCGCTGCGCCGCAGATTCGTGCAGTAACAGACGCTTTTGTATAAACTTGCCATAATCGCAGTTCTCCTTGAAAAGTATGTATATACAACATATTGTATATCATAATAAAATGAAAAGAGAGGGTTGTCAATTGCTTCTATAAATTCTCTTAAAAAAGAAAAAGACGTGTTGATGTCATCCATTATAATGCTATAATGATATATACTTACAAAACCTTTTATTGGCGGCATCAGGTATAGGAAAGATAAAAAATTTTTTCATTTTTTAGAATTATAGAGGGACGGAAAATGATTGCAGTTGCTATATGCGAAGACGAAAGATATATTTTGGAGGAATTGTACAGGAAAGTAAAAAAGTATATCAATATGAAACGATTAACTGCAAGTATAAAGACTTTTGTATCAGGCGGTGAGTTACTGGCGGAAAAAGATAGTTTTGATATTATTTTGTTAGATTTGATACTTCCGGGGATTCATGGACTTGAAGTTGCAAAGCAAATTTCTAATAGAAGCTGCATTATTTTTATCACGTCTTACAGGGACTATGCTGTGGAGGCTTTTGATGTTAATGCTGTACACTATCTGGTGAAGCCGGTTGCTGAGGAGCGGCTCTTTCTGGCGCTGGACAGGGCGTTTAAGCAGATTGATCAAGTGGATAAAAGAACATTGACGCTTGTGAAAGGCGGAAAAACACAGTTGATTTTTATCCGGGACATTTTATATTGCGAAGTATTTGACCATCGCGTCCAAATCCATACTGTACAGAAAACATATGATTATTCCGGCGCGCTTGATATGTTGGAAGCGAAACTGGACGAACGCTTTTTTCGATGCCATCGAAGTTTTGTGGTAAATATGAGTTGTGTTGCCGGACAGGAAAAAGGAACGGCAATCCTTACGAATGGAGAGAGAATATTAATATCAAGGCGGAAACAGACACAGTTTATGCGGAAATTGCTGAATTTCATAAAAAGTCAAGGTATGTAAGGAAATTTTTTGAAGGAATCGCGAAAATGCACTTCAGATAAAATAGTACCTTGAAAATCTCATATCTCATAGCCGTACCTATAGAAATAGGGAAAGAGAGGCTGTAATAGAAAGGACAGTTAGACCTTGGAGAGGGTCTATAAACACTACTACTTTATAATACGAGCGAGGTAATATTGATGGCGGCTGAAAAATTTCTTTCTATGGGATTTTATCTCTGGTGGTTAAGCGTCAACGGCTGTCTTTGTTTTGCGGAATTCCACTTTATACAGAAATTTACGGGAATCAGAGGAAAGCGATTTGTACTGCAATATGTCCTGCTCAGTGAGCTGCTCACTTTTTTAATAATGTATTGCCGAAGTTTCAGTATTTTAGGATTTTTGTTCCATGCTGGAATTATCGTTGGGTATTCAGTTTTTTTCCTGAAAATGAAATGGTTGGATGTGGCTGCTCCGATGATGATTATTTTGACGCTTTTTACGTTCATGGAAGGGTTTCAGACTGTTTTGCTGGGCTGGCTTTCAGGACAGGACATGGACTTCCAAGCGGCTATTATCATACAGATGCTGGTATCGGGTATTTTGGCGGCGCTGTTGATCATGACGCTGAATTACATTTCCAAAACCTATTCCTATATGGGACAGAAAAGGATTTCTACTTATTTATATGCATTGCTTTTTCCATGTGTATTTATTGTGTGGGCTATCCGCAGCGGCTTGAGTCTGGATATGCGGACGGCTTCGAAGGCAGCAAACAGTGTGCTCCTTGGAAAACAATCGTATTTTTGGGCATTTTTTTGGATTGCGGGCGCCTGCGCCGTCTTTTTTATTCTATTGAAACTGGCGGGCAGGATTGTGATACTATCTATACAGGAAACAGATCAGAACAGGCTTGAGAACCAGATAAAAGCACAGTCAATTTATTTAGAAGAAGCTAAAATGAGAAGCGAAAAATACCGCAGGTTTCAACACGATATTGATAATCATTTTTTAGTTTTGTCTGGTTTGATTCATGAAAAAAAGTATGGAGAAGCAGAAATCTATTTTGATAATCTTCATAAGGCATCGGATCATCTGCTGCTTGGGCTTGAAACCGGAAACCCGGTTTTAGACATTCTTATGAATGAGAAGATTCGTTATGCTGAATCAAAAGGCGTCAGAATCAGGCATGATATCCGGCTTCCTTCACGGTGTCCTGTGGAGGATTTGGATTTGTGCATAATCATGGCAAATGCAATAGACAATGCGATTGCGGCATGTACAAAGGAACGTATAAAACAGCCTGAGATTTATGTTGTGATTCATAAGCGGCATCATTTTATTATTATTGAGATTACGAACCCTATAAGCGAAGCATATCAGACTGCAGAATATGGAACGGGATTAAAAAATATCAAGTATACGGTCGAAAAGTATGAAGGAACAATGGAGATAGAATACGGTAAAAATTATTTCAAACTGACGGCGCTGCTTTGTTTAAAACCGATTACGCAGGAGGAACAACCATTTACGAAATGCGGCTTATAAGAACGATGGTTTATCCGAATACCCTGTTAACGGACTATAAACGGAGGTAGATAATCATGGTAAATAATGTAAAACCCGGCTATGTGAATCCATTAACGATGATGGGAAGCAGCAAAGACAAACAGAAAAATTTTTTTCATACGGACGGTTTTCCAACGGCGGAAAAGAAACAGAGAAACTTAGAGGCGGAAAAACAATCAATCGAAAATTCACTGCTGCTTATGAAAGGAACTTCCGATAATGCGGGGAGTTCAAAAGAAAATATCGAATTGTTGGAAAAGAAACTGGAGGAAATAACGAAAGAGCTTCGTATCAGCAGAAAAGAAGCGGTTGAGGGCGCTGTATTGAACGAAAAATGGGCGGAGGAAAACAGTAAGGACTCTTCCATGGAGCAAAGGCGAAGATCGGACAGTTTTGAACTTCAATATTCCGGACAATCGGCGGGATTCTATCAAATTGTGTATGATGAAAAAGGCCAACGGATTGTTCAAGCACGGGATTCAAAATAGGAGCCTATGCCAGCGGTAAACGGCCGTGGGAAACAACCTTTGCGAATTATGCAAGACAGGCGCTCGGATATGCAAAGTTTAGAAAAAAAGTGTTGACGTCTGTCGGAAAATAGGATAGAATTGTACTCGGATAAAAACAGATTGCACTCTATAAGTTAAATTCGCTGAAGAGAAGGAGTAAAAGAAAAGGACTCGCCTACAGAGAGCTGCCGGCGGTGGAAGGCAGCGGGAGCTTTACTTTGAAAATCATCTCTGAGAACGGAGACCGAAGAAGCGTGAAGCAGAGCTTTGCGGTATTAAGTTTCCACGGGGGCTTCCCGTTACAGAAGCCGCGTATGCTGGTACGCCTGATTCGTACTTGTTTTGTAAGAAAACAGGGTGGTTGCGGAAATTATAATAATCCGTCCCTATTTAGGGGCGGATTTTGTCGTATAGCAACGAATGCAGATTTATCCAGAAAGCCGGGGACTGCTCGCAGGCCGCCGGATTTATGGATAAATCTATGTGAGTGCAACGAACATCGAGAGAGCGGAGCTCTCGAGATGGCATTCGTTGTAAAAAGCGAAGATTTGAAAAGAAAGGCAGGTGACTGCCTGCAGGAATCTGAGGTTTTTGGAAAATCTATGTGAGTGCAACGAACATCGAGAGAGCGAAGCTCTTGAGATGGCATTCGTTGATAAAGCTTGCGGATTTGAAAAGAAGTGCAGATTTAGCAGATTACAAAATACAAGGGAAAGGATGAAGGAACATGAGTAAACACACGGAGATCAGATGGCATGGCCGCGGCGGCCAGGGCGCTAAGACCGCCGCTCTGCTCCTAGCGGATGTGGCATTTCAGACGGGTATGTACGTACAGGGTTTCCCGGAGTACGGCCCGGAGCGCATGGGAGCGCCGATCACAGCTTATAACCGGATCAGCGATACGGCGATCCGCGCCCATTCTAATATTTATGATCCGCAGTATGTGGTAGTAGTAGACGAGTCCCTGCTGGAAGCGGTAGATGTGACCAGCGGACTAAAAGAGGACGGCGCAATCCTGATCAATACGGAGCATACAAAAGAGGAGATCATGCCTCACTTGAAGGGGTACAAGGGAAAGGTATACACGATTGACGCAAAGAAAATATCCATAGCGGCGCTGGGGAAATATTTCCCCAATACGCCGCTTCTGGCAGCCATTGTGAAAGTGGCCGGGATTATGGATAAAGATACGTTTCTTAGGGAGATGAAGGCATCTTTCCATCATAAGTTCGCCAACAAACCGGAGGTAATCGACGGTAATATTAAGGCGCTTCGGATGGCGTTTGAGGAGGTGTGCTAATGGCGGCGGATATCAGTAAATTGGGATTAAAGACGAAATGGCAGGACTTGACGGAGGGCATGGTGATCGCGGGAGCCGGAACCTCCAGAGAATTTATGACGGGGGAATGGAGCAGCGTGAAGCCGGAATTTATTGAAGATAGGTGTAAACAGTGCCTGCTCTGCGTTCCGGTATGTCCGGACAGTTGTATTCCGGTGAAGGACAAGAAGCGGGCGGGATTTGACTATGATCATTGCAAGGGCTGCGGCATCTGCGTGAAAGCATGCCCGTTCGGGGCGATTACAATGGAAGGGGTGAATTAAGATGGCAAAGAGAGACCGTTTATCAGGAAATGAAGCCGTTGCAATCGCGCTTCGCCAGATTAACCCGGATGTATTTCCGGCGTTTCCGATTACACCGTCCACGGAGATCCCCCAGTATTTTGCTTCTTTTGCGGCAAATGGAGAGGTGGACACAGAATTTATTCCGGTGGAGAGCGAGCACAGTTCTATGAGCGCGGCGATCGGGGCTTCCGCGGCGGGGGCAAGGGCGCTGACGGTCACCTCCTCCTGCGGACTTGCTTATATGTGGGAGGAATTGTACATAGCGGCGTCTAACAGACTGCCGCTGGCGCTGGCGTTAGTGAACCGCGCGTTGTCCGGCCCGATCAACATCAACTGCGACCATTCCGACAGCATGGGCGCAAGGGATTCCGGATGGATTCAAATGTATGCGGAGAATAACCAAGAGGCTTACGACAATATGGTGCAGGCATTCCGCATTTCGGAGCACAAGGATGTAAGGCTGCCGATCATGATCTGTCAGGACGGTTTTATCACCAGCCACGCGGTAGAGAATATTGAGCTTTTAGAGGACGAGGAAGTCAAAGGATTTGTGGGAGAATATGAGCCGGAAAATTATCTGTTGAATCCGGAATGTCCTATGGCGGTGGGGCCATACTCTGTAACTGATTACTATATGGAAGCAAAACGGAATCAGGCAGAGGGTATGCGGAATGCAGAGCGGGTGGTATTGGAAACCGCGGAAGAATTTGCGAAGCTGTCCGGCAGGAAATACGGACTTTTTGAGGCTTACCGCATGGAGGATGCAGACCGGGCGGTTGTGATGATCGGCTCCGCGGCGGGAACCACAAAAGATGCGGTTGATAAGCTCCGGGAAAAGGGAGAGAAGGCGGGACTCTTAAAAATCCGCCTGTTCCGTCCATTCCCGGCGGACGCTATTGCGGACGCGTTAAAGAATGTTAAGGCCGTTGCCATTATGGACCGGGCGGAGGGCTACACAAATCACGGCGGCCCATTAGGAGCAGACGTGATGTCCGCCTTATTCCGCGCCAGAAGCAAGGCGCTTGCGGTGAATATGATATACGGACTTGGCGGGCGCGACGTACGCGTGGAAGATATGGAACAGGTATTTGTTGATTTACAGGCAATGATCGATGCGGGCGATGCGGGCGAGACCTATCGCTACATGGGTATCCGAGAGTAAGGAGGGGCGTAAGATGGCTTATAATTTCAAAGAGACAATGAATAAACCGGAACGTCTGGCTCCGGGACACAGAATGTGCGCGGGCTGCGGCGGAACCATTGCGGTAAGAAACGTACTCCGCGGGCTGCACGAGGGGGATAAGGCCGTTATCGGCAACGCCACCGGATGCTTGGAGGTGTCCACCTTTACCTATCCCTATACTTCATGGGAGGACAGCTATATCCACAATGCATTTGAAAATGCCGGGGCGACAATGAGCGGAGTAGAAGGGGCTTACAAAGCGCTGAAGCGGAAAGGGAAATTGGACGAGACTTATAAATTCATTACTTTTGGAGGCGACGGCGGAACCTATGATATCGGTTTCCAATCCCTGTCGGGAGCGATGGAGCGGAATCATGATATGGTCTATGTATGCTATGATAACGGGGCATATATGAACACGGGAATCCAGCGGTCTTCCGCAACGCCGATGTATGCGGATACCACCACCACGCCGGTGGGGAAGAAGAGCAGCGGAAAGCCGCAGAATAGGAAGGATCTGGCGGCGATCATTGCAGCCCATGACGTTCCCTATGTGGCGCAGACAACGTTCGTACAGAATTTTAAGGATCTGCATATTAAGTCGGAGAAAGCAATTTATACGCCGGGAGCAGCGTTTTTAAATATCATGGCTCCCTGCCCCAGAGGCTGGCGGTATAACACGCCGGATATTATGGAGATTTGTAAGCTGGGCGTAGAGACTTGTTACTGGCCGCTTTTTGAGGTAGTAGAGGGAAAATGGATTCTTAATTACGAGCCGAAGGAGAAGAAGCCGATTGAAGACTTCTTAAGGCCGCAGGGAAGGTTTAAGCATTTGTTTCAGAAGGGGAACGAATATTTATTAGAAGAATTCCAGAAGGAAGTGGACAGACGGTGGGAAGAGCTTCTGTTTTGCTGTTCCAGATAAAGGTATAAAAGAAGCGTCGCAAAATGCGGTGCTTCTTTTGAGGTTAAACACTTTGGATATAGTGGGAAAGATATTAGTATGGAATCTTATTCATACAAAATGGGAGTTCAAGCCCATGCTTTTCCAAAAGTTCCTTGTCGGAGAGGATTTCTTTTGTATTTCCATCGCGGATGATTTGCCCTTCCGACATGAGGATCACACGGTTACAGGTATCCAGAACCAAATCCAGATCGTGGGATGCGATAATCTTTAAATGATCAAAGTCGTTCAAGATACGGATCAGCCGCCGCCGGTTTCCCGGATCCAGCGCGATGGACGGCTCGTCCATTAGGATAATATCAGGAGTCATAGATAGAATCGTAGCAATTGATACTAGTTTTTTTTCACCGCCGGACAATTTATAAATCTGGCGGTTTTTTAAATGTTCAATGTGGATGCTTTTAAGGGCATACTCCACCCGTCTGTTTACTTCTTCTTCAGAGAGCCCGTAATTGCGCGGAGCAAAGGCTATGTCGTCCTTTACCGTAGACATGAAGAGCTGACTGTCAGAGTCCTGAAATACATAGCCGATTTTCTCGCGGATTACCGGAAGAGTGTTTTTTTCTACCGGAATATCTTCTACCCGGATACTTCCTTTATAATCCAGATTTAATCCGACAAGAAGCTTCAGCAGCGTAGATTTTCCTATGCCGTTTGCCCCGATCAGGCCTATGGCGTCATGCTCGTGTGCAGTAAATGTAATATCCTTTAGTACCGGATTGGATGCATCGTAGCTGTAATTTACATGTTCCAGACTGATATGTATGTGGCTCATAATATAGATTCTCCATTTAAATTATCTTTAATAGTATCAATAGTGTAATCCAGATAACCAGATATATAATGTCTCCTGCGCGGAGGGCTGTCCGGCTGCCGTAGTAAAATTCTCCCCGGTATCCGCGGAGCGTCATGCTTTCGTATACGTGGCCGGCCCGGTCCATGCTGCGAAGCAGAAGCTGTCCTGCAAGGGAACCCCAGACTTTGAAATGAATGCCCTTTTGTCTAGGAGCCCTCAGGGAATAAGCATCTGTAATGCGGCCTGCTTCTTCTAGAAGAACAGAGATATATCGGTAAGTCAGCAGTACCTGTGTTACAAGGATGGCGGGGATATGCAGCATGCGCATGGCAGAGCAGATTTTCTCAATGGAGGTGGAGGCGATCAGCAGATACGCCGCCAGTATGCTGTAGATACCTTTCAGCATCAGTGTTATCATGGAAAGCATGCCTGCTGTTATCACGACAGTTCCAAGCTCTATAGCCGGCCTTCGGTCGAATATTGGATTGAAAAGGCCGACAAAGCATACGAGAGGAAGTACGATCCGAAGCCGTTTTAAGGCATCAAAAAAAGAGACGTCCCCAAGTATAAACAGTGCGATAGGGTAGATACCCATTCGGAGCAGTCCTGTGAAATCATATTTTTGAAAAGATACCGTGACGGCGATATAGCTTACGGTTATAATCAGCTTGACCAGCGGATAAATGCAATTCAGCCACTGGTCTCTGTCTGCAAGCGTATCCATATGATGGATTTCATATAATGCATGATCTGCTTTACTCATTTTGCTTCCCGCTTTTCTTCCTTTTGTTTCGGATGTTTAAAAAATTTGAATGCGTAACAGGCTCCTATACAGATGACTAAAACTGCCAGTGAACCTATCATACCGGAAAAAGATGTTCCAACCGGGGAATCCGATCCCTTGAATGCATAGTCAGGCAGCAGAGAGGAGGTTTCCTGAAGGGTTCCCGCAGTCTCATAGGGAGCTGATTCATCCGAATCCAGCTCCGTGGAACCGGTAATGCGTTCAATAGACCATTCCAGCCCGTCTGGATGGGAGGACGCCGTTAAGGATAATCCGCCTCCGATCAGCAAAGCAGAAATGCAGAGGACGATTAAGGTTTTCTTATAGGTGAAGCGGCCGAACCGTTCCTTCGCTGTTATATCCATCAGAAGCTCCGGTCTGGATTCATAGACAAATACCAGAACGGCGGCGGTAATCAGCCCTTCGACGAATCCGATGGCCAGATGAATCGGCTGCATAGTTCCCACAAAAATAGAAAAGGGCAGGTCAGTAATGCCGGATGCAAGAGTTTCTAAGGTTACAGAAAAGGCGCCTAGCTGCAGCGTAATCATAGAACCTAAAATAGAAGCCCAGATAATCTTGTTTCGGCTGATTTTTTGCCGCATAATAGGACGCCAGACAAGGAAGTATCCCAGAAAGCATCCATAAAATGCCATGTTCCAGATATTAGCGCCAAGAGCCAGCAGCCCGCCGTCCGCAAAGAGCAGGCATTGTATGAGCAGTACGCCTATCATAGTCAGGAAGGAGGCGTAAGGTCCCAGCAGCGCCGTTAGCAGCATGCCGCCGCATAAGTGTCCGCTAGAGCCGGTTCCCGGGATGGTAAAATTAATCATCTGCGCCGCAAAGACAAAGGCGCCCATAACGCCCATGACAGGTATCTTTTTAGGGTCGGTTTCCAGTCGTACTTTTTTTATGGAATACGCGGCGGCGAGTCCGGAACAGGCGTACATCGTTCCGGCGGCTGCCGGCGAGATCAAAGCGTCAGCCATATGCATAAGTCATTCCTCCCATCTGTCTGTGAAACACATCGCTGTTTTTTATTTTGAAAAATGCAGCAGCTTCCATCATTAAGAATGGGTTCCCACTGTGCAAAGATCATAGATACAGAATAGCAGAAGGGAGGAGGGGCTGCAAGCCACCGGGGGGGTTATGAATTCTGTCTGTATTCCCGGGGAGAGCAGTTCATATACCGGCGGAAGATTTTTCCGTAATAGCAAGGGTTGGAGAACCCTACGGTTCCGGCAATATCCGTAATGCTTCCGCCGCCCTTTAACAGCGGAAGGCTCTGCTGGATCCGGTAATACAGCAGATAGTCGAACAGGGTCATATGCATATGCTTTTTGAAGAACCGGCAGCATTCGCTTTTACAGATATTGACGCTTCCCGCAATAGCTTCTAATGTCAGCGGTTCGGGATAATGTGCCTGTATAAAGGTAAGGATCCGTTTCAGCCGGTCTAGATGCTCTGCCTCGGGTTCTGCCGTGTCTGGCAGAGAGGTAAGATACCGGAATAATAGCTGCCAGATCCGTGTGAGCTCCAAATGGACGGATAATTCATAATCTGGCGACGGATGCATAGACCAGCGGTAGATCTGTTTGATGGACTTCAGTATTTCGTTCTGCCATGATATATCCGGGCTCAGGGGCAGAGAGCTAAAACCGGAACCGGCGGTGATGCGGTCCATGTATTTTGTCTGCAGGATGCTTCCTTCGTATCCGTATATAAATCTTGGATGGAAGGTGATGGAGAGGTATTCGCAGTTCATGTTATCAGTCATGTATCCGGAGTGGAGGGCATTGCTGTTGCAAAACAGTCCTTCGCCCTGATTTAAAAGATACTGCTGCTCATTTACCCGGTAGTCAATTCTTCCGGACCGGATCCATGTCAGCTCGATTTCGGGATGCCAGTGCCACATAAAAGCGCCGCCCTCATAAATACCGATGGATTCTTCGCTGATATATACAGGAAAATGATAGTCTCCGTGGGCTTTCATTTCACGCTGGCTGTCTGTTGTGTGTATCTGTATCATAATACTCCTTACATATCTCAATATTGTTATAGTTTTGTACAAGATATTTATTGTTATACTTTGTATTGCTCATTATAATTATATTATAAGTAAATGCGGAGCGCAAGCGCCGTTACTGTCCGGCTGCAGAATTGATAGATGAAGGCTGCTGTGAACGGAGTGAACAGTAACGCCGGTATCCGCATGGAGAAAAGGAGAGATGCAAAATGGTGCAGAAACTGATTGAAAAATTTAAGGAACTGTATGGCGGGGAAGGCGAGATACGAAGGTATTTTGCTCCGGGGCGTGTAAATCTGATCGGGGAACATACGGATTATAACGGAGGACATGTGTTTCCCTGCGCGCTGACGATCGGAACCTATGGAATTGTAAGGAGCCGCGGCGATCGGAAGCTCCGTTTCTATTCTGTTAATTTTGAGAAGCTGGGCGTGATCGAGACCAGCTTGGATGATCTGGTGCCTTCTAAGGAAGCCGGATGGACGAACTATCCAAAAGGAGTGATGTGGGCGTTTGAAAAGAGGGGCATGAAGCTCTCCCACGGACTGGATGTGCTGATCTACGGGGATATACCGAACGGCTCCGGCCTGTCGTCTTCTGCATCCCTTGAGGTTCTGACCGGGCTGATTTTAAAGGAAACCTATGGATTTGACGTATCTATGGTCGATATCGCTTTGATCGGACAGGATTCCGAGAATAATTTCAACGGATGCAACTGCGGCATTATGGATCAGTTTGCAAGCGCCATGGGTAAGAAGGATAACGCAATCTTCCTTGACACCAATACACTGAAATATGAGTATGCGCCGGTGGTGCTTGAGGACGCCAAGATCGTCATTACCAACAGCAAGGTAAAGCACAGCCTTGTGGATTCTGCGTATAACGACCGGAGAAATGAGTGCGAGCAGGCATTGAAGGAGCTGCAAAAAGAAGTTGACATTCAGACGCTGGGAGATCTGACGGAGGAAGAATTTGAGGCGCATAAGGACGCCATTGGCAGCGAAGTCTGCAGAAAGCGCGCGAAGCATGCGGTATACGAGAATCAGCGCGCGATCCGCGCGGTAGAGGCGCTGAAAGCGGGAGAGATCGAAACCTTCGGCGAACTGATGAATGCTTCCCATGTATCCTTGCGGGATGATTATGAGGTTTCCTGTGAGGAGATCGATATTCTGGTAGATCTGGCATGGAAGATCCCGGGCGTGATCGGGTCGCGCATTACCGGAGGAGGCTTTGGCGGCTGTACCGTAAGCATTGTGAAAAACGATGCGGTAGATACCTTTATCGACTCCATCGGCAGGGCATATCAGGAAAAGGTGGGACACGAAGCAGAATTTTATGTAGTAGAGATTGGAGACGGCGGACATGTTATCTAAGAATATTAAGAAATTAGTACAATATGGAATTGATACCGGCCTGACGCCGGAGTGTGAGCGCACTTACACCACAAATCTCCTGCTGGAAGTATTTCATGAGGATGATTATGAGGATGTGGACATTGCGGGAGAAGAGATCAATCTGGAAGAGATCTTAAAGGAGCTTCTGGATGAGGCATGCAGCAGGGGACTGATCGAGGACAGCGTTGTCTACAGGGATTTATTTGATACGAAGCTGATGAACTGCCTGATGCCAAGGCCCGCGCAGGTGCAGAAGGAATTTGCCGGACGCTACGAAAAGTCTCCAAAGGAAGCGACAGAATATTTCTATAAGCTGAGCCAAGACAGCGATTACATCCGCCGTTACCGGGTAAAGAAGGATATGAAATGGAAGGTAGAGACTCCTTACGGCGAGATTGACATTACCATCAACTTATCCAAGCCGGAAAAGGATCCCAAGGCCATTGCCGCCGCAAGAAACGCCAAGGCAAGCAGCTATCCGAAATGCCTGCTCTGTATGGAGAATGAAGGCTATGCGGGACGCGTAAACCACCCGGCAAGGGAAAATCACCGGATTATCCCGGTTACGATTAATGACAGCAGATGGGGATTCCAGTATTCGCCGTATGTGTATTATAATGAGCACTGTATTGTATTTAACGGACAGCATATTCCGATGAAGATTGATAAGGCTGCGTTTATCAAGCTGTTTGACTTCGTGAAGCTGTTTCCCCACTATTTCCTTGGTTCCAATGCAGACCTGCCAATCGTGGGAGGATCTATCTTAAGCCACGATCATTTTCAGGGAGGGCACTACACCTTTGCGATGGCGAAAGCTCCCATTGAGAAGCAGGTTACGATACCGGGATATGAGGATGTAGAGACCGGCATTGTAAAATGGCCGCTGTCAGTTTTAAGAATCCGCCACAAGGACGAAAAGAGGCTGATCGACTTAGCAGACCATGTGCTGAAGGCATGGAGAGGCTACACCGACGAGGATGCGTTTATCTTTGCTGAGACGGACGGAGAACCTCACAACACTATCACGCCGATTGCGAGAAAGAAAGGGGATATCTTTGAACTCGACCTGACGCTGCGCAACAATATTACCACAGCGGAGCATCCGCTGGGCGTATACCATCCTCATGCGCAGTACCATAATATCAAGAAGGAAAATATCGGTCTGATCGAGGTGATGGGTCTTGCGGTGCTTCCAGCAAGGCTGAAGGAAGAAATGGAGATCCTTTCAGAGTATCTTGTGGAAGGAAAGGACATCCGCAGCAATGAAAAGATTGCAAAGCATGCGGACTGGGCGGAGAAGTTCCTTCCGAAATATGAGAAGGTAACAGCGGAGAACGTAACCGAAATCTTACATAAAGAAATCGGCCATACCTTCGTGGGCGTGTTAGAGGACGCAGGCGTGTATAAATGCACGGAAGAGGGAAGGAAAGCGTTCATGAAGTTTATCGAGACGCTGTAGATATTATGCTATGAGATATTAGCAGACAGAGTAAGACTTTTCAATAGAGCCGGGAACCTTAAAAAAGATTCCCGGCTCTGTGATTGCAGATTATTTCTCAAATCCCTTAAATTTACAGATATCTTCCATTTCCTCATAGACGGCGGTGCAGTCCCCTTCATCTGTCAGGGTGACCAGAAGATCGCTGGCAAGAAGTCTTGTTTGTCCCTTTGGGATGAATTCTTCGCCGCCTCTCTGGACAGCCACCAGAAGACAGTGCTTAGGCCAATTTACTTCGCTGATCAGCCGCCCGTCCGCGTCTGAGCCGTGAGCCACAACAAATTCCTTTAAAACCTTTTTGCCAGGGCTTATTGGCAGTTCGACTCCCCGCTTTTTAAGCAGCCGTTCCAGAAGGCTTTCATAGATCGGCTTGGAGCGAAGGAGCGTAGCTGTAATATAGGCCGCAATGGAAACCACTGACAGAGATAGAAGCTGCTGGACAGAACCGGTCATTTCAAAGATCAGAATAATTCCGGTCAGGGGAGCCCGAACAATGGCTGTGAAGTATCCCGCCATGGCGAGCAGTACAAAATTATTCACATACACCGCATCTAATCCAAAGTAATCAACACCGAAGGTGGCAAAGGCTCCTCCGATAAATGCCCCCAGTACCAGCAAGGGGAAGAAGATGCCTCCCGGAGCGCCGGAGCCGAAGCAGACGGCGGAGAAGACGAATTTGCATGCCAGCGTGATCAGGATCATATGCAGCAGCAGATCGCCGCTTGTAAGCTGTTCGATCAGGTTGTGGCCGCTGCCAAGATAGTCTGGCATGATAAACCCCAAAGCTCCTGCTAGAAGAAAGGGGATCATTATTTTTGCTGTCGTGTTTAAATGCTTTGCATTGTTATACAAAGACTGTACTTTTAATGTAAACCAGTTGTAAAAAGCTCCCAGTATGCCGAGAATAATGCCTAATACCAGAATCATCCAGTAATAGCCCTGAGGGAGGTTTTGTATGATATCAAATTGAAATACGGATTTCATGCCGAAAACCGTCGAGGATAGATAGTCGGCAGTTAAGGAGGAGGCCATGACCGACAGCAGTACGGATACGGAGAAATTCTTGTGGACTTCCTCCAGTGAGAACATAACTCCGGCAAGGGGCGCATGGAAGGCGGCGGACAGTCCGGCGCTTGCGCCGCAGGTCAGGAGAAACCTCTCTTCTGTTTTTCCACGGCCAAGTAAGGTAGAAATGCCTTTTCCAGCCATCGCTCCAAGCTGGATAGAAGGGCCTTCTCTTCCAAGAGACATGCCGCCAAGAAGGCATAAGAAACCGCCGATAAATTTGGCGGGAAGTACCTTCCACCAAATTTGGTTAAGCTGGCCGGTCATCTCTCCTTCAAGCTGTGGGATTCCGCTGCCGGAGATCAATGGCTCCCATGCAACCAGCTTTCCTACGATTACAGCAAGAATCATCAGAAGAGCAAACCATCCTGCTATACGTAAGGGGGATTCTTTGGCATAATTTAGGGCGGCATGGAGCCAGACGCCCGCATATTCCAGCAGGATTCGGTAAAGCAGGACTACAAAGCCGCCTATAGCCCCTACCAAGATTCCTTCCCCGATTAAAATGATCTGTAATTTATCTGCACGTTTCAGTGTGTTTTCTGTAGTATTCTTCACAATAATGTCCTTTTCAAAAATAGTAGTATGGTAACGAAAGGGTTGGAGCTGTTCTTTACCAAGAAGAAACGGTTCTTTATAAAACAATTATACATGAAGTAGTTTTATAAGTCGAATGTTTTTTGTAAACTATACTTATTGAATTATTAATGTTTAATAAGGTATTATTATTGCTGTAAAAAATATGATAATTTTTCCTGTTACGCTTGTTTTTTCGACATTTTTCGAGTATCGTATAAGTATACCCATCCGGGCATGAAAATGGAGAGCGCGGGAGAGAAAAAGCATGGAAGATTATTCTGGCAGAAAGCCGAAAAAAGATGGAATTAAAGCGCATAAAGCGGCGCAGCAAAGAAAAGGGGACTGGCTGGGTAGATCGGCAGCAAAAAAGGAGAGAAAACCGCAGAGAGAACATACTGTTCGGTTAGAAGAAGATTTCAGGGAAAGGCATACAGCC
Source organism: uncultured Dorea sp. (assembly GCA_910589275.1). GTDB lineage: Bacteria > Bacillota > Clostridia > Lachnospirales > Lachnospiraceae > Claveliimonas. Next base: position 48,784 of record CAJUTH010000015.1, read on the forward strand.
AGAGAACCGAGATATGCCGGAGGGGAGCAGCCAGATAGAGAAGACAGAAGAAAGAAAGAAGCGGCAAGGCAAAAAAGAAGGCAGAGGAGGCAGATCCGGAGATTGATAACGGTTGGAGCGCTGGCCCTGGCATTGATATTGACCAGCTTGCTTGTCAAAGCTGCGGTGAAAGGAATTTCGAAAAAGACACAGGAGGCCAAAGCGAAAGCAGAAGCCTTAGAGCTTGAAAAAAAGGAGTCGAAAATAAAAGAAGCATCGGCCGTGATCACAACGGCAGGTGATGTCATTATGCATCGGCCGTTTTTGGAATCTTCAACATATTATAATGGTGAGGATTACGATTATAATGCTATTTTTACTTATATGAAGGAGATTTATGAGGCGGCGGATTTTACAGCTCTTACGACAGAGTATGCTTTGACAGACGGAAATTACAGCGGTTATCCTAATTTCTGTTCGCCGGATGCGATTGCAGATGCTTTAGCTGCTAACGGAGTGGATATGTGTATGCTTGCAAACAATCATATTTATGATAATGGTGATGAGGGCCTGCAGCGCACAATGGATGTTCTTACGCAGAAGAATCTATTATACACAGGAGCAAGGAAAAGTGAGAAAGATAAAAAGTACATAGTTCAGGATATCAACGGCATTAAGGTGGGCTTCTTTAACTATGTGTACGAGACGGAAGTTGTAGACGGCTTGAAGTCGATCAACGGAATTGCAGTCAGCGAAGAGAGTGAGAATCTGATTAATTCTTTTCAGGAGGCAGATCCGCAGTCGTTGTATAATGATGTAAAAGAGATTCTTGCGGGTATGAAAGAAGAAGGGGTGGAATATATCATTGCCTATATGCACTGGGGCGTGGAGTATCAGACGCAGGAAAATTCTTACCAGGACGCGATTGCCAAGGAGCTGTGCGATATGGGGATTGATGCGCTGATTGCCAGTCATCCGCATGTGATTCAACCGGTAGATCTGCTGGAAAGCAGCGACGGCAAGCATAAGATGGTGTGTGCGTACGCGATTGGAAATCATCTCTCGAATCAGCGTACAGAGTATATGGATGGGCTTACAGATGGGTACTCTGAGGACGGTATGGTAGTAACACTTACGATTCATCGGGATACGAAGGGTAAAATTACTCTGGAAAAGGCTGATTTTACACCTACCTGGGTATATCATGACCAAGATCCGGACGATGAGTATTTTATCCTGCCGCTGGGACATCCGGAAGAAATTAAGGAAGCAGCGGGGTTAGATAATATTAAAGAGGATGTGGATGATTCACTGGAAAGAACAAACGGAATTGTAGGGGAAGGCGTAAAAAAGGTACAGGAAGCGCTTCCGCTTGAACAGTAAGATGAACAGAGTATGTGTTATATATGCGCCAACGTTAAAAAGCCCATAAACATGGGCTTTTGATGAATCGGAACCCTTCCTGGCTGCCGTCGGGAACGGTTTTTATTATTCAAAGCAGGGCGGAGCCTCTTTTCGTTATTTTATATGATTTGTTCCAAGGCGGTACTTTTGATTCTTCACATATTAGATTTTATTATAATGCGTCCACATACGAACAATCTTTACGGTTCCTTGATATTCAATTTCATCAATTATTACAGGCTCATTATATACTTGGTACACAAGGCGATGTTGAATGTTAATCCTTCTCGAATAATAGCCACTTAAATTTCCTGCCAATCCCTCATACGGCGGCGGATTTTGAAAAGGGTTTTTCGCTATAATATCCAACAACTTTTTTGCTTTTGGAGCAAGTCCTGCTCCTTTCAATAGTTTTTTGTCTTTGTCAGCCTGTTTACTCAACCTAATTAAATACATTTACCATTCCTCATTTGGATTATATACTGTGCATTCTTCCAACGGCTCTTTTCCTGCTTCAATGATACTTTCCGCCATTCCTGGTATAGAACTCAAATATAAAGTTTCCTGAATAGCGTTCCAGTCTTCTTCTGATATGAGAACGCCATTTTTCCCACGATTATTTGTAATTGTAATCGGCTGGCTGCTACTATTGACTTCAGATAATATTTGATATATATTTTCCCTTGCCTTTGTTACGCTAATTGCGGTCATGCTGTCAACCCCTTTTTGCTTTATTATACCGTACGTGATTGCGTACGTCAAGGCGCGAGTCTATATTTTATATTAGTATGATTTAGGTGTCAAAAGGTATATCCTTTTTGAACGATAACTGTTCTTTGAAAACGGAATATATTGTTGAAAATTTAAAAGCCCATAAACATGGGCTTTTCATGAATCGGGGTAACAGGATTCGAACCTGCGGCCTCACGGCCCCCAGCCGTGCGCTCTAACCAAACTGAGCCATACCCCGGTACGTCTATTATATGCACATTTTGTCGGATAATGCAACACAAAAATAAATCTTTTCGCATCTATCAATAAATATTGCTTTTGTGTTATACTTAAATTACGCTTTATTGATACGAAAAATAAAGTTGAATATGGTAATTACGGTTTAGTATATGCGGGAGGGTTCTGAGCTATGAAAGTGATTGTGATTGGACCGAGAGGTAAGATGGGAAGCTTGATTACACAGATTGCCGCGGCAAGAGAGGATATGGAGCTTGTGGCGGGCGTTGCTCCGAAGGGCAGGGATTACGTAGGGATGGATTTGGGAATGGCGGCGCTTACAGGCCGCGAGCTTGGGGTTCCGGTTGTGGACGATTTGGAAAGCGTGATTGACAGGTGTGATGTAATAATTGATTTTTCTACCAGAGAAAACGCTATGGAAGTGCTTGAACTGGCTAGAAAGCATAAGAAAGGGCTGGTATGCGGCACCACGGGATTTACTCAGGAGGAATTTGCGAAGTTTGAAGAGGCTTCCGCGGAGATTCCGGTGCTTTATGCAGCAAATACTTCGAAGCTCGTTAATGTGATGAACAAGCTCTTGGAGCTTGCTGCTTCTGCTATTGGGGAAGAAGCTGATATTGAGATCCTTGAGATGCATGATCAGTGGAAGAAGGACGCTCCCAGCGGAACATCTAAGGAGATGGGGGAGATTATGGCCCGAGCGTTAGGCCGCGAGCTTAACGATATCGCGGTTTACGGGCGGCAGGGCGAATCGCCAAGGGAGAAAGGAACGATAGGCTATCATTCTCTCCGGGCAGGAAATATACCCAGCAGCCATACGGTATATTTTGGATTTATGGGAGAGCGGCTGGAGATTACCCATCATTCTTACAACTGGGAGTGTTTTGCAAGAGGCGCTTGTGACTGCGCCGCTTACCTTGCAGGAAAGGGAGCAGGATTTTACACGATTCAGGCTGTGCTTGGCCTTCGGGCGTAAGGAGGCAAAGAATTTATCAGATAGAGAATTTTAGGTAACAATTCAGCCTAGGACTTTGCACTTGAGAAAAAATAATGGCAGGGATGCTTGCATTTCCAAATACCAGAGACTATAATTGCAATATCTTATATATAAGGAGACGCGGATGATGAAAAAGAGAGTGGTAATAGCATTGGGACACAGGGCGCTTGGAACGACGCTTCCGGAGCAGAAGGAGGCAGTTGGCCGTTCAGCGAAGGTAATCGCGGATTTGATCGAAGAAGGCTGTCAGGTAGCCATTACTCATAGCAATGCCCCGCAGGTGGGGATGATTCATACGGCGATGAACGAGTTTGGAAAGGTCCATCAGGATTATACAGCCGCGCCGATGTCTGTATGTGCTGCCATGAGTCAGGGTTATATCGGCTATGACCTTCAAAACGGTATCCGCACGGAGCTTTTAGATAGAGGGATTTTCCGCACTGTCAGCACTGTACTGACACAGGTAATGGTAGACCCTTATGATGAGGCGTTTTATACGCCGACCAAGGTACTGGGCAGGTATATGTCTGCAGAGGATGCGGCGGCAGAGCGTAAGAAAGGCAACTATGTGGTTGAGGAGCCGGGCAAGGGGTTCCGCCGTGTAGTATCTGCGCCGAATCCGGTGAGTATTGTGGAGATTGAGGCGATTAAGGCGTTGATGGATGCCGACCAGGTAGTAATTGCCTGCGGCGGCGGCGGGATTCCGGTGATGCAGCAAGGGAATCGCTTGAAGGGAGCCAGCGCAGTAATTGAGAAGGATCTGGCGGCAGGAAAGCTGGCAGAAGAACTTGACGCAGACGCGCTGATTATTCTTACCAGTGTAGATAAGGTGTATATTAACCGAGGCAAAGAAAACGAGGAAGAGCTTGGGGAGATTACGGTGGAGCAGGCGAAGCAGTACATGGAGGAAGGACATTTCGGAGTGTATAATATGCTTCCAAAGTTCCGTGCGTCAGTGGAGTTTATTGAGAAGAGACAAGGAAGGGAGGCGATCATTACTTCTTACGACAAATTGCTGGAAGGTCTGAAAGGAAAAACGGGAACGATTATCCGTTAGAGAATCGCAATTAGAAGGCGGCTGCATATATTACAGATAGAGGTGATCATATGCGGCTGTGTGAATTTGAAAAAAAAGAAGTAATAAATGCCTGTGACTGCAGCAAGATCGGCTATGTCACAGATATAAAATTTGATGAATGTAAAGGATGTATTGAGGCAATCATAGTTCCGAGAGGCGGGAAGTTTTGTTTCCTGTTTGGAGAGAGCGGTGAATATGTGATCCCATTCCGATGTATTAAACAGATCGGGCCGGATATTATTCTGGTGGAGATACATGAGGAAGGAAAGCATTGATGCATGGTAAGGCAAAAGGAGAAAAGGTATGAAATGTCCATATTGTAATCACCCGGATACAAGGGTTATTGATTCTAGACCGGTAGAGGATGACTGTTCTATTCGGAGAAGAAGATCCTGTGATGAGTGTGGGAAACGGTTTACAACGTATGAGAAGGTGGAGACGATTCCGCTGATTATTATCAAAAAAGATAATAACAGAGAGCAGTATAACAGGGGCAAGATTGAGAGAGGAATTATTCGCGCCTGCTATAAGCGCCCGGTTCCTGCCGAAGAGGTACAGAAGGCGGTTGAGCGGATTGAGACTAAAGTATTTAGTCTGGAGGAAAAGGAGATTCCAAGCCATATGATCGGAGAGATTGTTATGGAGGAGCTTCAGAATCTGGACGCGGTCGCTTATGTGCGTTTTGCTTCTATTTACAGGGAATTTAAAGATGTGAATACTTTTATGGACGAGATTAAGAAGATTCTGGATCGTTAGATGAACGGAGAGCAGTATGAGAACTTATAAAATGACGATTTCCTACGAGGGCAGCAGATATCAGGGCTGGCAGAGACAAGCTACGACGGATAATACGATCCAGCATATTCTGGAATGGACGCTGGGCCGTATGGTCGGGTACCGGGTACAGGTGGACGGTTCCGGACGGACGGACAGCGGCGTTCATGCAAGGGGGCAGGTGGCAAGCGTTACGCTGTCCAAATTGTATGACGTAGAGGACTTAAAGGATGCGTTAAACCGGTCTCTGCCGGAGGATATCAGGATTATCAGAATTGAACTTGCCAGAAACGGCTTTCATGCGAGAAAGAGCGCGAAGGGTAAGAAGTATGAATATTTTATTGACTGTCGGGAGAAGCCGGATGTATTTTCCAGAAGGTATTGTTACCATTATCCGGAAAGGCTGGATATCGAGGCGATGAGAGATGCGGCGGAGTATCTGATCGGAGTGAAGGATTTCAGCAGCTTTACGGATAATAAGGACACGAAAGATACGGTGCGCAGGATTTACAATATTAAGGTCGTGCGGGCGGAAGAGAAGATTCGGATTACCTATTATGGGTCGGGTTTTCTGTATCATATGGCGAGGATTCTTACAGGTACTTTAATCGAAGTGGGCGACGGAAGACGAAACAGCGAGGATATTCCGGCGCTGATCGAGGCAAAGGACAGAAGCATGGCTGGTTTTCTTGCTCCAGCGAGAGGATTGTTTTTGAGAAAAGTATATTATTAATTTTACCGGGGTATTTTTCCATTGGAGAACTACCTCTTTTTCTTGCCAATCGCGCTCGGAAAGGATACAATACAATTATAGAGAAATAGGTATGAAAAAGGATAGAGAGGGAGGTGGCAGGGTAAATGAAGTTTAGTGATTCGATTCTGGCGATGTTATTTGGCTTTAGGGCAGAAGATGATGAAAAGGAAGAGGCACAGAATGACTCAGGATTAACTGAACAGCATCAGGAGGAACAGGCCAAGGAACAGGAGGAGTTTGTGCCTGCGGCCGCGGCGAATGAGCTGATACTGCCTATGGAGCATGCGCTGAATCGGCTGTATGATTTGCGGGAAGAACAGGCTGGAGGATTGCCGGTTCCCTGGCTGCGGCTGGAAGGATATGAGGAGATGGCTCAAACAGGCTTAGAACGGGAGCTTGGGCGTTTGGAAAAGCAGTTGACGGCTGCGGCTGATGAGAGGATTAAGAAGGCTGTTCCAAAAGAGGAGGCTAATCCTACGGTAATGCCGGAAGCATCAGAAGGGGGCCATGGAGAAGAAGCAGACATACTGGCAGAGGAACCGGAGGCCGTGCAGGTAGAGCTGGACGCGCAGCCGTTTATATTTATATCTTCAGACAGGCTGACGGCTTGGATTATGGTCTTTCCGCCGGTAGGAAAAGGGAAAGAGATAGACCGGGCAGCCATAGAACAGTCGCTCAAGGAAAATGGTGTTACCTTTGGCGTGGATGAAGGATTGCTGAATAGGCTGCCGGACAGCAGGGAGCGGTATTTTCGTTTGTTTACAGCAGCCAAGGGAAGAGAGGCTGTTCAGGGAAAAGACGGTTACATTGTGGATTACTTCAAGCGCTCTATGCAGAGGCAGGTCGAGGTGGATGAACACGACCGGGTTGACTATGCTTCGCTGAATCTTGTGCAGAGCGCGGAGGAAGGCGCGGTAATCTGCGAAGCTGTTCCGCCGACCAAAGCAGTTGCGGGAAGAACAGTTTTTGACCAGGAGATTTCCGGCAAGGATGGGAAGGCGGCAACGCTTCCGAAGGGACAGAATACAGAGATCAGTAAAGATGGAAGCAAACTTCTGGCGTCAAAGTCCGGGCGGGTAGAATTCAGCGGACGTGCTTTTCAAGTTAAATCTACGATGAATGTTGAGAAGAATGTGGATTATTCGACCGGGAATATTAATTTTGTGGGAGATGTGCATATTCGCGGAGACGTACTCAGCGGTTTTCAAGTAAAGTCGATGGGAAATATTACTGTAGACGGCGTGGTAGAGGCCGGTGTGGTGGAGGCCGGCGGAGATCTGGTAATTGCGAAAGGGATTGTTGGCGACCAGGAGGCAGTTATCCGGTCAAACCGCAATGTCTATACGAAGTATTTAGAGCACGGAATTGTTCATGTCAGAGGCAACCTGATTACGGACTGTATTCTGCACAGCGACGTATATTGTGACGGAGAAGTACAGGTTACTTCCGGCAGGGGCGCCATTATCGGCGGCCGGATCCGCGCGGCGCGCGGCATTAAGGCGAATAATGTAGGTTCGAAATCCGAAAGCAATACGACAGTTATTCTTGGAGGCCAGCCATGCGCGGATTTTGAGAGGACTCTGCTGTTGGAAGAGATAGAAGATTTGGAGAACGAGATGGTGAAGCTGGAGCGTCAGCCAGACAGCCCGGCAAAGGCACAGAGGATGGGAAAGATCCGTTTGGATTTGTCGGTGAACAGAATGAAGATGGGCCAGTTTGAAAAGGAGAAAAAGAAAATAGACGAAAAACTGGAGGAGCAGGGCGGATGCAGGATGAAGTGTGGAATCCTTTATCCGGGAGTTTCACTGACGATTGGGAAAGAGACGCTTCAAGTGACTCAGGAGACCAGTTCCTGCAACGCTAGGCTGGTAGACGGGGAAATTCGTTTGATTTAATCGTCGGAAATTGGATAACAATTAGAGAAATAACTGTAAATGGAGGATAAGACGTGAAATTTGTTTCTTGGAATGTAAATGGGATCCGTGCCTGTGTGCAGAAAGGATTTATGGATGTGTTTCGTGAATTAGATGCGGATATTTTCTGTATTCAGGAGAGCAAGATGCAGGCGGGGCAGTTAGAACTTGAAATGCCCGGATATCATCAGTATTGGAATTATGCGGTGAAGAAGGGATATTCAGGAACAGCGGTGTTTACCAAAAAAGAGCCCCTGAACGTGTCATACGGCATCGGAATAGAGGAGCATGACCAGGAGGGCAGGGTAATTACTCTGGAGTTTGAAGAGTATTATTTTATTACCGTATATACGCCCAATTCCCAGAATGAACTGGCAAGGCTTCCCTACCGGATGCAGTGGGAGACAGATTTCCTTGCTTATCTGAAGAAGCTGGAGGAGAAAAAACCGGTTATTTTCTGCGGGGATCTGAATGTAGCCCACAAAGAGATTGATCTGAAAAACCCGAAAACAAATCGGAAAAATGCCGGCTTTACCGACGAGGAGAGAGGGAAGTTTTCGGAGCTTTTAGAGGCGGGATTTATAGATACCTTTCGGTATTTCTATCCGGATGCGGAGGGGATTTATTCATGGTGGTCTTACAGGTTCAGCGCGAGGGCGAAGAACGCAGGGTGGCGGATTGACTATTTCTGCGTGTCAGAATGCCTAAAAGACAGACTTCAGAATGCGGAGATTTTGACGGATATCATGGGGTCTGATCACTGTCCGATTACATTGGTGATGAAGTAAGATGAAGATCGTGAGGGAAGATACGGCGGCGCTGGTTATTGATTTTCAGGAAAAATTGGTTCCGGCTGTGGCTGAATCAAAGGAATTGATGCAAAGGGTGCAGATATTGCTGAGAGGATTGAAAGCTCTTGACGTTCCTATGATCGTGACGCAGCAATATACGAAAGGACTTGGAATGTCGGTTCCGGAAATATGGGAGGCGTCCGGTAAGACGGATTATCTGGATAAAAATACTTTCAGCGGTTTTGGTGTGGTCGAGCCATTGATTCGGGGAAAACGATATATTCTTGTGTGCGGGATGGAGGCGCACTGCTGCGTACTTCAGACGGTCATTGACTTGGCGGAGGCGGACTATGTGCCGGTGCTGGTAACTGACTGCATTGGCAGCAGGAGAAAGTCAGATTTTGATATGGCGGTAAAACGTGCAGAGCGGGAAGGAGCGGTCCTTACGACTTATGAGGCGGTTTTGTTTGAGCTTTTAAAAGAAGCCGGCACACCTCTTTGGAAGGAGATATTGAAGCTTATAAAGTAAACTTTAGGTCAGAATAAGAAGATATGAACGGAGGGTACATCTACCGAGCTAGATGTACCCTCCGTCTATTCCTATAATCTGTCCGGTCATGTATGCAGGGCTTTCTGCAATTTTCCAGATAAGCTCTGCAATCTCCTCAGGCGTAGCGAAACGGCCTGCGGGAATGTCATATGCCAGAGCGGCTCGCTCATCTGGGGACAAATGTCCGTTCATTTCCGTATCGACCGCTCCGCAGGCAATGGCGTTAACGGCAATATGGCTGGGAGCATATTCTTTAGCGAGAGCTTTTGTCAGACCATTCATACCGGCTTTGGCGGCGGAGTAGGCGGCTTCACAGGAAGCGCCGCAGGTTCCCCACATGGAGGAAATATTGATGATGCGTCCGGACTTTACGGAGACCATGCGTTTTAATGCCTCTCTGGAGCAGTAGAAGGCGGAAGACAGGTTGCCTGCAAGAAGAGCATCCCACTGTGCATCTGTCATATCGATGAGGAGTCCTGTGTGACTGATTCCGGCATTGTTAACAAGAACGTCGAGAGCTGGGCACAAGGAGTGGATGGTATCAAATATATGCCGCACTTCGTCCGGATTTCCCACATCACCAGGAACTGGTGTACATCCACTGGCGCCCTCAGCCAGAATTTCTGCTTGTACCTGAGAGAGTTCCTTAAGAGAGCGGCGGCAGTTTAGGAATACATGAAAACCTTGGGCGGCAAACTTTAAAGCAGCGGCTCTTCCTATTCCTCTAGAGGAGCCGGTGACAAGAACATATTTCTGATGCATAGCATTCTCCTTTATAAAAATTCTATTAAATAAATCATTATGTCATTATATTATATCCCAGAATCATTGACATTTAAAGTTCAAAATAATATGATTTACCTGTTCTTAATAAATGAGGAAAAGAGGATACGATATGTTATCAAAATTCAGTGTAAAGAAGCCGTATACCGTCATAGTTGGCGTAGTGCTGATCATGATCCTTGGGTATGTGACGTTTACCAATATGACAGTGGATCTTCTGCCGAATATGAATATGCCTTATGCAATTGTAATGACTACATATCCGGGAGCAAGTCCGGAGGAGGTTGAAGCTACGGTTACCAGACCTGTGGAACAGAGTATGGCAACGATTAGTAATATCAAAGACATGATGTCTACTTCCAGTGAGAATGCTTCTATGGTTATGATGGAGTTTGAGCAGACGGCGAATATGGATTCCGTAACCATTGAGATGCGGGAAAGCTTGGACCAGATTAAAGGGTATTGGCCGGAAGGAGTAGGGAATCCTATGATCCTGAAGCTGAATCCAAGTATGATGCCTGTGCTGATTGCGGGCGTCAGCGCCGGAGAAGGGACTCCGGCGAAGACCAGCAAGCTGATCGAGGAGCAGGTGGTTCCGGAGATTGAGAGCCTGGAGGGGGTTGCATCTGTCACAACAATCGGAAGTATCGAAGAGACTGTAGAGGTGACGGTCAATGAGAAGAAGGTTGAAGAGCTGAGCGACGAAGTGACGGCTGAACTGGATCGGAAATTTGAAGAGGCAGAAGCGGCGCTTGCAGACGCCAAGGCGAAGGTAGAAAGCGGCAAGGCACAGCTTGCGGCCGGACAATCCCAGGCGGTGGGCCAGCTTGGGCAGGCGGAGGCTGAGATGTCGAAGAAGGCGGAAGAGCTAAAGCAGGCGCAGCTTGAGATTACAGAGCAGATGGCTGACTTAAATTATAGAGAAACGCAGGCAGATCAGGGGCTTGCTCTAATAGTAATTAAGAAAGAAGCGGCGAAGGTGGAGCTTCAGGCATTGGAAGAGCTAAAGAAGAATGAGCAGGAGACCAGACAGGCCTATGAAGCGCTTAAGCAGCTTCCGGAGCTAGATGAGGGACAGCAGGCGCAGTTGTCAGCGTTAGAAGAACTAGTAAAGAGACTGGATGAGTATGATACGAGCAAAGGGGAGCTGACGGAGGAAATTGCTGCGCTGGAACAGCAGGAGAAGGAGTTAAAAGCTGCCAAGCAGATGATCCCAGAGGGCAGAAACCAGCTTGAGGCTCTGCAGCAGCAGTTAAACACCGGCGCGCTTACCCTTGCAGAAGCCAGAGGGCAGATGGCGTCCGCGCAGATTCAGGCAACTCTGGGATTAAGCTCCGGCGGCGCCCAGCTTGCGGTAGGAGAGTCGGCTATCGCCCAGCAGGAGGCTCAAATGGAGTCTGCAAAGGAAGAGGCTTATGCGGGAGCGGATATGGGAGGCGTCTTAAATGTAGAGATGGTACAGACGCTTCTTGGGGCGCAGAATTTTGCGATGCCGGCCGGCTATGTGAAGGAAGACGGAATTGATTATCTGGTGCGGATCGGCGATAAGTTTAAGAGCATTGACGATATCAGGGATCTGGTGCTTTTGGATATGGAGGACATGGATCCGGTGAAGCTATCCGATGTAGCGGATATACAGCTTGTCAATAATGCGGATGAGACCTATGCGAAGCTAAATGGCGAGACGGCTATGATGCTCAGCATTCAGAAGCAGACAGGGTATTCCACCGGAGACGTCAGCGACCGTGTGCTTGAGAAACTGGATGAGATGGAGAAGGATGACGAACTGGGGGTTAAATCAGTAACGCTGATGGACCAGGGTGTGTATATTGATTTGGTTGTAAGTTCTGTACTGCAGAATCTTTTATATGGCGCGGTGCTTGCGATCCTTATTCTGCTGGTTTTCCTGCGCAGCGCAAAATCCACGCTGGTCATTGCATGCTCGATTCCGATCAGTATTCTGGCGGCGCTTGTAGCCATGTATTTTACAGGGATCACATTGAATGTGATCTCGCTGTCCGGCCTTGCGCTGGGCGTTGGCATGCTGGTAGATAATTCCATTGTGGTGATTGAAAATATTTACCGGATGCGGAATGAAGAAGGAGCCTCGGCACAGGAAGCGGCGATACAGGGCGCCAAGCAGGTAGCCGGAGCGATTGCCGCCTCCACATTGACGACCATCTGTGTGTTTGCTCCGATTATATTTACAGAAGGCATAACCAGACAATTATTTGTAGATATGGGGCTGACCATCGCATATTCGCTGCTGGCGAGCCTCCTTGTGGCCCTTACGGTAGTGCCGATGATGTCGGCGGGTCTTTTGAAAAAGACAGAGACCAAAGAATTCCGGTTTATGTTCCGGATTAAGGAAGCTTATGGGAGGCTGATCGGGCTGGCGCTTAAGGTAAAACCGGTTGTGTTAATCGGCGCGCTGGTAATCCTTGTTATAAGCGCAAAGCTTGCAGTTGCCAGAGGTACGGAATTTATGCCGGCAATGGAGAGTACGGAAGTAAGTATGACCCTTGAAATGGAGAAGGGAAGCACTCTGGATGAAACGGCGGCCGTTGCGGATGAGATTATGAAACGGGTGGGCAAACTGGAAGATATTGAAGATCTGGGGGCGATGATTGGAAATACCAGCATGCTGAGCACAGACAGCAGTACGGAAACCGCACAGTTTTATGCAATTACGAAGGAAAAACCAAAGCTTAGCAACGATGAATTAAAAAAAGAGATTGAAAAGGTTACGAAGGATCTGGAAGGAGAACTTACGGTAAATATGTCATCCATGGACATGAGCGCCCTTGGAGATTCCGGGATTGTAGTTCGGATTAAGGGAAAGGATCTGGATACCCTCCAGAAGGTTTCAAAAGATGTGAAGAATATTGTAGAAGGGGTTGAGGGTACCCAGAATGTAGCCGATGGAACCGAGGATAATAATGAAGAACTCCGGGTTGTGGTCGATAAGGCGAAGGCTATGGCTCAGGGACTTACGGTCGCGCAGGTTTATCAGGAAATCTCAGGACATATTTCTGACCCGCGCAGTACTACAGCGCTTTCTACCGATACCGATGAATATGATATCTATGTGATGGACGGTGCGGCGGATACTCTAACCAGAGACGGTATCCGAAATATGATACTTAATGTAACAGGACAAGATGGTACAAAGAAAGAGGTAAAGCTTGCAGATATTGCTGCTTTTGAGGATGCTTCGGGACTTCAGGCAATCAGCAGGATTAATCAGAACCGAACGATGTCTGTGTCGGCAGAAATCAAGGATGGGGACAATATTGGCCTTGTCAGCAGTAAGGTGACGAAAGAGCTTGATAAATATGATGCGCCGGAAGGTTATGAGATCGAGATGGCGGGCGAGGATGAGACCATCAACGAGGCGATGGTTGAAGTTTTGAAAATGCTGGCTCTTGCACTGGTGTTTATGTATCTGATCATGGTAGCGCAGTTTCAATCATTGCTGTCGCCATTCATTATTATGTTCACGGTGCCGCTTGCCTTTACCGGAGGTTTCTTAGGACTTTGGGTTACCGGCTCTGCAGTCAGCGTAATCTCGATGGTGGGCTTTGTTATGCTGTCAGGTATCATTGTAAATAATGGTATCGTGTTTGTGGATTATACGAATCAGCTCATCCGTGAGGGAATGCCCCAGCGGGAGGCGCTTACAGAAGCTGGGATTACAAGGCTTAGGCCGATCGTTATGACCGCTCTGACTACGATCTTGGGCCTTTCCACCATGGCGATCGGAGTCGGCATGGGCGCTGATATGGCAAGACCGATGGCGGTGGTGACTATTGGAGGTCTTCTGTATGGAACACTGCTTACCCTGTTTGTAGTCCCTTGTATTTATGACCTGCTCCACAGAAAAGGATTTTGGAAAAAGAAAAAAGAATCTGTCTCTAAGAGGGTTGACGAAAGTGAAGATTTGGAAGATAATATAGAAGAAGAAATGTCAGAATCACTTGCGGACACTGTAGATGAAACCGAAGAATAGAGAGGTATACTATGATCGACAAAGCCATCGAATTTGCTACGCGGGCCCATGAAGGCCAGTTCCGCAAAGGGTCTGCGCGTCCGTATATCCTTCACCCGATTGAAGTGGCGCATATTGTAGCTGCTATGACCGACGATGAAGAGGTAATCAGCGCCGCCTATCTCCATGACACAATTGAGGATTGTCCAGGTGTGACAAAGGAGCTTCTGGCAGAAGAATTTTCTCCCAGAGTGGCATGGATGGTTGCTCAGGAGAGTGAAGATAAGACTAAGACATGGATTGAGCGCAAGAATCATACAGTGTGTCATATTAAGGATGCGGACGGTGATGTGCAAAAGATTGCACTGGCGGACAAATTGTCTAATATGAGAGACATTGACCGGGACTATCCGGTTGTCGGCGAAGAACTGTGGAACAGATTCAGAATGAAGGATAAGGCTAAGATTGGGTGGTATTATAAGGGCGTCAGGAATGCATTGCGGGATGCTTTTGATGGAGAACCTGTGTATGAGGAATACTGCAGACTGATAAAGAGGAATTTTGGGGAATAAAGGGTATATAGTTATTTTTCATGGCTTAGGGATGCGCCGAACTGCGCATTTTATGAGAACAGATTGACGGAGCGGATAGGTAGATGCCGCTCCTTTTTCTTGCAACGGTTTCCGATACGTTGTAAAATAGCACTATAAGGGGAGAGGCAGAGATGATTATCAGTGCAAGCAGAAGAACGGACATTCCTGCCCTGTATCCGGAGTGGTTTATGAACCGGCTGCTGATGGGGGAGGTTCTCGTTCCTAATCCATACAATAGAAAAAAGGTCAGCAGGATAGAACTGTCCCGGGAGACAGTAGACTGCTTTGTTTTCTGGACAAAGAACCCAGAGCCCCTGCTCCCTTATTTGAAGAAGATTGATATGCTGGGGTATCCGTATTATTTTGAGATGACCATTACGGATTACAGAGAGGATCTAGAACCAGGCGTACCATCGACAGAGGAGGCTATGGCTACGTTTATGCTTCTTGGCGATCGTATTGGCCGGGAACGGATGGATCTTCGGTTTGATCCAATCATCATCAATGAGAAGTATTCGCTGGAATATCATTTGGAGCAGTTTGAGATGATGTGTAGCTGGCTCCATCCATATACAGATCGTTGTATCATCAGTTTTGTTGATTATTACAAAGGGAGTCCGTTTATGGAACTGGAGGCAGAAGATATGATTCAGGCGGCAAGGAAGCTGGTTAAGATTGCGGATAAATATCAGCTTCCCTTATATACTTGCGCCGAGAAGGTAGATTTCCGCCCTTACGGTATTCTGCCCGGCTCTTGCATTGATAAGAAAAAGGTAGAGAATATTGTGGGATACCGGCTGGATGTGAAAAGGGACAGAGGGCAGCGCAAGGCTTGCGGGTGCGTGGAAAGCGTGGATATCGGCATGTATGGCACCTGCATCCATGGCTGCAAGTACTGCTATGCGTCGGGAAACCATGACAGCGCCGTGAGAAGGCATGAACTGCATGATGCGAATTCACCTATGCTGATTGGCGGCCTTAGGGGGGATGAGACGATCACAGACAGAAAGATGTACCTTCAGCGGGACGATCAGCTCTCCTTATTTGAATTTTTATAAATGCCGGGGCGCCGCAGCCGGCAGGTTTTAGGGTGGGGGTTCTATGGATAACTTGATATTTAGCCTGAATGCAACGATTCCGGTATTTCTTATGATGGTGCTGGGATACGTTCTTCATATCATTGGATGGATTGATGACGATTTTGCGTCAAAGCTGAATAAATTCGTATTTCTGGTGCCGTTGCCAGCCTTGTTGTTTAACGACTTGGCAACGGTAAATTTTTCGGAAATGTGGGATACAAAGTTTGTATTATTCTGTTTTGTGGCTACAGTGATCAGTATTGGAATTGCGGTGGGAGTGTCCGGTCTTTGGAAAGATAAAAGTATAAAAGGGGAATTTATCCAGGTGTCTTACCGAAGCAGCGCGGCGCTTCTTGGAATTGCATTTATTCAAAATATTTATGGGACGGCAGGTATGGCTCCGCTTATGATCATTGGGAGCGTGCCATTGTATAATGTGATGGCGGTACTGGTTTTATCACTGTTCAAACCGGGGCAGCAGGGATTTAGTATGGAAATGCTGGGAAGAACAGGAAAAGGCATTGCGACGAATCCGATCATGCTGGGGATTGCGGCAGGTCTTTTGTGGTCGGCGCTCCGTCTTCCAATGCCGCAGATTTTAGGGAAACTGGTATCTAGCGTAGGCGGCGTTGCAACTCCGATGGGCTTGATGGCTATGGGAGCGGCGTTTAATTTTGAGAAGGCACTGGGAAGGGTAAGGCCGGCTGTAACGGCGGCTTTTATTAAACTAATAGGATTTTGCGCGATTTTCCTGCCTGCTGCAGTTTGGATGGGATTTCGGCAGGAGAAACTGGTGGCTATCTTAGTAATGCTTGGATCGGCGACCACGGTATCAAGTTTTGTGATGGCGAAAAATATGGGACATGAAGGAGTGCTGTCCTCAGGAGTGATCATGTTTACAACGCTGTTTAGCGCGTTTACGCTGACAGGATGGCTGTATCTGCTCAGGAGTATGGGATATATCTAAATTCTGCTTGACCTAAAGTGAACTTTAAGTGTTATGATAATAACAGAATCTATTTATATGAGTGGTTTATTTTTGAGAAGAAGGAGAGCGGATTATGATTTACAAGGATTTTCAGGGGCAAAAATTATCGGCGCTGGGAATGGGAGCTATGCGGCTTCCGGTGATCGACGGAGATGACGCAAGGATTGACGAGGCGGCGGTTAAAGAGATGGTCGCGTATGCTATGGAAAAAGGGATTAATTATTATGATACCGCATGGGGTTATCACGCAGGTAATTCCGAGCTGGTGATGGGCAGAGCGCTGAAGGAGTATCCAAGGGAGTCTTTTTATCTGGCTACGAAGTTTCCGGGATATGACCTGTCTAATATGCCGAAGGTGGAAGAAATCTTTGAGGAACAGCTTGGGAAATGCCAGACAGAGTATTTTGACTTTTATCTGTTCCATAATGTGTGTGAGATGAACATTGACGAATATCTGAATGAAGAGCATGGAATTTACAGATACCTGATGGAGCAGAAGAAGAATGGAAGGATTAAGCATCTTGGTTTTTCCGCTCATGGAAGCTATGAGGTGATAAAGCGTTTCTTAGAAGCTTATGGAGAGTCGATGGAATTTTGTCAGCTTCAGACTAATTATCTGGACTGGACCTTCCAGAACGCAAAAGAAAAGGTAGAGCTTTTGAAGGAATACCATATTCCGGTATGGGTCATGGAGCCGGTGCGGGGCGGCAGCCTTGCAAATTTGACGGAGGAGAATGCCGCCGGCTTGAAAGCGCTGCGTCCGGAAGAGAGCGTGGTAAGCTGGGCATTTCGTTTCCTGCAGACGATTCCGGAGGTGACGGTGACTCTTTCCGGCATGTCAAACTTCCGGCAGCTTAAGGAAAATATCAAGACCTATGAGACGGAAAAGCCGTTGAATGAGGAAGAGATGAAAGCGGTTGCCGGGGTTGTGGATTCTATGGTCCGGGGAACGGCGGTTCCATGTACGGCCTGCCATTACTGTACATCCCACTGTCCGCAAGGCTTGGATATTCCGGAGCTTTTAGCGCTCTACAATGAACATGCGGTTTCAGGCGGAGGATTTATTGCGCCGATGGCGCTCTCGGCTGTGCCGGAGGAGAAGCAGCCCAGTGCATGCGTGGGCTGCAGGAGCTGCGAGGCAGTCTGTCCGCAGCAGATCAAGATATCCGAGGCGCTGGCTGATTTTGTGA
Source organism: uncultured Dorea sp. (assembly GCA_910589275.1). GTDB lineage: Bacteria > Bacillota > Clostridia > Lachnospirales > Lachnospiraceae > Claveliimonas. The sequence goes on from CAJUTH010000015.1 coordinate 66,614, forward strand.
AAAGACTGCCATAAGTATACCAAATAAAGAGAACCAGGCGTTATGCCTGGTTTCTTTTGCACAAGTAACGAACGAAAGGGAGGTATTTTGTTTATGAAATATAGGGAGCTTGGGAATACCGGCTTGAAGATCAGCGAGATTGGCATGGGTTGCGAGGGATTCCATGAAGAGAATTATCAGAATACCATGCGCATGTTTGATATGGCGGAGAAATACGGCGTTAATTATTTTGATTTGTATGCTTCCGACCCTAAGCTGCGCGCCAGCGTGGGAGAGGCACTGGAAGGGAGAAGAGAGAAGTTTATCATCCAGTCCCATATCTGTTCGGTGTGGAAGGACGGGCAGTACGTAAGAAGCAGGAAGATTGAAGAGGTAAAAGCGGCGTTTGAGGATGCCTTAAAGCTTCTTAAGACAGATTATATTGATGTGGGTATGATTCATTATTGTGATTCTTTAAAGGATTGGGCGGAGATTGAAAAAGGGCCGGTGATGGAATATGTGTTAGGACTGAAAAAATCCGGCACGATCGGGCATATCGGGCTTAGCAGCCATAATCCGCAGGTGGCGGTGAAGGCAATTGAGACCGGGTACATAGAGGTGCTGATGTTCAGTGTGAATCCTTGTTACGACTTGCAGCCCGCGGGCGAAGACGTAGAACTGCTCTGGAGCGAGGAAAAATACGAGAATCCTCTGGTAAATATGGATCCGGAGCGGGAGAAGCTCTACGAACTCTGTCAGAGCAAGGGCGTGGGGATTACGGTGATGAAGGCCTTTGGCGGCGGCGACCTGCTGGATGAGAGCTTGTCTCCGGCGGGGAAGGCGCTTACGGTAAATCAGTGCCTGCATTATGCATTGACCCGTCCGGCGGTAGCCTCAGTTATGGCGGGCGCACATACGCTGAAACAGTTGGAGGAAAGCTTGGCTTATGAGACGGCGTCGGGGGAAGAGAAGGACTATGCGCCTGCGTTTGCGGCTTTTCCAAAGATAAGCTGGAAGGGACATTGCATGTACTGCAGCCATTGCGCGCCATGTCCGGTGAAGATCAGCGTGGCGGATGTGACAAAGTTCTTGAATTTGGCAAAAGCGCAGGGGCATGTTCCGGAGACCGTACGGGAACATTATGAGGTATTAGAGCATCATGCGGGAGAATGCATTCAGTGCGGAGCCTGTGAAAGCAGGTGCCCATTCGGCGTGTCCATACGGGAGAATATGAAAGAAGCGGAGAAGATATTCGGAAAGTAACAGTTCAGCCCAGGACTTTGCACTTGCTGCAAAGTCCGTGAGAACGCGTAGATCGTGCCAAGAGGGAATTTGCCCCTCGCCGTAGGCGACTTGAAATGGGCAAATTCCGT
>CAJUTH010000016.1 GCA_910589275.1 uncultured Dorea sp.
GCAAAGAAAGTTACAAAGAAAGTGACAAAAAAGCGTGTCAAGAAAAACGTTGAACGCGGACAGGCACATATCCAGTCATCCTTTAATAACACAATCGTTACATTAACGGATGCACAGGGTAACGCTCTTTCATGGGCAAGCGCCGGTGGTCTTGGATTTAAAGGTTCAAGGAAATCTACTCCTTATGCAGCACAGATGGCAGCAGAGACTGCAGCAAAAGCAGCATTAGTCCATGGATTAAAATCAGTAGATGTTATGGTTAAGGGACCAGGTTCCGGAAGAGAGGCAGCAATCCGCGCCCTTCAGGCATGTGGAATTGATGTAACAAGCATCAAGGACGTTACGCCGGTACCGCACAATGGATGTCGTCCGCCGAAGCGCAGAAGAGTCTAATTGGTTACCCTTTTAAAGATAACATTCGAGATAATAGGAGGAGATATAAGACATGGCAGTAAATAGAGTTCCGGTTCTGAAGAGATGCCGTTCCCTTGGAATGGAGCCGGTTTATTTGGGAATTGATAAAAAGTCTAGAAGACAGTTGAAGAGATCCAATCGGAAGATGAGCGAATATGGTCTGCAGTTGCGCGAGAAGCAGAAAGCCAAATTCATTTACGGTGTGTTAGAGAAGCCGTTCAGAAACTATTTTGAGAAGGCTCAGCGCATGAGCGGCATGACAGGTTCAAACTTGATGATTATGCTGGAGAGCAGGCTGGATAACGTGGTGTTCCGTATGGGTCTGGCAAGAACCCGCCGTGAGGCAAGGCAGATTGTTGACCATAAGCATGTGCTGGTAAACGGCAGACAGGTGAACATTCCGTCTTACCTTGTAAAGGCTGGCGATGTAATCGAAATTAAGGAGAAATGCAAAGGTTCTCAGAGATATAAGGACATTCTGGAGGTGACAGGCGGACGTCTGGTTCCGGGCTGGATTGAGGCAGATCATGAGAATCTGAAGGCAACCGTAAAAGAGCTTCCGACTCGTGACGAGATTGATGTTCCGGTAGATGAGATGTTGATTGTCGAGTTATATTCTAAATAATAAGATTTAGAGATTCACCCCACAAGGAGGGACTATATAGTGTTTGATTTTAATAAACCAAATATCGAGATAACCGAGATTTCAGAAGATAAGAGATACGGAAGATTTGTTGTGGAGCCTCTGGAGAGAGGCTATGGCACAACGCTTGGAAACTCTCTTAGAAGGATCATGCTTTCGTCGCTTCCCGGCGCTGCGATCAGTCAGGTGAAGATTGACGGCGTACTGCATGAGTTCAGTTCCATCCCAGGTGTAAAAGAAGACGTTACCGAGATTGTCATGAATTTAAAGTCTCTGGCAATCAAGAACACATCCGAGACCGACGAGCCAAAGACAGTTTATATTGAGTTTGAAGGCGAAGGGGTGGTGACCGGCGCGGATATTCAGGTGGATTCTGATATTGAGATTATGAACCCGGAAACTGTAATCGCGACGCTGAACGGCGGAGCGGACAGTAAATTGTATATGGAGCTTACCATTACAAAGGGAAGAGGATATGTAAGTGCGGATAAGAATAAGAACGAAGAACTGCCGATCGCAGTAATTCCGGTTGATTCTATCTACACCCCGGTAGAGCGTGTGAATCTCACTGTAGAAAATACACGTGTTGGTCAGATTACAGACTTTGACAAATTAACATTGGATGTTTGGACGGATGGAACATTGGTTCCGGATGAGGCCGTAAGTTTAGCGGCGAAGGTACTTAGTGAACATCTGAAGCTGTTTATTGATTTATCAGAGGTTGCACAAGCTGCTGAAGTTATGATCGAGAAGGAAGACGATGAGAAAGAGAAAGTTCTTGAGATGAGCATTGATGAGCTTGAACTTTCTGTTCGTTCATTCAACTGCTTGAAGAGAGCGGGGATCAATACAGTAGAGGAGCTGACAAACAGAACTCCGGAGGATATGATGAAGGTGCGTAATCTTGGACGTAAGTCTCTGGAGGAAGTGTTGGCAAAATTAAAAGAGCTCGGTTTAGAACTAAGCCAGGGCGAGGAGTAGAGCACTTAGCGAAAACGAGCCGAAGGCGAAGTTTGAGGTTAGTGCGAACTCCGTTCTTCGGAACTTAGCGAGGTGTTTTCGAGCCTAGTACATCGAATATTAAGTAATTGGCAGTTTGGCTTGCCTATTTTCCTGATAGCTCTACTCCCCAAGCCTCGACGTAGCCACCGTTACGCCTGCGTTTGTGAAGCAGAACTCTCAGAAAAATATTCTGCGTCAAACTATCCAAAACTTAATTTTCGATGTACTAGTTCGAAGAACTACCTTGGCGCTTAGCGAAAACAATCCGTCAGTAAGCCCGACGCGCATGACGGAGGCATTTGGCTAGTAAGCCCGATGAATGCATAACCAAGTGTTTAAATAATGGAGGAATAGTAAAATGGCAAAATATAGAAAGCTTGGCAGAACGTCAAGCCAGAGAAAAGCATTGATCAGAAATCAGGTAACAGCGCTTCTGAACAACGGTAAGATTGTGACCACAGAAGCAAAGGCAAAGGAGATCCGCAAAGCCGCAGAAGGGCTGATTGCGCTGGCAGTAAAGGAGAAGGATAACTTCGAGGAGGTTACTGTAACAGCGAAGGTTGCCCGCAAGGACAAGGACGGCAAGAGAGTAAAGGAAGTTGTAGACGGCAAGAAGGTTACCGTATATGACGAAGTAGAGAAGAAGATCAAGAAGGATCTGCCCTCAAGACTTCATGCAAGAAGACAGATGCTGAAGGTTCTCTATCCGGTTAAGGATGTTCCGGCCGCACAGGCAGGAAGAAAGAAGAACACCAAGAACGTGGATCTTGTTGCGAAGTTATTCGATGAGATTGCTCCGAAGTATGAGAACCGCAACGGCGGTTATACACGAATCGTTAAGATCGGCCAGCGTAAGGGCGACGCAGCGATGGAAGTTCTGATTGAGCTGGTATAAGCAGCGTATAATATATAAAAATGATAACAGGCTCTGCACAAGGAAAACAAAGTGCAGAGCCTGTTTGTGTTATGAAGAAAAATTTCCATCTGTGCGGTGGGGGTCTGCTTGCCAGAAATAGCGTGCCTTACTACACAAAGCTGGGCAGACCCCACCGCACAGATGCAAAATTTCGCCGGAGGAAACTTATATTCATATTGATAGCTTTCCTATGATATTCCATAGAAAATATCTATAAATAACTTTTATTATTTACATTACTGATTAGACAATTGGAAGATTTAGGGAGATAATAAAGGTGGTTATTGAAGTCACAAATGGAAAGAGAGGGAAATGATATGACTTTGTATGATTCTAAGAAGAAACTTGCGTTAGCCGGGGCGGTCTGCGGCATTGTTGCCGCCGTCCTTGCATTTATGGGCAATCCGGCTAATATGGCGTTTTGCATCGCCTGTTTTGTGAGGGATATGGCGGGAGCCATGGGAATGCATCAGGCTGAGGTGGTTCAGTATGCACGGCCGGAGATTATAGGGCTTGTTTTAGGAGCCTTTATTATCTCTGTAGCAACGAAGGAGTACCGTTCTACGGCCGGATCTTCTCCGATGATCCGCTTTGTGCTGGGAATGATCATTATGATCGGATCGCTGGTTTTTCTAGGCTGCCCGCTGCGTATGATCATCCGTATGTCGGCAGGAGACTTGAATGCATGGGTGGCGCTGGTAGGATTTATTTTGGGCGTAGGGACCGGAACTTTTATGCTGAAGAATGGAACCAGCCTCGGACGTGCCCATGAGACGAACAAATCCAGCGGTTCTGTGCTTTCTATTATCTTAGTGGGCATTTTATTGCTTGCAGTATGTACAAGCCTTCTAAAGGCCAGTGAGGCGGGTCCTGGAAGCATGCACGCACCGATTATTGTATCTCTGATCGGCGGGCTTGTATTCGGCGCGTTTGCACAGAAATCCAGAATGTGTTTCGCAGGAGGAATCCGTGACGTGATTTTGATGAAGAATTTTGATCTTTTGACCGTCATCGCAGCGTTATTTGCGGTAATGCTGATCTTTAACGTGGCGACGGGAAAATTTGTCCTTGGATTCAATACGCCGGGCATTATCGCGCATTCCGAGCACCTGTGGAACGTGCTGGGAATGTATGCAGTTGGATTTGCGGCAGTGCTTGCGGGCGGCTGTCCGCTGCGTCAGTTGATCCTTGCTGGACAGGGCTCCTCTGATTCGGCGGTGACGGTTCTCGGTTTGTTCTTTGGGGCGGCGCTCTGTCACAATCTGGGGCTTGCATCCAGCGGAACTGCCCTGAACGCCGAAACGCAGGAGGTTGTTGCGGGAGCAGCGACGCCAAACGGCAAGATTGCAGTCATTATATGTATTATCGTATGTTTCGCGATAGCATTTACCAACAAGCGCGAGGCTGTAAAGAAATAAGGCGGCAGAGATAATAAATAACATGGGAATAAGCATAGGCTGCGCATTCCGCTAATATAACGAAATAAGTGAAAGGAAGGAAAACGATATGGTAGAAGTAGATGCAAGAGGGCTTTCCTGCCCCGAACCGATTATGCTGACGGCAGATGCACTAAAGAATGCAGACGGACCGGTTAAGGTATTGGTTAGTGAACCTCATCAGAAGACGAATGTAGAGAAGCTGGCGAAAGACCGCGGTAAGAAGACCACCGTTACAGAAGATGGATCAGGATTTGTGATTATTATCGAATAGCGTGAAAGATAAAATCGAAATATGTAATGAAAAGAGGAGCTGGCGTATCATTCTAATCCGCCGGCTCCTCTTAGTCATATAAATGTAAAGTCTGGCCGCAGGCTGAACTATTACGTATTATTCGATCTGCGCGAACGCTATATAGGAAGGATCTGTCTCCCTCAGCTTGCCCCGGCCGTTGTTGTAGTCGTCGGTATAAGTAAGATCGTTGAGCATAAAGGAATTGTCGCCCGCTACGACACGTTTTACGATCACCCATCTGCCGTCGCGCTTTTCCCACTGGTCGATGTCGCGGCAGCGGGCTTCTACGGTAAACGTAGGTTTTTTCGCTTTGTTCCGGTATTTGCAGGCCGCATACATATAGGTTTCGCTGGCGGCCTTTGTGCCGTCCTCATTCATTTTAATCAGAATATTGGTCATCATATGGTGGGTAGAGATCATCCGGTTCGTATGCATCTTCAGCATCATATCAATAAAGCCTCTTCCGGTTCCCTTGTAGGTAGGGCCATAGTCTACTTCAGCATCCTCTGCAAATATTGTGTAACCAAGTTCGAAGTCTATTCTGTCAAGCGCACGGCAGTAGGTATAAATCTGTTCTTTTATTTTTTCTTTTTCTACAAAAATTTCAAGTTCAGTCATAGGTTTTCCTTTCTTTTAACAAATGCTCCATCCAGTCAGTCCCAAAATTCGGTATCTGTCCGGATGGAGCACTAGGTTTAGGTGTGCTGCATTAACGGTATAGGACGTTATGCAGAAGACATACTGTTACTTATAAAGAATACTATTATTTAGCTGGCTTCTTGTACTCAAGGCCGATCCGCTCGCACTGTCTCTCCGGATCCCAGAAGAAGCCCCACTCAACGTACAGTTTCCTCTTTGCTGTCTCAGCAGGAGTCCATGTAGCAAGATCTTTGTTCTTGTAAAGCTTATCGATCTCTTCGTCGGTATAGCCGAAGGTCTGCAGTACTTCACGGTTATGCTCGCCGAAGCAAGGAGCGGCAGCAACGATCTGGGAAGGATTCTTCTTAAAGATATTCGTTACGCCGATACCCTTCATCTTGCCGAAGCACTGGTCTTCCCACTCAACCAGATTCTCACGAGCCTCGTACTGCGGATCTTTCTCAATATCAGCAGGACCATAAGCTCTCTGGCATGGAACGCCTGCCTTGCCGAAGATCTCTTCCAGCTCGTCGCAGGTATGGGAAGCACAGAACTCTTCACATAACTTTTCAGCCTTTGCCCCGCGTGGATCGTAAAGAGGAAGTCCGGTACAATCCTTCGGGATGTCTGAACCCGGAGCGCCTGGTTTGCCCATTCCGATGATCGGATATCCGCGGGTAACAGGACCCTGTCCAACGATAGCAACGAACATGGAGCCGCCGTCTTTGGTGTCATAGAATGAGAAGCAAGCTGATATATCACTCTTGTTACCGGTACGGTACGGAACCGGATCACCCTGCTTTGGATAGCCATTGTTGAACCATTTAGCCGGGTAGTTGTCAAGCAGACGGAACATGGTATCATACTGTGCAACGTCGCAGGAATCTCCCTCGCCGGTACGCAGAGCGTGAATATAACCGGAGAGAGCAACCATACATGCATTGTAAGCGGTAATGTAATCTGACAGATATGGATTTACCTTCAGCGGGCTGGAGGTAGGCTTCTCGCCGTTCAGGTACATATAACCGCCCATTGCCTGTCCGGATACATCGTAAGACGGTTTGTCTTTGGAAGGACCAAACTGGCCGTAACCGGATACGTGTACGATCATAAGGGCTTTGTTGCGCTCCCAGCAGGACTCATCGGTAATGCCGCGCTTCTTGTAAGAGCCGGGTTTTCCAGCTTCGATCCAGATATCTGCCCATTCGATACACTTGTAGAAAATCTTCCTTCCAGAAGGTTTTGCAGTGTTGATTGTAATGGAGAACTCATTACGGTGGTTCTGTGACCATGCAAGAGTACCGCGGGTCTGGCATGCAATGGTAGGAGCCTCTGCCTGAAGAACCTTAGCGCCCATTTCCGCCATGAGGCAGCCGGCAAATGGTCCAGCGATATTTGTACCGGAAATAAATACCTTTACTCCCTGAAGCACGCCGAAATCAGGATATTCATTGAATTTGTGGGTTAATTTGTTATTAATTTCTTTCATAATAGAATTCCTTTCTTATATATTAATCGTCTAATATATACATGTATGATATTGAAAAGCTGGGTTTATTCGTCGCCCTGCGGATATTTCTCCTGCAGTTTTGCTCCGCCGCTGATCGCACCGGAAACAGAGAGGAACAGAAGGACTGCTATAACCATGTATACAATCCATGTAGCACCGTAACCTGCAATACCCTGAATGATCGCGGTTAATACGGATCCGAATGCCGCGCCTACCAGGAAGAACAGGTTCGCTAATGCATAAATCCCGGCGTAATCTTTGGTACCGAATACGGTAGACATTAATACTGCCGGAAGCACCTTTGGAAGGAACATTGCAATGGCGAAGAATACGGAGTATCCAAATACAAGCACGGTATTACCGGTTAAAGAGTAAGCGTAAAGACTTGCAAGTCCGATAATAACAAGTACAGCGGCAAGAAGAACCGTTTTACGGATTCCCATCTTATCCATCAGCGCGCCGCCGCTAACCATACCTACGATGGAAACGATAGAGTAAACCGAAAGAACGGTACCCGAAAGTGTTCCGCCGTCGTTTGCAATGGAGGTAACAAAGTTCGGAACATGTGTAGTAACACCGGCGGAAATAAGTCCCACACAGAGAACTACGCCAAGTACGCAGTACCATGCGCCTGATTTTGTAGCTACTTTCTTAGATACACCGATCCATGCGTTAGACTGTGCCTGCGCATTTGGTATGGAAGCATCCTTTTTACCGGTGCGGTACGGTTCTGTGCCGTATTCTGCCGGAGAACGCTTTACCAGAACCAGAGCGGTAATGACCATTACAATACCTACAACAGCAGCAGAGAACAGCATAGCTGTCTTCCATCCGCTTGCTCCGGAAGCGATAAATTTGGAAACGATCGGCGACCAAACGGCGCCGCCAAGTCCGCCGCATGCATAAGCAATGGACATCATCGTTGCACGCTTATCTTCAAACCATGCGGTAACAAGCATGGAGATCGGAAGCTGTGTAAGACCTGCCTGGAAGATATTTGACAATGCAAATACCAGATAGAACTGCCAGAGCTGTGTGCAGAATGTAGCGGCAAACCAGCACAGACTTGTTCCAACAGTAACAGCTACCATCATGATCTTCATATTTTTCTTCTGATATAATCCTGCGATTATCATAGCGCCGATTGCACTGGCAAAGGATGCGATCAGGCTGACCATGGACCAGCCTGTAGTCTCAAATCCCAAATCACTGCAGACAGGAGCCATATACAGTGAGAAACAGTTTCCCATAATCGCGGTTGGTATAAAGGACAGAATACACGCTGCAATGAGAACGCCCCAGCCTTTAAATTTTTTACTCTCCATTTTTTTCTCCTTTCAGATCTGAATTAGTATTTAGGTATTGCTCTACGAGTTTGCTGCGGATGATCTTGCCATTCTTAGCATGGGGGATCTCATCCAGAAACTCGAAAGACTTTGGTATCTTATACGGCGGAAGATAGTTGAGGGCAAGCTTGATGAGGCTCTTGTCGCTGATAGGTTCGCTCGCCTCGATAAATGCATGGATCCTGTGTCCCCATTCCTTGTCGGGAAGCCCTACAACGACGGCGTCAACGACTTTCTTTGATTTTTTCAGCACAGTCTCAATCTCTGCGGCAAATACATTTTCGCCGCCGGTAACGATCATATCGCTGCGCCTGTCTACAAAATACAAATAGCCTTCTTCATCCATATATCCAATATCGCCTACGCTCTTATAGCCGTTCTCATCGGTTTCGAGAGGAGTGACGTTGATATATTCTATCTTCGGGGCATCGCCATGCCATGCCATATAGATATTGCCGGCCTCGCCTGCAGGAAGCTCATGACCGTCGTCATCGCGTATTGAGATGCTGCCGCAAGGCATCCTGCCAATGCTGCCTTCGTGGGTGAGCCATTCGTCGCCGCGGATATATGTGATACCCACGCATTCGGTCATGGAGTAAATCTCATATATCTTCTCAGGCGGGAGGAACTGGAACCATTCCCTCTTAAGATCGGCAGAGCAGACGCCGCCGGTGTGGCAGAGGATCTCTAAGCTGTGTAAATCCTCCGGATTAAAATCCGGCAGTTTGATGATGCGCTGCATTAGTGTTGGAACTAGCTGTACATATTCAATCTGATATCTTTTCACTAATGCCACGATGGTTTTTGCATCCAGGCAAGAAGGCATATAAAGCGTGTTTCCGCAGTAAAGTCCGTTAAATGCCGCCGAGTGGGGAGCGCCGTGAAACAGCGGTCCGGCAAGAAGCTGCCGCATTTCAAAGCGCATACCGGAAAGAGTGAACCATGTCTGAAGTCCCTCGTCGCTCTCGCCCGCAGGCATATTCTGCTGGACGACTTTGGTTTTTCCCGTTGTGCCGCCGGTACAGTTCGCGAGATTGGGCACGGCAAGGATGTCAGGAGGCATCTCCTCTGAATAATCTGCGCATGCATCTTTTAACTCGGCTGTACTTAGGGCCAGATAATTACTTGGCTTCCAGCGGTTGGTAACAACAAGGGATGGAGAAACACATTCACATATTTCGAGAAGGTTCTGTCTGGGAACCCTGTCGGATATGGGAACATAACATCCGCCTGTTTTCCAGATACCAAAAGCAAGAGCGATATGGGTAGGGATATTGGGAAGAGCAACAATAACGCTCCTCCCAGGTCCGATCCCTTGCTCCAGAAGATACCATGCAATACGGTTGGATAGCACCTCAAGAGTCCGCCAGGTCATGACTGATTCTTTATTCTTTTGTGAGATATATACAAGCGCGGGAGCATCCGGCTTAACTCTTGCGATATTAGCCAGTTGAACCCCGGGAGTAAAAAAACTGTTCTCACTATGATTAAAAATATTAAAGTGTGACGTACACACGGCGTCTGGTCCTCACATTTCTCTCCCAGATTCGGAGCATTTTTCTATTAAGTATTTTTATGTAATTAGCCTGCTACGTTAGCCGGTCTGTATCCGCCGTCTACCGGAATCGTAACTCCCGTAATATAGGAAGCAGCGCTTGAGCAAAGGTAGAGGATAGCGTTGGCAATTTCTTCAGGGGCGCCAATCCTGCGGAGCGGGATACCTGCCGCAAGATTCTTCTTTGCAAACGGAGGAACGGTTTCAAGGAGCTTTGTATCAACTACGCCAGGAGCAACTGCGTTACAGCGGATTCCTGCATATGCCTGCTCCCAAGCCATAGACTGTGTAAATGCGATAACGCCGCCTTTCGATACCGGATACGGGCATCCGCAGCCAGCTCCGTAGATACCTGCTACGGAAGCGGTATTTACGATACAGCCTTTGGTCTTCTTCAACATCTTGATGGCATATTTGGTCATGTTGAACGTACCTTTGATATTGGTGTCCATTACGTAATCCCACTGAGACTGTTTCATCTTGTGAATCGGAATGCTGCTGTCAACACCGGCATTGTTTACAAGAATATCAAGTCTTCCCCACATTTCCTCGATCTCAGCATAAATAGCCTGAGCTGCCTTGTAATCGGTAAGAGTGATCGCGTTGTGCTTGAAGCTGTCCTCTGGATAAGAAGCCTTTAATTCCTCAAGCACCGCGGTAACATCCTCGCCCTCTTTGCCTAAGAAATAAACTTTAGCGCCAGATGCAAGAAATGACTTTACTGTAGCTAATCCTATTCCTGAAGTACCTCCGGTAACTAATGCAACTTTTCCGTTAAATTCGTTTTCAAACATTGTTGAATCTCCTTTCATGTAAATGGTTCTTAAATTAAGTTTGTTTTTCGAAGCATTCCCGGTGCCTCGAAAGTCCATCACCGTTCTGTCAATTCAATGACTGCTAATATTTTAACATTTTTTGAAAAGTTTCGCGAATGGATAATTGTGTTTTTATACAGAATGAAGGGATAAAAAGTAAGATTTTATAGTCAAAATGACGGACAATAAGAAATAAAAGAAAAAACAATTTCATAGAATGTAAAAAAGAAGACTTTGTTAAAATTTTATATTTAACAGAAGTCTTCTATAGCATATATAAGGGTTTATTTTGTCTGCTTTTCATATGGTGTGAAATAGTCTTTCGGCATATAATCAGTGATAATACCTATGAAATCCATCATATAACAAAAACAGAGCTGGATGCTGGAGCCGGATTTGTTTTTTACCTCGGTTAAAAGACCAGTCATTGAATCGTTGGCAATCTCCGCCGACAGGCCCTTAAGATGGACGACCGGAGGCTGTGACGGGACAGAAAAGCGCTCGTATTTAAGATATGGGTTGGCAATCATATATACATAGGTGCTGCTGTTCATACGTGCTTCCGCGATTTCAAGTTCCGTGCTTCCGGAAGGAAATAAACGGTAACGGTGGAACGGCCCCAGATTAATCAGGGTATTTGGCCTCAGTTTGTATTCCAAACCATTCACGCGCAGTATACCGGTTCCCGCCCGGACCAGAAGAAAAGTCTGATCCCGGTTATTGATATAAGAGGTCGGAGACTTAATGTGGCGGAGGTGCGCATGGATGTCCTTTGGCAGAACGTTGTTGGCAAAATAGTCGTGGGCGCCGGAAAAAACGGTATGGTTTTTAGAGGTGCTTCCGCTGGTATCTGCATGAGCTGCGCTGGCAGAGGGTTCCTTTTGCATGGTTATCATCTACTTTCCTGTGTGTAATCTTACTTGTGTGTTTCTTTTTCGTTCTGTTCTGCCAGATGCCTCTGTTTTCTAAATTCGCCCGGTGAGATGCCGTTGATGCTGAAAAATACCCGCGTCATGGTGCGGTCTGATCCAAAACCGGATTCAATGGCAATATCCATAATGGGAAGATTGGTCGTAGTAAGAAGAGCCTCGGCATAGCGAACCCGAAACTGCGACAAAATCTCTTTATAGCTGGAATCCAGTGTAGATTTAAACTGAATCCGCAGAATATTTTTGGAAATATATAGATCCTGCGTAATACTTTTAGCATCAATTGGCTCAGACATATTCTCGTATAAGTAGCTGATGGTAGAGATCAGCGTTTCGCTCATAATGGTTCCGCGGTAGATGCGGCCGTCCTTTCCGTCGTTGAGCATCTGGTTTAAATAGGTCTGGGGCGTCATATCGGTCATGGTTTTAAAACGGCGGAAAAAGGTAATTTCTTTATTGAAGCCGGATATTGACGATATATAGTCAAAAGGAAGGCTGTCATAAAGGAAGTATGTCATAGCATGGGCCAGGCGCATCCGGTTAAGATACTGGTTAAAGTTCAGGCCGGTAGCTATAAGGAGTGCGTGGTTGAGCGACGATTCGCTCGAAGCCGGACATACAACACGGACAACATCTGATATCGTCAGGTTTTCTGTGCTGTGGGAGGCAATATAAAGGCTGGCTTTCCTGCTTAGCGGGAAAGAGTCAAATTTGTAGGTTGCCTTGATGCTTTTGGCATATCGGTTATATAGGAGCTCGATCTGCCGCAGAAATGAACTGCGGATCACCGCTGAACCATAAGTCTTTTTTTTGTCCAGTTTCCGAAATTGATTAAACAGGTGCAGAATCTGCTTAACCTCCGAACCTTCAGGACCGATGACAGGGAGGCTGTTTACAACTTCAAGTTCCACGGAAGGACTTATTTTTTTAAATGCATAATAATTCAAAAGCTGATAATCATAGGAACAAACCCACAGTTTGAACTGTTCGCCAAAATCTGGGCAAATCGTAAGTACCTGTGAGCATTGAATCCATGATACGCAGCCAGGCTGGACTGAAAATTCTTCTCCATTTATAATAAAATTGCCGCGCCCCTTTTTGACAAGAATAAAATAACTGTCAAATTCCATGACAGGGAACATCTCGTCGCTGATGGTATGCTCCTGAAACTTAAGATATTTGTCAGGACCACAGAAAATGCCATTTCTCGGGAGCTCACACAAAGGCCGGATCTTTCTTTTCAAAATGCTATATCTCCTCTTTAAATCTTAGTATCAAGTGTTGTGAATCAACATTTTAATATAAATAAAAGAGTAACACAGAACAAGCGTGAAATCAACAATTGTGTGAAAAAAACATCAATTTTCATAGGTGTACATAATAAGCAGGCTATAGACGCCGCCGGCATCCGCAGCCTGCTTTACTATTGGAATTAATCACATCTAAAATAGCTGCTTATGGTAATGGCTCCCATTCCTCCGGCTCCCATCCCTTTGGCGGAAGCGGATTGCGGTACTGCCCATTTGACTGGTATTGGTACATGCGCATGGTTTTGATATGCCATACGCCCTCTTCATCTTTTACAAAATCATCGCAGTAGATGACGCGTGTCTCCACATTGTAGCCGTCTTCTTTATATACATGGTGATCTTCGTACTGGAACACGCCTTTCGCGTGACAGTCGTCTATGATCCATATAAGAGGCTGGTGCCCCATATGGGAGGTAACCATGGGAAGATTACTCCATTTGGCGTGCTTCGCCTGAGTCAAAGGATCATTTGCAGCTAACTGCCCATTGTGATAGCAGCGGAAATCATCGGTGAAAAGCTTGATGGCATATTCTTCTTTTTTCATATCCATCAGCCACCAGTAATAATATTTGGTGTCTATAATTTTCTGGAATTCACAGAGAAGTTCCGGCGTATACTGCTGCTTGCGGGCGTTTAAAACTACCTCCAGAATGCGTTCTCTTTCTTTCTTCTTTAAAGGTCTTGCTGTGGCTGGCATATCATGGGCCTCCAATCTTTCATTTATAGCATTTATAATTTGTACGCTGCTTCAAAGCCTTCCCACATAGCGAAGCTTGCCTGACGTGCTCTTACGGAGTCGCCGACTGCATATACTTCTGGGATGAATTCCTTCAGTTCTGCTGAGAGCGGGTCATAGTTTCTAGAACCAAGGCCGAAGAGTACGTAGTCGAAACCGCGGAGCCATTCTTCGGTTCCGTCCTTACGCTGTACTTTAACGTCGTGGTCGGTTACTTCCAGAATCTTAGTATTTACATTGATGTTAACGCCTTTGCTCTTAAGCTTGCGGATCAATGGAGCGCGGTTTGGTGCGCAGACATTGGTAAGAAGCTGTGGGAGCATCTCGATCAGGGTTACTTCTACGTCGCCGATGCTTGCGTCGTAGGATTTATTGTAAGAATTCGGGCGGGCATTCTCAAGAACAACCTCCGCGGTCTCACAGGCAACGGCTCCGCCGCCGAGTACGCAGACGCGTCCCTTCGGAATGACAAATTTACCCCTCAGGAAATCATGGGCGGTACGGACCGGATAATCTTTGGTTCCCTTGATCGGCGGAACTAACGGCTTTGCGCCTGTAGCGACGATTACTGCTTCCGGAGCGAACTCTTTTACAGCTTCTACGGTTCCTTCCTTGCCAAATTCAAAGGTAACTCCGGCTTTCTTTGCCCGGTAGTTCAAATGTACCATCCATTTGGTCATTTCCTGCTTGCCTGGTGCAACTACTGCCAGATTAAGCTGTCCGCCGATTTTTTTGGATGCTTCCCATACGGTAACCGCATGGCCTCTTTCAGCAGCAGTAACGGCAGCCATCATTCCGGCCGGGCCCGCGCCTACTACAAGGACTTTCTTAGATTTCTCAGCGGGAACCTCTGGGAAATCATATTCTCTTCCTACTCTTGGGTTAATGTGGCATCTGCACTGTGGAATCGCCTCGGAACGGCTGATACAGCTTCCGCCGCAGCTTGCGCATGGAGTAATATCGTCAAACCGGTTCTCAAGAGCCTTATTGCACAGATCCGGGTCTGCAAGAAGCGGACGCCCAAGGGCGATGCCGTCTACCAGGCCGCGTTCTACGATGTCTGCGCCATAGCGGATGTCGTTGATCTTGCCGACAACGAATACCGGAATATTTACAACTTTCTTGATTTCGGATGCTTCGTATACATTCACGCCGATGCTCTTATTCTGGCATGGAATGATGTGCTCTAAGCCTTCGTACTGTGTACCGCCGGAGATCTCCAGCATATCGATGCCGGCAGCTTCGAATTTCGGAGCCAGATACTTGATATCTTCCAGGGAGTTGCCGCCGATCATACGCTCGTCGCCGGAAACACGCAGGATCAATGGAAAATCTGGACTTACGCATCTTCTGACTTCCTCGATCATCTCAAGGACGAATCTTGCCCGGTTGTCCAGTCCTCCGCCGTATTCATCCATTCGCTTGTTGCGGAGCGGCGATAGGAAAGAACCTGGGAGCATATAAGCGTGCGCACAGTGCAGAGATACAGCTCCGCATCCGGCTTCCTCAGCTCTGCGTGCGGCCTGTCCAAACTGTTTGATGATCTTCTGGATTTCTTTTACGGAGATCTGACGGCTGACGTGACAGTTTGCATTCACATTCACAGACGGCCCTAATGGAGCGATCTTGCGGTATCCGCAGACAGATTCCGGACCTGGATGGATAATCTGAGGAACCAGTACGCTTCCGGCTTCCCTGACACGGTCTGCAAATTCCTTGAACTGCGGAACCATACTGTCCTTATCTAATGCGGTTGTGTTGCCGAGATAAGGATACTTGCGGTCTACAGTTACAGCGTCAATCACTACATATCCGGTACCGCCTTCAGCGCGGCGTACAAATACATCAGCCAGTTTTTTTGGAACAGTTCCGTCGGCTGCTTCATAATCCATACTCATAGGAGCCATTGCTACACGATTCTTCAGCGTTGTTTTTCCTAATGTAAGAGGGCTGAAGAGTTTTGAATCTTTCATATCTGTTATCATTTTTTTTCCTCCTGAACTATTATTAATATTAATTATAAACGAATAAAGGGCATAGTGTTGCACATTTTTTTGTCAATCTATCTATATTTTTATATGAAATCGTGAGAAATTACTTCTGCAAAGGAAGACATTTTGTTGGTTTTTACTACAAAAAATCAGAGGCATAGACGGCAAAATTGGTATTAGTGACATTAAAAATTGATTTTTTGTACATTGTTTGTGCATTACAATTAACTTTTTGTTCCTGCATAATCCGAGAGTTAGTGTTAAACTTTAAACAAGTCTTAAGGGTTTATTATTTACTTAACAGACTACTAGTGTCTATTAAAGTATGAATAAAATAATAAGTTCGAAATAGGATAATAGTTCATCACCTGAAACTATAAACCCATCTGTTCCACAATATTCCAGCGGATAATTCCCGTGTCTGCCGGAAAGGCGCTGTGGGACAATGACTCCACAAATTAAAAAGAGAGGATGATTTGGCAAATGAGTTATGATGCATTGTTTTCACCTATTAAATTGAGAGGGCTTGAACTGAAGAACCGTGTTATTCTGCCGGGTATGGCTACAAAGATGGCAAAAGGCAAACATGATGTACATGAGGATCTTCCCGCATATCATGCAGCAATTGCGGCGGGCGGATGTGCATTGAATATCGTAGAGATCGCATCTATTTGTTCGGAATGCCATGCAACGATTTACCTTGGCCTTTATAACGAGCACCACAGGGAAGAGTTAAAGAAGATTACGAAAGCGATTCATGATAATGGAGGAAAGGCTGCCGTACAGATCTGGCACGGCGGTTTTGTTCCGGAAGAATTTTTTGATAAGACTAATGTAGTAGAGACTCCGGATACGATTTCTGTAGAGCGTATCCACGAGATTATCAAGCAGTTCGGTATTTCTGCAAAATATGCGGTAGAAGCGGGATTTGACGCTTTGGAGTTCCACTCGGCGCATACCTATCTGCCTCATGAGTTTATGAATGCTTATCTGAATAACCGTACAGACGAATATGGCAATCAGAGTCTAGAGAATAGATGCCGTTTCAGTCTGGAAGTTATCCGCGAGATGCGTGCGAATATGCCGGAGGATATGCCGTTGATCATGCGTCTGGATGCGATTGATGAGATGATGCCGAAGAACACCACCGTTGAGGAGACGATTGAGTTTATCAACTGGGCGGCTGACGCCGGCGTGGATGCAGTGAACCTTTCAAGGGGTAATGCGCGCAGTCTTGCAACCGTTTATGAAGTTCCGCCTTACAATTTGGAGCCGGGCTTCAATATGGAGAATATTACTGCAGTTAAGAAGGGCGTTAAGATTCCGGTTATCGGCGTTGGCCGTGTGAATATGCCGGCTTTGGCAGACGAGCTGATCCGCGACGGTAAGATTGATATGATTGCAGTCGGAAGGGCACAGCTTGTTGATCCGGAGTGGTGTACAAAAGCGAAGGAAGGACGCGACGCTGAGATCCGCCGCTGTATCGGATGTTCCGAGGGCTGCTATGACAAGGTTATCGATCCGAAGGCTACCCATATTACATGTACAAGGAATCCTGCACTCTGCCTGACACATGAAGGAATGCCGAAGGCTGAGACGCCTAAAGATGTGATGGTAATCGGAGCCGGTATGGGCGGAATGATCACTGCACAGGTTCTCAAGGCGCGTGGACACAATCCGACAATTTACGAGGCATCGGAATCAGCAGGAGGAAGATTTATACTGGCCGGTAAAGCGCCTAAGAAAGAGGAATTTACGAATGCTGCCCTTTGGGAAGTTGAGAACTGCAAGAGACAGGGGATTGAGATCAAGACCGGTACGCCTGTAACACCAGAACTGATCGCAGAAGTAAAACCGGATCATGTGATTATTGCGACGGGATCTGAGTATGTGAAGCCGGAGATTCCGGGTATTGACAATGCAGACGTTGTTTCCGCAGAGGATATCTTAAGCGGCAAGGCGGAAGCAAAAGGCGAAGTCCTGATTCTTGGCGGCGGCCTGATCGGCTGTGAGACAGCACAGTACCTGATTGATAAAGGCGTTAAGAACGTTCGTGTAATGGATAAGAAGCGTGTCGGCAATAAGATGGGTATGCTTCGTACCATGTTCATGGATATTGAGTATCCGGGCAAAACGATCCAGAAGAGCAACCGCAGCAACGTGACAGCGATCGGCGATCATGAGGTTACATATAAGTTTACAGATAAGTCCAGAAAGACCAGTGAGAAGACGCGTCATTTTGATACGCTTGTTATTTCGATCGGAACTACCTCGCGTCCGACTGAGGCTCTTACGGCAAAATGCGAGGAACTTGGCATTGCTTACGACGTAATCGGTGATGCAAAGAAAGTCGGCATGTGTATTGATGCAACTGCTGACGCATATGCAGTTGGACGTCAGGTATAAGATTAGAATTACAGAAAGGAAGCGGATAATATGACAGTTGAAGAACGTCTTGAAGCGTTGGAAAAAGAATTGCAGCAGTTAAAGGATGTGCAGGCGATCAAGGAATTAAAGAGCAGGTATCTTTACGCTATGGATACCAAGGATTGGGAGGCGTTTGCGGCTACTATGGCGCCGGATATCGAGACCTCTTACTCTGACGGAAAACTTAAATTCCATGGTCCGAAGGAGGTTACCGATTATATTTCCAGCACTATGCCAAAGACTGAGATTACGCTGCATCAGGGACATAACCCGCAGATTTGGTTCGAGAGCGATACCGTTGCTTACGGCAAGTGGTATTTAAGGGATGAGCTGATCTTTGATAAGGGCGATCCGTATGAGGGACTGGGAATCAACGGTACTGCAATCTACACGGATAAGTATGTGAAGGTAGACGGACAGTGGCTGATTCAGGATACCGGGTACATTCGTGTCTATGAGGAGTCTTTCCAGCGTGATTCCAGCCACCGGGTACGTATTAATATGTTCCGCCCGGCTACAAAGAAGAAGAAAATCATCAAGAGGAAAACTGTGAAGGAACCTGCAAAAGAGACGAAAAAAGAAGAGTAGTATAAACAGCAACATATGCCGCTGTGCCTGACTGGTATGGCGGCATATTTTGAGTGTAGGGGGGATTGGATGTTTCGGAAGTACCGCAGGAAAATTTATTATAAGATCCGGTTTAAGAGCTGGTACCGGAAGGCGTATTATTATCATCGTAAGCGGGATGAGATGGATGCAATTATTGAGAAGTATAAGGGGCCGGAGGCGCTAGAAGATAAGAAGTATCTTAGGACTCTGAAGAGGGATATGATCTGGAGCCTTTTTCGGTATGGGTCTTATTACAGTGAGTATTTTCTCTTTGGGTATGAGGGGCAGGATGCGGAGTATAGGGATTCCTTTATTACGGAGGGGATCAGACTTAGTTTTTATCCGCGGATGAACCTGAGGAAAAATACGGATCTTTTGGAAAATAAATACAGGACTTATAAGAAATTTCAGGATATGTTTAAGCGTGAGGTGATCCGGGTTAAGAAGAATGAGGAGCCCACGGAGGAGAACTTGAAGAATCTGGAGGAGTTTGCAGCCCGCCACGAAAATTACGTGGTGAAGCCGGTGTATGCGGCGTTTGGGACTGCGGTGAGGATTGAAAATATCGCCATGTATGATTCGGTAGAGGACGCGCATGCGCGCTACAGGAAGAATGGCGTTGTGATAGAAGAACTAATCGAGCAGGGAGAGGCGATGGCCCGCATCCACGCGGGGTCGGTAAATACCCTGCGGATCCCTACGGCGATCATTAAAAATGCCGAGGGGGAATCGGAGATCAGGCTATTCCATCCATCCCTCAGAATGGGAAGGGACGGAAGTTTTGTGGATAATTTTAGCGCAGGTGGAATCAGCGCTCTTATTGACCCAGACACCGGTATGATTTATACTAATGGTGCAGACAAGAAAGGACATCAGTATCTGAGCCATCCGGACAGCGGGATTTTGTTCAAGGGATTTCAGATTCCGGAGTGGGATCAGGCTGTGGCGATGGTTAAGGAGGCTGCGTTTATGATCCCGGATAACCATTACTGCGGCTGGGATCTGGCCTACAGCAAGGACCGTGGATGGTGTATGGTGGAAGCGAACTGTACGGCTCAGATGGGCGCGATGCAGATGGTTGAAAAGATAGGGCGCAAGCATGAACTGGAGGCCCTGATCGCACAGATGAATAAGAGGGATGATGATGGGGCAGATCATTGAACTAAAGAGAATGTTTACCTCAAGGAAATACATTAGGGAATTTGCAGCCGATTACGCCGAGAGGCACGGAAAGGATGCAAAGGATGTTGAGCGGGATATCATAGAAGCAAAGAAACTGAACCATATCTCATTTGGAGAATATGAGTGGACCGGACACTATGACCTTGGGCCGGAGCAGAAAAAGACCGTATCGACGCTTTGGACCCGCATGGAGTTTCGGAAGAAGTTTACGGACAGGCGCTATATTGGAATGCTGATGAATAAGTATATCTTTTCGAAGGTATTTGCAGAATTTTATGGACGTCAGTGTATACAGACCGAGGCTGCGGATGCGGATATCATACGAAGGATGGGGGAAGGCGAAGGGCACGTTATCTATAAACCGAACTGTAAAGGGATGGGTAAGGGTATACGTGTTCTTCCAGCGGCGACCCAGAGAGAAGCGGAGGAGGCGCTGGCGTTTATCCGCGGCGCAGGGAGCGGAATTGTAGAGGAGTATATCTGTCAGGATAAAGTGATGGACAGTCTGAACCCGAGGGCAGTGAGCGTGATCAGGTTTTATTCAGTTTGTTCGCCGGAGGGGTGTTTTCTGTTTGCCCCGATCCTCACGGTAGCGCATGAGAACGACATTTCCAACGGATGTCAGGACGCGTTGACGGCGGTGGTAGATATCCGGTCGGGAAGGGTGCTTACGGATGCGGTAGATCAGAATGAAATGATAGAATATCAGAATCATCCCATTACTGGAGCTGCGTTTAAGGGAGTGCAGATCTGTCATTGGGACGAGATTCTTGCTATGATGCGCCGGGCGGTTCCGCTGGCAAGCAAGATTTCCAATGTGGGCTGGGATGTTGCGGTTACTGAAAATGGGCCGGTCCTGATCGAAGCCAATACCATTCCGGGATTTACTACGGCTCAGTATTTTGGCTATGGCTGGGTTACAGAAGGGTACGGCTATCAGCCGCTGTTTGACGCGGTGCACGGAGTTGGCTTTGAGGATGACGGACGTTATGAGAAGGTGGTTTTAAGGCTGTCCTAAAGACGGCTGTGAATAGAAATTGTATTTCTTGGAGGGGAGGATGTGCTAAAATGCCGGGCAGGATTAAGGTATATTATACCAAGCTGCACAATATGGGGGATCGGCTGAATGAGTTGATCCTTGAGCAGTGCTTTGGCTATGAAGCTGTGCGTACTTCCTTTCTGGATGGAGAGCTGTGCGCTATTGGAAGCTGTCTGGGAATGTATACGCTGCACGGGAGCTTTCCCATGCGCATTAGGCAGAGGATTAACGGGATTCGGAACCCCCATGTGTCAATCTGGGGGACTGGATTTATCAATTATTCGGATTCGGAAGGACGGTTTTTTAAGCGGGATATGAAGTTCTGTGCTGTGCGCGGAGAACTGACCAGAAAGCGGGTGGAGCAGATGACCGGGAAGAGGCTTGACATTCCTACGGCCGATGCGGGGATTCTGGCTTCTAAGATTTTGAAAGAACAGAGAAAAAAACGTTATGATATCGGGATTATTCCGCATCTGTGCGACTTGAAAGACCAAAGAGTGGAACAGATGCTGGAAGCGTATGGAAACGCTCGGTTTATCAGCGTGAAGGAGGAACCTTTGAATGTGATCCGAGAGATAGCGGAATGCAGATGCATTCTTTCTAGCAGCCTTCACGGACTGATCATAGCGGACAGCTTAGGGATTCCCAATCTGCACGTGGTTTTTGCCGACAGGCTGCTGGGCGACGGATATAAATTTGATGATTATTATTCCGCCTACGGAGTGGAACATAGTCCTTATGACCTGAGGACGGAGAGTCTGCCAGGGACTGCTGAGATAGAAGACAGGTACCGGATCCGGCCGGAGGCGGTGGAGGAGAAAAAGAAGCTGCTGATGGAGGCGTTTCCATTTCCGGCGGTTTAAAGGTGGAGATGATGGAACAGAAGATGGAACAGAAGATGATTTCGGTGGTCATTCCGACATATAACAGAAAAGAGAAGCTTTCAGACTGTATCCAAAGCGTTCTGGCACAAAGTTATCGGAATATAGAAGTCCTTGTGGTGGACGACGCGTCTTCGGACGGCACGGAGGAGATTTTTCAAAACGTTTCTGACCCAAGGCTTCTTTATTTCAGATATGAGACAAACAGAGGGGCTTGTTACGCCAGAAATTACGGGGCAGAACGGGCAAAAGGAGAGTTTCTGGCATTTCAGGACAGCGACGATAAGTGGCATCCGGATAAGCTTGAGAAGCAGTATGGCTTTCTTAGGTCCGCCGACGCAGATATGTGTTTTTGCGGGATGAACCGGGTATCCGCTTCGGGAAGCCGGTTTTATTACCCGGTGCATCCCTTTACTCCAGAGCATGGGGTGGAAGAATTTCTGGCGGAGAACCGGGCAAGCACACAGACGATGCTGATGTATAAGAGGGTGTGGGAACAGCTCCGGTTTGATGAAGATATCAGGAGATATCAGGATTGGGATTTTGGGATCCGCGCGGCCGCCCGGTTTTCGCTCTGCTATCTACCGGAGGCGCTGGTGGAATCGGAGGTGGGAGAAGACAGCATCTCATCCAGAGTGAACTCTTATCCCCATCTGCTCCATCTGTACAATAAGCATAAAGCCCTATACCAGCAGTATCCAAAGAGCGATGCAGTTATGAACAGACGGATGGGGAGGCGTATGCATGCTGCCGATCCCGGGCTGGCAGCGGACCATTTCAAAAAAAGTATGGCTCTGAGCCACAGCTTTTATGATGTTAGTTACTGGGCGGCGGACAGGCTCAGGGCGGCGTTAAAAAACAAAGGAAGGAAGAGTGAAAGGGAGAACGAGAGATGACAGCATTTGTAATACTGCATTACCGTGCGATTGAGATGACAAGGACTTGTGTGGAACGGATTCAGGCGCTGGAGGGAAACAATCATATCGTGATTGTAGATAATGCGTCTCCGAACGGAACCGGAAGGCTTCTGGAGGAAGAATATGCTATGGAGCAGAATGTTACGGTTCTTTTGAATTCGGAGAATTCTGGGTTTGCCAGAGGGAATAATTTGGGCATCCGCTGGGTGAGGGAGAACCTTCTGGCAGATTTTGTGGTTGTACTGAATAACGACGTAGAGATCTTACAAAAGGATTTTGCGGTAAGGATAGGGGAAATCTATGAGGAGCATGCCTTTGATGTGCTCGGACCGGATATTGTTTCTGTCTTTTCCGGAATCCATCAGAGTCCTAAGAGCCTGCATGGCTGTACGCTGGACTCGGTGAGAAGGAAGCGTGCGAATGTGAAGCGCAGCAGTCATCCAATCCTGCTGCTTTTGAGCAGCGGCGAGAAGAACAGCCCGTTTATCTGGAGGCTGGTACAGCGCAGGCAGAGGGCAAAACAGAATATTGATTCTACTGTTCCGGCGGAAGGCGTCGTGCTTCACGGTTCCTGTGTTATTTTTTCCGAGAGGTATCTGAAGACGCATCCAGAGCCTTTCTATCCCAAGACGTATATGTACTATGAAATGGAGATATTAGAGTGGATGTGCAGGCGGGAGGGAAGCGTGATCCGGTATGATTCCTCAATATCCGTGCTTCATTATCAGTATGTGGCCTCCAAACAGGAATTTAAATCCATTGTCAGACGGTCGAAATTTGTGATAGACTGTCTGATAGAATCTCTTACAGCGGCTGAGGAATTGATTCTGGCGGCAGGCGGGGAGGCAGAGGATTGAAGAAAAAGAGGATCAGCGGGACCGCAAGGGCGTTTTACATATTGTTATCCTATCTTTCGCCCGTTTTGAATACAAAGCTATTGTTCTTTCGGAAATTCGGACGCTTTCCGGACTTAAAGAACCCGGCGACGCTGAATGAGAAGCTTCTTAAGTTGAAGCTGGAGGACTATGGAAAGAATGAGCTGGTTAGGAAGTGCGCAGATAAGTACCTTGTGAGGGGTTATATCAAGGGTTGTGGATTGGAGTCCTGCCTGAATGAGCTTCTGGCGGTGTATGAGAAAGCGGAGGAGATTGACTGGGACAGCCTGCCGCAGCGTTTTGCGGTGAAATGGAATTTTGGCTGCGGATACAATATCATCTGCAGTTCAAAGCGGGAACTTGATACTGCAGAGGCGGAAAAGAAGCTGAAAAAATGGGGACGGGAGCCGTTCTGGGCTTATTTTTCCGAACTGCAGTATAGGGGTGTCGATAAAAAAATTATTGTGGAAGAATATCTGGGGAACGAAGAGGGCGTTCTGCCGGAGGATTATAAATTTTACTGCTTTCATGGCAAGGCATATTGTGTTATGCTGTGTGTGGGGCGAAAAGAGGGGTGGCCCCGCTTTTATTTCTTTGACAGGGAGTTTCGGTTGATGCGGATTAACCGTGACTCAGTTAATGCGCCGAAAGGGTTTTCCCTTCCGAAACCGGAGGGTCTTGAAGAGGCGTTTCAGACAGCCGACAGGCTGAGCCGGGGATTTCCTTTTGTGCGTGTGGATCTGTATCTGACAGAGCGCGGGGTGCGCTTTGGGGAAATGACCTTTACGCCGGCGGCGGCGCTGGATAATAAACGTCTTCCGGAGACGGATTTGCTCTTCGGAAGCCTGATGTAGGAGCAGGAATTATGAAAATAGCGATTTTAGGGGCAGGGAACAGCGGATGTGCGCTGGCGGCGGACTATGCGGGGCGCGGGCATGAGGTTACACTCATTAAAACATCCCATTCCCTGCATGATGATAATTTCCGTTATCTGACGGAGAACGGCGGACGGATGGTACTGCATGAATTTGGAAAGGAAAGCGTCTGTAAGATCAGCCGTCTGACCCGCGATATCAGTGAAGTGCGGGAACAGGAGGCTGTCCTTTTGTGTACCCAGACGGGGTTTCACGAAGAGGTGCTTGAGAGGGCGGTACCTTATCTGGAAGCCGGACAGATCCTCCTGATCAATCCAGGATATCTCTCGACGGCCTATGCGCTGGGCATGGGACTTAAGGACGGAGTCATCCTAGCGGAGGCGGAGAGCAATTTCATTGACGGGCGAATCTCGGAGCCGGGGCATTTTAAAGCGGGTTTCCGGAATGTGCGCAATCCCATCGGGATTTATCCCTCGAAAAAAACGGCGGAAGCCGCGGTCGTGCTGGATAGAATGGGTACGCCTTTTGTGTATCTTGGAAGTGTTGTGGAAGCGGCTCTGCATAATCCAAACATGATCGTACATACGGTGGGAGCCATAATGAGCATTCCGCGGATCGAGGCAACAAAAGGGGATTACTGTATGTATCACGAGGTGTTTACGCCTTCCGTGTGGAAGCTCTTAGAGGCTTTAGATCAAGAAAAAATGGAGATACTGGAGGCGCTTGGCTTTGAGCGGCTTGCCTATGTGGAAGCGTGTAAATTCAGAAATAGTCTAGATGAAAAGAGGGATGCGAAGGAAGTATTTTTCGACTATGCGTCTATGCCTGAGCGGGCTAAGGGGCCGCAGAGCGTAAATTCCAGATACATTACGGAGGATGTGCCGCAGGGGCTGGTGTTGATGGAATCTCTGGGAAGAGTGCTGGGGATTCCGGTTCCGGTGTGCACTGCGCTGATTGAACTTGCGTCGGCGTCCCTTGGAACGGATTTCAGAAAGAACGGACGGACTTTGGAGCGTCTGGGGGAAGAAAATATACGCAGAATATTGGATGAATCGGGAAATGGGGAACTGTGATGTCAAGGTGGAGTGCTGGAAAGAAGATTGTTCAAATGGCGAAGGAGCTGAAAAGGCAGAGGGGCGGCCGGGTCAGCGCCTATGCCATAGACGCTGTGAGATGCAGTTTCCGGCATCAGGCTTCGCCGGAGAACTATTTTGTGCTCCGTTTCTATGAGCTGGATGAAAAGGAGCGGGAGACTTACCTGACCTCCGGGCGGTCGGCGGAGGCAGACCGGAGGCTGAACCGGAATATGACTGCAGAGCTGAATCAGGTCATGTCCCGGAAGCATCTGTTTTACCGAAGCTTTTCTGAGTTTGTACACAGGGAGAGCATCTATGTGCCAGAAAGTTCTTATCTGGAATTTACGGCATTTCTTGACCGGCAGGAAGAGTTTGTGCTCAAACCGGACCGTGGGATTATGGGTCAGGGAATTGAGAAGCTAAAGACCCGGGATGTAAAGGACAGAAGGAGTCTCTATGACCGATGTAAGGAAAAAAGACTTTTGGCCGAGCAGGTGATCAGACAGCATGAGGAGCTGGAGCGGATCAGCTCCTGCGTGAATTCTGTGCGCATCAACGCCGCAAGAGACGGAGCCGGGGCGGTGCGTCTGATCGGAGCCTGCTTAAAATGCGGAGCCGACGGCGCGGCAGCGGATAATTTCCATTCTGGAGGCGTTGCTTATCCGCTTGATCTGGAGGGCGGAACCGTTATAGGATCCGGGCGGAATAATACGGAAATCAGGGATTACATATACCATCCCGCCTCCTCCGTCCGAATGCCGGGATTTCGCGTTCCGCACTGGGAGGGTGTCAAAAGCTGCGCTTTGCGGGCGATGGAACATATGCCGGAGCTTGGCTATGTGGGCTGGGACATCGCAGTTACCCCGGAAGGGCCGGAGCTGATAGAAGGCAACTGCCACTGGCCGGGAGGTAATATCATCCAGTTGGATAAAATCGGAAAGTACCCGCTGATAAAGGAATGTTTAGAAGGAGTAACATAGGAGAAAATGAGCATTTTAACTGAGAATTATCTTGTGAAGAATATCAGGGCCTATCCGGTGCTGAGGAAGAAATTTATGAGTTATATCGAGGGGGTAAATGAACTGCCCGGCGGCTTTAGCAAGGGGAAGCTGTTTCACGATTATCTGAAAGTCCGCAGAAACAATCCGGAGAAGAGAGTCTCCCAGTCGGAGTATATGATTTTCGGGTTTTACAATTTGAGCGTAGAGGAACAGAAAAAATATCTTACGGATATTGAGGCCACGCGTCTAATGCGGCCGTATAACAATGACTCGGAGCCTTATCTGAAAAGCAAGGCCACATTCTTAAAAAACTTTACGCGATTTATCCACAGAGGATGGCTCTATGTGCCGGAGGCAAGCTATGAAGAGTTCTGCGAATTTGTGCACAGATATCATACGATCGCCCTAAAGCCGCAGTATTCAAGCTGGGGCATCGGATTTCGCAGACTAACGGAAGAAGAATTTGAGGCGGAAGAACATCCGGAAGAATTTTATGAAAAAATGTGCAGCGGCAAGTATCTGGCGGAGGAATTTGTGGAATCCAGCCAGGAGCTGGCGGTTTTCCATCCTTCTTCCTTAAATACTCTGCGCGTGATCACCTTCCGGTGCGGGGAACGGTTTGAGGTGTTCGGCGGCGGGCTGCGCGTGGGAAATAACGGCCTCCATGTGGATAATGCCCACGGAGGCGGCATCTTCTGCGAGATTAATCCGGCGGATGGAAGGATTATCACAGACGGTTTGGATGAGTATTCTAACAGTTATGTGGCCCATCCCATGACCGGAGTGAAGTTTAGGGGTACTCAGATCCCTAAGTGGAAGGAAATTGTGGAGCTGTGCAGGGAGGCTTCTATGGAGCTGCCCTGTCTGAGAGTGGTAGGATGGGATGTGGCGATCTTGTCCGACGGAACGCTGGAACTAATCGAGGGGAATCATAGTCCGGGGATGAATATTGTGCAGGCCCCTGCAAAGCATGGGATTCATGACCGGTTCGCGGCAATGCTCTTGGATTATTATGGAGACCCGGAACAATATATGGAGGAGTGAAAACAGATGAAAATAGCAGAATTATATAACCGTAAAACGACACTGTCTTTTGAAATATTTCCGCCAAAGAAGGACAGTGAACTGAAAAATATTGATGCGACGCTGGAAATTTTGTGTGAAATGAAGCCGGATTTTATCAGCGTAACCTTTGGGGCGGGCGGAAGCGCGAACTGTAACCGTACCATTGAGGTGGCTAAGAAAATTAAGCAGAAGTATCATGTGGAGCCGGTGGTACATATGACCTGCCTAAGCTACGCAAAGGATGAGATTGATGAATTTGTTAAGATATTAAAAAGTGAGGGAATTGATAACATACTGGCTCTGCGGGGCGACCGCAATCCAGATATCCCGGAAAAGGAGGATTTTCGTCATGCGTCGGATCTGACTGCCTATCTGAAAAAAACAGAGGATTTCTGTATCTTAGGCGCCTGCTATCCGGAATGCCATCCGGAGTCGGAGAACAGGGTCAGTGAACTGAGACATTTGAAAGAAAAGGTAGACGCGGGCGCAGAGGTGCTGATTTCACAATTGTTTTTTGATAATCAGTATTTTTTCCGGCTGGCTGAGGATTGCAGGATTGCGGGGATTGACGTTCCAGTGATTCCGGGAATTATGCCGGTGATCAATGCGGCGCAGATCAAAAGGATGATTACGATGTGCGGAGCTTCATTCCCAGACAGGTTTGAGAGGATCATCCATAAGTTTGAGGACAGAAAGGAAGCGCTGTTTGACGCGGGGATGTCCTATGCGTTAAGCCAGATTATCGACCTTTTGGCCAGTGATATTCCGGGAATCCATCTATATACGATGAATAATCCGGCAGTAGCGGGAAGGATCTGCGAAGGAATTAAAAATATTATCTGAGAATTAAAAAAGGACTGCAACAGATGTAAGAAATGTTGCAGTCCTTTTATATCTTGGAGCGTATTGCCTTAATCAGCTAATCAGCCATATACACGTCGGCATAATAAACACCGTACTGTGTGGTGAGGGCATGGTTTGATACATATATGTCAATCTTATTGCCCTGAATAGCGCCGCCAGTATCCTCAGCGGTATAAACTTGTCCATTGATAATTACACGGCTTCCAAGGGGGATAACGCTTGGATCAACTGCGATGGTCCGCCCCTGTGTAGGAATCGTTCCGGTTGCAGTAGGACCGCCCGCCCAGCTTCCGCAGCAGAGATAGCAGTTGCAGTAATGGGTAATTCGGAAAGAACCAAGGCTCTGTTTTCCGGTTGAATCGCCAGGATTATAAACCGGAGGAGGAGTCGGTCTGGATGTCGTGGTTCCAGAGGTCTGTCCGCCAGAACCGGAAGTCTGCTGGTTGGAGGTTTGTCCGCCGGAACCAGCCGCTTGCTGTGCCGCCTGTTCCGCTGCCTGTCTTGAGGCAAGAAGTTCCGCTTGTCTTGCGCGTTCGAGCTGTGCGGTGTAATTGGATAATTCTCCGGATGTAGAACTGATCATACTCTCTACTTCCGTACGTTTGTTTGCAAGCTCCTCCTGCTTTGCAACCAATTCCTGATGCTGGGTTTCCAGTTTCCTGCCTTCTTCGGCAATCTGTTCCTGGGTATTCAGCAGTTCGTTTAACATGTTGCGGTCATATTCATTAACCGTTGTGACAAAATCTGTCTTATTCAGAAAATCTGTCATGCTTTCCGCAGAGCATAATAATTCGATAAATGAGGTATCGCCTGCTTCATAAATGTACTTGATCCGCAGTTTCATAGCTTCGTATTGTTCCTCGCCGGCTGCCTGGGCGGCATCCAGACGGGTCTGTGTCTCGGTCATGGCGCCGGCAAGTTCCTCGGCTTCCTGCGACATGGCGTCCATTTGGACTATGAGGTCGTTGAGCTGCCCGTTCAGACCATTTAATTCACTCTGCAGATTAGAAGTCTTCCTTTGTAATTCTGCTGAGGACGGCTCTGCATAAACAGAGACGCTGGCATGTCCGATGGCAGCAATGCAGATGGCTGTGACTCCCGCACGCGCTAAGCGTTTTGCTCTCTTACTCATAAATACTTGTCCTTTCTTAATATGTAAATAATAATGAATGATCCGCTGTTATAGAGCGCTAAACAGACGAATCTGGCCAGTATTTTTTATATTATACAACAAATTGCTTTATTTGGCAAACTTTGTTATTATAAATAATAGATATTTTATTTGAGAGCATAATGGGAGCATAAGAAAATGAGAAAATACGAGGAAGAACATTATTTATTTGAGAATATAAAAGATCAGATTTATCCGTGGATTACCCAGTCGATGTCAGAGCCGCAGGCGCTGAATGGAAAAAGGATTTCTGAAAAAGATACGCCGTTAATTTCTTTCATTGGAGATTTGATGGTTCTGTTTGTAATAAAACGGGGGGAAGAGACATATGAAATCATAAAAGATAATATGCTTCCTCCTGATTGCGATATAGAGTCGCTGTACCACATGGCATGCGGGAATTTGGCAAAGGATGTAGAGTTTGTGATCGGCAATACGATGTACGGCGCTTTTGCCATACTTGCGGATGGATATCATGAGGCCAGCTCTCTTTGCTTTAAGCATATTTGGGAGGTATGTGTGGAGAAACTGGAAGATGATCTGCTGATTATGGTTCCTTCAAAAGATACGGTGCTCTTTGTTCCGGCATCTATGGACGAAGCGGCCGAAAAGATGAAACTGCATGCAGAACAAGTATATGAAATGGATAAAGGCAGGATTAGCAGAGACCTGTATTTGTTTACGAAGGATGGAAAGGAATTGCTGGTTTATGACGAAACAAAACATTAAGATGATTGGTTTGGATTTGGATGGCACTCTCTTGGACAGCAATAAGGTGTTTAGTGATTATTCCAGACAGGTGATTGCAGAAGCCTTAAGGCGGGGCGTAGTCGTGCTGCCGGCCACCGGGCGTCCAGCGTCAGGGATTCCGAGAGAGGTGATGGAATTTCCGGGAATACGTTATGCGCTTACCTCCAACGGTGCGAGAGTTCTGGATATGCAGGAGGGAAAGGTATTGTATGAAAGGCTGATTTCTTACGATTCGGGAAAGAGGCTTCTTGAGATACTTAAGAAATATGACGCGCTGCTGGAGATTTATTATGAAGGAATCGGATATGCGAATGAAGAAGACCTAAAAATTGTGAAGCGTTATATGTCTTCTCCGCCGATGGCAGATTATATCCTTAACACAAGAAGGCCGGTGAAGGATGTCT
Source organism: uncultured Dorea sp. (assembly GCA_910589275.1). Lineage (GTDB taxonomy): Bacteria > Bacillota > Clostridia > Lachnospirales > Lachnospiraceae > Claveliimonas. Next base: position 30,674 of record CAJUTH010000016.1, read on the forward strand.
GCGGGATGTATCATATGGAGCATCGTCCTGTGGATAAGATACAGGCTCTCTTTGTCAGTCAGGAAGAAAAGAGAGCTGCTTTTGCTGAGGTGAAGGAGAAGGTTCCGGAGCTTGCGGTGTGCGGGGCGCTGTTTAACAACCTTGAGGCAAACGCAAAAGAAGCCAGAAAAGGAATTGCGTTAATAAAATTAGGGGAAATTCTTGGGATATCAAAAGATGAGATTATGGCGTGCGGGGATGGCTCGAATGATATTGAGATGATCAGAGAGGCGGGACTTGGAGTGGCTATGTCCAATTCTATTGACGAAGTGATAGAGGCAGCGGACTATGTGACACTCTCTAATGATGAAGATGGAGCTGCAAAAGCGATTGAGAAGTATGTACTATCATAATCGAAAAAGATAAAGGAGATAAGGAGAAGATGTTAGATTTTATTAAAATTGTAGTTCTCGGTATTGTAGAAGGAATTACCGAATGGCTTCCTGTCAGCAGCACCGGGCATTTGATCTTGGTCGGGGATTTGCTAAAACCGGGACTCAGCGATGAGTTTATGGAAATGTTTAATGTAGTAATCCAGCTTGGCGCGATTATGGCGGTAGTAGTTCTCTATTTTCATAAGCTGAATCCATTTTCGCCGAGAAAGAATCAGAGACAGAAGATGCTCACATGGCAGATGTGGATCAAGGTGGCGATTGCCTCAGTTCCGGCAGCAGTCGTCGGCCTAATATTCGACGATTATCTGGACGCGTTATTCTATAAGCCGATTCCTGTAGCGGTGATGCTGATTGTATACGGCGTATTGTTTATTATTATTGAGAACCGCAACAAAGACGTTACGCCTGAGGTGACCAAGATTTCCCAGTTATCCATAAAGATGCTCCTGTGGATCGGCGTATTCCAGATGCTGGCGATGATACCGGGCACATCCAGATCCGGGGCGACCATTGTGGGGGCGCTTATAATCGGAGTGGCGAGAGCGACGGCGGCGGAATTTACATTTTTTCTGGCAATACCAGTGATGTTTGGCGCAAGCTTTTTAAAGCTGGTAAAGTTTGGATTTCACTTTACGGGCCAGGAGTTTGGGCTGCTGATGTTAGGCTGCGCGGTATCCTTTGTGATTTCGGTTGCGGCGATCAAGTTTCTAATGGGGTATATCAAAAAGCATGACTTTAAAGTGTTTGGATATTATCGTATCGTACTTGGAGCGGCTATTATCATATCGGCGGTTGTTAAGCTGATTATGGGATGATTTACCTATCATTGATGTCCCTGCACGCTTTGTTGAGACAATCCGAAAAAATCCACTTGCTTTTTGCATGAAACATGCTAAAATAGGAAAGGTGAATATTTATGCAAAAAAATGTAAATTACTCCACGCAGGACGTGGATAGGAAGTCTCATTAAATTGAGCGGAAGGGAGAAATGAATTATGAAATTGAAAAAGTTAAGCAGCGTATTACTGGCATCTGCAATGGTAATTTCATTGGCGGCATGCGGGTCTGGGGATTCCGGCAAGGAAGAATCTGGTGGAAATGCAGATGAGGCGGCAGAGGCAATTACATCCATTGATCAGTTAGAAGGCAAGACTATCGGCGTACAGACAGGCACGACCGGCGATATCTATGTAACGGATGAGTTTGGCGAGGACAGTGTTGAGCGTTATAACAAAGGGTTTGAGGCTGTCCAGGCTCTGCAGCAGGGCAAGATCGACGCGGTAATTATTGATAATGAGCCTGCGCAGGTATTCGTAAATGAGAATGAGGGCCTTAAGATTCTGGACGAGGCTTACACAGAGGAAGAGTACGCGATTGCTGTTTCCAAAGATAATACAGAGCTTACAGAGCAGTTGAATGAAGCTCTTAAGGCGCTGAAGGATGACGGTACCTTTGACGCGATTTTTGATTACTATATCAGCGGCGAGGGCGAAGCTTATACAGTAGATGAGACTGTGGAACGCGACGGAGAGCTTGTTATGGCTACCAATGCGGAATTTCCTCCCTATGAGTTCCATGAGACTGTTGACGGCGAGGATATGATCATGGGCGTTGACGCGGACGTTGCAAGGGCAATCTGTGATTACCTGGGCAAGGAACTGGTAATCGAGGATATGCAGTTCGATTCTATCATTACTGCTGTCCAGAGCGGAAAGGCAGACGTCGGCTTTGCAGGCATGACAGTTACGGAAGACCGTTTGAAATCCGTTGATTTTTCAGATACCTATTGCACAGCGCGTCAGGTTGTCATTGTAAAAGAGTGATCGAATTTTTACAGAAAGAAGAGGAAGGGTTAAGTAGAGATGGATATGAGCTTTGCGGAGCGTTTTGCATTTAATTTCATAGATGATAAGCGCTGGACCTATATTGCGGACGGTTTGAAGGTTACCTTACAGATTACCTTTCTTGCACTTTTGATTGGTATTGTGCTTGGATTTGTTCTTGCTATTGTCCGATCTACATATTTAAAAACCGGAAAGTTAAAGATTCTAAATTTGATTGCACAGATTTACATTACCGTAATTCGGGGAACGCCGGTAGTTGTTCAGCTTCTGATCATTTATTTTGTAATCTTCGGGACGATTAATGTAAGTAAAATTCTGGCGGCGGTCATGGCATTTGGAATGAACTCGGCGGCATATGTGGCGGAGATTGTAAGATCGGGAATCATGTCGATTGACGACGGGCAGTTTGAAGCGGGAAGGTCCCTTGGATTTAACTATTTTCAGACTATGATTTATATCGTGCTTCCGCAGGCGTTTAAAAATATCCTGCCGGCGCTTGGCAACGAGTTTATCGTGCTCCTAAAAGAAACCTCTGTAGCAGGATACATAGCGATTCAGGATTTGACAAAGGGCGGAGACATTATCCGCAGCCGCACCTATGATGCGATGTTTCCGCTCTTAACCGTAGCGGTGATTTATCTGGTTATGGTTATGATTTTTAGTAAGCTTGTAAATATGCTGGAGAGGAGGCTGAGGAACAGTGACCATTAATAATGGAGAAACATTAATTAAGGTAGAAGGCCTGCAGAAAAACTTCGGCAAATTACATGCGTTGAACGGAGTAAGCGAGGAGATACGAAAGGGCGAGGTTGTGGTGGTTGTGGGACCGTCCGGTTCCGGCAAATCTACATTCCTGCGCTCCCTGAATCTTTTAGAAGAGCCGTCAAAGGGTAAGATTTATTTTGAAGGTGTGGATATTACGGATAAGAAGGTGGATATTAACCGGCATCGTCAAAAGATGGGAATGGTGTTCCAGCATTTCAATCTGTTTCCCCATAAGACCATCCTGCAGAATATTACCTTGGCGCCGATCAAGCTGCTGGGCATGAGTAAGGAAGAGGCGGATAAGAAGGGAATGGAACTTCTAGAACGGGTTGGGCTGGCTGAGAAGGCGGGCGCATATCCCTCCCAGTTATCCGGCGGGCAGAAGCAGAGGATTGCGATTGTGCGTTCTCTGGCTATGGAGCCGGATGTGATGCTTTTTGACGAGCCTACCTCAGCGCTGGACCCGGAGATGGTCGGTGAGGTTCTGGAGCTTATGAAACAGCTTGCAAGGGACGGCATGACCATGGTGGTTGTGACGCATGAGATGGGATTTGCAAGGGAAGTAGGCAGCCGGGTGATCTTTATGGCTGACGGGGAAATCAAGGAGCAGGGAAGCCCGGAGGAATTTTTCGACCACCCGAAGGATCCGAGGCTGCAGGAATTTTTGTCTAAGATATTATAGCATACTTATTGAACTACTAATGTTCAATAAGGTATACTTAACGGACTGCTAATGTCTGTTATGGTATAGACATATGGAAATTTAAGGAATAAAAAATAGAATAAAAAAGACAGAGCAGGTATTGAAAATGAGATTTTTGATGCCTGCTCTTCGTTACTTTTAACTATTTGTGTATCACATCTTATTTTCCAGACATATTAAGCCGATAATTAACATAGAAAATAAAGTAAGGGACAAATATCTCCGTTGCAGTAAATGCAAAGGATGTTGTTAACAGTAACTAAGAGTTTTCCGGAGAAATGAGAGAGAAGACTCTTGAAAAAAATGTTTAAAATGTTATACTATTAATATCTATGTAAAGAAAGTTCCTTTAATCGATATAAAGTCAGGGAGGTACTCATGAAAAAGAAGAAAGGAAAATTGAAAAAGAGAATATCTCTGTTTACGGCGGCAATATTGGCGGTAGGGGCTGCAGTTCCGCCATTGGTTAATTATGTGAATGATGCGAGAGCGGAAGACATTATGCCCTCGCTTCAATATTACGCGGAGGCAAATGAGATAAAGAAGTTGAAGCTGGATCCTACGTCTGGTTCAAAGCCGGTTCAAATTAGATTCGGTAAGACGCCGAAGGGGTATGATGCAAATTGGTATGTGCTGGGGGAGGTTGGAGACAATGTAGAATTGTTTGCCGCTCAGCCGTTTGCTGAAAAGGCAGCCTACCAGAGCGCAAACGCCGATACGAATGGTTTGATTTCTTTCCGGTCTAATGATAATAAGGATGTAAACTATGCATTGGATGAGAATGTTTCGGATGATCCAGATGCAGGGGATATTGAGATAACTTCTGTATATGCCAATCATTACGGAGCCAGTAACCTGAGAAAGACACTGAAAGGGTATATGTCTACCTGTTTTGGAAGTACGTTGGACAGTCTGATGGTTGGAAGAGCTCTTTCATTTACAGACCGATATAATAAAGTTACTCAGGCAGACGGTTCCAAAAAAGAGATGGTATATGCGGTTCTCGATAAATTATATGTACCTGCTGAAAAAGAGATAGAAGGGAAAATAAATACCGAGGTTAATGAATTGTGGACGAGGACAGAAGATGACGCGGATCCCAAAAAAGCGTATACATATAAAACTGAGCTGGATGCTGGTTCGGGCAATATAAAGTGGACTCAAAGTTCAGTTTTAGCTACTGAGGAGAAGGAAATCCGACCGGCGTTTACACTGGATTTATCGCAAGATAAAGAAACCGGGCTCAGCGTACTTTTTGCTTCGGCAGTACCGATAGGACCCGCCAGCGGAAGCGTAGGAACAACTACAGTGATCAATCCGACCGACGATAATTTTATGAATTTGAGGGTAGACGGCAGCAAGGGTACATTATCAGCGGTGGAACTGGCGTATAACCAGAGTGAGATTAATTACAAAAAGATACCGAATGGATCAAAGATTGTAATACAGGGGAAGCACAAAGAGTCGAATAAGGACTGGTATTACAGCGTAGCTGCAACAGGGAATGGAACGATCGAGTCTAAGGATATAACATCATCTATTACAGGAGCGCTGGGTATATCGGGCGGTACGAACATTAATTTTACGGCTTGTAAGATATGGGTAGAAACCACAAGTACGACAGACGTTACATATGCGGTTAAGGCGAGGGAAGGTATTATAAAGAATATAGAGCTTAGTCTTGACGCCCCGGTTCCGGGAGAATATTTCGACCTGTATGCGCAATGCGACACATGGGGGATAGACAGATCTAATCCCAATGGTTTAAGCGTAGTGTGGTATGATGATTCAAACCAGCAGGTTGGAAACAGCGAGGCGGAGTTTGGCAAGGCATACAGGGCGTCTATTACGGTGACGCTGGAAAAAGGATATCAATATGATGTGAATCTGACGGCAACGATGGAAGGCGCGAAGCTCATAGATATTAATGTGGATCCACAGAATCCGAATACGATCCGGACGCTGGTATTTGAATTTGCTGCAATACAGGATACGGAGATTAAGTACGACGTGTACCTTGATGATAAGATAGTAGAGAACCCGTCATCAGGTATTACCTTTGATTATGATGGAAAGCACGACCATAATTTGACAATTTTTGTTACGGATCCAAGGACTGCAGGAGTACAGTATAGTGTAGACGGCGGAACGACGTGGGCAAATTATGTGGACGTTGAAAATGGAATCGGAGATGCCGGGAAATATACTATAGATTATAAGATTGACGCGCCCAATTATGATCCGGTAAATTCCGCGGCTGATCCGAATGACGATTGCAAACCTATTGTCATTACGATAGAGCCGAGGGAGCTTAGGATTACGCCGGGCGATCAGGAGATATTGTGGGGATACGATATTGAGCAGGGACGGGATCACTATGAGATAGTAAATGCGAAGGATCCCGATGAGGAGGCTTTGCTTCCGGATCATAAGATTAAAGGGCTTACGCTTACGGCGTCAGAAGGCGCGAGAATAAACCAAGACGGAATCATCAGCGAGGGATATATCTATTTTAATAGTGAAGACGATGACGGTAATAGTCTCATCACCATTGTCGATACAAGCGATGGCGATAGAGATGTAACGAAAAATTACGTTGTACTTGGAGGGACTCCTGGAAAACTGATAGTGCGCCATAATGAGAATCTTCCTCCAGATAGTATTACTGTAGAGAAGGCAAAGACAACATATAAGCTGGGCGAGGCATTGATGGTAAATGACCTGAAGGTAACCGCCAGATATGGAGACGGTTATACAGAGCCAGTGCCAAAGGGAGGCGGACAGGATTCCATTACGACTAATGAAGAAGATATTGATATGACTACGCTGGGCGGTAAGACATTGACGGTAACCTATACAAGGGAGGAACCGGATGCTGCGAAGGGTTCTGCTTCTGCAACGCTTACGGTCAATGTGGTTGAGGAAGAGGAGCCTGGCAATAATCAGAATCCTGGCGGCGATAACGGTAATAATCCCGGCGGAACCAATTCTACGAATAACCCTACGAGCAATGGGACTTCAACAAATACCGGTACAACAAGGGCTGCGGGCAATACAACTTCAGGAACCAGTACAGGCAGCGGAACTACCAGTGGAACTGGAACGACGAGCGGTACAAATAAAACGAATAGTAAAACCACCACGGCGTCCGGGGCAAGAACAGGCGATACCAGTCCGATTGTAGGATGGGTGCTTGCGGCGCTTTCGTCAGGAATTGTTGTTGTGAGTCTGATGATCTTTAATATGGGCAGAGGGGCAAAAAAGAGAAAAGTTAAGAAGTAAATAGTAAGTGTATTTATCGGGCAATTAATGTCCAATAAGTATAAGAAAGCAGCACATAATAAATCTTGATTGATATCAGATAAGGATAAATTAAAGATTGTCAAAAGCATATTGCCAAAAGTTTTTGCATATGCTATAATGCCGATAGGCAAAAAGATATGACAGTTCCATGTGAACGTAGAAAGAATCCCCAAACCGTAGTAGCGTACAGTTTGGGGATTCTTCTTTTCTTTTATAGTGGCAAAGCTCCCACTAGGCTATTTGTTGTCCTTTCGGTCACTGTCAAGCCATTGTTTATATGGATATACTTAACGGACATTAGTAGTTCAATAAGTTTATATTATTACAGCATTTCCAAGAATGCGGTTAACCTGGTATTTAACTGTCCAATATCCGCCTGTGAGTAATCCGTTTCTACATGGATATAAGGAAGACCCTTCTTTTCATTGACGAATCTGCGGATGGCGAGAGTTTCCACATTGTATGTATGGCAGGCTTGCAGTGACATTTCTACCACGCCGTCAACCTTGTATTCATCAATGAGTCTGCTAAGAAGCTCCAGACGGTTTGGATTCGGCGTCATAACAGAGCATCCGATATCTAGATATCTTTTTGCCAGCGCGTCGTATACGTCCGGATTGTCTTCATCTACCAGCTTGTCTACAGATTTGGCGCCGGAGCAGTTTTCGAAGGTTACGACGATACCGCCGTTGTTTTCGATGGCGTCGATGACCTTTTCGGGAGCGCCGCCGATTGGGCATCCGGTGATTAGGATACGAGGTTTCTTTTCTTCCATTTTCCCTGCTGCATACTCCTTTTCAATCTTTGCGGTCAGGGCGTCTACTTCATCCGGGATCTGCAAGCGGTCGAATTTGAAGCCGCTGCCATAGAGAACCTTCCATAAGTCATGACCTTTGATTGGTGCGGGATCATGCTTCATTACGGCGTATAGCTTTTTTAGCGCTATACGGGCGCGGTTTTCAATTTTAATAGATTCACGGATGGACTCTTCAGTAATGACAGTACCAAATTCCTGTTCCAGATACTCCTTGAACCGGATGATCTCGCTTTTCCACAATTGAAGGGCTGCCTCATTCTGGGTATTTGGAAGCTCCATTAGGAATACCTTCTTTGAATCAGCCATGTATTCGTACATCTTCTTTTTGCCGTCGCAGGTGGTTTCACCGACAACAACATCAGAAAAGTAAAAGAAGGGACATTTGTCGGTTACGGCGAATCCATAGCTGGATTTGATCAGCGGGCAGAGGTTCTTAGGCAGATCTTTTTCCGCAACTGGAATAGTTTCATCAGAGGTTGAGCACAAACCTACGGTTACAGCGCCCATGGCTATAGCGATTTCCCGTGGGAAGTAAGTACAGTAAGCGCCTACAACGGGGATTCCCTTATCTTTGATTTCTTTCAATGCAAGAAACGAATTTTTGCGCTGCTGGGCAAATTCTTCAAAGACCTCGGGCAGTTCTTTAATTAGTTCCATAACTTTCTTATCTCCTTTAGCTTAGGTTAGGATTTCATACCATAACCGTAACATTTTCATAGGAAAAGAACAATCGGTATGGGGAAGAATCCGATTCAAAACATCTATAAGAATGAAAATATATAGAAATCAGCGATATATAGGCTTTTTTGTACGAAGGTATTGAATAGCATGATCAATAATTGTTATAATGCAACAGTAATTTAATAAGTATGGGTGGTCAGGAGAGTATAGATGAGATATGAGAATACAGCCAGAGGTATATTTCTGGAACGTCCCAACCGGTTTATTGCCTATGTGGAGATAGGCGGCAGGAGAGAAAAGGTTCATGTGAAGAATACGGGCAGGTGCAAAGAACTGTTGATACCGGGAGCCGTTGTGTATGTACAGGAGTCTGACCAGCCGTCTAGAAAGACGAGATGGGATTTGATTACGGTGGAAAAGGAATGCTTGGTTCGGGATGCAGACGGCAGTTTGTCCAAGCAGATCAGGATGGTAAATCTGGATTCTCAGTCTCCGAATCAGGTGGTTAGGGAATGGCTTGAAGCGGGAAATATGATATCCGGAATTACCAAAATCCAGCCGGAATGCAAGTATGGGGATTCCCGGTTTGATTTCTATGTAGAAGCGGGAGAACGCCGGATATTCATTGAAGTAAAAGGGGTTAATCTGGAGGAGGACGGGAGGGTACGTTTTCCGGACGCGCCAAGTGAGCGCGCTGTGAAGCATGTGGAAGAGCTGGTTCATGCTATGGAGGAAGGGTATGAAGCCTATGTGCTCTTTGTGGTACAGATGAAGGACGTGGATTATTTTACCCCGAATATGGATACGCATCCGAAGTTTGGCGAGATATTAAGAAGGGCGGCGGACAGAGGCGTAAAAATAGCGGCGTATGACTGCAGAGTGGGGAGTGATTTTATCGAGCTTGCAGAGAAAGTGCCGGCAGCGCTTACAAAGAAAGAGCTTTTGGACGCAGAAAGGCTTCGGGTTCTAAAAAAGCTTCCGGGACCGATAGTCAGTTGGTTTCGTGCAAATAAAAGAGATCTGCCATGGAGAAAGAATCCGGATCCTTATCGAGTATGGGTGTCTGAGATTATGCTGCAGCAGACCAGGGTAGAGGCCGTAAAGCCTTACTATGCCAGATTTTTGGAGGCGTTGCCGGATGTGAAGGCGCTGGCACAGGCAGAGGAAGAGGTGCTTCTCAAACTGTGGGAGGGGCTGGGCTATTATAACCGTGTCCGCAATATGCAGAAGGCGGCCAGACAGATTATGATAGACTACCATGGAAAGTTTCCTGTGGAATATGAGGAAATCCGCGGATTAACCGGGATTGGGAATTATACTGCAGGGGCGATCAGTTCTTTTGCCTATGGCATTCCTAAGCCTGCGGTGGACGGGAATGTACTGCGGGTAATTTCCCGTATTACCGGCAGCAGCGAAGATATTATGAAGCAGAGTGTGCGAAAGAAAATGGAAGAGCTTCTAGAGCAGGTAATACCGGCGGATGCCGCCAGTGATTTTAATCAGGGCTTGATTGAACTGGGCGCTATTGTCTGCGCGCCTAATGGAGTGCCGGACTGCGCAGCGTGTCCGGTAAGGGGATGGTGCGCCGCGCATGCAGAAGGGCGGGAGACGGAACTTCCTGTGAAAAAAAAGGCTGCGCCTAGAAGAATCGAAAAACGGACGATTGTAATATTCCGGGACGGGGAGACCAGGGGGATACGAAGAAGGCCGGATACCGGGCTTTTGGCGGGGTTGTACGAGCTTCCGGGGTTAGAGGGGCATTTGAGCTATGAGGAGGTGCTGGAATACAGCAAATCTATCGGGCTTGTACCATTAAGGATTCAGCCGTTAGGCGCGGCAAAGCACATTTTCAGCCATGTAGAGTGGCACATGATTGGATATCAGATTCGGGTGGATGAGCTGGAAAAATCTTGCAATGCCGATATGATATTTGCCCGCCCACAGGAAATACAAAAACGCTACCCGATACCGGCAGCGTTTGAGAAATACATTGCTTATATTATTTGACGTTAAATAACCGGCTGATGCAAAAGCCGATGAGCCCGCCTGCGTTCGCGGACATAGATGAACTGATATAAGATGCCGGACAGAACAATGCCGGCGATCACATCTGTCACCGAGTGCTGCTTTAGGAAAACAGTTGACAGGATGATGGACAGGGTGAAAAGTTGTATGCCAAGACGTATCTTGGGCCTGTTTTTCAGAGATGCTGTCCGGGTAAGCCCGATGCATAAGCCAATGGAATTAAATACATGCATACTTGGCAGTACGTTAGTAGGCGTATCAACAGAATATACATAGCGTACTAAATCAGTAAATATATTTTCTCTTGGAAATTCAGCCGGACGGAGATTCAATCCGTTGGGATAAACCGTACAAATAATCAGAAATACGGTCATCCCGGCGATTAAAAAGGCCGCCATCCGGAGAAATTCTTTCTTGTCTGTAAAGAACAGGTAGAAAGAACCTGCAGCAATAAATAAAAACCATAGCAGGTACGGTATAACAAAATATTCCACAAAAGGAATATAGTCATCTAAAGGCGAATGGATTAGAAAATAACCATTTGTCACATGTTTTTCCAAATACATAAACCATGGCATATAAATAAGGCCATACAGAAATACGTAAGCATGGTTATACTTTTTAAATAGCTTCTTTATCTCCATCGTATTACTTCCTTTCAAGTCCATGTATAATAGTATATTTGGAATCCACCCGATTATAACATGAAAAGGAAAATTCAACAATATAATGGACGTGGAATTAATAAATTCTTTCGATATTGCAGATATTTCTGAAACAGAGTATAATTTGTATGCATTTGTTACCGAGAATTGTAACATGAAGACACATACGAAGGAGAAAGGTATGTATATTTTTATTACAAATCCAAACGCCCGCTCCGGCTTGGGAGGAAAGGTATGGAGCGAGGTAGAAAGGATTTTAAAGGATAAGGAGGTTTCTTATCAGGTATATTTTACCAAATACCAGAGACATGCGTCCCGAATTGTAAGAGAGATTACGTCAGATGGAAAAGAGCATACAATTGTTGTGCTGGGAGGCGACGGGACGGTGAATGAGGTGCTGAATGGGATAGAAGAGCTGTCCAAGGTGACACTGGGGTACATTCCGATTGGTTCGAGTAATGATTTTGCCAGATATTTTCATCATCCTTATGAGCCGGAGAAGGCCCTTGCAGCGATTCTGACTCCGAAGAAATATGCGATGATCAATGTGGGGCTTCTGACTTACTGGGAAGGAGAACGCAAGAGGAGATTTGCGGTCAGCAGCGGACTTGGGTTTGATGCGGGAATCTGCCATTATGCGGTGGTTTCTAAGCTGAAGCTGTTGTTAAACAAACTGCATCTTGGGAAGCTTACCTATGTGGGGATTGCGCTGGCGCAGATGCTTGCCTTAAAACCTGGCCGGATGACGGTAAGCCTGGATGACGGGGAGCCGGTTTCCTATGAACAGGTCTATTTTGCGACGGCAATGAACCACCCATATGAGGGGGGAGGTTTTAAATTCTGTCCGAAGGCGGATCCGGGGGACGATGTGATGGATGTGACGGTTATTGCGGGAATCCCTAAGTTGAAGACGTTGTTTTTGCTGCCTACGGCGTATAAGGGGTGGCATACGGTTTTTCAGGGAGTGTATACCTATACCTGCAGGAAGGCAGTATTCGAAAGCACAAAACCGCTGCCCGTGCATACGGACGGGGAACCGGTATTTCTTCAGCGAAGAGTGGCTGCAGCTCTGGAGCCGGATAAGGTACGGCTGATTATTGGATGATAAGTATAACAGGAAAGGATTGGTGAATCATGCCGGTATCAGGCTGTTTTATTTTGACGGCGGCAGTGCTTGCCGGTTTATATTTGTATGCGGTTTATCCGCGGACAACCCGTATTTCGGACGTTATGCAGTATGATCACGGGATGTTTGCACACAGAGGCTATCACAATAAGGAGAAATTTATTCCGGAAAATTCTATGGCCGCATTTCAGGCGGCAGTTGCAAGAGGATATGGGATTGAATTGGATGTCCATATTACAAAGGATGGGAAGCTTGCAGTATTTCATGACGATACGCTAGAGAGGATGTGCAAGGAACCGGGAGATGTGGAGGCTTATACCATGGCGGAGCTTAAAAGGTTTCATCTGCTGAATACGGCGGAGCGGATTCCGGAGCTTGGGGAAGTGCTGTCTTATGTGGACGGACGAGTGCCGCTTCTGATTGAACTTAAGATTCCGGGACGGAATACTGCGGTCTGCCAGGCTTCTTATCAAATGCTCAAGGATTACAGGGGACGTTTTATGGTTCAGTCGTTTAATACGATGGGGCTTTACTGGTACCGGAAGCATGCGCCGGGGATCCTGCGGGGACAGCTTTCCTGCAATCTGACGAAAAGTGAGGAAAAAGAGCCTTATCTGCTGCGGTTTCTGATTCGGTTTTTGCTTTTGAACCTGCTGGGAAGGCCGGATTTCATTTCTTATAAGATGAAGGATCTGCCGAATTTCAGCGTATCTGTCTGCAGGAAATTGTTTGGAGTTCCTGTGGCAGTCTGGACGCTGCGCACAGAGGAAGCGTTACGGCAAGGGCGGAAAGAGTATAATATGTGTATTTTCGAGAGATCCGGCGCAGACTATTAAAAAAATACATAAGAGCGAAGAGGGTAATTTGATATGAATCAGCAGAAAAAGAGCTTGCTATTGGTACATATTGCAGTGATGGGATTTGGGCTGTCCGGATTGTTTGGGAAACTGGTGGCGCAGCCCGCCATTGTGATTTCATGGGGCAGAGTTTTTTGTTCCTCGATATTTTTGTTTGCGCTGTTCAAACTCAGAAAGCAGCCGGTTAAGCTGAGAGACCGGAGAGATTTTTTGTTCATGATAGGGGCGGGAGTGATTCTTGCCATCCATTGGACGACTTTTATGCAGTCCATACAGGTATCTACAGTGGCTGTGGGGACGCTGACTTTCTCAACTTATCCGCTGTTTGTGACTTTTTTAGAGCCTTATATTTATCACGAGAGGTTGAAAAAATCAAGCATAATCTGCGCAGTTATTATGCTGGCGGGGGTTATGCTCATTGTACCGGAATTTCAGATGGGAAATGCGATGACCAGAGGCGTGATATGGGGAATGGCCGGGAGTCTTAGCTATGGGATTCTGTCGCTGATGAACCGCAGTTTTTCGGACCGGTATCCGGGACCGCTGGTATCGCTCTACGAGCAGGGGACGGCGGCGGTGGTACTGCTGCCGGCAGTGTTTTTCCTTCGTCCGGTATTTACAGGATGGGATATTACGGGACTTATCATACTTGGAGTCGCATTCACAGCGGGAGCACATTCTTTGTTTATAGAAGGATTAAAGCATGTGAAAGTACAGACGGCGGGTATTATATCCGGACTGGAATCGGTATACGGGATTCTGGCGGCCTTTTTTGTGCTGGGAGAGATTCCGGGACTTCGGGAATTTGCAGGCGGCGCTGTGATACTGGGGGTTGTATTCTATTCTAGTTATTGCTCACTCCGTTCGCAGTAACAACACGCAGTAACAGCCGCCGGTTGATTTTGGGAAATCTGCGTGTTACAATTGATGAGATTATAGCAAAGAAATAAATATAAAAACAATAATAAAAGAAATGGGGTAAATGAAGATGGAGAATCCAATTATTACGATTGAAATGGAAAATGGGGACGTTATGAAGGCGGAGCTGTATCCGGACGTAGCGCCGAATACGGTAAATAATTTTATCTCGCTGGTAAAAAAAGGATATTACGACAGACTGATTTTTCATCGGGTTATCAGCGGATTTATGATTCAGGGTGGATGCCCGAACGGAAACGGCATGGGAGGACCGGGATATCAGATCAAAGGCGAGTTTTCACAGAATGGATTTGTGAATGAGCTGCGTCATACGGAGGGCGTACTGTCTATGGCACGGGCGATGCATCCGGATTCTGCAGGCTCTCAGTTCTTTATTATGCATAAGGATTCTCCGCATCTGGACGGACAGTATGCAGCGTTCGGTATGATTATTGAGGGTATGGATGTGGTAAATAAGATTGCGGCTGTACCGACGGATTACAGCGATCGTCCGATGGAGACGCAGATGATGAAGAAAGTTACGGTTGACACTAAAGGAGTGGATTATCCGGAGCCGGAAAAAGAGTAATATCACTAGAAACAAAAAAGATAAGGAGGCTGAAACTATTATGGAAAGGATGGTTCAGACCGAAGATTTGATCTTTGAATATGCAAAAAGAGATGAAGAGGGCAATGTGATTGGCGCTTACCGAGCCATCGATCAGGTCAATCTGGAGGTGGAGGAAGGGCAGTTCATTGCAATTCTTGGACATAATGGCTCTGGGAAATCTACTTTGGCCAAACACATCAATGCGATTTTAGTGCCTACTGAGGGCGCTGTGTGGGTCGGAGGGAGGAACACCAGCGATGCGAGGGAACTGTGGAATGTGAGACAGTCTGCCGGCATGGTATTTCAGAATCCGGATAATCAGATTATTGGAACAGTTGTAGAAGAAGATGTGGGATTCGGGCCGGAGAATCTGGGAGTTCCCACAGACGATATTTGGAAACGGGTGGAGGAAAGCTTAAAGGCAGTCGGCATGATTTCTTATAGGCACCATTCGCCAAATAAGCTGTCCGGAGGGCAGAAGCAGAGAGTTGCTATCGCGGGAGTCATTGCTATGAGGCCGAAATGCATCGTGCTGGATGAGCCGACAGCTATGTTAGACCCCAACGGACGGAAAGAGGTGCTTCGAACCGTAGAAGAGCTAAGGAAGCGGGAGAAAGTAACAGTCATCTTGATTACCCACTACATGGAAGAGGTTATCGACGCAGACCGCGTTTTTGTTATGGATCACGGTCATGTGGTGATGGAGGGGACGCCCAGAGAAATCTTCTCCCAGATGGATATGCTGAAAAGATATCGTCTGGATGTTCCGCAGGTAACGATACTTGCAGATGAACTAAGGAAACGCGGACTGGATATTCCAGCCGGGATTTTGAGGAAGGAAGAGCTGGTGGAAGCAATATGTCGATTAAGATAGAACATTTAAACTATGTATATAGTCAGGGAACAGCCTATGAAAAACAGGCGCTAAAGGATATCTGTCTGGAGATTCCCCATGGGGAATTTGTAGGGATTATCGGTCATACCGGATCGGGTAAGTCCACACTGATACAGCATCTAAACGGCCTGATTAAGGCAACTGACGGAGAACTTTATTATAATGGGGAAAATATATATAGCGGCAATTACAATATGAAGGAACTCCGGAATCAGGTGGGGCTGGTATTCCAATATCCAGAGCATCAGCTATTTGAAGTGGACGTTCTTTCGGACGTTTGTTTTGGTCCGAAAAATCAGGGGCTTTCGAAAGAAGAATGCGAGGAGCGCGCAAAGGAGGCGCTGAGGCTTGTTGGACTGAAGGAGAAATATTATAAATTTTCGCCCTTTGAATTGTCCGGAGGACAAAAGCGCAGGGCCGCGATTGCGGGGGTTCTTGCCATGCGGCCTAAAGTACTGATTTTAGATGAACCAACGGCGGGACTAGACCCGAAGGGACGGGACGAGATACTGGACCAGATTGCATATCTGCATCGGGAAAGCGATATGACTGTTATTCTGGTCTCCCACAGTATGGAAGATATTGCAAAATATGCTGACCGGATTGTTGTAATGAATCAGGGGCAGGTAATGTTTAACAGTACGCCGAAGGAAGTTTTTTCCCATTATAGGGAGCTGGAAGAGGTAGGCCTTGCCGCGCCGCAGGTAACATACATTATGCATGAGCTTGCGGAAAAAGGGTTTGATGTAAATACAGGGGCCACAACGGTAAAAGAGGCGGCGGACAGTATTATGGAGGTGCTTGGCAATGATTAGAGATATTACGATCGGGCAGTATTACCCGGCAAAGAGCGTTCTCCACAGGTTGGATCCAAGAGTGAAGCTGACTGCGACGGTTCTGTATCTGATCTCCCTGTTTTTATTTAAGAATATTTCAGGCTATCTTATCGCAACTGTCTTTCTTGCGGTTATTATCCGTCTGTCAAAGGTTCCGTTTCCATATATTATGAGAGGCATGAGGCCGGTTATCATGCTTCTTATGATTACGCTTTTGTTTAATCTCTTTTTGATAAAAGAAGGAGCGGTTATTTTTTCAGCATGGATATTTACGATAACAGAGGGAGGCTTGAGGAATGCAGTCTTGATGGCGGTCCGGCTGATTTATTTGATTACAGGATCGTCGCTTATGACTTTTACGACGACGCCCAATGAATTGACGGACGGGCTTGAGAGTCTGTTAAAGCCGCTTGGAAGGCTGCATGTACCGGTTCATGAGATTGCGATGATGATGTCGATTGCGCTGCGTTTTATCCCCATTCTTCTTGAGGAGACGGATAAGATTATGAAAGCGCAGATAGCCAGAGGAGCGGATCTAGAGAGCGGAAATATTTTACAGAAGGCAAAGAGTATGATTCCGATTCTGGTTCCGTTATTTGTATCGGCTTTCCGGCGCGCCAATGATCTTGCGATGGCTATGGAGGCAAGGTGTTATCGCGGCGGGGAAGGAAGGACCAAGATGAATCCGCTCAAGTATACCGGGCGTGATAAGGCGGCTTATGTAATTGTAATTCTGTATGTGGCGGGCGTGGTGCTGATTGGAAGGTATGTACCCCTTCATATCTGGATTTTTTAGAGAGGTATGTAGATGAGGCGGATGAAACTTACGGTTGCGTATGATGGTACGGACTATTGTGGATGGCAGGTGCAGCCCAACGGGATTACGGTGGAAGAGGTGTTAAACCGAGAGATCGGAGGGCTTACCGGAGAGGAGATCCGGGTGATTGGAGCCAGCCGGACGGATTCGGGCGTCCATGCTCTTGGAAATGTGGCTGTGTTTGATACAGAGAGCCGGATTCCGCCGGAGCGCTTTTCCTATGCCCTGAATCAGCGGATGCCGGAGGATATCGTAATCGTAAAGTCGGAGGAGGTTCCGTTAGATTGGCACCCAAGGTATCAGGAGGTTATTACAAAGACCTATGAATACCATATTTATAATGGGACTGTCCCGAATCCTCTGAAGCGGAGGACGGCGGCCTTTGTTTCCTTTCCGCTGGATGTGGAGCGGATGAGGGAAGGCGCGGATTTTCTGATGGGAGAGCATGATTTTGCCAGTTTCTGTAATGTGAGGACCAATACTTCGGATACGGTACGGACAATCTACCGGATACAGATTGACCGGGAGAAGGATGAGATCGTCCTTCGGATTACCGGAAATGGATTCCTGTACAATATGGTAAGGATCATCGCGGGAACCCTGATCCGCGTGGGAAGGGGTTTTTATGAGCCGGAAAAGGTACGTGAGATCCTTGAGGCCGGAAAGCGCACAGAGGCGGGAGTGACGGCGCCGCCGCAAGGGCTGGTGCTGACAAAGATCCAGTATGGAGAATGAGCGATTTTAGAAACAGTTCTGCTGAAGGCTGAACTGTTATCGATTTTAGGTTAATATGCGGATAGACAGGCAGAGAAAATAATGGTATATTAGAAAATGGAATAAAAGGAATTTTTGGCACATAACAAAGGAATGAGCCTGTTTGAAGATGTTGTTCACACAGGATGTATATTACAAAGGAGGATGTTATGGACATATTTTCGATGGTATTATCACTGCTTAGCGGAGTAGCCCTGTTTCTCTTCGGTATGTCGCTTATGGGCGACGGGCTTAAGATGGTTGCGGGCAATAAACTGGAGGCGTTTCTCTATAAGATGACGAATACGCCGCTGAAAGGGGTTGCGCTGGGAGCGGGAGTTACATCGGTTATCCAGTCGTCATCCGCCACAACGGTTATGGTGGTTGGTTTTGTTAACTCTGGTATGATGAAGCTGAAACAGGCGATCGGTATTGTCATGGGCGCGAATATCGGTACCAGTATTACCGGATGGATTCTCTGTCTTTCCTACATTGAGGGGTCAAGCGGGATAGCCAAGATCCTGTCCACGGCGACGATCAGCGCGGTGGTTGCGATTGTCGGTACCTTGTTCCGTATGCTGTCTAAGAGGACGGTATACCGGAACATAGGAAATATTATGCTTGGCTTTTCAATTCTGATGTTTGGCATGCAGACGATGAGCGGGGCGGTTGCGCCCTTGAAGGAGAGCGAGACATTTACCAGTATGCTCACCATGTTTTCCAATCCGATAGCGGGTATCCTGCTGGGTATCGCGTTTACGGCGGTTCTCCAGAGTGCGTCGGCCTCTGTCGGTATTCTGCAGGCGCTGTCTGTTACCGGTTCTCTGACGTTTGCTACGGCATATCCGATTATTCTGGGTATCGGCGTGGGCGCGGCGTGTCCGGTACTGATTTCCGCGATTGGAGCAAATAAGAACGGAAAAAGAACCGCGTTGATCTATCTGCTGAACGACTTATTTGGTATGCTGATATGGTCTGTCGTATTCTATAGTGTAAACGCAGTGGTGCAGTTTACTTTCCTGAATATGACGATGAGTCCGGTCATGATCGCTACGATCAATACGGTATTCCGGGTTGCGACGGTATGCGTGCTCTTCCCATTTATTCCGAAGCTTGAGAAGCTTGCGAGAAGCCTTATTAAAGATACAGAAGAAGATCTTGAGGACGACGCGAACTTTGACATGCTTGAGGAACGTCTGCTCCGGTATCCGGCGCTGGCAATCGGACAGTCTGGAAGGGTTATGAACGATATGGCGAAAAAGGTCCGCAAGAATGTGGGCCGATCCCTGAACCTGATTAATGAATTCAGTCAGGACAAATTCAATAAGGTTCAGAGAAAAGAGGATTTGATTGATAAGTTCGAGACGAAGCTTGGGGAATACCTGATGCTGCTGACCAAGAGAGAGCTGAATACGATGCAGACGAGAAAGGTTTCGCTCTGCCTGCATATTATCAGTGATCTGGAGCGGGTAGGCGATTATGCGTCAAATGTGGCCAGAGTGACGAACAATATCCATGAAGGGAATATTTCCCTGTCTGAAGAAGCGAGGGCTGAACTGAACGTGGTAATGGACGCGGTGCGCGAGACTGCGGAGATGACGGTACATAGTGTTGAAAAGCATGACAAGGAAAAGGCGATGCGGGTGAAATCTCTGGCGGCTGTGGTAACGGCGCTCTGTGAGGAGCTGAAGATGCGCCATGTGATCCGGCTGAGCCACGGAGAGTGCGATCTGGCGCAGGGAACGGTATTTAACGATCTGCTGAACAGTTTTGACCGTATTGTGGCCCACTGCAGGGGCGCGGCCAGCGCAACGGTTAAGATGGACGATATCGATGCGGATATGCATATTCATACTTCCACTATGGCGGACGACGGCAGGGAAGAATATAGAAGGCTGCTTGCTGAAAATGCAAAGAAATACAGGGATTTGTTCGAGGAATATCAGGAGAAATATAGTATCAAGGATAGCAAAGACCGCCCTTTGAGCATGGAGCCTGAGACGGAAAAGAAGTGACAGTTCAGCCAAGGATTTTGCACTTGCTGCAAATTCCATAACAGTGTATTACAAAAGAAGGGCAAGAATAAAGAGAACCGCTTGACAAAGATTTAGAAATCAGTTAGACTATCCAGCAATAGAGCAGAAAGGCTGAGAAAAGAAGAAGTAACAGTTCCCACACCCTTACAGAGAGCGGCCGGCAGGTGAGAGGCGCAAGAAGGAGAGAAGTGTGAATACATCTTAGAGCCGCGCACCGAAAGGAGATTCCGGATCTGCACAGCTAGTACAACAGGCAGGCCAACCGGCCAATTATTTAAGATTCGTTGTACTAGGATGCCGGGCGCATGAGTAGGCTGCGACGCGGGCGCACGTTACGCGCAGAGGCTGCAAAGGCAGCCGCCAAGGCCGGAGGCGTGAGTTTCCGGTGAAAAAAGGTGGTACCACGGAGTAATTCGTCCTTATCCATTTATTGGGTAAGGGCGTTTTTATTTCCGCGAAGCAACGAGCCAAGCAGCCATGCTTGCATGGATATTTGGCGACTGCCGCGAGGGTCAAATACCCAGCAGTCTGCTATGGGGTATTTGACTTCCGCGAAGCAAAAAAGCAAGGAGGAAGTATGGCAAAAGAAAAGCATTTGACACCGGAAAAGGAAAAAATTATTGCAAATTATGAGATGCAGAAGCAGAGACTTTTTGAGGAGGGCTATGAAGAGCATCAGGAGACGATTTCCGTCTTAAAGGCGAATGGTATGGCATTTGTGACAGCCGGGCCTATTGCAGCGCTCCAGTTTATGATCTGGATACTGGCGAGGAAAGGAGGAGAAGGCTCTTTTGGCATTCGGGAAATGGTGGTGTTCTGGATTTCTTTTCTGGCGCTTATTTTTGTCCATGAACTGCTGCATGGCCTCGGATGGGTGAAATGGACTAAGAAGAAATGGCAGAGCATTTATCTGGGGATGATGTGGGAGTCGCTGACGCCTTACTGCCACTGTAAGGAGCCTTTAAAGCCCAGACACTACCTTGTGGGACTGCTGACGCCGTTTCTTGCGCTGGGCATCGGAATGTTTCTGGCGGCGCTGTTTGTAGGAAATCAAGTGATCTTTCTTCTCGGCGTATTGAATACGCTGAGCGCCGGAGGAGATACGACGATTGGCTGCATGCTGTTTCGGTATTTGAAATACAGGGATAACTGTTATATTCTGGACCATCCTACGGATTGCGGTTTTGTGGCTTTTGTAAAATCTTGAATCATCATGATGCAAAGGAGAGGAAACTATGGGAATTTATGAAGAACTAAAGGCGCGTGGACTGATCGCGCAGGTAACGGACGAGGAAAGGATTAAGGATCTGGTAAACAACGGAAAGGCTGTGTTCTATATCGGTTTTGATCCCACGGCGGACAGCCTTCACGTAGGGCATTTTATGGCGCTGTGCCTGATGAAGCGCCTTCAGGAGGCGGGGAATAAGCCGATCGCATTGATCGGCGGCGGAACGGCAATGATCGGCGACCCGTCGGGGAGGACGGATATGCGCCAGATGATGACACCGGAGACCATCCAACATAACTGTGAGTGCTTTAAGAAGCAGATGAGCCGTTTTATTGATTTTTCTGATGGGAAGGCGCTTATGGTAAATAATGCGGACTGGCTGATGGATCTGAATTACATCGAGGTACTCCGGGAAGTGGGGGCTCATTTTTCCGTAAACCGCATGCTGGCGGCAGAATGCTATAAGCAGAGAATGGAGAAAGGGCTTAGTTTTCTGGAATTTAACTACATGATCATGCAGAGCTATGATTTCTATGCGCTGTTTCAGAAATACGGCTGTAATATGCAGTTTGGCGGGGACGACCAGTGGAGCAATATGCTGGGCGGCACGGAGCTGATCCGCCGGAAGCTTGGAGAGGATGCGGGAGCGATGACCATCACCCTCCTTCTGAATTCAGAAGGCAAGAAGATGGGGAAGACCCAGAGCGGCGCGGTATGGCTTGACCCGGAAAAGACGTCTCCATTTGATTTCTACCAGTACTGGAGAAATGTTGCGGATGCGGATGTGCTGAAGTGTATCCGAATGCTGACATTCCTGCCGCTGGAGGAAATTGATAAGATGGACGCATGGGAAGGCGCGCAGCTAAATACGGCGAAGGAGATCCTTGCTTATGAGCTGACCAAGCTGGTGCATGGCGGGGAGGAAGCCGAAAAGGCGCAGGCGGCGGCGAAGGCGCTGTTTAGTCAGGGCGCGGCGGCAGATATGCCGACGGCAGAGCTTTCCGGGGAAGATTTTACCGACGGAAGCATTGATATATTAAACGTGCTGGTAAAGAGCGGGCTGGTTCCCTCTAGAGCGGAAGCGAGACGCGCGGTGCAGCAGGGCGGCGTGACGGCGGACGGCGAAAAGGTAACGGATATCAAGACTGCTTACGGCCCGGAAGCATTTGAGGGAGAAGGAATGATCGTCAAGAAAGGGAAGAAGAATTTCCGGAAAGTGGTTATGAAATAGGGATGTGTGGCGGGATGTGTGGGGCGGAATCTGCCCTGCCAGAAAGCCGAAAGCAGCGGCTCCTCTTATGCAAAGCTGGGTAACGCGCCAGTGAACTAACTGCTAACTGCGGCTAGAATGCTCAGGATAGCCTGATCATCCAAGCCTTAGTAAGCAGTGGATTTCACTGCCGCTAAAAGCACCCTTTGATGCTTTGTATAAGAGGAGCCGCTGCTTTCGGCTTTCTGGCAGGGCAGATTCCGCCGCGCAGGTATCCTTAAAACTTCAAATATTGTACGCTGTAGGGAGCCATCTCAAGCTGTCCGTTCAGAGTAAATGTCTCTCCGCTGATCAGGTCGGCTGCGGAACCGTTTAAATCGCCGTGCTGCGCTGTGTAAGGTTCGCCGGAGGCGTTGATGGCTACCATCATCCGATCTTTTTCAGAAGCCCGCTCAAAGATTAGCTGATGGTTGGTGAGAACTACATTGCGGTAGCTGCCGTTGCAGAGGCCGTCGCTCTTTTGGCGGATGGCAATCAGCTTTTCGATATATTCTGTCAGTTCATTTGGTTCGGGAGCTTCAAAGCATGGGCGGAGCGCATAATCATTATCCGGCGCTTTCTGCCCCTCTGCGCCCCATTCGCTTCCATAATAAATGCAAGGGATGCCGGGCATGCCAAGGAGCAGGCCGTAGGCGGGACAGATATGCTCTTTGTTGGTCAGGATGCTAGCAAGTCTGGTCACATCATGGTTGTCTACAAAATTTACAAGATGTTTTCCCCGGTAAATGCACCATTGGTCAGAGCCGTACTGGCGGTGCAGGGAATGGGCGATCTCGAACATATTCATAGAATTGAAGCTGGAGTAAATCCCTTTATAGCATTCATAGTTGGTGCAGCTATGCAGCATTTCATCATTTACGATTAAGTTGTAATCGCCGAATAGAACCTCTCCGATCAGGGCAAATTCCGGCTTGAGTTCACTGGTAAAACGGCGCAGGGCGCGCATGAAGTTGTGGTCAAGACTGTATGCTACATCCAGCCGGAGTCCATCGATATCAAATTCCTTTACCCAGAATTTTACACAGTCCAGCAGATAGTCTACAACTGCCGGGTTCTGCAAATTTAACTTCACCAGTTCAAAATGCCCTTCCCAGCCCTCGTACCAGAAACCGTCATTGTAGCAGCTATTGCCGTCGAAGCTGATATGGAACCAGTCCTTGTATGGGGAATCCCATTTCTTTTCCTGTACGTCCTTAAACGCCCAGAAACCGCGTCCTACATGATTGAATACCCCGTCAAGAACAATCTTTACATTATGCTCGTGGAGATCTTTGCATACTGCCGCGAAGTCTTCGTTATTGCCTAGACGGCAGTCGATGGTGCAAAAATCTCTGGTGTCATAGCCGTGGTTGTCGGACTCGAAAATCGGATTCAGGATAATCGCGTCAATCCCCAGTTCCTTCAGGTAGGAACTCCAGTCCATTAATTTTCGTATACGGGGCGCATAGACGCCGTCGTTGGCGTAGGGCGCGCCACAGAATCCAATCGGGTATATCTGATAAAATACTCCTTTATAAGCCCACATGTTGTTTCACTCCTTCTTGTAGTAATGTAATGGTTTTGTCCTCTATAGTTTACCATAGATTTATAGTATGGCACAATGGAAAATCGCTAAATCAGGCTAAATCGGCGGTGGAGAAACAGTAAAAAATGGTTGACAGGTGAAAAACCCTATAATATAATAAAAAAGTATGACGACAGGAGAAACAGATTGCTCCAAAGCCCCGGAGGCATCTGATTCTAATAGAGTTAGTTTTAGAAGTAATGTAATGATTCATAGGAGGGAAACCAATGAAAACTTATATGGCTAATCCAGATAAGATTGAAAGAAAATGGTATGTTGTTGATGCTGCCGGATGTACTTTGGGACGTCTGTCATCAGAAGTAGCTAAGATTTTAAGAGGCAAGAATAAGCCGGAATTTACTCCGCATGTTGATACTGGCGATTATGTAATAATCGTTAACGCAGAAAAAGTTAAAGTCACTGGCAAGAAGATGAGCCAGAAGGTATATTACAACCATTCCGAGTATGTTGGAGGAATGAGAGAGACTACTCTGGCAGAGATGATGGATAAGAAGCCGGAGAAGGTGATTGAACTGGCAGTTAAGGGAATGCTTCCAAAGGGACCTTTAGGAAGAGCTATGATTAAGAAACTTCATGTATACGCCGGACCAGAGCACGAGCAGCAGGCTCAGAAGCCGGAAGAGCTGAAACTTTAATTAGGAAGGTCGAAAGGAGGATATAAAGATGGCAGCAGCAAGATTTTATGGAACAGGAAGAAGAAAAAAATCAATTGCAAGAGTATATCTTGTACCCGGAACAGGGAAGATTACAATAAATAAAAGAGATATTGACGATTATCTCGGATTAGAGACATTGAAGGTAATTGTTCGTCAGCCGTTGGCGCTGACAGAGACAGAGAGCAAGTTCGATGTTATCGTGAATGTTAAGGGCGGCGGCTATACAGGACAGGCAGGAGCGATCCGTCATGGTATCGCGAGAGCGCTTATTGAGGCTGATGCAGATTACAGGCCGGCACTTAAAAAAGCGGGATATTTGACACGTGATCCGCGTATGAAAGAGCGTAAGAAATACGGTCTTAAGGCAGCGCGTAGAGCACCGCAGTTTAGCAAGCGGTAGGCAAAAAATTTACAGATTCAAGAATATGGACTCCGCAGGTTTTTCCTGCGGAGTTTTTCTGACCTATTAACATTTCAGGCTATCTAGGTTATAATATATTTTGAACTTACGCAGATTTCATAATGGAGGTGTTGGTATGTGCGATGTTAAAAAATATGAAAAAATTTATGAAGATATAAAAATGCTTCAACCGGAAGATACTTTACAGCTTGTATTGGAGGCGGAAACAGAAGAGCAAAGGGGCTTTTATGAAATGGTGGGTAATTTTCTTCTGCAAAAGAAACAGCGACAGGTAATAGAAAGGAATCTCTTTTAGTGAAAAAATATATTTTAATAGCAGGTGTTAATGGGGCGGGTAAATCGACGTTGTACCAATCACTACAAAGCCTCAGAGTATGCCAAGAGTGAATACAGATGAAATCTTGAGAGAGTTTGGCGATTGGAGAGAGATGGCTGATGTTATGACTGCCGGAAAAATTGCAGTAAAGAAAATTGCCAAGTATTTTGATGAAGACATTACTTTTAATCAGGAAACTACATTGTGCGGAAAGTCAATAATAAATAATGTAACAAAAGCAAAGAATAGAGGATATTTTATTGAACTACATTATATCGGGGTTGAGAGTGCAGATATTGCAAAAGAAAGAGTAGCCGGACGTATGAAGCAAGGTGGTCATGGTATTGCAGAGCAGGATATAGAAAGAAGATATATTGAAACTTTTGATAATTTGAAAATTGTTCTGCCGGAATGTGATTTGGCGGCATTTTATGATAATACCATAGAGTTTCGCAGATTTGCAATTTATAAGAATGGAAAGCCAGTAAGAGTTTCACATGAGATACCGCTTTGGTATGAAAAATTTATAGAAAATGTAAAATAGAGAGCGGCAGTTTATATAATGAAAAGGTGTAAGATATTACAAAATAGTACGGGTAAGTGACAGGTAACAAACAAATTGTCTGAAAATTTCGCAATTTGGGCATTTGAAACTATGTAAGAGATAGGCAGATAGAATATCAAATATGGATTTTGTCTGTATTTTGTATAAAATGCCAGTAGATATTTATTGGAAAATGAGTATTATAAGTAAGAAGTTCAATTGAATCTCTTATTATTCTGCCGGGACTGCATATCGGCATTTATAAAAAAGGTGCAGATACGGATATTTTTGTAATTTCTTTGGTAAGAATAAAGAGTGAAGGTCTCCATTGACCTTTGGTAGCCAATCCATAAAGAGATGAACATTAAAGAAGGTCTCCATTAACCTTCGGTAATCAATCCGTAAAGAGATGAGCATTAACGAGGGGCTGTCGGGAAATAGACAGCCCCTTTTTTTACTATAAATTAAATGTGAAATTGAAACTATTTTATACTTTGCGTGAAAATGAGATTGACAAATACATTGCGGTGCGATATATTGATTATATCGAACTACGATGCATTGTGATAAGATATAAGGAGGATATATGGAGAAAAGAATTAAACGAATATATATCCCGATGACAGAAACAGGGTTTTATATTTTATATTGTCTGCGGCGGGAACAGCATGGCTATGGAATCAGCCAGCAGGTAAAAAAGATAACAGAAGGAGAAGTTGTGATCAGTCCCGGAACTATGTATGGAACCCTTTCAAAGATGGAACGGGACGGGCTGATTGCTTTTGTCCGTGAGGAAGAGAAGCGGAAAATATACTGTATAACGGAACTGGGGCGGCAGGTTCTTGATATTGAAATCAGGCGAATAGAACGGCTGTATAAAAACACTCATCAGGATAGATTATAGAAGGAGGACAACATGGCGAACAATAGAAAGACAGAGATCAGAGTTTTTACAATCGCAGATTATGAGGAAGAAGAGGTGTGGCTACGGGAACAGCACAGACAGGGATGGAAACTTGTTAGTACGAATCTGCCGGTGTTTTATCATTTTGTGAGATGCGAGCCTGAGGATGTGGTATATCGTCTCGATTATAAAAATTCAAAAGAAGATCGCAGCTATATGCAGATGTTTGAGGACTATGGATGGGAATATTTTAATGATTGTATAGGATGGCTGTATTTTAGGAAGCCTGCTGCAGATATGGATTCTGATATGGAAGAGGAGATATTTTCGGATAATGAGTCAAAGCTAGAGTTCCTTAATCATATTATTAAGACAAGGATGATACCGCTTTTGATTATTTTTTTCCTATGCCTTCTTCCGCAATGGCTAAACGTTATAGATAGATCTATGGATGCCGGGATAGATGTGGTATTGTTCGTCATTTTTTCACTGCTGATGTTAATTTATCTATATCTTTTTATTCATTGCGGCAGAAAGATGCTGAAACTCAGAAAAAAGTATAAAAATTGCTATAAGAAAATTATTCTATAATGTTCGGCAGGCGCCTCTGCTGTACATATGGAAATTATTTAAAAAAATTTATAAAAAATGATTGACCTTCCACCTTGTGGAAGCTGTATAACAAAGGCACAGACGTAAGAAGTGACGAGGTGAAACCAGATGCAGATTAAACATGTAGAAGAGCTGGTCGGGATTACCAGAAAAAATATCCGCTTTTATGAAGACCAAGGCCTCCTCAGTCCGCGCCGGGCAGATAATGGTTACCGTGAATATCATGAGGAAGAAATTAAACGGTTAAAGCAGATTAAGATTCTCCGTAAACTTTCTATTCCAATTGAGGAAATTAAGCGGGTATTTGACGGAGAGTGCAGTTTGGATATGTGTTTGGACCGCCATCTGGAGGAATTAGAGCGTCAAAAGAAAAGTCTGGAGCAAATGCAAGAATTAAGCCGTCGGCTGATTGACAGGCATACCACATTAAATATGCTGGAAGCGGATGAGTGTCTGGAAGAATTGGAGCGGCTGGAAAAGGAGGGTGTAAGGTTTATGGATGTTAATAATATGGATACCCACAGAAGGAAAACAGCCGGGGCCCTAATCGGGGCGGCAAGCATGACAGTGATCATGGCTGTCATAATCGGTTTTATACTGTGGGCGCATTTGCAGGAACCGCTGCCAATCGGGCTTTTGCTTGTTATTATCGCGGCGCCGGCCGCTATCATTATCGGAACGTTGGCGGCTCTTATTGGAAGGATTAAGGAAATTAAAGGAGGAGAAGAAGATGAAGCTTCTAAGTATTGATTATATTCCGGGACAAGAATTTGAGGCATTAGGAATGGTAAAAGGTGCGGTAGTGCAGACGAAGAATTTCGGGAAGGATTTTATGGCCGGTATGAAAACACTGGTAGGCGGCGAGGTTACCGCTTATACGGAGATGCTGAATGAAGCCAGACAGATTGCCGTAAAGCGTATGGTTGATGAGGCGAAGGAAATGGGAGCGGACGCAGTCGTCGGGATTCGTTATGGCTCTGCCCAGATGATGCAAGGAGCTGCTGAAGTACTCGCCTATGGTACTGCCGTAAGATTTAAATAATTTCCAACCGCATCTCACAAAGTTTTAAGCATACTTTGATTAGTGCTTAGCATGGAATGATTTTTGAATGAAAGAAACTCTTCCAGAGAGCCTTTATTTATGATATGCTAAAAGCAGCATTTGTAAATAGGAGGAACAGGTGTGAGATGCGGGAACAATTAACTCGGAGTGATGTGAGAAGGATTGAGGAAGAGATCGAGTATAGGAAACTTGTTGTGCGGAAAGAAGCGATTGAGGCAGTGAAAGAGGCGAGGGCTCATGGAGATCTGAGTGAGAATTTCGAATACCATGCGGCTAAAAAAGACAAGAACCAGAATGAGAGCAGGATTCGTTATTTGGAGAGAATGCTGAAAACGGCCGTGATTGTATCAGACGAATCGAAAGAAAATGAAGTCGGGCTCAACAATACGGTTACGGTCTATTTCGAAGATGACGATGAGACGGAAGAATACAGGCTGGTAACATCTGTAAGGGGCAGCTCCCTGAAGGGATTGATCAGTATTGAGTCTCCTATGGGAAAGGCGCTTTTAGGTCACAAAAAGGGCGACCGGGTTTATGTGAAGATTAATAATTCCGCCGGTTACTATGTGGTGATCAAGTCGATAGAAAAAACGGGAGAGAGTGAAGAAGATTCGATTCGCAAATATTAGGATCTTCGGGAGGAAGAATGGATGGATCAAAAGCTATATGAGCAGGTGGAACCGAAAGCAGAATTTTTGATACAGGCGCTTCCATATATCAGAGACTTTAATCAAAAGATTGTGGTGATTGAATATGGCTGCAGGAAATACTTAAGCCCGGTAGACGAGCAGGAGCTGATGCGGGATATTGCGCTGTTAAAGACAGTGGGGATGCGACCCATTGTGGTGCATGATACTCCCATGGGGATGGATAAGTTTCGGGAGAATAAACGGGTTGCAAAGCTCTTAGAACTCTGCGGAACCAAAGCGATTGGTATTTGCGGAGTAGATCTGCACACATTGAATATGACGTTGGACAACGGATATATTCCGGTCATTGTCCCGAATGATATTGACAATGAGGATGTTCTGATTGACCCAAAGGATACGGCGTTAGAGATAGCGGTGAAGATGAAAGCGGATAAATTGGTATATCTTTCTTCGCACAGGGGGATCTGGAGGGACGTAGAACGCACAAAGGTATATCCGAGGCTTACGGTAGACGAGGTACGAAAGCTTTTAGAGGCCGGCTGGGTTACAGAGGGAGTGATATCCCGAGTGGAACGAGGGTTTCAGGCGGTGGAACACGGAGTTAACCGGGTACATATTTTGGATGGGAGAATCAAGCATGCGCTGCTGGTAGAGTTTTTCAGCGTAGCGGGCGTGGGGACGATTATTATAAGTGATGAGAAGAAGCTCTATGCCCACGAACTGGGAGAA
Organism: uncultured Dorea sp.; assembly: GCA_910589275.1. GTDB lineage: Bacteria > Bacillota > Clostridia > Lachnospirales > Lachnospiraceae > Claveliimonas. The sequence continues at coordinate 60,737 of CAJUTH010000016.1, forward strand.
ATAGAAGAATAAAAGTTATTGCATTTTTAAACAGAAATATTTATAATAAAGCTGTATTAGGCGATGCCTTGATCCACGTCTGTTAGGGAAAATTCTCTGGCAGGCGTGTTTTTAATTATTAGGAAAAGTTTTGCGGAGGATGGGTGTTATGAAATTGGAGAATCGTAAGCTTAGAAACATGTGGACGGCCGTGGTTATCATTATGGGAAATGTATTATATGCGCTGACGGTCAAGCTGTTTCTGCTTCCGGGGAATTTGATGGTCGGCGGGACTACTGGGATTGCTCTGATGGTGCGGCGGTTTACGGGAATGTCTCTTCCGGGGTTTGTTTTGCTGTTCAATATGGTAATGCTGGCGGCAGGCTTTCTTATGCTCGGAAAGAAATTTGCGCTTACTACGATTATTAGCTCGCTGGCTTATCCCGCGGCGCTAGAGATGTTTAACCGTATCTTGGGAGATGTAACGGTGACGGAAGACCCTATTTTAAATACAGTTTTTTCCGGACTCGGTATTGGATTTTCGCTGGGTCTTGTGATACGGACGGGGGCTTCTACAGGAGGCATGGATATTCCGCCCCTTGCGCTGAACAAGTATTTCCGTATACCAGTTTCTGTGAGTTTGAATTTTTTTGATATGCTGATTTTGGCGGGACAGGTTGTTTATAATTCGCCGGAAAGAATATTGCATGGGATTCTCCTGATTTTGATCTATACAGTCGTTTTGGATAAGGTTATGATGATGGGAACAACACGGACGGAAGTGAAGGTTATCAGTAAACGTGTAGAAGACATCCGGCATGCAATTCTTGGACAGGTGGACAGGGGCGTTACGATGTTATACGGCGAGGGCGGTTACCTTCAGGAAAAAACGCAGGTAGTGCTGAGCATTTTATATAATCGTGAACTGCCGAAGGTGGAACGGCTGATTCGGGATATCGACCCGGAAGCATTTATGATCGTAAGCAGGGTTACAGAGGTCAGGGGAAGAGGATTTTCTATTAGCAGGGATTATATTAAAAAACAGAAGAATTAATAGATATTCTGGTTATACTACTGGAAATAGAAGCGGCTTTTCTATATAATGGGAGTGTACATAGGAAAGCGAATCAAAAGAGAAAGAAAAGGAGAATGATTCATGGAGATGTTGTCAATTGAGAAGGAATTGAAAGAAAATGCATATCCGGGCAGAGGAATTATTATTGGGAGAAGCGCTGACGGTACGAAAGCAGTGACCGCTTACTTTATTATGGGCAGGAGCGCTAACAGCCGCAACCGTATCTTTGTGGAGGAGGGCGAGGGTATCCGCACTCAGGCATTTGACGAGTCTAAGGTTACGGATCCGAGCCTGATCATTTATGCCCCGGTGCGCGTGCTGGGGAATAAGACCATCGTGACAAACGGCGACCAGACTGACACTATTTACGAGGGGATGGACAAGCAGCTTACCTTTGAACAGTCGCTGAGAAGCAGGGAATTTGAGCCGGACGGACCGAATTATACGCCGAGGATTTCCGGGATTATGCATGTGGAAAATGGGAAGTACAGCTATGCCATGTCTATCCTGAAGAGTAATCATGGGGACCCTTCAAGCTGCAGCAGATACACCTTCGCATATGAGAATGCAAAAGCAGGAGAGGGACGTTTTATCCATACCTATATGCATGACGGAGATCCGCTTCCAAGCTTTGAGGGCGAGCCGAAGCTGATAGAAATTCCGGACGATATGGATGCATTTGCAAATATGCTGTGGAACAGCCTGAATGAAGACAACAAGGTATCGTTATTTGTGCGTTATATTGATATTGCAACGGGAAGCTATGAATCAAAGATTGTCAATAAGAATAAATAAGGAGCGGATGAGATGAAAGAATTAGAATTAAAATATGGCTGCAACCCGAATCAGAAGCCGTCAAGGATCTATATAGAGGACGGAAGCGATCTGCCAATCCAAGTGCTGTGCGGACGTCCGGGATATATTAATTTTCTAGATGCCTTTAATGGCTGGCAGCTTGTGAAGGAATTAAAGAAGGCGACAGGGCTTCCGGCGGCCACGTCTTTTAAACATGTATCTCCGGCAGGGGCGGCGGTAGGCCTTCCGCTTACAGAGACCCTGGCAAAGATTTACTGGGTGGACGATCTGGGCGAATTGTCACCGCTTGCATGCGCATACGCAAGAGCGAGGGGCGCGGATAGGATGTCTTCTTTTGGCGATTTTATTTCTCTGTCGGATGTGTGCGATGCGGACACGGCAAGACTGATTAAGAGAGAAGTATCCGACGGTGTGATTGCTCCGGGTTATGAGCCGGAGGCATTGGAGATTCTGAAGCAGAAGAAAAACGGCAATTATAACGTGATCCAGATTGATCCGGACTATGTACCGGCAGAGTTAGAGCACAAAGAGGTTTATGGGATCACCTTTGAACAAGGCAGGAATGAACTTAAGATTGACGAAGAATTTTTTAATCATATTGTAACGGAAAATCAGGATATGACGGAGCAGGCGAAGATCGACCTTGCGATCGCCATGATTACTTTGAAGTATACTCAGTCTAATTCAGTCTGCTATGTGAAGGACGGACAGGCAATTGGGATTGGCGCGGGACAGCAGTCTAGGATTCACTGTACCAGACTTGCGGGCCAGAAGGCAGACAACTGGTGGCTGAGACAGAACCCGAAGGTGTTAAATCTTCCATTTAAGGATGATATCCGCCGTGCAGACCGTGACAATGCCATCGACCTTTATATTGGCGAGGAATATATGGATGTGCTGAATGATGAGGCGTGGCCGGAGACATTTAAAGAGAAACCGGAGGTATTTACGAGAGAGGAAAAGCGAGCATGGCTGGATGAGATGTCAGATGTGGCGCTTGGCTCAGACGCGTTCTTTCCGTTTGGCGACAATATTGAGCGGGCGCATAAGAGCGGCGTGAAATATATTGCGCAGCCAGGCGGATCAGTCAGAGATGATAATGTGATTGAGACCTGTAATAAATATGATATGGTAATGGCATTTACCGGAATCCGGTTATTCCATCATTAAATAGAAAGAACCCCTTTCTGGCAGATTGGAAACAGTAACGCAGCGGATCCTTTCTGCCGACGAAAGAAAAGAGAGAGATTTACCTATGAGGAAAAAAGAACGTGCGTTAGAGATTATTCAGCGTTTGAAAAAAGAATATCCGGATGCAGGCTGCACACTGGATTATGATCATGCGTGGAAGCTTCTTGTCAGCGTCCGTCTGGCGGCTCAGTGTACGGATGCCAGAGTAAATGTTGTGGTAGAGGATTTGTATGCGAAATATCCAGATGTGAACGCTCTTGCAGAAGCTTCGCCGGAGGAGATTGAAGCAATTGTGAAGCCTTGCGGGCTGGGAAAAAGCAAGGCAAGGGATATCAGCGCCTGCATGAAGATCTTAAGGGATGAATACGGCGGTAAGGTGCCGGAGGACTTTGATAAACTCTTGAAGCTACCCGGAGTAGGAAGAAAGAGCGCTAATCTGATTATGGGGGATGTGTTTGGAAAGCCGGCTATTGTTACGGATACGCATTGTATTCGCTTAACCAACCGCATGGGATTAGTGGACGGTATTAAGGAGCCGAAAAAGGTGGAGATGGCATTGTGGAAGATTATCCCGCCGGAGGAAGGAAGCGATTTCTGCCACCGGCTGGTATATCATGGCAGGGAGATCTGCACGGCCAGAACAAAACCTTTCTGTGATAAGTGCTGCCTTGCGGATGTATGTAAGAAAGTGGGCGTTAAGTAATGGGAGAGGGATACAAAAGATGTACCACAGCGCGGCAGGTAATCAGACATGCGGATAAGTCGGTTTTTGTGCATTTGGAGATAGTGATGGAGCGGGTATAAGATGGCGGATATCGTAGGAATGCTGGATGAGCTTCAGCAGAAAACAAGAAAAAATCCTGAATGGAAAGATATGTTTTTTCAGTCCAGAGACGCAGAGGATCCTCTGTCGGATTTCTGCAGGCTGTGCCGGGAATTTGGTTATGAGATTTATGAGATGGATATGATCAATGCCGGGGAAGATTTCTATGCATCTATGCGCAGAAGTACAAACGGCGGCGGAGAAAATTCACCCAAGCTTGCAGGTGAAGATGATTTTTATGAATTATTCTTCGCTGGATTGGAGAAAGATTAGCATGAAGAACGTATTTCGTGAAATAGTAGAAGACTGTCCGGTGATCGCTACGGTTAAGGATATACAGAGTATGGAGAAAAGCTTTGAATCAGACAGTCAGATTATCTTTATTTTATTTGGCGATATTTGCAGCATTGCCTCTATTGTAGACAGGGTAAAAAGGCAGGGGAGAACAGCCATGGTCCATCTGGATCTGGTATCAGGGTTTGACGGCAGAGAAATTGCAGTGGATTATATTAAGAATATGACTGGGGCGGATGGGATTATATCAACAAAGACGGCTCAGATAAATCGGGCAAAGGAGCTTGGGCTGTATGCGGTTCATCGTTTTTTTGTGCTGGATTCCCGTTCCTTGGAGAATATCCGTAAGCAGAGCGCAGTAACAAAGCCGGACTGTATTGAGATACTTCCAGGAATTATGCCGAAGATTATCACGAGGGTTACGAAAGCTCAGAGAATACCGGTGATTGCCGGCGGAATGATTGACGATAAAGAGGATGTGATGCTGGCGTTAAAAGCAGGCGCAACTGCTATATCGACAACGAAGCAGGAGCTTTGGTTTATTTAATTTGAGGAACAGTTCAGCCTTCGCCCATTAGACAATCCACAGACCGCCCGCTGCGCAGGTTATCCGCTTAATGCAGCGTCTGTCTGAGGCTTAAGGGGCGTTTAGCTCATCGCATGCATTATGCGCTCATTCATGCAAGGATGATCCGCCTATAATTTTGGCGATGGCTGACCTGTTACAATTAAAAAAATAAAATTAAAAAAGCCATTGACAAAAGCGGGTCTAGAGAATATAATAATTCACGGTCTCGCTTTTAAAGTGATATGGAGAAATACCCAAGAGGCTGAAGGGGCTCCCCTGGAAAGGGAGTAGGTCGTTAATAGCGGCGCGAGGGTTCAAATCCCTCTTTCTCCGTTTAAACATATGGCAAAGACGAAACTTTAATATGTAATTATAGTGGGAATTTAGAGGCTTGAAAAAATACAAAAAAGTTTAAAAAAGTTCTTGACAAGATTCGCCTTAAAGTGCTATTATGTTTAAGCCGACTCGATGAGACAAGCGAGTGGCAGACACAAAGAACCTTGATAACTGAACAATAGACAACGACCCTGAAGATTCTTTTAA
>CAJUTH010000017.1 GCA_910589275.1 uncultured Dorea sp.
GTCCGTAGACATATCATTTGCCGGATGCTGCACCGGAGTGAAGGAATTAATATCCTCCCCCAATGGAAGCACGATAATTCCGCCCGGATGCTGCCCGGTACTTCTCCGGATCCCGGTACATCCCTGCACAATACGGTCAATTTCACAAATTCTCTTTCTCTCATTCCGCTCCTCATAATAATTCTTTACAAATCCAAAGGCAGTCTTATCCGCCAGCGTGCCGATCGTTCCGGCCCGGTAAGTTTGTCCGTCCCCGAAAATAACCTCCGTATATTTGTGTGCGTTGCTCTGGTAGTCCCCAGAGAAATTCAAATCAATATCCGGCTCCTTGTTGCCCTTAAAGCCAAGGAACGTCTCAAAGGGAATATCAAAACCATCCTTCACAAGGGGCGCGCCGCATTCCGGACACGCCTTGTCCGGCATATCCATCCCACAGCCCCCCGCATACTTTTTCACTTCCTCCGAATCAAAATCACTGTAGTGACACTTTGCACAGTAATAGTGGGGGCTCAAAGGATTCACCTCTGTAATCCCCGCCATTGTCGCCACAAAAGAAGAACCTACTGATCCACGCGACCCCACCAAGTAGCCATCCTCATTAGACTTCCACACCAGCTTCTGGGCGATAATATACATCACCGCAAATCCATTGGAAATGATGGAATTTAGTTCCCGCTCCAGACGCTCCGTCACCACCTCCGGAAGCTGACCGCCGTACATCTCATGAGCCTTCTTATAGCATATTTCCCTAAGCGTCTTGTCCGAATCCGGGATCACCGGCGGACATTTATCCGGCCGTACCGGAGAAATCTTTTCCACCCAGTCGGCAATCATATTGGGATTGTCTATCACAATCTCATGGGCCTTTTCAGAACCAAGATATTCAAATTCCTCCAGCATCTCCTCCGTAGTCCGCAGATACAAAGGAGCCTGTTCATCTGCATCCGCAAACCCCTTCCCGGTCATAATGATCCGGCGGTACACTTCGTCCTCCGGATTTAGGAAATGCACGTCACAGGTGCCGACCACCGGCTTATGGAACTTTTCTCCCAGCTCAATGATCTTCCGGTTAATATCCTTCAAATCTTCCTCATTTTTTACCTTGGTAATACGATCGCTGGCAATCATAAAACGGTTATTCCCCAGAGGCTGAATTTCTAGATAATCATAGTAATTCACAATCCTTGCGATCCGTTCCTCGGACTTATCATTCAGGATTGCCTGATAAAGCTCTCCCGCCTCGCAGGCGCTCCCCAAAATTAGCCCCTCCCTATATTTGGAAAATTCACTCTTAGGAATCCTAGGCCTGCGCCCAAAATATTCCAAATGGGACTTGGATACCAAGGTGTACAGATTCGTCCGGCCAATATCGTTTCTGGCAAGAATGATCGCATGGTAGGTAGGGAGCTTGCGGATCGCGTCCGCATTGCTGGCGCCGAACCGGTTCAGCTCATTCAGATTATAAATCCCCCTATCCTGAAGCATCTGAATAAATTTTACAAAAATCTCTGCCGTCGCCCCGGCGTCGTCTACCGCGCGGTGATGGTTCTCCAGCGAAATATTCAGCGCCTTCGCCACAATATTCAGCTTAAACTTCGCAAGGGTCGGCATCAGAATCCGCGCCATAGCCACCGTATCCACCGAGGTAAAATCCGGCTCCATATCCTGATACCGCATATTCTGTTCAATAAATCCCACATCAAAACCCGCATTGTGAGCCACCAGCGCCGCGTCTCCCACAAACTCCAGAAACCTAGGCAGAACTGTCTCGATATCCGGCGCATCCATCACCATGCTGTCATTGATACTCGTGAGCTGGGTAATCTTAAATGGGATCGGTATCTTTGGATTCACAAACGTGCTGAAACGCTCCGTGATCCTTCCCTGTTCCACCTTCACAGCGCCAATCTCAATGATCCGATCCGAAATCGGGCTGAACCCTGTTGTCTCCAGATCGAATACTACAAAAGAATCTTCCAAGGTCTGCCCTTTCTCATTCACGGCCACATCCTTTAAGTCATCCACCAGATAGGCCTCTACCCCGTAAATAATCTTAAACGGATCATCCTTATCCAGCCTCTCAATATAGTGATTGGCGTCTGTAAACGCCTGTACTACGCCATGATCTGTGATGGCAATGGCCTTATGCCCCCAGTCATGAGCGCGCTTCACAATATCTGTGACCTCGGAAACCCCGTCCATATCGCTCATCTTAGTATGACAGTGAAGCTCTACTCTTTTTTCCGGATAGGTATCTTTTCTAGAAACCGTAAAATCCGCAATTTTCCGTATTCCGGCCACTGAACCGATGGTAAGCTGTCCGTCAAACTTGTCAATGGTAGTCACACCTTTAATCTTCAAAAAAGCGCCTTTCTTAATCTCCGCCAAAAGATCCGGAAGCTGCTCGTTTCTCACAAACATTTTTACCATAATCGTATCGGTAAAATCTGTAACCGCATAGATAAGAATCGTCTTTTCATTGCGGATCTCCCTTGTATCAAAACTTATTACCTTGCCGCGGATGGTAATCTCTCCCATCTCTCCCGCTACCGTACACAATTCAACCGGAGCGTCGTCAAAATCCCGGCCGAATATCATGTTCGGGTCATCTGATTTTCTAAAACCGATCTTATTCTTTCCGGCAGACCTGCCAAAACCATAATTTTTCCCGGCAGTTTCCTTTGTATTCTGTACGGCGAAAACCGGCTTGTCCGCCCTTTTCTCCCTCTCTGTACCAGCCTTAGAAGCTGTCTTGACCTTTCCTGCTTTCTTCTTCTCTTCCTCTGCCTGCTCTTTCTGCTCATGTTCTCTGCTCAAAGCCTGGTTACGCTCTAATATCGCGTCTACTTCCTGCCGAAGCTTAATCTCATTGTATTTTAATCTGCTCTCCTTTGGCTGCTCATAAATGACCCGCACTTCGATGGGAACATGAAAACGTTCCTCAAAAATGCCTTGTATCATCCTTACAAGGGACTCTTTCTTTCCCTCGGCAACTACTGTATCTAAAAGCTTCAAACACAAAATATTGCCATTTTGAAAACTATAGGAGGAAGTTTTAAGCATATTGCATTCCACCCTGCTTTTCCGGCAGACTTCAAGCAGAAGGCTGTCATAATACTCTCTCATCAGATTCTCCGGCGTATACTGTTCTGACAGCTCATAGCTTTCTATGATTGCTACCGAAATCGGATTCCGTGCAAATAACTGCTCTTTTATGGCATTTTCCATCGAATAGATATACTGCTTCTGTATCAAATGACTGGAAAATATATGTATTTTCAAAAAATCCCTCCGGCTGTTTGTAGCAACCTTTTCTACCACTACACCGGCAAACTGCGCTTTCAATTCTTCATTCATTTTCAGGGTTGGAAAAACCTCAAAAAAAGCTTTATTCATTTTTTATGTTGCAACTCCTTTTCCGGCATTTTCACAGCTCTTTTTCTATAAATACACAAAGAAACCCCTCTACTGACGCTTAAATGCTTCTGTAGAGGGATACTTTCTATTACTCTTTGACAAACAACATCTGTTCTCCGTATTCCCGTTCCGTCAATGTCAGCTCCTTCTGATCAACACTGTAATCAAACGTCGTCAAAAGTAAGCTCACTGCACTTTCTACCGTATCCTCGGTAAGCTGTCCGTCTGAATTTCTTACTGCCTTGTCTCTTGCCGACTCATTCATCTTAATGCTGATCGTCTTCTCATCCTTGTCAAGACTATAATCCAAGGTCATATGAAAGCCATCGCCCTCTAATGCTTCAGGAATACTTACTGTCAGGGAATTACTGCTCTTAATGCTCAGCACCATATCAGAATCCTCGCTTCTCCATGTTCCCTCCAGCGGATTGGAACGGAACATTTTCACCAAAAAAAACGCGGCAATTACAATAATTAATACAGAAGATATTGTCATAACCATCCGCCACAGCCTGCTTCTCTTTCGTTCTTCTTCTTTTGATAACATCTATTCCCCTTCCTCTCTAAAAATTCTTACAACAATCCATAAATCGGACACATATCCTTTTATTATAGTTCCCAATCCTTTAGTAAATTATAGTTTCTTTATGCTTTACTGTCAACCGCGCACTCTTGAATCATTTTCTTACGGACTTAGCAGTAAATGCAAAGTCCTATGTGAACCGTAATACAAATCTCTCATATACGTAAGTATTCGCCTCAATCTCCTGACTGTCGTCCAGCGGCGCAAGATCGCTTTCTCCGTATTTCCTTTCCAGTGCCCTTGCAATCAGCCAGTCGCAGATTTGCGGATTTTTCGGAAGCAGCGGACCATGCAGATAAGTACCGATCACATTCTTATAAACTACTCCCTCATAGCCGCTCTCCCCATCATTTCCCGAACCATAGAGCACCTTCCCGAACGGTTTATTTCCATTGATAAAAGTGCGGCCTCCGTGATTTTCAAAACCTACTACCGGCATGTCGGCCAAATCGCTCTGAAGTACAATATTATCAATCAGCCGGCTCTCTCCCTGCTCTGTATACAAATCTACCAAGTCAAGTCCCTGAATCATACCTTCCTGAGTCTTATAGTATTTTCCCAGAAGCTGATAACCGCCGCACACGGCAATCACGACTCCATTGTCCTCCACATATGCCTTAAAATCCGCCTGAATCTCCTGAAGCTTCCGGCATACAATCATCTGCTCCCTGTCAGAGCCGCCGCCAAGCAGCACAATATCCAGCCGGCCAAAATCAATCTCGTCGCCCAGATTATACTCAATTGTCTCCGCCTCAATTCCGCGCCATCTGCAGCGCTGCATCATGCAGGCGATATTTCCTCTGTCCCCATAAAGGTTCAGAAGATCCGGAAATAAATGTCCGATCGTAATCATTCTCTTCTCCTCTTTCACTTCTGTCCCTCCATTTTCTTTAACACTGTCCGTGTGCCAAACAACGCCGTATAATTCACCAAAACATACAAATTGCCGCATCCGTTCTCAATACGTTCACTAATTGCTTTTGTCACATCAGCCTCAAGCATAGATGGAATATCCACATATTTCAAACGCAGCCGCATATCCTGACAGCGAATACCGCTGACCGTAATCGTATTAGCTTCTGCATCCTTAAAACGGTCAAAATCCACATCCCAGAGCCATGAAATATCCGTTCCATCCTGGGCATTATCATTAATCACAATAATCAAATCTTTTGGCGTACTATCCTGCATAACAGCAGAAATATTCTGATTAAACCCTGCTGGATTCTTGGCCAAATTCAAAATGATCTTTGTTCCCCTGATATAAAATGTCTCCATGCGTCCATTTTCCGGGTTAAAATCAGCCAGCATTCTATTAAAATGCTCAGCCTCCATCCCGGCGCTTCTTACCGCCGCATAGGCTGCAAGAATATTATAGACATTGTAAAAGCCCTTATATTCGGCCGAAATCCTTCTTCCTTCCACCGTAAATGACAATCCTTCCCCGATCTGAACTTCCGAAGCGTCAAAGTTTATCTCCGGCCGCTTAAATTCACAGGCTGTACATTCATAATCCCCAAGCTGGCTGTAATGATAAAAATTATAATGCATCAGAGCGCCGCATTTCTTGCAGAAACGTCCTTCCCTGATTTCATGGGAGTCCTTATCATCTACAACCTTCTCGCTAATTCCATAAGTAATGCAAGGATTACCCGCATCTATGGCAAGAAATGCGGACAGCGCATCGTCTCCATTCACAATCACCTTCATCTCCGGCGCCGTCTGCATCACTTCTTTTAGCAGATTCATGGTAATATCAATCTCCCCGTAACGATCAAGCTGATCCCGAAACAGATTCGTCAAAACCATATAATCCGGTTTAAAATAAGGAAATACCCGTTTGGTAGACGCCTCGTCAATCTCAATACTAGCACAATCCGCATCCAGATTGCCGCTCCATCCGGCCGCCAGCGCAAAAGCAGCCGCAACGCCATTTAACATATTCGAACCGGTATGATTACATACAACCTTCTTTCCCTCTGCTTCCAAAGCTGCACACAGCATATTATTCGTAGTAGTCTTTCCATTGGTACCGCATACAATAAAAATATCTTCACGCACCTGAGCCGCGAGCTCGGACAAAATATCCGGACAAACCTTCAACGCAATTTTCCCCGCCCAAGTCACACCCTGTCTGTGAAAAACATGGACGCTTACCTTTTCCGCACATTTGGCAGCCCAGACTGCCAGCATTCTTCGTAGCTTCATATTTTCTTCCTCTTTATCACAGATGTTTCTTAGACTATTCCAGCCGAATCCGGCAGTTATTAATTCTAGTATTAACACCTGTTTCACTTATAATTATTCCTATATAAAATTTTACTTGATTGTCCGAAACAAGTCAACCTGCCTGTTTTGTTATATTTTTCACAAAAAAATATGCCTAAATCCCAAAAAAATTGTATTTTATTGATATTTACAAGAGTCTCCCATCATGCTAAAATACAATCAGTTAAGAGATAGACAAATATTTAACGAGTCATTTCGGCGTCTAAGGGCGCATGATTCTGACAGTCAACCATACTACATGTTGGAATCATTAATCCTTTTATTCATACAATAGAATCCTTTTAAACAGACACTCTGGCCATTCCTCTCGGCCAGAGCGTTTGCTTTTACAAGAAAAATTTCAAATATCGCCCTGAGTTGTTGCTATGAGCGGCTTCCTAGTCCTTGAATCATAACAACTTTTTTAAGAGCGCCTTACACCCTTCTGCCACATCGTCATATGTCCGATCAAAATTCCCCGTATACCATGGGTCGGCAATATCCCTTGCCTCACCTGCAAACTCCATAAGCTTGCATATCTTTCCCTCCGGATCGCCGCCGCAGATTCGTAACATATTCCTGATATTAGCCGAGTCCATGCCAATCAGATAATCATACCTGTCATAATCTTTTCTTGTAAGCTGTCTTGCCCTGTGGTGTAGAACCGGAATACCCTCCTTATTCAGCTTACGCACGGTTCCATAATGGGGACCGTTTCCAATTTCCTCTCGGCTGGTCGCCGCTGAATCAATCTGAAATTCATTCTGCTTCCCGCACTTATTCACCATATCCTGAAAAACAAACTGAGACATAGTACTTCTGCACACATTTCCGTGGCACACAAATAATATTTTTATCATATCTTTTATATCCCTTCATAAGCCTTTAAACCCTGATTTTTCAATCTTTCCGGCGCTTTTTTCATTTTTGGTATTTTACCCTTAATCTGTGTAATTCGTTATAAATCTACGTAAATTTATGGGCAAATGGTGTAGTAGATTGGTGTATTTCTCAACCTGATTTTTTCTGTTTTCAGCTTCTTGCGGCGGGTAAGGATATTTTTCAGACTCTAAAAGACGTCCTCTGTCATAGGAATAAAGCGGCATCCGCACTCGGTCTTTGTTTTCTCAACATAATACTTTCCGCCACGTTCTCTGACACTTTCTCAAACATTTTCAAACCCCTTTCCGTAGTGGAAAAAGCCTTGATATGACTTATTCATTGTACCATACCAAAGCCGATTTCACACCACAAGTTTTACAAAAACCGCAAGAAATGAGATAACTGTCATTGTCAGATAGAATATTCCTGCTCGATATACTGATCGAACAGTCGACGTTTGATTAACCGCTTATTTCCAACCCACAAAACAAATCGGCAGTTCTTCTCATTGGTAAGCTCACGCAGTTTATTAACACCAATCCATGAATACGCTGCCGCTTCTTCCAGACTTAAGCAGCCTGCCATAAATGCGTGCGTGTGGTACATCCTCCGGATTCCTAAGCTACTTCGGCATAGGATTCGTCGTTGCGATTAACGGTTTTTTGCTGATATACCGGCTGTCTATCACGTTATAGACCTGTTCAAGCCCGTATTCCGTACCCCTCTCCATGCCGAAATCATCAAGGATAAGCAGGGGATAGGAACAAAGCCTTACGATGTATTCATTCCTGTTTTCTGAGCCGATGATTGTCGGCACTTCTGTGAGCTGGTACTCGTCATCATCTCCAATCTCTATCAGCCCATGCCGCTGTAAAAATGCAAGTGTCAGCCTCACGTTCTCTGTGTCCTCGCCAAGCGCAAGGGCAAGAAAAAGGGCTGTAAAAGAAAGAACAGCCAGTCTGAAAGAGTTTACGGACTGACTGTTTCAGCAAAGTAGTATTATTATCTCTTGATTGAATATTTAAGTTTCTGAATAAGAAAATTTCTTACCGGCACCATTCAAGCGGAGGCACAAACCAGAGACCACTCCGAAGGAAAATATTTTTAGTGTGGTCTTTCTTTATTTGCAAACTTTTTGGAAGAACATAAGATATTCATCTCCCATTTTGTTTCCTCTTCTGTTTTGGCCATGTCTAATTGCAGTAGCAATATGCAAGAAACCAGCGTCTTTAGCATATGTTTCTGTCATTTCATTTAATTCTATCCTTGCACCATGAGCGGTCGGATTTCCGACCATAAGAAACATATATTTATTGGGTTTTAAAACTCGAAAACTTTCAAAAAAATACTGCTTATAATCACCAGAAAATCTGGAAACCACCTGTGTCGAATGTCTTCTTCCTCCAGTCAATTCGCCATCGAGAGCTTTACAATCAAATCCTAACCATGTAAGGCTGAGCGACCCATATTCTGCATAAGGTACAGCGGCTATATAAGGCGGATGCGAAATAATAGCATCTACGCTTTCGGAATCTATCGAAAGAGCTAGATTATTTTGCATTATAATACCTGCCCTACAAGACTTGTTCTCCATCTTATACGATAATGCCTTAACGGCTTCAACAACATTATTTAGAGATTCAAGAAAAGGCTTTGCAGGAAGCGGTTTTTTCTTTGCATTTTTGTCATACATCACATTAGGATATTTGCTACTCGCATTACTCGATTTACGCAAAATATCGCTAAACGCCACCAATGCAATATTTTTTGCCTTCTCGTTCTCTATAATTTCTATGCAGCTATAGATTTGAACTAATTGTTTCAGCACATCGGTCTGATACCACTTGCAATGCCATTCATCAACTATACGCCAATTATTTTTTTCTATTTGTTCATTTATCTTATCCTCGTCAAAAGGCTGAGACATTAAAGATAATTGACCACCAGAGGCTAAATAATTAACAAATGGAAGCAATTCGCTGTATATTTCAACAATGTCGTCTGACGAAACGATTGTTGTTTTTACTCTGCTAATCAATACGGCTAACGGATTTAGATCAATGCCCACCGAATTTCGGCCGCGCAGCATCGCCTCAAGTAAAGTGGTGCCAGACCCCATGTAGGAATCCAGAATTAAATCATTAGGCTCTGTCAGCAGATCAATGGCTTTGCCCGCTATTTGCGGAATGAACTTGCCAGAATAGCGATGTATGTTATGAGTGAGATACTGAGTATTGGCCTCCGTAAATTCCCAATTGTACTTCTGTATTACTGTACACAATTCTTCATTTGTCATACTAGTGCCTCAATTTCTGGTAGGTCAAAAAATATTAGCTTTGCATCATTTAGGGTTTTCACATATATATGCCCAAACCCCGGGTCTCTATATGCTACCTTATATGTAGGATTACCATACGCGAGCGCAGGTACATATATTGCGTTGTTATAATCAATATCTGAATATGGCTGCTTTCCTACACTAAATTTTTTAAGTGATGATATTAATCGGCTTCTTTGGTTGCAAACCAGATTATTAAGCTTTTCCTTATCCTCAATGGAGTAACCCGGTTTTGCTTCGATAATTAATATCACACCATTTTTATATGCAATCAAATCTGGAATAAGTTCACCAGCACTATGTCTTCTTGGGTCTGGACTGTTATCACGCGCCACCATTGGATCCGAAATGCTGAGAACATTCAACTCATCATCCGAACCATTAGGATATTCACCTGCAATAAGAAGCCAGCCACGATTTTTTAAATATTCACGCATAGCAACATGAACAAAACTTTCTGTTATTCGCATTCCTTCACCTTCTGAAACAGTAACACATACTCATTCTCTATTATTCTATCTTGCCAAGGCACCTGTGAATTACTGTTGTTAGTTTTTAATTTGTGGGCTATTGAATCTTTTAATTCAAAGCCGAAACTACCAAATATTTCATTGATAATTTTATCAGTAGGAATTATTGAATCCCTTATCTTCTTGTTTCCAATGATAAATGCAACATTTCCGTTCTTCTTGAGCCATACAGAGAACTTTTCGATAACTCCGTACATGTCTTCAAAGAACTTCATCATCATTATTATCCTTTTTTGATCTAATAGTTTATCCGTATCCGATAGTAGTTTGTTGAAATAGCTATCATATGTTGTACTAACGTTCTTCACCTTGAATTTGTTAACGTCTGGAACCTTATCATCTAAATATTCTGAACCAATAATGCCTTCTCCAAAATTGTATGGATCAACTCCAAGAATGGATTCTAAAGCTCTAAACGACAGCAAATGAGTTCTCAAATAGCTTAAGGACTCAACACCATATGGAGGCGAGGTAATAATATAAGAGATGGAGCCACGTTCTATTTCCGTTGTTAACACGCTATTTTCAATAATCTCTACATCGGATGCAGGCCCAAGTGTGTTTTTGCAAGCATCAAACGTAGCCGTAATTCTAGATGACATTTTTCGAATTTGGCCTTTTACCAACTTTAGCACATCAACATTTTCACGCGGTGTCTTTCTGTACTCGGCTCTTACAACATCCACATCTACATTTCCTATACTTCTCATTTTCGATGAAAGAGCAATGGTAAGAAAATCCTTAACGTATCCGTTTTTTGTCAATATAAACTCAACTATGATAGATGTCCCTAAAAGTGCGTGCTTACTAAACCATCGTTCAATATTTGGAAAACGATTCACTGAATTTCCCGGCCGGTTAAGAATTTCATCATAATTAAAATCTTCTATAGACTTCGTACCAAGAAAGGCATTCCACCTATCAGCATAAAATTCGTCCAGTTCTGACAATAAATCCACCACAGGAAACCCATTTTCCGGAAACTGACTTTTTACGCGGCTCATTATTGCTGATAAAGGTGAAATTTCTATGCCTTTTGCTTTGACACCAAGCATTCTTGCTTCAACCAAAGTTGTACCACTGCCGCAAAATGGGTCGAGCACAATGTCTTCTGAAGTTGCACCAAAAGAGTTTATTAATGCACGTATTAGATGAGATGGAAACCTTCCAACGTAGCGATGAAATCCATGAGTACCATAATCCGATGACCAACTTTTAGCATTTCGGTTAGGATGCTCCATTTTATATTGAGATGTTTCTATGCCATCTACAGAGCGTAGCATTGACAAACGAGAGAAATACAACTCTCTAGACAAATCTATTTCTACCTCTTGTTGTAACTCAATAAGTTTTTTGTAAAAATCAAGTTGGTCAGTTGGTCCATTAATAACATAAGGGGGCCATTCCGCGCGATAACTGTTACCATCAAAAACAAAAGTTGTTATATAGGCTTCATCCGGTACAGAATCTTCTTTAATATTTATCCGGCTACATTGCTTTAACAATTCTTCCTCATTTAATTGCATTGTAGCTTTTATTTTTTCTTTTGCCATTGGCGAAGGAGACGAGTCCCCAGTTTCCCATCTTCTTAGTGAAGCAACGGAAACGCCAAGAAAGGCCGCAAACTTAATCTGAGAAAGCCCGGATTTTGTCCGTAGAGCTTTTATTGTATCTTTCATAAACAAATCTCCTATGACATTGTATTGCACTCATATGATAGCATAGCAATGCCATAAATTCAAGTGGCCAAAGTTAACTTTTGAGAAATTCTAAAGTTCTTTGTTCATTACCAGTTGGTCTTCAAATAAAATGGCATAACTGAATTCCTTATACATCCTATAAGTTTTAGTTGTTTTTCTTAGAGCACGCCATTCATCGTACTGTATGTTTGGAAAATGCAATATTTGTACAACGCCATTCCCGCCATACAAATAATGGTATAGTGCCGCCATGCCAACATAAGGATCTGCACGGATATATGTCATACCAACGTGATACAACTCTATGCATCGGATACTGTTATCATAATAAGGAAGAATACAGTATGTTCTCTCAAATTGAGAAATTGGCATAATCTCAACAGAAGCTGGCGGGTTGTTGTATTGCTCTGGATTTTGTACCGCATTTTCCGCAAACACTTTTTGTTCGCTATATTGTTCTTCTTGAAAAGAAGAATTCTTTATATATTCTGTCAATCCAATATTTCCATATATGTTATAGTAATCCATGAAAAGTTCAAGATATTCTACCAGCCTCTTATCCTTGAAAGGTGTTTTTAATACTTCACAGTATTGATCCACCGGCCAATTGATTGTAGTTACCGCCGTATTGTAATAATCCGCCATATTTTTCAGTGAGTAAAAAAGCCTAAGATTCATATATCGTGGGCCAGCTGTAGCACCACCATGCTTATATGCCATGTATGGTCCAAAATAAACTACTGGAATTCGTTCTTTTGCAGCTGCAACCAGTCTTCCAAATCGTTGACCAACATTATGTCCACTCGGAACTTCTACTGTTCTTTCAAGCACAAAGATTACGTTCCCGTTATCCTTAAGAATAATATCTGGCCTATCATATTGAAGGACGCGCTCTATACCAAATGCCCGCTGGTCCTTTGGAGAATTAGGTATGGCAACTAATTCCGCATCCGAAAAGCAGCTGTTTAAGCGCTTAAACCACAGTCCCTCTTGAAGTGAATCGCAGAAAATCTCATAAGAATGTCCTTTTGAAATAGCCATAAAACCATCCTCCTATATAAATTTTATAGTCCTTCGAATAGTTCGCTGAGGGATACACCAAGACCATCAGCTATTTTCTTGATATTACAAATGGCGATGTTTCTCTTACCAGCCTCAACTGAAGCAAAGTAAGTTCTGTCCATACCTATCTTCAGTGCAAATTTTTCTTGGCTGAGCCCGGTTTGTGTACGGAGCTCCCGGATTCTTTTGCCTAAACTAACAGTAATCATATAGATACACCTCCATTTTAAACATTGTATAAGTAGACGGTTTTTAAAGCAACGGACTATAAGCAACAGAAACTCATCTTTCAGGTTACAGAGTAATACATGTACTGAAGGAAGTCCCGTTATGAGCAAAAATTGTACAAAGGAAAATGCTAAGCTATGAAAGCCGTTTGGATTCTGGATAGTAGGGAATTTGCACATAAAAATAAAAAACACCTTTACGGCTTACTGCAAATATGTTCAATAAACCTATTTCAAATTTGTAATTTGTCCCAAAGTAAATTGCATTATAGTAGATACTTGCCAAGGATTATTCACGCTTGACAGTAATCACAGTGCTATCAAAGGAAGATATAGTTTATACATTTTCTTACTGATTAGCAAATCGCATCATCACAATATCTCTGCCTTGACCTTTTTTATAAATAATAACCATATCCGCCAAAGGATATCTCTACTTACTTTGTTAAATGAAAAGTTCTGTCACATCAAAGCTCTATCCAAAAATGGTGTAGTAAGCACCGCATTGAGCTGTACAATCATTGGTTTTACGGGCTTTTCCAAGATTTTTCAAGATACTGCCGTGGCAGATGAAAAGAATCTTAATTATAACAAAAATTCCTCCTAAAATGCGTTGATTTGCTTATGTTTGGCACGCTTTGCAAGGTTTAATGTAAATTTAAACCAACCTAAAAATGGCCAGTACCTTTCACACTGGCGAAAATACCTCTGCTGTACGACGGCTTTTTTCCTTTGCCGTCGTACAGCAAGTTGTAATTTTATATTTTTATTTGTTTTTCTTCTTCCATTTAGCGATTGTTAAATAAAGCAAAAACCAAACAAGACAATGCGCCATAAGAATAAGTATATCCTTTGTAATTATTTGCTCCGTGCCGCTTGCTAAACTCATAATGCCCTCAAAAGTTGCATTGGACGGAATAAGATTGCAGAATATCAAAGCGAAACCGTCTGCTCCCAGCAAATAGGATAGTAATGGTACGGCAATAAATATTATCAGCACTACCTTGATATAAACAACTCCAACCATAAGGTTTTCCGCAAATTCTCCTATAAATAACCCGATCAATGCAGCTACAAATGCCGAAAGAATAATCAGTGCCAACATAAAAAGCGCACTTTGGAATGATAATCGGAAACATATACAGGCTGTGACGATAGCGGACAGACCTCCGCAGACAAAGCCAACAAAAATTTTTTGAATGATATATTGGCTATGTGTCATTGGTAATATTTCATTAACCAGTGCAACGCCGCTTTCCTTTTCTTCTATGATGTTCATTGCATTAAAAGTACATCCCATAAACATTGCAACAATCAGCGTTGCAGCAATAAATATGTTTTGAAATCCCTCCATAGGGTCGGGACGCTCTAAAATTGTAACCCTTATTTCCTCTGCGTTTTCATAATCTCTGTATAATGCAGGAAGTGTATCTGCTGTTTGCCGCCATATATCCATTTCATCACCGGACAGCATCGTTTTAATACCATTGCTGTCAGCTTCTACACCGATAAAGTTTGTAGAGGGATCATTGACAGCATCAATCAAATCCTCCTGCGTTTTATATTCGGTTACAGCCCCATACCGTTCTAACCATGAGATTGCTCCGGCAGACAAATTGTCCTGTATTACACCAAAGTGAAATTCACTTAGCGTGGAAAAATCAATAGCTCCGATAAAATTTAGGATAAAAGCAACTATCAGTGGCAAAAGAAAAGACATGATACAAAACTTATCTTTCCGAACACTTTTTAGTTGGTAAATCAATCCTCCCATTGTCAGCCCTCCTTTCCCATTTCTTTCCGAAACGCGATTTGAATCATTATAAATAGGACGGCAATTCCACAAGCAAAGCAAATGTAATAAACAGGGTCAGTTACAGGTGTTCCAAAATAAGCATTTTTTAATCCCATATAAATTTGATAAAACGGATGCCAGCCTATCCATGCCATTTTTATAGAGGTATTCGCTGCCAAAAATACGGGTGTGGCTGCAAAAATAGCAATTACCAAATAAGCAAGTGAAAATTGTTTGAAATCATTCAGCAGCATCGTACACCCAAAACCCACCAATGCCATAATAAGGGACAAGATCGCAGTCTGTACTAATACGGCGGGTAAAATATGGATTGTATCAGCAACTCCTATGTTGAATACCGTCATTAATGCGGCAAATATTAAATCCGCAAATAAAAAAATAATAATCTTCGATAAAATAAACAGACTCTTTTTCAAGGGAAGAATGGCATGAACGCGAATAACTCCCATTTGCTTTTCTTTGAACAAAGCAGAAGCAATCCCTAAAAATCCAACAGCAACAATCTCAATAAATAGCAATTCACAGGTTATTTCTTTCCGCTGTTTTAATTCGGGTGTATTTACCCCTACTGTTTTAGCTGTATATCCGTTATCCGGGTACAAGAGTGAGCGTGCATAGTCAGCACGGTGCCTGTCAACCTTTTCACTCCCAAAATAAAGAATGATATTGGGCGTGCCGGAACTGGCATCTATCCCTATGCCGGTTGTATCTGTAGCAAGAACTTGATCTAATTCCTCCAATGATATTACAGGATAAATCAAGTCAGACGCTTGCGGCTGCGTACCTTGTGGATCATACAAATATACATGGTACAATTCAGCTTTCATAAACTTTATATAACCGAAGTTAATAAACAATGTGTAAAGGAGAAGAGAACCAGCCGCAAGCAAAAAAAATTTTCCGGCTATCATCATTTGACAGTCTTTTTTGAATAGAGAAATAAAATTTTTCCACATTAAGACAGCCCCCTCCCTGTATATTGAATAAACATATCCTCTAAAGTCGGTTCTTCCGAATGAATGCTGATAATCTCATCATGGGGAAATGGAATACCGGCTTCTAATTCCGGGGCTTCAATTGTTTTTTCTTCCCGTTTATCTTGATACAGGTAGCAGATTTTAACCCGCCTCCTGCTGTTTTTCTCTTTCAGTTTTTTCGGTGTGTCTAATGCTGCAATATTCCCATTTGTAACAAAAGCTACCCTGTCACATAACAAATCGGCATCCAGCATGTTATGTGTGGTTAAAAATACTGTAGTACCTTTCCGTCGTTCTTCCTCTATAATCTTGCGGAACAAAACTGCGCCGGACGGATCAAGTCCGCTGGTCGGTTCATCCAAAAATAACAGTTTAGGATTGCTTATAAGCACTCTTGCCATACTTACACGCTGCCGCATACCTTTCGAGTAAGAAGAAACTGGTTTTCTAAGGAAATCACGCTTAAATTCCAACACTTCCAGTAATTCTTCAATATCCCGTAATTGCTCTGTGGGATAAAATGAGGAAAAATATTTGAGGTTATCAACAGCATTCAAATTTGAATAGAGATAGGGAAATTCAAATAAAACACCTGTTTTTTGAAAAAAGTCCTGTGTATGCGCTGTAGCAATATCTTTTCCAAATAGTGATACTTTACCGCCGTGTCCTTTCAAAATCCCTGTAAGGATTTTTTGCGTTGTGGATTTGCCAGAACCATTGGGTCCTAAAAATCCAAAAATTTCACCGTCCTCTACTGTAAAATCCAAGCCGTGCAGGACTTGCTTATCCTTTCCATAAGAGAAAGTCAGATTTTTAACTTCAATCATTCATCATCCCCCCATTTTCCCTGCCTGCTATTTTTCTTTTCCTGTAGGCGCTTGTTCCACCATTTCATAAACTTGATTTTGAAAGGGATAACGATTATCACCACTACCACAATCAACAGCCACCAATACCATTCCAAATCTAAAAATGTCATAAATAGTCCTCCTTTGTTTTGGGTTTCTTGTTCTTTGGTAATATGACTTTAAGAAAATGAGGTGAAGTTGGTGTGAAGCCTAAGTGAAGTTGATGTGAAATAAAAATAGCCCTGCTCTCAATTATAGAAAGCAGAACCACAAAAAGTGAGAATAACGTCTTATTTAACTGTAGGAATGGAAAAGTAAAATTGAACGCCATCTGTGAGATTTTTTACGCCATAATTCAATTTCTGCATAGATAGAACTTGCGCAACAATCGCAAGTCCAAGCCCGGAACCTCTGTACGCTGAACGATTATCACGATAAAATTTCTCCCATATCTTCTTTAAGTTTTCTTTTGGGATAAGACAACCTTGATTATATACGGAAAAATGCAATTCTCCGTTTTTATTTATAAGACATAATTTCAAGATACCTCCCGGTTGTATATTTTTTTTTGCATTGATAATGAGATTGTTTAAGACTTGCTCCATTCGCGGTCTGTCTGTATAAACAAACACTTTTATGTCGGGAAGTTCATATTGCAATTCAAAATTAACATCTGGCGTGTCAATCAATAACCGTCCGGCGACTGTTTCTAAAAGTTCAACAAAGTCAAAGCGTTCGGGGGAAAGCAAAGCAGCCCCGGTTTCTAATGCAGACAAATCTAATAGAGTAGTAATCAGATGATTCATTCGTTCTGTTTCCGATATGATTATTTCCGCATATCTTTGCTTTTTTATTTCATCTTCTTCGTCTTGATACCCCTCCGCATAAGCTCTTATGATCCCCAAAGGGGTTTTCATTTCATGGGATAAACTGTCTACTAATTCTTTACGCTCTGCTAACAGAATGCGTTCCTGCTCGACATCTTTTTCAAGCTGGCTATTTGCCCCCTCTAACTTTATAAGAGCTTTTTGTAAATTTTCAGCCGTGACATTAAGACTTTTAGAAAGCCGTCCAAATTCATCATTTGTCACAACATCACAGGTCGAAGAAAAATCTAAATCAGCCATTCTCTTTGCTGCCTGTTCTAATTTAGCAATAGGTCTGGAAATAAAGCAGCTCATTAAAAAATCAACAGTAAAAATTAACAGCACCACAAAAACAGTCCAAATAAGAAGTGAAATATTTGGCGAAAATGGTAATTTAGTCGAAAGTATATACGAAATAATAAGAACAGCACCTATAACTTTAGATGTTAAAAGTATTTTTTTCCGTATGGAATGAACGCTAAACGTATCATTGTTTTTCATACTGTCACCTCTAATTTATAGCCGGAGCGGATAAGCGTTACAATATGCTTCCCTTCACTTCCCAATTTTTGCCGCAATGTTTTGATATGGGTATCTACAGTACGGGTAGTTCCCTCAAAATCATATCCCCAAATTCTGTTCAGCAACTGTTCACGGGTAAAAATTTGTCCGGGGTTCCTCATAAAAAAATAAAGCAGTTCGTATTCTTTGTGAATAAGGTTAATTTCCTGCCCATCTAAAAATACTTTGTGTGAGGACGGCATAACGGAAATTTTTCCTATACTCAATAGTTCTAATGGTTCAGAGGAAGAACGGCGGAGAAGCGCATTAACTTTAGCCAATAAGACCCTTGGACTAAAAGGTTTTGTCGTGTAATCGTCAGCGCCATATTCATACCCTTTTAATTTGTCTCTTTCTTCGCTTTTCGCTGTCAGCATGATAATGGGCATATTACTCATTTCCCGTGCCATTTTACAAACAGTAAACCCGTCCATGTGGGGCATCATGATATCCAGTATCATCAAGTCCATTGGATTGTTTTTTAATATCATCAAAGCATCTATTCCGTCGTCAGCAGTAAAGCAGGTATGCCCGCCTTTTTTGATATACCGGGTAATAATATCCTGCATATTTTTTTCATCTTCTACAATTAGAATGTTCGCCATGAAATCGTTCCTTTCAATTAAATTTGCGCCGTTTGTCTGTCGGCTTCTCTGTGTCCATTACCACACCACTATACTCCGTCTGCCCTTATTTATGCAACCAATCCAGGAAAGTAAATATTAATTATTGAAAAAACTCTCTTTTTTGTGCAAGAATAGAGAGGAAAAGTCTAAGAATAAGTCTTATAATAATAAAGGCGAATTTATTTTCAAAAAGCATAATATGTGCGGATAAGGAGGTATCTCATGGAATGGGTCTACAGATTAAACCAAAGCATGAATTATATTGAGGAACACTTAACAGGAGAAATTGACTATGAACAGCTTGGACGAATTGCCTGCTGTTCCACCTATCATTATCAGAGGATGTTTACTTATATGGCAGGTATCACCCTGGCAGAATATATCCGAAGAAGAAAAATGTCTTTAGCAGCGGTAGACTTGCAGAATGGAAATGAGCGGATTGTTGACATTGCGGAGAAGTACGGCTACCGTTCCCCCACCGCATTTAACAGAGCGTTCCAGTCTTTTCACGGGATAGCTCCGTCATCCGTTAAAACTGCAGGCGTATCCGTAAAATCTTTTTCACCTATCGTGTTTAAAATTGCTGTGAAAGGAGCGACAGAAATGAATTATAGAATTGAAACAAAAGAAGCATTCCGCATTATTGGCATATCTGCGCCGCTTGATAAGGAAATCGAAAATAACTTTACGGTTGTGCCTAAGATGTGGCAGGAAGCGTCTGTAAATGGCACAATACAAAAATTGGCAGGGATGATGGATACGCCGCCAATAGGACTTTTGGGCGTGAGCGCCTGCAATGACAAAGAACAATGGAAATATTTTATTGCCGTTTCCAGTACCAAAGCAAGCGGTGAGTTTGAAGAATATACCGTGCCTGCATCTACTTGGGCAATCTTTTCTGGAACGGGTACAAACCAGTCCATACAGGAATTGGAGCAGCGGATTATAACAGAGTGGCTTCCTTCCTCTGGATATGAGTATGCTAACGCTCCCGATATTGAAGTTTACTTAAATCCGGATCCACAGAACGCACAATACGAGGTATGGATACCCG
The DNA here is from genome assembly GCA_910589275.1 of uncultured Dorea sp. Classification (GTDB taxonomy): domain Bacteria; phylum Bacillota; class Clostridia; order Lachnospirales; family Lachnospiraceae; genus Claveliimonas. Next base: position 19,756 of record CAJUTH010000017.1, read on the forward strand.
TAACCAAGAAAAAGGAATAACGGAGGGACTTATGGACGAAAAATTTAATATGTTTATGGAAACAGTTGACGAGCGCTTCCGTAGTTTTGTAAATCAAATCAACAAGTATCTGACTGAGAACGGCTGTAAGTGCGACATCAAATCGCAAAAAAGCGGCTATGTTGTGTCTTATATATTAAACAGCAGTAAAAGGACTCTGGCAACATTCATATCCAGAAAAACAGGGATGAAGCTCCGCATTTATCCCGAACATATACAGGATTACCAGAGCTTTCTTGACACACTGCCCGAAAAAGTGAAAAAAGAAATCAAGAAATCGTCCGTCTGTAAACGGCTTATTAATCCCGATGACTGCAATCCGAAATGTGTAATGGGATATACTTTTTCGCTGGATGGCAATCAGTATCAGAAATGCCGTTATATGGCGTTTCAGCCTACATTGAGTGAAGAAAATAACCCATATATAAGACAGTTTTTAGAGAACGAATTGCAGGCAGGCGCCGATTATGACTATCAAGATATCTTACCGACGCATCCGACAACACAATAGATGGCTTTATGACAAGAAAATCGCTGATTGCTCTGCCCTCTATGAACCTGCGGGAGTGTTCCTCAAGAACATTTTAACAGATAACGCTCAATATCATGAACACCCCCGCAGGCAGTTTAAAATATCTCATAACCCGCCAAAGCCAATACTTCTAGGGCCCTGTCAAAATTATCTTCTTTCACAAGAATATAATCTGTATTAAAGCTTGATACAACAAATATTCCGATCTTATTTTCCGCAAGAATACCAGATAATTCAGCAAGGATACCGACCAATGAAAAATCCAGAATCCCCTGTATCCTAAAACCTTTCCACCCATCCTCCCGCTCAATCGTATTCGCCGGCGCATCCTCAGTAATACACACAACAGAATATTCCTCATCGGTTTTACCGATAAAATAGAACTCCTTATTTAAGTTAATATCCAGTTCTGATGCTACTTTACAAATTGTTAAATTATATTTTATTTTTTCTAATTTCACCGCTTCCTCCAAATTCAAATCCTCAATCACACAAGATACCTGTTTGCATCTTTCAGAAATTCGTGCTAGCATAAGTTTAAAATAGTTACAGTTCAGGAGGTTTTGACTATGAGCATGAATCATACCCCATCCGGGGAACGTATACACATTGGTATCTTTGGCAAAAGAAATGCAGGTAAATCCAGCATTATAAACGCCCTGACAGGACAGAATCTCGCGATCGTCTCTGACGTACAGGGAACCACCACCGACCCTGTTTTAAAAGCCATGGAACTGCTTCCTTTAGGTCCGGTCGTTATGATAGATACTCCCGGCCTTGATGATGAAGGGGAACTGGGCCGCCTCCGCATCCAGAAAGCCTATCAGATGCTGAATAAATCTGACATCGCACTTCTCGTAGTGGACGGAAGCATCGGTATCACCGCTGAAGACCGGCAGATCCTTGAACGTATTCAGAAAAAGAATATACCTTATGCCGTTATTTTCAATAAAGCCGACTTAATACAGCCAGACGCCAATAAAGCCGATAGTTCTCTGCCAGAGTGCCGGATTGATGAAAAACACAGTATATGGGTTAGCGCCGAGACAAAGCATAATATCTTTGAACTCAAAGAATTGATTGCTTCTCTTGTCCCAGCCGAAGATCCAAAACACCGAATTGTCGGTGATTTGATTCATCCATCCGACTTAATCATTCTGGTTGTTCCCATTGACAAAGCCGCGCCAAAAGGACGTCTGATCCTTCCCCAGCAGCAGACTATAAGGGACATTCTTGAATCAGATGCTATATCCATCGTGGTTAAGGAGACCTGCCTGAAAGAAACGCTGAAGTCCCTTGGGCGAAAGCCTGCCCTTGTTATCACCGACAGTCAGGCATTTAAGAAAGTGGCTGCACAGACCCCGGCTGACATTCCCTTAACCTCCTTCTCGATTTTATTCGCAAGATATAAAGGGAACCTAAAAACTTTAGTAGAAGGCACCCGCACTTTAGACAGCCTAAAAGACGGCGACAAAGTGCTTATTTCAGAAGGATGCACCCATCACCGCCAGTGTGATGATATCGGAACAGTAAAACTCCCTGGATGGATAAAAAACCACACCGGAAAAACGCTTGATTTCCACTTCACCAGCGGCACAGAATTTCCAACGGCGCTTGATGATTATAAGCTGATTATCCATTGCGGCGGATGCACCTTAAATGAACGAGAGATGAAATACCGTCTGAAATGTGCAGAAGACGCCGCAGTCCCAATCACCAATTACGGTACCGCCATTGCATATATGCATGGAATCCTAGAACGGAGTATCGCAGTATTCTCTGGAATCTAACCATATATCCAGTCGAATCATTCGCCTACTATCTTCTAAATATATAACAAGCAATCCGGTAAAGTGTGCGCTTCATTCACGAATGCGCACACTTTACTGCACTCCTTAAAATCCCCTATACTCACAGCCTGCAGTTCATGACTTTTTATCTTTCTCCAATTCTATTTTTCCGGATATCCCTCCACATACACATATCCGTCATTTTCCCTTTCCATGCAATAGTCTTTATTCAAGATAGCCTGGATAAAGTCCCTTCCCCCAGCCTCCGCAGGAACAAGCCGCATCCCTAATTTCTCTTCAGCCTCCCGAATAGTCATATCATCCAGAAATACCTGCGCTCCCGTCCGCAGCATATTGGACGGAATAATCAATGCGTCTCCCAAATCCACTCCCTGTTTCCTATATTCCAGCAATTGATTTACCAAGTCCTGTCCGGTTATCAATCCGGATACCGTGATCATTTCCCCAAAAAAATCATTGCGGATTGCATATACATGAATCGTCAGCTTAGGAAACATCTCCATCATACGGTCTGAAAAATCCGAAACAGCCGCATACGCAAGCCTGCCGGTTGCTATTGTCAATGTCCTCTTATATCTATCCGCCCATTCTAAAACTTTGAGATCCTTCTGAAGCTCTGCAAACGCCTCCTCAAATTCCTCCATAAACAACCGCATCATACCCACGCCGTTCTCTAACTGGATATAGCCGTCATATCGTTCCTCCTCTGGAAAATCACGCTCTGCCGTTATATACCATTCGTCACTGGCATGAATAAAATGAAGCCCATATTCTTCATAAAATCTCTTTTGATAGCTTTCTATCAAATCAATTACCGCTTCCGCTTCTTTCTTTGTGTACAATTCCAGCGGATACAGCCCCTCTCTGTATCTAGTCAGTCCCGCCGGAACTACAGACACACTCCGCATAAAGGGAAGGTATCGGGATAAATCCTGGATGCTCCGTTCAAGCTCTGCCCCGTCATTCACACCTTTGCAGCACACAATCTGTCCATTCATTTCTACATGTCCTTCATAAAACTCGTCTATATACTTAAGCTTCTCGCCTGCAAAACGGTTATGGAGCATCTTGCATCGAAGCTGCGGGTTTGTCGTCTGTACAGAAATATTGATAGGCGCAAGCTGCATATGGATAATACGCTCCACATCCCTGTCGCTCATATTCGTCAATGTAATATAATTGCCTTGAAGAAACGACAGTCTGGAATCATCATCCTTAAAATACAGGGTCTCACGCATCCCCGGCGGCATCTGGTCAATAAAACAAAAAATACATTTATTACTGCAGGAGCGGTATTCACTCATCAGTCCATTCTCAAATTCAATCCCCAGCTCATCCTCATAATCCTTCTCAATCTCAAGAAGCCATTCCTCTCCTCCTCTTTTTCGGATTAATACTTCAATATATTCATCTTTTATTAAATAACGATAATCAAATACATCCTCTATTTCCTGATCATTGATCGCAAGCAGCACATCTCCTGCCTCAATCTCCATTTCCTCAGCAATGGAACCCGGATATACCTCTTTGATGATATGTTCCTGTTTTTTCATGTTTTTCTCCCTTTATACACATTCGTGTAGTTACACAGTGTATATACACTTATAATTATTCTATCTAAACCAAACTGTATTAGAAAAAGTTTCAACATATCTGCTTTCCTAAGTATAACATAATCCAATCTCTTTCTCCATATACAAAATACTAGATTCCCGGCTTCTTTTCCGATATAATAAGAAACAGGGAATACATATGAAATCTATTCCACTGCATAATGTAAGGAGGGATATTTATGCCAATAGGCGTAATTATTAACGTACTTTCCGTCGCAATCGGCGGTATCCTGGGAGCTGCAGCCGGAGAAAAGCTTCCTGATAAATTTAAAAATGAATTAAACTTAGTATTCGGCGTATGTTCTATGGGAATCGGAATCAGTTCTATTATCCTAATGAAAAACATGCCGGCAGTCATCTTTGCTGTAGTCTTAGGAAGCAGTATCGGTCTTTTGATCCATTTGGGAGATAAAATCAACCGGACTGCGCTGCTTTTGGAAAGGCCCATCAATCGATTATTTAAAAACATGAACCGAAGAATGCCGGAAGAAGAATTTCAGGCTCTTCTGGTTACTGCACTGGTATTATTCTGTGCAAGCGGAACCGGCATCTATGGCTGTCTGGATTCCGGAATGACTGGCGACCATAGTATTCTCATCTCTAAGTCCATCTTAGATTTATTTACAGCGCTGGTTTTCGCCTGCAGTCTCGGCTACGTAACCACAATAATCGCCGTGCCTCAGCTTATTATCTTTTTGATCCTGTTCCTGTGTGCAAAAATGATATTTCCGCTTACCACACCGGATATGATTGCAGATTTTAAAGCCTGCGGCGGGATTCTGATGATCACTACCGGATTTCGGATTGCGAAAATCAAAATGTTTCCGATTGCGGACATGCTCCCGGCTATGATCTTGGTAATGCCTTTTAGTTCATTCTGGCATACAGTACTTCTCCCGCTTTTTTCATAAGGAAGCCTATCCATAAGAAACAGCTTATAAATATATTATTTGACAAATTCCTTTACCTGTACTGGATAAAGGAATTTTTTAGCATTTTTTCTTACACATTTATGTAATCAAAAAAGAGAAACTACAACTTTCATAAGCTATAGCTTCCCTCAATGTTCTCATATGTAATAAAAGATCTATATACTTTTAACTACTCTCTTCATCCGCTAACACCCTCTGCAAGTGCATCGCCAGATAACCAATCTCCGCTTCGATAAATACACAGTGCAGCTTTCTTCCCAGCTCATCGCATACGGTTTTTGCCATCTCAAATTCTCTTGGAAATTTAAACTCCATATAGTCGTTCATATTCAGCTTGATGTCTTCCCCTTTCAGCCCTCTGGCAACCATATAACGGATATGGTTCATCAGCCTATTATAAGACAGGGACATAACATTCAGCTTTTTTCCCAGCACTTTTTCCACATAAGACACGCAGTCCCTTACTGCCTGAGCCATCTGCATAGCTTGAGACAATTCTTCCTTCACAATCGCCGTATGTACATGCAAAGCCACATATCCTACCTCATCTTCATCGATGTCAACTCCCATCCTGCTCTTCAGAACGGGAACAATGCAGCTTGCAACTCTATATTCTGTATGAAACAAAAGCCTAATATCATCCGTCAGCGGATTGCTGATTGCCTCATGATTCCGAATTCGTTTGACCGCATACTCAATATGATCAGCCATTGGGAAAAGTATGTTTCTATCAATCGTCTCAAATACCTTCTCTGCTTCCTGAAGCACTATATTTGCAATCTCAAGATATTCCGGTGCAATGCTTGCCGCCAGCTCCCTGGCATTCCCTCTTTTTGTGGTTTCCTTCAGGGAGTAGACCGACGCCGCGCCTTGTATTTCAATGCGCTCTGTCACCTTTTTGCCAAATCCAATCCCTTTTCCCATAATCAGATACTCCTGATTATCCTCCACCGATACAGCAATTACCGTATTATGGTTTAATACTTTACTGATTCTGTACATACCTTCCCCAACCTCATCCTAATTCCTAATCACTATTCGTAAATATCTACCGCAAATAAATTCTCGCCTTTCTCAATCTCGCCTTCCTTTAACAAGCGGATCTTCTGATTATCCGTCAGCTCTGTACACAATACCGGAGACATCATGGACGGTGCATTTGCATTCAGGTATTCCAGATCAAGCTTCAGAAGCGGATCGCCCTTCTTCACCTTCGCACCCTGTTCTGTCAGGACCTCAAATCCTTTTCCTTCCAGCTTCACTGTATCAACGCCCATATGAATCAGAACGCTTACGCCATTATCCATAGAAAATCCAACGGCATGCTTGGTATCAAATACAAAGATTACTTCTCCGTCTTCCGGCGCGCACACAATCGGATCCGTAGGCGTTACTGCCGCGCCGTCACCCATCAGACGTCCTGCAAATGCCTCATCCGGTACCTTTGACAAATCCGCGGCAATTCCCTTAACAGGGCTTCCTACCATGATAGATTTTACCACTTTTTTCGCTGCGTCCTCCGGCTTTGCTGCCTCCTCTGCTTCAGCTTCTGCCGGCGCGTTCTCTGCAATATATTCTTCATCCGGAGCAGTTTCGAGATAATCCTCCAGATTAGACTTAATTACTGTTACACGGGGACCATAAATAACCTGTACTCCATTTCCTTTATGAACCACGCCGGATGCTCCCGTACCTTTGAGCATTGCGTCGTTTACCAGCTCTGACTTGTATACCGTACAACGGAGTCTGGTCGCACAGCAGTCTACGTCCGAAATATTCTTCTTTCCGCCAAGGCCCATACAGATCTGTCTGGAAACTTCATCCTCTGCGCCCGCCTCTTCTTTGCCAGAAGCGCCGCCTTTTTTCTTAGCGTCTACATCGCTTCTGCGATACAGCTTTACTTCCTCGTTATCATCACGTCCCGGAGTCTTCAGATCCATTTTCACAATCAGGAAACTGAACAGGAAATAATATACTACAAAATAAGCAAGACCAACGATTACGATCCAGATCCAGTGTGTTTTTGAATTACCCTGCAGGATACCGAACAGGAACATATCGATAAATCCGCCGGAAAACGTCATGCCAACTCCTACGCCGAAAATATGCATCAGCATATATGCCGCGCCGGCAAGTACACAGTGGATTCCATAAAGCGCCGGAGCTACGAAAAGGAATGTAAACTCCAAAGGCTCTGTGATACCAGTCAGCATAGAAGTAAGCGCCGCTGACAAAAGCAGACCCCCGACAACTTGTCTCTTTTCCGGCTTTGCAACACGGTACATCGCAAGTGCAGCTCCCGGAAGACCAAAAATCATAAGCGGGAATTTACCGGACATAAATCTCGTTGCTGATACGGCAAATTCTGTCGTGCTCGGATCTGCAAGCTGAGCAAAGAAAATGTTCTGCGCACCTTCAATCATCTGCCCTGCAACTTCCATGCTTCCGCCAAGACCAGTCTGCCAGAATGGAAGATAGAATACATGATGCAGTCCAAATGGAATCAAGAGACGCTCCATAAATCCATACACCCATGTTCCGGCGTAGCCTGAATTCAGTACTACATTTCCAACCGCATAGATACCGCTCTGAATCATCGGCCATACAAAGAACATCAAGATACCTACTCCCGTATAAACCAGCGCGGAAATAATCGGTACAAATCTTGTTCCCCCAAAGAAAGACAGCACCTGAGGAAGCTGGATTTTATAAAATTTGTTGTGAAGCGCCGCAACGCCAAGACCTACAATAATACCGCCAAATACGCCCATCTGCAGAGAAGTGATTCCACACGCAGAAGCGGTAGCGCCATCCAGCATATTCTCCGTTCCTCCGTTGATTGCAATCATTGCGCCGATTGACGCATGCATAATAAAGAAGGAAATCGCAGCAGCAAGAGCCGCAACCTCTTTTTCCTTCTTAGCCATGCCGATCGCTACGCCCATGGCAAAAATAATCGGCAGGTTGGTAAATACAATGTTACCCGCATCATTCATAACCTGCAAAATTGCATGGAATGCTGTCCCCGGTCCCATAACCCCAAGCAGACCATAGGTCTCAAGCATCGTTTCATTCGTAAAGGAACCGCCAAGTCCCAACAGAAGACCTGCTACAGGCAGGATTGCGATTGGAAGCATAAAGCTTCGGCCCACACGCTGTAAAACACCAAAAATCTTGTCTTTCATCTCTTCTTCTCCTTTTCCCTTTGATTCTTGAAATTATGCGGGCAGTGATGCGCATTCACTTTTTTGTATAAAAAAAGACACTAACCCACATAAATTCATAATAAAACTTACGTATAGTTAATGCCTCGTTCATCACAAGTAACATACTATCTGTGTGAAATACTAACACAGCAGCATACTTTTTGTCAAGGTATTTATACCTATTTCTCAATAGAATTTACTTTGTAATCCTGATCCTCCACAGTCTTTTTCAGCACTTCATCTGAAACATCAGCACTCATCGTTACAACCGCGGTGCCCGCCTCATGGCTGACTTCGGCAGAGTCTACCCCCTCAAGGGCTTCTAGCACCTTCTTTACCCTCGCTTCACAGTGTCCGCACATCATTCCTTCGATTTTCATTGTCTTTGTCATGGTCTCTTTTCCATCCTTTCCTGATTGTTCATTTTTATTTGATATATTTGCGGGCTTAACCTTCTTATCCTTTCCGGCATCGTGCAGCTTGCAGAAATTCAGCCTTAATGCATTCGATACTACGCAAAAGCTTGAGAGGCTCATTGCCGCTGCGCCGAACATTGGATTCAAGGTCAGGCCAAAATGCACAAATGCACCTGCTGCCAATGGTATTCCAATGATGTTATATATAAATGCCCAGAATAAATTCTCATGAATATTACGCAAGGTCGCACGGCTCAGCCGGATTGCCGCAGGAACATCGCTTAGCGCGCTCTTCATCAGCACCACATCCGCCGCGTCTACCGCCACATCTGCTCCTGCCCCAATCGCAATTCCCATATCCGCCCTTGTAAGAGCAGGCGCATCATTGATTCCATCGCCTACCATGGCTGTTTTCCCCTGTTCCTTCAGCTTTCGAATTACAGTTTCCTTGCCGTCCGGAAGGACTCCTGCAATCACTTCGTCCACACCGGCCTGCCTTCCGATAGCTCTTGCTGTCCGTTCATTATCGCCAGTCAGCATGACCACATGGATCCCCATGCCCTGAAGCTGCTTTACCGCCTCCCTGCTGTCTTCCTTGATCGTATCCGCAACCGCGATAATGCCAAGGAATCTGCCATCTTCCGCAAACAGAAGCGGCGTCTTTCCATCCTCCGCCAGCTTCTCCGCCCTCTGCTTCATCTCCTGCGAAAGCGGAATCTGCCCTCCAATAAATGACATACTGCCCCCAAGCATACGTTTCCCGTCCAGAACCGCCTTCAGACCGTTTCCCGGAAGCGCTGTAAATTCCGATACTTCCTCCGCTTTCAAAGCCAGTTCTTTTCCCTTTTTCAAAATTGCCTTTGCAAGCGGATGTTCGCTCTTTGCTTCCAGTGCAGCCGCCTTTTCCATTAATTCTTTTTCACTGACGCCCGCGGCGGGAACCAGATCCGTTACCTCCGGCTCCCCGCTGGTAATAGTTCCAGTCTTATCTAACGCCACAATCTGAACTTTCCCTGTCTCCTCAAGAGAAACCGCCGTTTTAAACAGGATTCCATTTTTCGCGCCAAGGCCGTTGCCTACCATAATTGCAACCGGAGTCGCAAGCCCAAGAGCACATGGACAGCTAATAACCAGAATGGAAATCCCTCTCGCCAGCGCATAAGCAAATTCTCTTCCAAGAAGAAGCCAAACCACCGTCGTAACTACTGCAATTGAAATTACAATGGGCACAAATACTCCCGACACCTTATCCGCAATCTTGGCAATCGGCGCTTTGGTTGCCGCAGCGTCGCTTACCATCTTAATAATCTGGGACAATGTGGTGTCCTCTCCTACTCTGGATGCCTCACACTTTAAGAATCCCGACTGGTTCATGGTTGCCGCAGAAACCAGATCCCCCGCCGCCTTATCCACCGGGATACTCTCTCCGGTCAGCGCCGCCTCATTTACCGCGCTGACACCTTCCAGCACAATACCATCCACAGGTATATTTTCTCCGGGACGGACTACAAAAATATCTCCCTTTTTCACCTGCTCTATCGGCACGGTAACCTCCGCGTCTCCCCGGACCAGCACCGCTGTCTTTGGAGCCAGCTTCATCAGGCTCTTCAATGCATCTGTCGTCTTTCCCTTTGACCTTGCCTCCAGCATCTTTCCCACCGTAATCAATGTCAAAATCATAGCTGCGGATTCAAAGTAAAACTCATGCATATATTTCATAACGCTGTCCATATCTCCATGAAGCTGTGCATCCGTCATCATAAACAATGCAAAAATACTCCACACATAAGAAGCCATAGAGCCCAGCGCTACCAGCGTATCCATATTCGGCGCCCTGTGCCAGAGACTCTTAAATCCGCTGATAAAAAACTTCTGGTTAATCACCATAATAATTCCCGCAAGAAGAAGCTGCAGAATCCCCATAGCCACATGATTATGCGCAAGCCATGCCGGCGCCGGCCACGACCACATCATGTGGCCCATAGAAAAGTACATAAGTACGATTAAAAATCCAAGCGAGGAAACCAGCCTTCTCTTCAATACCGGAGTTTCTCTATCCTTCAATGCATCCTCCGACGCTGTCTGATTTGCCGTCTCTGCTTCCGCCCCCTTTAGCGCGGCTCCATATCCGGCCTCCTCCACCGCCGAGATAATACTCTGGGCAGAGACGTCTCCCTCCACTCCCATCGTATTAGTCAGCAGACTGACAGAGCAGGACGCAACCCCCTCCACCTTAGAAACCGCTTTTTCTACGCGGGCGCTGCAGGCGGCGCAGCTCATTCCAGTAACTGTATATTGTTCCATGTCCCTATCCTCCAATTATCTCATAAGCTTCTGTATCGTAGCCACAAGTTCGTCTATCACCTCATCCTTGCCATCCCTGATATCCCTTAACACACAGGTATGGATATGATTTGAGAGAAGCTCTTTGTTAAATGCATTCATTGCCGCATTCACTGCCGACGACTGAATTAAGATATCATTGCAGTAAGCGTCGTTTTCAATCATCGCCTGAAGCCCTCTCACCTGACCCTCAATCCTGCGAAGACGGTTCATAAGCTTCTTTCTCTGTTCTTCAGAACGCTCCGTTTTCTTTTGATGACAGCATTTCCTCTCTTCTTCCATGATTATAAATTCTCCTTTGTCTTTTAGGATTATACCTCTTCTAACAGTCAAATCCTTTTTTCGCCAAACCAAAATACCCCCAATAGGTATATAAACACTATATACCTATTGGGGGTATTTGTCAACCGCTTTTTTCTACAGCCCAGCCATGGTGACACCCTCTCCGGCCAGCTTCTCAAAATCCTTGACAAACACATCTACCGCCGCTGTTATCGCTGCGTTATTAACAAATTTATCCATAATAGCAGGCGCAGCCGTTGCGCCTCCCACACCGTATTTGCACAGCTCCAGCACCTGCTGGGAATTCTTGAAGCTCGCCGCCAGAACCATCGTATCAAGCTTGTTTACCTCAAAAATATCCTGAATCTCTTTCGTCACATGAATGCCGTCATATCCCATATCATCAATCCGGTTAATATACGGCGCCGCATAAGACGCGCCGCTTTTTGCTGCCAGATAGGCCTGCATTGGCGTATAGACTGCTGTTCCCGTCGTGCGGATTCCTTCTTTTTTCAGAAGCTTCATCGCCTTAAATCCCTGCGGAATACATGGAATCTTCACAAAAGTTGCCTCGCCAAGCGCCCGGACTATCGCATAGGCATCCTGAACCATCCCTTCCGCATCTTTCGCAATTGCCTGCACATGCAGGTCAGCTTCCTTTCCGATAAATCCACGGATCTCTTTTAGAACCTCATAGGGATTCCTTCCGGTCTTTGCAAGAATCGACGGATTCGTTGTCACCCCGTCAATGGGATACAGATCATACAGCCTTCTGATTTCCCTCATATCTGCATCGTCAATTAATAACCTCATTTTCATCACTTCCCTAACCAAAAATATTCGGCTGCAAATAAACAACTACTCATGGCTGGTTGTTTCGCCGCGGACTTTATTGTAACATGTTTTTTGATATATTTCTACACACACTCCTAAATCACTTTCTCATCTATATTCCGTATAAACCCAACATAAGTAACTGCGAAGTATACCACATAAATTCCAAAAAACAGCGCAATGCTTTTTGCAAAAAACAGTCCTTTTGCTGCCGGAACCCCTGTCATAGCCACAAACCCCTTGCTCATAGACAGTATCATTTTCCCACTGATAACAATAGCCAGCATGGCCGGACACAGATAATATGCGCCAAGCTGTTTCCTTATCAGGCTGTGAATCTGGGCCCGCTCCAGTCCCAGCTTTGCCAGCACGTCATACCGGAACTTATACTTAGCAGAATCGGACAACTGCTGCACCGACAGGACTGTTACAGCCACGCATACAAATACCAAACCGATGTAGAACAGTGGGATAATCAGAGAAGCCAGCATAAACTTTACTTCCGGAATCAGGTTATCCCTTACCAGATTGACTGCCGAATAGGAAATAATATTATCCGAGCCGCAGCAGCTATTGCCCGCTAACTCCGGCATCGCATGGCCTGCTAAGCCCCATTCATCATCCTCCGTCAACTCATCCAGTTTCCTGCCAAGATCCGATGGCGCGTCTCCTCTTATATCTGCCGCCAGTTCCGAATAATAGGGCTTCATCCGGTTTAAGACTCTATCCGGAACCACGACAATATAATCGCCGCCGTTGTGGCCATCCTGAGAAAAGGGCTCTCCGTAAACGCCCGCACAGGAAAGATACCCATTTCCAAACGCGTCCGCAACTTTTAAATCCTCTCCGATTCCACGCACTTCTCTATACAGCCTCGGCTTAATATGCACCAGATATTCCTCCTCATTCATTACCACCCTTTTGTACCCCAGCATATCACGCAGATTATTGTAATCCGTAATGCCCATATAGGTATCGCTGGTACAGTAAACGCCCTCATTTTTCAGCATTTTCTCAATCTTCTCCCTATCCGGGCTTCCATCCTCCTTTTGGTACATGGTTCCCCATGCCTGCAAATGCGTAAGCATCCAGGTATTCACCTGATTTTCATGATCCGTATAGATACGGTAAATATAATGCTTAAGAATCTCCGTATTTCCCTGTAACACTTCTAATTCATCTTCAAAATCATCCTCCGGAGAGCTGCTGTAAACCTGAACGTCAAAAGGAAACTTTTCCTCCAATACCGTGTTTTCGTAATCACTGAACATCAACGCAACCGAAGCGCCCATAAGGGCAATCGTAAACAAGGACGTCAGTGTTCCCATGGTAAACTGCATGGTCCGTACCTTAGAAGCGAACTGCCGCAGCAGAAACAAATTCTGTCCCTTATAAATTCCGTTCCCCTTCTTCCTTACATAACAAATAATCCACGCCGAGATTCCAATATAAAACAGATAAATGGTAAGTACCAGCCCAATCAAAAACAGCGCTATTTCGCCCGCGTTAGACAGCATGGAGAACATTGTCCAGAATGCAAAGATAAACAGAATAGATACCGGCAGGAAAAGTCTCTTTATTCCCTCTCTCTTTTCTTTGATCTCCTCATTCCTGCGCTTTGCATCCATCAAGTCATGAATATTCATTTTCTTAAATTTCCATCTGCATCGAAACAGCGCCAGCAGATAACAGCCTGCGTAACAGAGCACTGTCATCAGTATCGTCCATTTATGAAAAGAAATATCAAAATGATATTCCATCCTTATCATAGAAAACATAATTGCCAGAAGCACTTCCCTGAGAAGGATTCCAAAAAGAATGCCGATTAGAAAAGAAACGCTGCCAAGCAGAATATTTTCCCTCATATAAATTCTAGACACCATTTTCTTTTTCATGCCAAGCAGCAGATAAATGCCGAATTCACTGCTCCTCTTTTCCAGCATAAACCGGACCATATAATTGATCAGCCACGCGACGATCATCACAATGAAAAAGGTTGCAAGCCCGATCATCACTTCCATCAAAGCCTCCAGTTCAAAGTACTGATTTATATCGTTCTGGAAGATCAGGCTGTTAAACGCATACATCAGCGCAGCGATCACCGTCATAGTAAGCATATAGACCAGATAATCCTTTGCGGAACGCGTCATATTCCGGAAAGCAAGTTTACCGAGCATTGGAAAGCTCACCTCCCGTCAGAGATAATACATCCAAAATTTCCTGAAGAAATACCTTCCTCTCTTTTTCTCCTCTCACAAGCTCATGAAAAATCTTCCCATCCTTCAAAAAAAGGATTCGGCTGCAGTAGCTGGAAGAAAATGCATCGTGAGTCACCATCAAGATCGTAGCGCCCATAGTCTGGTTCAGATCTGCAAAGGTTTCAAGCAGAGTCTGGGCCGAGCGGGAGTCTAACGCCCCGGTCGGCTCATCCGCCAGAAGAAGCCTCGGATGGTTCACCAGAGCTCTTGCGCAGGCACACCGCTGCTTCTGCCCGCCGGATACCTGATAAGGAAATTTCTCCCTGATATCTGCAATCCCAAGAAGTCTCAGAATTTTCTCACATTCTTCTTGAATCTGCCGTTTCTTTCCTCCCTGAAGGGTCAGGGCAAGAATAATATTTTCTTCAATAGTCAAGGTATCCAAAAGATTATATTCCTGAAATACAAACCCCAGATTCTTTTTACGGAACTCGGAAAGAGCATCCTCCGACAATTCGGTAATATCTGTATTTTCATAATAAATATGCCCCGCTGTCACCCGGTCTATGGTAGCAAGCATATTAAGGAGCGTTGTTTTGCCGGAGCCGGAGGCTCCCATCACGCCCACAAACTCTCCCTTTTCCACGTTAAAGCTGACCCTGTCCACCGCTTTCGTAACATTTGATTTGTTTCCATAGTATTTTTCTACATCGCAAACACGGATATAGCCGTTCATTAAAAATCACTCCCAACCTGCAGAATCTTTTATCACGCTTTCATTCTACCGCTCCCGCCCGTCTCTTTGTATAAAGATAGATTGAAGTTATCTTACATTTTCTTAAGATAACTTCAATCTCTGACTCATCTCTTTATATAATTGCTGATCGGAAATTCCAGAAATATCTTTGTTCCCCTTCCATATTCTGATTCCGCCCTGATCCCAATCCCAAGCCTGCCGCACAGCTTCCGGCACAAATACAGTCCCATTCCGGTAGCCCGCTCGTGATTCCTGCCGTTGCTTCCGGTAAATCCCTTTTCAAAAATACGCGAAAGCTCCTCCTGCCGGATGCCTGTGCCATTGTCCTCCAGCACCAGTGTTACTCCGTTTTTCCCTTTCTGTGCACCAATGCGCAGTATCGGCCGCTCACTGCGGTATTTCACACTGTTTAGGAGCAATTGGTTCAAAATAAAGACAATCCATTTCCGGTCTGTATACACCATCTCCTCTGCTGACACCTCAGCCCTTACCTGATTTTGGATCAGCAGCAGGCGGTTCTTCTCCAGCACCTCATAGGCTGCTTCCTGAAGATTGGTCTCCTGTATCAGATAATCCTTATATACCTCCTCTGATCTGGCATAATAGAGAACCATATCCACATAGTTCTCCAGTCTCTGATTCTCAAGGCAAGCCGTCCCAAACGCCTCCGAAGCCCCCTCTTTTCCCCAGCGCCTCCGTCCGTTTTCACAGATCAGCGAAATGCTGGTAATCGGAGCCTTTACCTCATGAACCCAGCTCTCAATATACTCCTTATAATCCTTTTGTTCCTCCTCAATCTGGCGTATCCTCTCAATAACCGATTTGTTAGAGCGGCGGATCATCTCCCTGTACAGCTTATCCTCCAGCCGGAAAGAATCCGGCAGCAGTTCTCCTAGGAGATATCTCTGGTCTGTCTTTTCTAATATCTGCCCGGCTTCCAGAAAATATGCCTTTCTCTGAATATAGACTGTTCCCAGCCATACAAGAAGAATCAGCGTCCAAAAGATCAGAATAAGGCCGGTATTGGCTGCTTCGTAGCCCGTTAATCTAAGGAACGCCGCTAACAGGCACATGCATACCCCATGAAGTATCAAAAGAAGGCACCTGTCCTTTAGAAAATTCTTTACTGTCATACCCGGTACCCCATCCCTCTTTTTGTCTCAATAAAATCCTGAATGCCTATCGTCCTCATCTTTTCACGGATTCTGGCTACGTGTACGCTCAGCGTATTATCGTCAATGAAAATCTGATTTTCCCACAGATACTCAATCAAATCCATTCTAGGGACAAATTCTCCAGCGCGCAAGAATAAGAGATGAAGAAGCTTCATCTCATTCTTTGTAAGTTCTATATCCTGTCCCTGAAAAAATAAGCTGCAGCAGGAAATGTCTAACACCGCTCCCTTATGGGACAGCCTAAGGACTTCCTTTTCCTTGATGCCCGCCGTCCGCTTCAGCACCGCTCCAATCCTTGCAAGAAGCAGAGGAGCCTGATAAGGCTTAGTGATATAATCATCCCCGCCCTTTAAAATACCTGTCAGCTCATCCATAGCGTCCGTCCTGCTGGTAAGGAATATCACCGGAACCTCCATCTGTGCGCGGATCCCGGTACAGATATCAAAACCGGATTCCCCCGGCAGGTTCACATCCAAAAGCACAAGATCCGGTCTGGCCTGCTGCACCTGAACGGGTACTTCCTCAAAGCTCTCAGACGCAGTCACCTGATACAGGGCATTCTCCAATAATATCTTAAGCTCTCTCCGGATAACCGGTTCATCCTCTACTACAAATATGTGCATTCTTACCTTCTCCTGCTTTTCTTCTCCATCATACGCTCACCCTAAACCCCTTCCCTATCGTCTCGCTGCTCTTCGTAACCATAATAAAAGCATCGGTATCCTCTCTGCGGATATACCTCTGCAGAAGAACTGCCTGCTTCCGGTTCAAGGCGCACAAAATTACCGTCTTATTCTCATGGGTATACCCTCCCTGCGCATTGTAAAGGGTGGCGCTCCGCTTCAGTACATCCCTGATATAGTCGCAGATCGGCTCTGGGTTGCTGCAGATAATCGTAAAATATTTGCAAAGACGCATCTGTTCCATCGTCCTGTCCACGAAAATCGATTTGGCCGCCAGCCCGCAGATGGAAAACAACCCGGTTCTCGTATCAAAAGCCGCAAAAGACAAACAGACAATCGCAGCATCTGTAAACAAAAGCGCTGTTCCAATATCTATCGTCGTATATTTTTTCAATACCATCGCAATAATATCTGTTCCTCCGCCTGATGCATCCACATAGAACAGCATTCCGGAAGCGACCGCCGGAAGGGCAATTGCATAGGCCAGTTCCAGCACCGGCTGGTTCGTAAGAGGCGACGGAATCGGTATAGTTCTTTCCATCACTTCCAGAATCAGAGACGACAAAATTACCGCATAGGCCGTCTTAACCCCAAATCCCTTCCCCAGCACGGCAAATCCAAATATCAGCAGTCCCGCGTTGATAACCAAGTTAATCTGAGAGGCGGAAAAACCAAGCATCTCATTCAGGACAACCGCAAGACCGGATACTCCTCCAAAAGAAAAATGGTTGGGGAATTTGAATACATAGATTCCAATATCCATTAAAACTACTGCCAATGTAATAACACTGTAATCAACAATTCCTGCTTTTGTAACTTTCTGCTTCATCTCTGCCCTGTCTCCATATTTATTATAGTAGGTTCTACTATCAAGGTAATACACCTTAGGCACAATGTGAAACAGTTTTCTTCTGGTTATCTCCACAACCTTTTTATTGTGAAACATGATTTTCCAGCGAGACAATTACCTCCTGAACAATACGTATCATTTCCTTCATGGCTGACGTAAGATACTGATTCTTTCGATACGCAATAGAAAGAGTCATGTGAGTACAGGGATAATCGAGCCCAAACAGTCTCAGCCTGTCTGCCCCGTCCTCTGCTGTAAACGCCTGCAGCAGCGAAGTCGGATAAAATGCCGCCCCGATTCCTCTGCCGCACATTTCTCCCAAAGTCTCTATGTTCTCTGTTTCAATCAGAGTATGAGGTTTCATCCCCTCCTCCTCAAATATGGCATCCGCAATCTCTCTTGATATATTTCCTTTCTTATTCAACAGGAACGGAATCTCTTTGAGGCTGGTAATCTTTCCGGTTTCTGACAATTCTCTCTTCATCCTGTCCTGTTCTTCGCTGCTATGCCGGCAGAAAAGCTCCTCGGATACCGCCAGCACTATATCCTCGGAGGCAAGCCGTATATATTCCACTTCCGGACTCTCCTGCGGGCACGGCCCTACCGTCATATCCACATCGCCCTTCAAAAGCGCCTCCGCAAGTTCTTTCGTATTGCCCTCCAGTATGCACACCTCAACCATCGGATAAGACTCCATCAATACCGGCAATACTTTCGGCAGAATCAGCCGTCCTCTGGTATGGGAAATCCCTACGGAAAACTTCCCTCTCTTTTCATCCTTCACATCAGAGAGCTCCTGCATCATGGCATGGTAGCTCTCTTCCATCTGCAGCGCATATTTATAAAAAATCTCTCCGCCCAAGGTCAGTCTCATGGGGGCCTTCCGCTCAATCAGCGTCACCCCGACCTCCCTCTCCAACGAAGCAATATGATTGCTGAGAGCCTGCTGGCTGATATAAAGCTTCTCAGCGGCTCTTGTAAAATTCAGTTCTCTGGCCGCCGTGATAAAATAGACTAGGTTCAAGTGATTAATCATATCTTCAAAAATCCCCTTTTTACTTCCATTTCATCATTATACTCTACAATCAAGCCCCTGTGAAATATTATTTTTGAAAATTTCATCGAAATACCTTCGCATCTCCCACCGCCGGATTGTTAATCAGGCTTCCGTCCGCATCAAACCGAGATCCATGACAGGGACAGTCCCATGTATGCTCATGAGGGTTCCATTTCAGCGCACACCCCATATGTGGACACCTTTTCTTTACAGGAGTGAGCAAGTTTACAAAAGCTTCCGCCCCATTAATTAGAAGCTGCGGCTTTAGCATACTCCGGCTGGGTGAAAATACTTCCTCCCATGGGTTCTTTCTCTCAAGCACCATATCCCGCAGCAGCATAGCTGAAACCATTGATGACGTCATGCCCCATTTATTAAAACCGGACGCCACGTATAAATCCGGCGTACGCGCGGAGTACCGCCCGATATAAGGAATCCCGTCTAGGCTCATGCAGTCCTGCGCCGCCCATGAATAAGCTTCCTCCGCCTTAGGGTATGTTAGATTTGCAAAATTCCTAAGCTCCTGCCAATTTCCTCCGTTTTTACCGGTCCTATGGCTCCCTCCGCCAATCAAAAGAAGGTTCTGATAATTGCGGAAGGACAAGCCGTCCTGCGCCTCATCCACATACATTCCCTTAACATCCTGCGCCCCATGGAGCGCTATAACATAAGAACGGTGCTGATACAGCTTTAAAAAGTAACTTCCATGTTTATTTAAAAAAGGAAAATGCGTCGCTATAATGATTTTATCCGCACGAATCTCCCCGGTCTCACTGTATGCTCTATGGGGCGCAAGTCCACGGATAAATGTATGCTCGTACACAGGAAGCCCCTCTGCAATAGCCGACAAAAATTTCAATGGGTGAAACTGCGCCTGATTGGGAAATCGGACTGCACCCTCCACCGGAAACGGAAGCGGAGTGTTTTCTATAAAATCCGCCGGAAATCCAAGGGAATTGACCGCTTTTACCTCCCGCTCTGCCTTCTTCCTATCAGAACAGGAATATACAAATGCATCCTTTTCTTCAAAATCACAATCTATTACCCTGGCAAGTTTCCGGTATTCTGCCAGCGCCTTCTCATTCGCTTCAAGATATCCCGCCGCAATTTCTTTTCCACGGGACTTCATTATCTTATCATAAATAAATCCGTGCTGGGACGTAATCTTAGCGGTTGTATTGCAGGTAGTCCCGCTCCCGATAGCCGCCGCTTCAGCTAAAATACAGTCCACGCCCTCCTTTCGCAGCAAATACGTACACAAAATTCCACACAAGCCTCCTCCAATCACCAATACATCTGTTTTTACACTTCCGCAGAGCTTATCAAACCTTGGAAGCTTCTGTCCGTCCATCCAAACTGATTCCGACATACTCATCTCTCCTAACTATATTTTTCCTAGTGCATCGAAAATTAAGTTTTGTCGGGAAAATAGGCAAGCCAAACTGCCAATTACTTAATATTCGATGTACTAGTATGACCATAAATAGAAATTGTATGCCTTTCGATAACTAGTGTATTGACCGCTGGTTCTGACCGGAACGCAGAAAACATATCCCGGCATCATATCTTCCGTCTTCCCTCCGCACAAATTCCAGCCTTCCTCCATGGACCTTTGCAATCTGTTCCGTTAGGCGAAGTCCCATAATGTGAACGTTTGAATCCGGGGCATCCATATTCTGCACTATATTCTCCGAAATACCGGTTCCAGTATCCTCAACCAAAATACGGATACCCTTTCCCTGTTCTTCCACAGTAACCTTTATCCGGCATCCTTCCGGATTATGCCGAATACTGTTTCCTATCAGGTTCCTTACAGCGCGTGCAAGCAGTTCACCATCTGCCTCTATCCAGACCTGTTCCATTTCTTCCTTAATCGCAATCTCAAATTCATACTCCGCCCCTTGTTCTCCTTCCAGCCCTTCATTGTAAAAATCGGCAGCGCAGCTCCTCACCAGCGCCGCAGGCTGAAATCTGCTTCTTTTCAAAGGCTGTGCCTGATAGGCAAGCTTAGACGTCAGGTTCAGATCTGCGATAAGCTGCCGGATGATCAGGCTCTGCCTGCGGATATTTTCCGCCAGCATACGGTTTTCTTTGCTCAATGTTCCATCCTTCGACAGCCGGTCAGAATATCCTACAATCATAGACAATGGAGTCCTGATATCATGGGAGACCCCGGCGATCCATTCTGTTCTTGCACAATCCCTTTTTGCAATTACCCGGTTCTGTTCAAGTATAAGCTCAGACGCTTCATTTAACTTCCCAGCCAGTTCCCCGGCCGCTCCCTTTTCTTTTAATCGCACTGGCTTTTGAGCCGCTAAATTCTCAATTCCTTGTGCAACCGGCTTCATGGAAACATAAAACCGATATCCAAAACACAGGACAAAGACTGCAATCACCAAGAGGTTCGCCGTAATAACTAATTTAATATAATCCGGCGCATGCTCCACGAGCACGGATGAAACAACCAGATTGTGACGGGTAACCATTCCCGGACTGCATCCAAAAACCAACAGCAGCTCGCCTTTTACCAGTACTTTCACCGGATAGTCTAATAAATACCATTTGGAAAAGGACGCCACGTCCTGAATACTGTACTGCTCTGGAATTTCCTCCGGAAGTCTCCATTCCCAGACGACCGCTCCTTCCGTATCAAGCGCCATTGCCCAGACAAATTCTGAGCCCTCCAGCAGCTTCCTGCCTTTTTCATTCAACATATATCCTTCGCCGCCTGTCCCAAAGCCCTCTCCGATCTGCTCCATCAAGCGCACCGATATACCATAGTATTTGTCCGCGCCCTCCTGCCATGCGGTAAAATATCCAATTCCCATTAAAAGAATGCCGTTGCAAAATAAAATCACCAGCGTAATTAACCCCGCCGCCAGAGAATATCGGCGGATAATCCGAAACAGACCTTTCATAATCCATTTACTCCTTTGCCAGACGATATCCCAATCCTCTTGCCGTAAGAATCCATCTGGGATGGGACGGGTCTGCCTCAATCTTTTCCCGCAGATGCCGGATGTGTACCATCAGCGTGTTTTCATAGCCGTAATAGGAATCTCCCCAAACTGCCGCGCATAAGGCGTCAAAGGTCACGATCCTGCCCCTGTTCTCATTCAGCTTTATGAGGAGCATCAGTTCTTTGGCCGTTAACGAGATCTCCCTTCCCATGTACCGGACAGCAGCCCGTTCGGGCAGGATTTCCCTTTCTCCCAGAAAAAATGTCTTCTCCCGTTCCTTCTGCATTTCCGGGGCATGGTAAGTCCTCCGCAAAATAGCGCCCACCCGAAGCGCCAGCTCTTCCGGCAGAAACGGCTTCGTCATATAATCGTCCGCACCCAGGCCAAGCCCAAAGATCCGGTCTGCATCTTCATCCTTTGCCGACAAGAAGAGAATCGGCACATCGGATTTCCCCCGGATTTTTCCAAACAATGAGAATCCGTCCTCCCCCGGAAGCATAATGTCAAGAATTACCATATCCGGCTGTTCTCTTAGAAATAATCCCATTGCTTCCTTCGCATCTCCTGCAGAAATAATCTTTGTATACCCATTTTCCCTTAGAATGGCATCTATCATTTTCAAAATTCCCATATGGTCGTCTACCGCCATAATCTTACATTCAAACGGTTCCACAATATCCCCTCCTCTTCTTTGTATTATAATTCTGCATCCTGCATATTCCAATCCTGCAAAACCATATTTAAGCTAAAAATAAGGTTGGATTAAGTCTGAGATAAGGACGCCTCCTTATACTGGACCTGTCACCGGCAACAGAGTTACTACAAGGAGATGATACTATGAAACCTGTAATTTTTACAGAAGCCCTCACCAAACAATACGGCGGCAAAACAGCAGTAAACCAGCTTGACCTGTCGGTTCCGGCAGGCAGCATCTATGGATTTCTTGGGCCAAACGGAGCCGGGAAATCCACCACTATCAAACTGCTTCTAGGATTAATCAAACCTGATTCCGGAAGTATGAAACTCTTAGGCAGAGAAGTAACGGAAAAAAACCGTCTCACCATCTTATCCCAGACCGGCTCCCTCATTGAGTCCCCGGCCTATTACGGACATTTAAGCGGTCAGGAAAACTTACAGATTATCTGCACTTTAAAGAATGTCCCCGAAACAGAGATCAGCCGGGTATTACAGATCGTTCGCATGGAAGCGCAGAAGGATAAAAAAGTCCGGCAGTATTCTCTCGGCATGAAACAGCGGCTGGGTCTTGCCGCCGCGTTAATCGGAAGTCCTAAGCTGCTCCTTCTAGACGAACCAACCAATGGACTTGACCCCGCCGGAATCCATGAAATGCGGGAATTAATCTGCTCCCTCCCAAAGCAATTCGGAATTACGGTTCTGGTTTCCAGCCACCTGTTAAGCGAGATTGACCAAATGGCGACCCATGTGGGCATCATTGACAAAGGGCAGCTTATTTTTCAAGATACCCTTTCCTGCCTTCATGAACACAGCCGCCCAAGACTCCTGCTTCGCACCGACAATGACAAAGCGGCAGCTCAACTATTAAAGCGGCGGCAGATCCCCGCCGACCTGAAAGAGGGAAAACTCTATCTGCGCATTCATGAGGACGAAGCTGTCAAAAAAGCCGCCGCCCTACTTGTAAATTCCGATATCGGCATCCTGCGCTTAAGCGAACAGCAGATAAGCTTAGAGGATATATTCCTCAATCTGACCGGAAGGCAGGTGAGCTTATGAATTCTCAATTTACTATGCAATTACGGGCGGAGCGCCAGAAAGGACGCAGACGGCATCTGCTGCTGATTCCCTTTCTTTTCCTGCTATTTCAAATCCTCTGGGCGTTCTGGCAGCTTAACCATGCCAGTCCCGAAGAACGAAATACCGGCTATCTTCTGCTCTTCCATCATCTTCCCATGATGAATACGATCCTGCTGCCCATGATGGCCGCTGTAATCGCAAGCAGACTCTGTGATATGGAAATCAAAGGAGATACCTTAAAGCTTTTGTATACCATGCAGAAACAGACCTCCCTTTTCGACTGCAAATATCTGGCCGGATTAAAATATCTGACCGCCTTTACCCTTGCGCAGGGGCTTCTTATTGTGGGCTTTGGCAGGTTTTATCACTTTGGGGAGCCTTTAGAATGGTCCATGCTGATCGAACATCTGGCTGTCACCCTGTCGGTAAGCGCTGCGCTGCTTGCCTTGCAGCAGACTCTCTCTCTGCTTTCTGCAAGCCAGCTTCTGCCGCTTGCAGCAGGACTTATGGGATGCTTTCTGGGACTATTTTCCCTATTCTTCCCACCTCTTATCGCACGGTTATTTATCTGGGGATACTATGCCGCCTTTCCGTCTTCCTCCATGGATTGGGAACGGGACACCAAAATTGTCCATTATTATGAAACGCCTTTTCCGGCAGCCGGTTTTCTCCTATTTCTGGCAGCCGTTATAATCATATATCTGCTATGCCGGACGATTACTGCAAGAAAGGAAGTGTAAGAAAATGATGCTGTTACGTTGTATAAAATCAGAAAACCAAAAACTTAGGCATTCCCTTATCTTTCCGGTATGCCTGATCATCCCGGTAATACCCGCCGTTATGGGAACCTTCAATTACCTGCAGAATGCAGGAATCCTCACCCAGAAATGGTATTCCCTCTGGACCCAGCACACGCTGTTTTATGCCAGCTTCTTCTATGCCCCGCTCATCGCCCTTTACTGCTCTTATCTTTGGAGGCTGGAACATCGGAATAACAACTGGAACGTATTCATGACTGCCCCGGTATCCATTCCCTGTCTTTATCTGGGAAAACTTTCCGTGATATTCCGAGTAACGTTCATGACCCAGCTATGGGTTGGAATCCTGTATGTCCTCTGCGGCAAAGCCATTGGATTTCCCGGCTTTGGTCCCATAGACGTTTATTTCTGGCTTTTTCGCGGAACCCTTGCCGCCGCTGCGATTGGCGCCCTGCAGCTTTTCTTATCCATGGTCATACGAAGCTTCTCCGTACCAATCGGCATCGCCTTAGTCGGCAGCGTCCTTGGAATGATGGCTTCCAACAAGGGACTTGGCCTATACTGGCCCTACAGCTTGATGCTGATGGGAATGAATTCCAATAAAACAACAGACGCCTTAGGTGGAAATACCCTTCCCTTTATCCTGTCCACATTGGTTTTCTTCCTAGTGTTTTACCTAACCGCCGTACACATACTCCGAAGCAAGGATGTGCACACATAGAAATTTACTACTTATCTCCCTGCCGCGGCTACAGAGAACAAAATGCTGTAAGCCAAGATACACCATGGCTTTCCAAGAACGATAATTGCTGCAAATTTCCGGGAGCTCATTTTGGTAACCCCTGTAAAATAGCAAAAATAATCATCCGGAAACAGGGGCAGAAGCATTACAAGAAACAGCACGGCCGTATAGAACCTGCTCTCCGCCGCCCATGAGGATAATTTCTCATATTTCTTTTCCGGAAACATCTTCGCAACAAGCCCGCTTCCATATCTTCTTGCAAGCAGAAACGCCGCCATAGAGCCTGCGGAGATTCCGATATAATTGCACCAAAAGCCGCCCATCATCCCAAATAGAACCGCTCCCGCAGCACAGCCTAAGGCGCCCGGCAAAACAGGAACTACTACCTGCGCCATCTGGATTACCATAAGAATAAACGGCGCCATAATCCCAAAACCGGAAATATATTGCCGCAGCGTCTCCACTGAATCAAATTTCCCGTCCATATAAGCCTTTAATAGCCATACGCATATGCCCGCACAAACCGCAAGCATCGCCGCTATCGCCCATCGCTTTAGAACTTCCATCCTTTTCTCCGTCATTCTCTCTCCCGCCTTTATCCTGATTCGTACAGCAGTCGAATATTCTTCACTCCCCTTGTACTGTAATTTATTATCCCTAAAATATCTTAATAATTATCAATGGAAAATCTTAAACATTTCTAAAAATTGAGACAGACCGTATAAGCTTTGGAACTTAAAAAATCGCAGAAGACATTCTTCTGCGATTTCTATTATAAAAAACCCCTAAAAATTCACTTCATATTACATCGGGGCGAGCATCAGTCCCAGCTCGTCAAGCTGTTCTCCCGCCACCCTTGTAGGCGCTTCTGTCATCAGATCTGAAGCGTCCTTCACCTTTGGGAATGCAATCACATCACGGATGCTGTCTTCCTTTGCCATCAGCATTACCAAACGGTCAAGGCCGTATGCCAGTCCGGCATGAGGAGGTACTCCGTATTTAAACGCCGTCAATAAGAATCCAAACTGCTCCTGCGCCTGTTCTTCCGTAAATCCAAGCACCTCAAACATCTTGCTCTGGATCTCTGGATTAAAGATACGCACACTTCCGCCGCCGATTTCATTGCCATTGAGCACAATATCGTAAGCCTTCGCCCGTACCCGTCCCGGAGCACTGTCAATGTATTTCAGGTCCTCCTCCATCGGCATGGTAAATGGATGATGCATCGCCGTATACCGGTTCTG
The DNA here is from genome assembly GCA_910589275.1 of uncultured Dorea sp. Classification (GTDB taxonomy): domain Bacteria; phylum Bacillota; class Clostridia; order Lachnospirales; family Lachnospiraceae; genus Claveliimonas. The sequence goes on from CAJUTH010000017.1 coordinate 45,961, forward strand.
CTCGTCGTTCCACTCCAAAAGCGGAAATTCTGTCACCCAGAGGAACTTATATTCATTCTTATCCAAAAGCTCCATCTGCGCAGCCAGCTCCATGCGAAGCGCGCCTAGAACTGCCCAGACAACCTTGTTCTTATCTGCTGCAAAGAGCAGTAAATCACCATTCTCCCCGCCCATAGCGGCAATCAGCGCGTTCATCTCTTCCTCGGTCATGAATTTTGCAAAGGAAGACTTCACCGTGCCGTCTTCTTGAATTGCAATATAAGCAAGCCCTTTTGCGCCATAATCCTTTGCAAATGCCGTCAGCTTATCAATCTTCTTCCTTGGCATGCCGCCCTGTCCCTTGGCGTTAATCCCCCGGACGGAGCCGCCATTCTCAATTGCTCCTTTGAATACTGCAAATTCACAATCCTTCACTACCTCTGTTACATCGTTAAGCTCCATGCCAAAACGTGTATCCGGCTTGTCGGAGCCATACCGGTCCATCGCTTCCCGCCAGGTCATCCTCGGAATCGGAAGAGATACCTCCACATCCAGAATCTCTTTAAATAATTTCGCAAGCAGCCGTTCATTTACATCAATCACATCATCCACGTCTACAAAGGAAAGCTCCATGTCGATCTGGGTAAATTCCGGCTGGCGGTCCGCGCGCAAATCTTCATCGCGGAAGCATTTTGCAAGCTGGAAATACCTATCGCACCCTGAACACATCAAAAGCTGCTTAAATAACTGAGGCGATTGGGGCAAAGCATAAAAATGTCCCTGATGGATCCGGCTTGGCACCAGATAATCCCTTGCTCCTTCCGGCGTACTTCCAATCAGCACCGGCGTCTCAATCTCAAGAAATCCTTCCTCTGCCAGAAACTGGCGGGTCAGGGTTGCGGCCTGGCTCCTCATCAGGAGATTTCGCTGCATATCCGGTCTGCGCAGATCAAGATAACGGTATTTCAGACGGATTTCTTCCTTCGTCTTAGAGTTTTCCTCTACCGGAAAGGGCGGCGTCTCTGATTCAGCCAGAATCCGGAGTTCAGAAGGAATCACTTCAATCTCCCCTGTTGCAAGATTCTTATTTACAGCGCCGGAACGCTTCTCCACCGTGCCCACAACGGCAACTACAAACTCTGCACGGAGTCTGGACGCCTTCTCGATTAACCCGGCCTCCGATTTTCCCTCTTCAAATACCACCTGAATAATTCCCGAACGGTCCCTTACGTCTACAAATACCAATCCGCCTTTATTCCGCATCTTCTGAACCCACCCCATAACGGTCACTGTCTCGCCCGCATTTGCTGCCGACAGCTCTGCGCATCTATGGGTTCTCTTTAATCCCTGCATTGATTCTGCCATAGTTTTCTCCATCTCCTCTACATAATTTTGGGATATCGTCTTTCCCGCAAGCTTATCTTCTATCTGCTTCACAACATTAGAGCTTATCGTAGGAATCTGCATAGCAGTCGATAATCTCAGTATACCCCTCCGACTCTAACTGCTCTTTCTGGAACTTTTTATTCTTCTTCATATTGACAATCAGAACCTTCTTACCGCCATCCCGGTCTGCCTTTGCCTTTGCTAGAATATGAAGCATTCCCTCCTTAGGAAACCCTTTCTCCAGAAGATACGCCTTTTTTTCTCCCATACCCGGCACCTGATAACCATTTTCCAGAAGCAGCATGACAATCCGTTCAAATCCAATGGAAAATCCGCAGGCCGGCGTATCCTGCCCGGTAAACCTTCCAATCATCTTATCGTATCTTCCGCCTCCCGCTACGGAGCCGCCAAAATCATCCATCACCACCTCAAAAATTGTCCCTGTATAATAGGACTGGCCTCTTACCAGAGTGGGATCAAATTTTATATGAAACTCACATTCCTTCGCAGCCTCTACGCTGGAAATAATCAGTTCCATTCCCTCCGCGGTCCCGCTGTTTAAACAGTCTCCAAGCTTTTCCTTCAAATAGCGAATACCAGATACATCCGGACTGATTTCATCAAACAGCCCCAGATACTGTTCTACATTCTTCCTCTCATAACCCATCTCACACAGCTCGTTCGCTACGCCTTCCGCCCCGATTTTATCCATCTTATCCAGAACGATAAAGACTTCGTCAAAGTCCTCTTCTTTAAAACTACAGTAAGCTGCCATTGCCTTTAGAATATTACGGTCATTAATATTTACCGTAAAATTACGGAAACCTAGTTTGCCAAGCATCGCGGTAGTTGCAAGAATCAGTTCAATCTCTGCCAAATTAGAAGCCTCGCCCAAAATGTCAATATCACACTGCATAAACTGGCGGAACCTTCCCTTCTGCGGACGGTCCGCACGCCATACATTCCCGATCTGCAGCGCTTTAAAAGGAGAAGGAAGTTCATTGGCATGATTTGCATAATATCTTGCAAGAGGAACCGTCAGATCATAACGCAGTCCCCCGTCTACCAGATCGTTTTCCTCCTTTGCATTTTCAAGCTTTAACTTCTCCCCGCGCTTTAAAATCTTAAAGATCAGTTTCTCATTATCGCCGCCCTGCCTGCTGCACAAATTCTCAATATGCTCTACGCAGGGTGTTTCCATGGATGTAAATCCGTAGGTCTTATAGGTTTCCTTGACCAAGTGTATCACATAATCGCGGATTTCCATTTCATTGGGCAGCATGTCCTTCATTCCGGTAACCGGTTTCTTTTTCAACGCCATAGCCATTCTCCTTTTCGCTCTATCATTTCATCAATCCGGGAAATATATTCCCGGATATTCTTCACATTTTCCACGCGCTTCAGGGTCGTCATCTTCCCATCCCTTCCGCCATGGGCAGACACTGACAGCGGCAGCACAAGCTTCGTTGACGCGCCTGCGCCTGCTGCCACAATCGACTGTTTTTCTTCCATAATAAGTATATTGTAAATTCCGGCTTTGTCAACCTTTGCATAACCAACATTTTCAAAATTCCCGGCAATATTCTTCTGCCGATACAGATAATAAGGCTTTAACTCCATCCTATCCGCCGCTTTCCTTGTCTCTGCAATCATTCGGGACATTTCATGCGCCATCCGCGCCGGGTCTTTCATCTGTTCCTCCAGATCTCTGACATATCCTAAAACGCTCTTCTCCTGTCCCATTTTTGCCGCCCTTTTAATAGCCAGTGAATGTACGGTCAGGCTGTCCGGCATAAGCGCCTCAATCTGCTGCAGAGTATCCCTCATGTCATCTTCCGTCTCTCCCGGAAGCCCGGCAATCAAATCCATATTGATATTATCAAATCCCATCTCCCGTGCCGTCAAGAACGCAGTTATAGTCTCTTCCGTGGTGTGCCGCCGTCCAATCCTATCCAATGTCCTCTGCTGCATGCTCTGCGGATTAACGGAAATGCGCGTCACCTTATGGTCTCTGATTATCCGGAGTTTCTCTTCCGTAATGCTATCCGGCCTTCCCGCCTCAACCGTATATTCCAGAAGATGTTCCCTTGAAAATGATTCGTCAATACAGGTAAGCAGACGCTCTAATTGTTCCGGCTCAAGAGTCGTAGGCGTCCCTCCCCCGATGTATATCGTATTCAGCTTCCCAGCGCCCATCCTGCTTCCAATATACCGCAGTTCTTTGCACAGCGCGTTCAGATAGATATTTACTACATTCTTCCACACCGTTATAGACCCGGAACTGAAGGAACAGTAACTGCACACAGAGGGGCAGAATGGAATGCTCACATACAAGCTGTATCCCTGTCTGGTATCAATCCTCTTTAGGATTCCTTTTTCCCGGAATGCAATGTCATAGGCAAGTCCCGCCTTATCCTCGGAAACAAAAAATTCCTTTCCAAACCAGGAAATAAACTCTTCCCGTTCCATTCTTTCTTCTATCTTCTGCATGGCGAGCTTAGTCGGACGCACCCCCGTCAGGATTCCCCATGCAAGCCCATGGCCTGTTTCCTCCGCCAGAGCTTCATATACTTTCCGGTCCAGCAGATATTTACTCATTTTCTTATCCGCAGCGCCGGATGTCCCAAAGTACCTCGTCCATTTCCCTTCAATGTGAATGCACGCATCCTCTTTTAATTCCCTGAAAATTCTCTGTTCTACCTTTTCAGATGGAAAAAAAGCTTTAACAAGATGATAGATATTATACAGATATCCCTCATCTTTGACCTCTATTCTAATCATAAAATCCTATCGTACCTTTCCCGCGCAACAGGCGCCTGATACTCAGCCAGAATAATCCGAACCGGTCCCAGACGCCTGCACTCTGCGCTTTTTATTCGTTACAAAAAAGGATTGAATCCTTTTTCCTCCCCTATCGTCGTTGTCCCCATATGTCCCGGATATACATGGGTATCCTCCGGCAATATTAACAGCTTCTCTTCAATGGAACGGACAAGCTCCGACATACTCCCGCCCGGAAAATCCGTCCTTCCCACTGACATCTGGAACAATGTGTCCCCGCTAAAGAGTACTTTATCCGCTTCCACATAGTAGCAGGCTCCTCCCGGCGTATGTCCCGGCGTATGAAATACTTGAAACTCACATCCCGCAAGCGAGAGCGCCTGTCCGTCGGCAACAGCCTCCCCTCCCATATATGTATAGCCGCCGCCAAGTCCTCCGGACAAATTTAAGGACGCATCCTCCAGCATCCGCAAGTCCTCCTGATGTACATAAACCGGCATCTGTCCATATTTTTCTATTACTGCGTCAATTCCCATGATATGGTCAAAATGTGCATGGGTCAAAAGTACCGCCTGAATACGGAGCCCTTCGTTTTTCACGCATTCCATGAGATTCTCCGGCAGTCCCGCCGGGTCTACGATAACGGCTTCCTTTGTACTGTCATTGACTGCCAGATAGCAATTGGTTCCAAAAGGTCCCGCTAAAAACTTCTTTACTGTCATATCTTCCCCGCCTCCTATTTCTTATCTGCCGGAAATACAATTTCCATCTGGCGTCTCGCTTCATCCATTACCTGAAGCTCCCACAGCGAATACTGATTGTGCTCCCATGCGCCCTTCCCGCTTTCCGCCGCCCGGATAAATTCTTCAATTTCATAATACATGTTATTATTCGGGTCTACTTTCTTAACCTGAATTTCTTCCCGCCTTTTATCCCGGTAACAAATCGTAAGCCGATTTGCATTGTAAATCTCCTCAATCAGCATACACCCTTCCTCGCCCTGAATCTGCGTAGGCAGGATAGAATCTGTAATCTTCGAGTAGATCAGTTCAACCAAAATTCCTTGGCTTTCATACTTTGCGACAATCGTACCCATTCCGTCTGCACCGTTATGGAGCTTAACCCCTAAGGCGGTTATCTCATCCGGCTTCCCAAAGAGCTTCACCATGGGATGTACGCAGTATACTCCGATATCCATCAAACTTCCGTTGGAGAGCTCCGGCTTAAATGCATTCTCAATAATCCCGTTCTTAAATTTATCGTATCTGCCGGAATATTGACAGTATTGGATGGTCGCCCTCCTGATTTTCCCAAGTTTCGGAAGATTCTCCTTGATCGCCGCAAACCCCGGATCTAGAACAGAACGCATTGCTTCCATTACGATCACGTGATTCTTTTCGGCCGCCTCAAGCATCAATCGAAGTTCTTTCTCATTCGACGCAATGGATTTCTCGCAGAGCACATGCTTTCCCGCATTTAACATCTGTATGCTCTGTTTCGCATGAAGCGCGTTTGGACTTGCCACATAAACCGCTTCCACATTCTCTGCCGCCGCAAGCTCCTCCAGCGAATCATAGCAGTCTGGGATCCCGTGTTTATCTGCAAATGCCCTCCCTTTTTCCATTGTCCTTGAATATACCGCCTGTACATGAAGCTTATCACAGTACTTTCCAGCGGTCATAAACCAGTCTGATATATAGTTTGTTCCAATGATTGCTAAATTCATTTGTTCTCCTATCCTGCCGTTCTCTCAATATCAATCATGCCTTGGAGCTTCATAAGTTTCTCCACTACGCTTTCAAGTTCCTCTCTTTTGTGCACAATAAATCCTGCCTCTATGGTCGCCGTTCCCTGCTTGCTGGTACGCACATTCAGAGATTTCACATCTATCTTATTCTCTGTAAATACTTTGGACATCTCCATCAGAAGTCCTTGACGATCCTCTGCATACATCTTAATATCCGCCAGATACTGTCCGCCAGTCTTCTCTGCGACCTCGCTTTCCCATTCCGCGTCAATCAGCCGAACCCGCTCTGCCTCTGTCAGATGCAGCATATTCACACAGTCCGTACGATGGATGGAAAGCCCCCGTCCTCTGGTTACAAACCCGACAATCTCATCTCCCGGCACCGGATTACAGCACCTAGAAAACCGTACTGCCACGTCGTCGATGCCCTTTACCACAATACCGCTTTTCGATTTGGCGATATGCACCTTATTCTTTGCCGCCTCAGCAACCTTTTCAAGCACCGCTTCATTGGTAATCTCCTGCTTATGCTCCTTGCTGTATTCCTCCGCCAGACGGTTTACCACCTGGCCTTCCTTTAAGCCGCCGTGGCCCACTGCCGCCAGCACTGAATCCCAGTCCCGGAACCCGTATTTTTTCTGGACAACCTCCTGATACTTGGGTTTAGTAAGCTTTGAAACCTCCAGAGACTTGGATTTGCAGTAAGCCGCAATTAACTCCTTGCCCCGGATGATATTTTCCTCTTTAAATTCCTTTTTAAACCATTGGTTAATCTTAGATTTTGCTTGAGAGCTTGCCACAATATTCAGCCAGTCCCGGCTTGGTCCCTTAGAATTCTGGGAAGTAAGTATCTCAATCCTGTCGCCATTCTGAATCTTATAATCAATGGTAACCAGCTTGCCGTTGACTCTTGCTCCCACCATCTTATTACCAACCGCACTGTGGATCGCATAGGCAAAATCAATGGTATTAGAACCGTTGGGAAGACGCTTTACCTCACCGTTAGGCGTAAAGCAGTACACATCCTCGGCAAATAAATCCAGATCCCCTTTCAGCATGCTAAGGAATTCCCGGTTGTCGGACATATCCCGCTGCCATTCCAGAATCTGCCTGAGCCAGTTCAGCTTTTCTTCCTCCTGAGCCTTCCCGCTCTTCTTGCCGTCGCTGGATTCCTTATACTTCCAATGGGCGGCGATTCCATACTCCGCCGTCTTGTGCATATCATGCGTACGGATCTGAACCTCAAAGGGCAGTCCCACCGAACTCATCAGCGTAGTATGCAGAGACTGGTACATATTCGCCTTAGGCATGGCAATATAGTCTTTGAACCGCCCCGGCACCGGAGTATACATCTCATGAATCACTCCAAGAGCCGCATAGCAGTCCCTTACGGAATCTACAATAATCCGCACGGCAAACAAATCAAATATCTGGTCCACCGTCTTATCCTGATTCACCATCTTCTTATATATGCTGAAAAAATGCTTCACCCTGCCCTTAATCTCTGCCTTAATACGGGCGTTTCGGATATGCTCCGATACCTCTTCCACAATCTGCTGTACAAATTCCTCCCGCTCCATCTTCCTGGTATTAACCTGCTCCACCAGATCGTAAAAAACCTCCGGATTGTAATACTTCAGCGCCAGATCGTCCAGCTCGGTCTTAATCCTTGATATTCCAAGTCTTTGTGCAATCGGCGCATAGATATCCATGGTCTCCCTTGCTTTCTCTTTCTGCTTCTCAGGACGCATAAACTGCAGCGTCCTCATATTGTGCAGACGGTCTGCAAGCTTGATAATAATCACCCGGATATCCTTGGCCATGGCAAGGAACATCTTCCTAAGATTCTCAGCCTGCGCTTCCAGCTTATCCGCGGAATAAGACATCTGTCCCAGCTTGGTAACACCATCTACTAAAAGCGCTACCTCCCCGCCAAATTCTTTCTCTATCTCTTCCTCTGTCATGACGGTGTCTTCCACCACATCATGCAGCATCCCCGCAACAATCGTCTCCTTATCCAGCTCCAGATTTGCCAATATGATTGCTACCCATAGCGGATGGATAATGTAAGCTTCTCCAGACTTGCGGTATTGGCCCTCATGGGCCTCCTTTGCAATCTTATATGCTTTCTCGATCAAGGATACGTCCGCCGACGGATGGTATTTACGGACGCGTTTAATCAATAAACGGTACAGTTCATCGGGGTCTTGATAATCCGCAGGTGCTTTCACCGCATGTCCGTCTACTACTTCCAGGCCAATTGCCTGATTCTCTGTAAGAGATTCTTCTGTAATCTTATTCATCTCTTCTAACCGTTTTATCACATCTGCCATATCAATGCCCTCCTTCCTCTTAGTATCTCATTCCAATTTTAAAATTATTTTAAAGTATAGCATTTATAACACAGGTTTTCAAATATTTATCCGTATTTTATCCCGATATTCTATAAATAGTTACAGATAATCCGTAATTACTATCTGCATTCTCCTATTTCCCATGTATTCATTCACTCCGGGATAGAATGTAACCGACATATAAACCCCTTGGGCTTTTCCTTCCAGAAGACAGTCCTTCTGCCTATTTCCATACTTAGACGCAGCCGCATCCAGAAATTCCCCTGCGTCGCCAAAATATACGGCCTCCATAGATATGCCGGACGCATCTCTTACCTGAAGCTTTAACATATTATGATTTTTCCCAATCAGCCGCGCTGAAAGAAGCTCGATATCCCGTCCGGCAAATATCGGCTTACTATTTCCTTTCCCAAAAGGTTCAAGAAGCTCTAACTCCTGCATAAATTCCTCTGTAATGCAGGAAAACGGAAGCTCCATATCAATCGATATTTTCTCCTGAAGTTCTGTCTCAGTAAGCCGGCAGTTCCCGTTCAGCCGCCTGCGCAGGTCGTCAATCTTGTCTCGTTCCATCGACAGCCCGGCCGCCTGTTTATGGCCCCCGAACCGAATCAGCAGATCTTTACATTCCGTCAGCTCCTCAAACATATGATATGCCTCAATGGAACGTCCGGATCCCTTCACCTCCGATTTCCCGTCGGTCAGCACAAATACCGGCCTGTAATACCGTTCCCTGATCTTCCCCGCTACGATTCCTGCCAAACTTTCGTGACAGTCCGGAAGGTAGAGCACCAGTACCCGGTCTCTGCCTGCATCTGTCTCTTCAACAATCCTGACCGCTTCCTTTACCGCCGCTTCAGTCAGCTCCTTACGGCTGTCATTTAACGCTTTCAGATCCCCTGCAAGAATAACAGCTTCCCGTTTTGTCTTCGCACGAAGAAGTTCTAACGCGCGCTTTGCCGTATCCAGCCTGCCGCCCGCATTGATACAGGGGCCTAACACAAATCCAATCTGGTATGCAGAAACAGCCCCGGCGTCTACTCCGGTGCATTCCATCAGAGCCCTCAACCCCAAATTCCCGCTGTGGGACAGCATCTCCAGCGCCTGTTTTACAAAAATACGATTTTCTCCTGTCAGATCCATCACATCTCCAACCGTGGCAATCCCCACAGCCTCTAAAAGCGCGTCAATATCCTCTGCGTCCCTTCCCATAGCCTCATAGAGGCATTCCATCAGCTTATAGGCGACCGCCGCCCCGCAAAGTCCTTTAAATGGATAGCCGCAGTCTCGCCGTTTCGGATCCACTACTGCATCTGCCGGCGGAAGAAGCCATCTCTTCTCTTCCCCTGTCTCAATATATGGCACTTCATGATGATCGGTTACAATTACCGTCATGCCTAGACTCTTCGCATAGACAATCTCATCTGCCGCCGCTATCCCATTGTCACAGGTAAGTACGGTATCAACTCCGTCACGGTATGCACTCTCAATCAGATTCCGATTCAAACCATATCCGTCTAGGACACGGTCCGGAATATCCATATCCACATCCGCTCCCAGCCCCTCTAATGCCTCTAACAGTATGTAAGCCGCGCTGACCCCGTCGATATCATAATCCCCAATTACACGAATCCGCATATGCCCTTTAATCTTCTCCATCAAAATATCGACTGCCTTGTCCATATCTTTCATCAGCATACCGTCATAGAGATCCGCAATCGTTCCATTCAGATAATGATCAATCGCTTCATCCCCAACGATATCCCTGTTGCGGATCAAACATGCAAGTCTCGGACTGATATGAAATTTCTTTCCTATCGCTGCAAAATCAGCGCCTTTTCTAAGCAGTACCCAGCGTTTCATCTTCCTTCTCCTAATGAAAAAACAGCCACACCTTTTTTCCGGCATGGCTGTCCACATCCTGTTCTCTGCAGTTACGTTTTCGGCTTCACCGCAGTATAGATAATCTTTAGATCATCCAACCGTACAGGTGGTTATTTTTTCTTTTTGGCAGAAACTTTCTCAGGCGCTTTCTCGCCGCCAAGCTTCTCTTTCATCATATACCACAGCGCTCCTGTAATGCATACGGAAGAATACGCGCCCACCAGAATACCAGCCATCAAAGGCAGCGCAAACTCTCTCATAGAGCTTACACCCATGATAAACAGGAACAGTACCATGATAAAAGTGGTCAGAGACGTATAGATACTTCTAGTAAGCGTCTGTGTAATACTCTTATTCACAATCTCAGCAAGATTAGCCGTCTTCGTCTTCAGCCGCAGTTCCTCGCGGATACGGTCAAAGATAACAATCGTCGCATTAATAGAATAACCTACGATGGTCAGCATACAGGCGATAAACGTATTTCCCACGGAAATCCTTGAAACCGCATAGAAGGCAAGAACCACCAGTACATCATGAAGCAGCGCCGTAACCGCGCTTGCCGCAAACCGGATATCCTTGAACCGGAACCAGATATATATCAGCATACAAATGGTAGCGGCAATCACTGCAACAATTGCATCCTTTCTCATCTCACTGCTGATAGTAGAGCTGATATTTTCCGCGGTAATCGTAGACGCATCTACTCCAAAGTCTTCTTCCAGCGCCTGATTCAACGCCTCACGGGTATCCAGATCCAGCGTCTTAGTCTTAATGATCACCTGCTTACTTCCGGCAACCTTCTGTGTCTGTACATTGGCATCCCCGGTCACATCCTCCACAATCGGAACAATCTCTGCATCAATCTCATCTATTGTATAATCCTTGTCAAACTCTACTGTAGTTGAGGTACCGCCTTCAAATTCCAGACTGTAAGAGAACGCGCCTCTTCCACCCGCCGCTCCGGCGCCCATTACTGCGAAACCGCCGATAATAAGGACAAGAGAAATAATGAAAAATGCCTTCTTTTTTCCAAGAAAATCAATCGGCTGACGTTCCGGCTTCGGTTTGTAATACAGTCTTTCCTTCTTCAAGCCGACCGCATAGAACGCATATATGATCAAGCGCGTCACTACCAGCGCCGTAAACATGGACACAATAATACCAATGGCAAGTGTCTGTGCAAATCCTTTTACACTTCCGGAACCTCTCAGCCACAGAACCGCAGCCGCAATCAGCGTAGTTACATTGCCGTCCACAATCGCGGACATAGCCTTCTGAAATCCTGTCTTCAGGGAATTTCTCACACTCTTCCCTTTGGTCATCTCTTCCCTTACGCGGGCAAAGATAATAACATTGGCGTCTACCGCCATACCGATACTTAAGATAATACCGGCAAGGCCCGGAAGCGTCAGGGTAACCTCAAACGCATTGAGGATTACAAACACCAAACCAGTGTAAATCAACAGTGCAAGGCTGGATGCAAATCCGGGAAGCAGGTATGCCCATATCATAAACAAAAACACAACCACAAGTCCGATAGCGCCCGCTTTTACGCTGGTGCTGATCGCCTGCTCGCCAAGCTGAGCCCCCACCACATTAGAACGCAGTTCCTCAAGCTCCAGCTTCAGACCGCCGATACGAATGGTGGAAGCCAGATTCTCAGCCTCCTCAAAGGTAAAGTTTCCAGTAATATATGCCGTTCCTCCGGTAATGGGATTTCTTACCTGAGGGTCGCTGATGGTCTCTCCATCGTATACAATCTCAATAATCTGCCCTACAAACTCCGTAGTTGCATCGGCAAATTTTTTCTTCCCCTCTTCATTCAGAGTTAATTCTACACTGTACTCTGTATTCTTCATGTCGTCCTGTCCGGACTTCGCAGTTGCCGTCTGCACATCGGCGCCGGTAATAACCGTCTCCCCATTGGGGTCAACAAATTCCAAGGAACCTGGCTTTCCCAAATCATTCAGAATCGTATTGGCGTCTGTTACTCCCGGAATCTCAATATTGATCCGGTCGTCGCCCTCCTGATAAACGGTAGCTTCCGTACTGTACTGCTCTACACGCCTCTGCAGCTTATAGATGGTGTCGCTCATCTCCTCGCTGGAAGGATTCTTGTCCTTTACCTGATATGTGATGCTGACGCCGCCCGCCAGATCAAGGCCTAGCGTGATATTCTCCGCCGCTCCGATATGCCCCTTGCCAAATCCCACAATTGTTGTAAATCCAAGCAGCGCAATCAATGCCGCTGTAACAATCAGGCTGATAATACCTTTTGACTTGTTCATCTCTTACATCCCTTTCTATTTCTATCTGTTCTTCATAAATCCATACGGCGAACGGTGCGTTCCATAGCCGCGCTATGACAGCGCCGCTTTGATCATAATCGCACATTCCACGCGCTTCCTCTGCATCTCGCATCCGATATCGTATGCATCGTGAATCGTACCGTGGAAATTATATGCATTCGCCATACAGCCGCCGCTACAATAAAATTTAGCGAAACACGCCTTACATTTCTCTTTGGAATATACGCTGCAGCCTCGAAATTCATCTGCAATCTCCGGCTTCGTAATTCCTTCGTCCACATTACCCATGAGAAATTCTTCCTGCCCCACAAACTGATGGCACGGATAGAAATCCCCCCACGGCGTCACGGACAGATATTCCGTCCCTGAACCGCAGCCTGACAGACGCTTCGAAATGCATGGCCCGCCATCTAAGTCTATCATAAAATGGAAAAAGTTGAAACCTTTTCCTTGCTTTTCCCTCTCAATCATAATCTTTGCAAGCTTATCATACTCTTCCATAATCTGTGGCAGATCCTCTTTGCGGATCGCATAAGGGTCCGTCTCATCTCCCACCACCGGTTCTATGGACATCTGCTTGAATCCCAGATCCGCAAAATGCAGGATATCTTTGGAAAAATCCAGATTATTCCTTGTAAATGTTCCCCGGATGTAATACCGTTCCTGATTCTTGCTGTCCGCAAGCTTCTGAAACTTCGGCACAATCAGATCATAGCTTCCCTTGCCATTTCGGAAGGGCCGCATCTGATCATTAATCTCCTTCCTGCCGTCTAGAGACAGAACAACATTGTCCATTTCTTTATTCACAAATTCCTGTATCTCATCATTCAGCAGCACGCCGTTGGTAGTAACTGTAAAGCGGAAATGTTTATCATAAAGCTTCTCCTGCTCCCTTCCATATGCTACAAGCTCCTTCACGACCTGCCAATTCATCAGCGGTTCGCCTCCGAAAAAATCCACCTCAAGATTCCGCCTGCCGCCAGAATTATGAATCAGGAAATCCAGCGCTTTCTTCCCGACTTCAAAGCTCATAAGCGCCCTCCGTCCATGATATTCGCCCTCTTCGGCAAAACAGTATCTGCAGGCAAGGTTACAGTCATGGGCAATGTGAAGGCACATAGCCTTTACCACCGTTTTCCTCTGCTTCACAGCGCCGATCAGAGGCTCATATGTATCCGGTACAAAAAGCGTCCCGCCCGCCGTAAGCTCTATAACGTCTTCCAGTGCATCGCGAAGCTCCGCCTCCGTATATTTACCGCCAAGTGCATCGGTAAGCCGCTTCATGGTTTCCGGCGCCCGCAGCGTATCTACTGTATGGTTCTCATTCTGTTCATTCAGCTTTTCTGTCACATCATAACAAAGCTCGTCCATCACATGAACTGCGCCGCTGTAAACATCAAGAACAATCCGATACCCGTTATTCTGGTACTGATGAATCAATGTCCGTACCCCTTTCTATCTCACAATTTCATATAACCTGCAGAAGCAGAAATAAACAGCGGCCATCATAAGCCGCTGCTTAAGAGCAATTCTTTCATACATGTATTATTTCTTCTGCTCGCACACCTGATTTCCCACTGTACAGGAAGTCTTGCAGGCTGACTGGCATGAAGTCTGACATTCGCCGCATCCGCCCTTCTTCAATGTATTGTTCAATGTCTGTGTATTTAATGTCTTTACGTGCTTCATTCTAAACACCCTCCTAAAATAATAATTCTATTTCGTTTCATAAATGCCGCCTATGCAACGCCTCGTTACTGCTTACTCCATCCACAGCAGCCTTCAACTCAGCGGCTCTATTCAAGAAAATCACTTGACGCCCACTGACGTTCACAGTATAGCATATTTATATCTTTTTGGGAAGTATTTTTTAGGCAGTATTTTTTAGGCAAAAGGTTTTCCAACCGGCTTCGCCGCTGTCATCTCATAACTTAGATCAATCAGGCTCTTAATCTCCTCATCCGGCACGCTGCCGTCGAGCCGGATGGTGAGCCATTTTTCCTTATTCATATGGTACGCTGGATGAAAACCATCCTGCTGCCGCAGAAAACTCCCCATCGCCGGATCACATTTCACATTGATCACATCCGCCGCGCCGTCGCCAGAAAGCCCCAGCTTGCCGCGCCCAACCTCCATAACTAACCCATACCACTTCTTGTTATCCGCGTGACGCAAAACAGCGTTATTGTCACTCCACGGATAATCCGGCTCCGTACCATATTTTATTTTCACATAATCAAACACCTGCTGACGGGTCATTGCTGCCACTTCCTATCTGATTTTCTCCATTTCTTGTTTAAATTTATCGTCAAACGTCAAATCACCCGACACCTTTATTTTTCTTTCTGCCATAGTACCTCCTTCATAAATGATTCTTTTGTTATATCATCTTAACGCTCCTAAAGTAATTCTAATTATATTTCGCATTATAGCCGCTCATAACGGTATCTTTTATTTTATTTGCGCCTGACAAAGAGCTTATTCCAGCAAACTGCCCATCTATTCTCCAGTCCTCAGTCGTCAAATCACATAGCTCAATTATTTCCTTAAACTGATCTATTGAGCCATGATCTCTTATGCTTTCAGCGATCAACTTATTAATTGCAAATGCTCCCATTGTTCTCTGTAAATAATAATCTTTATTGTAATAAGTCAATACATTATCACCGCCCTCTACGAACCACTGCTCCTTTGTGATCGGCCACTTTTCAAATACTAAATTCCAACACTCAGATAGCTGACAATAAATCTCGTCTGCAAAATCATAAAGAACTTTACATTTCTCCTTAAAATTCTCCGGTAAATTTTCCTCTCCAAATTCAGCCAATTTTCTTTTGCATATAAGAGAAATAGATTCTAAAAACGACTTAAATCCGATACAGCCTGCCCTTGACGAAGCATTCACATCTATAATAATCCCATTTGTCCAATATTTGCATTTTTCTCCTTTATTTAATAACATAATAACCCTAGTTGCTAGGAAATTCTCAGAATTAATCTCCTTAGGCTGTTCTTTTAACAAATACTGATATTCAGCTAATATTGTCAAATCCATTTTTAATGGTTTTGCCTTTGAATTTATATCTGAAAATGCATAAACTTCAGGTAACCTATGTTGTTTGTCAAGAAGCATAATAATAACATTGACGCAAAAATTCTCTAGTTGTCCCTTTTTTAAATCATCGCCCTCACACTTTTCAATCGCTTCTTCAAATCCCTTTACTCGATGCTGTCCGTCTATAATTCTAAATTTCAAATCACTGTCATTACCTAGCTCAAGTTCTAATAAACATTGACCGCCAAATTCCTGCTGATTTGTTATGTGCATCTTTTTTATCAAATCTTCTTGGTTTATTCCTAATATAATGGAATTTGGGCTTACTGACCGCTTCTGATCTTTGAGCAGTTGTTTGGCTATTTTGACATAATGCGCCTTCCTCGGAGCTCTCTGATATCCATATTCCTCATCTTCTCCATACACAAGGACACAACTATTGTCAATAATATATTTCATAGGTAAAACTAATGAGATATAATATTGTCCCTCCTGCATATACTTTATACCAAATAATTTATTCATTATCCTAAACCTCCTGTCTTAAATGCATTACTTCCTGAAATAGTTTTAATAATACATTATCCGGCATAGCCTTACCTGAAACCGTCTTTTCAACTTTACTATATGTTTCATTCATTTTATCAATAAAACTCGGTGAATAGCATTGATTTAATTCTTCGCATTCTTCCATTATATCACTAATATTTCCTGCAGATTTAGCTATGTCACTTTCAAATAAAAATGCGATAACCTCATGGCATATTTTATCTATTGAATCATTGATTTCATTTGTTATATCATCCGCAGCCAAAGGTTCAGGTAACCTGATATCCGCAGTCACATTATTATTCACTTCATAAAACGAATATAACATATACATTTTTTCCGAATTCATTAAAAACAGAGGAAAACAAAAGGACATTTCCCTAGTTTCCAAAGAATCCGAAATCCTATTAACTCCCCATTGAACGTATTCGCTGTTTATATAATTATTTTTAAAATAGTATTCCATTTTTTCTTGGAATAATCCGGTAATTAAATATTTAAAATACTTGATCAATGCTTCTACTGTATGAGAAGAATCAAATTGATGTAAATTATTTAACCACTCTACATATATGTGTTCTGATACCACGAATTCAAGAGATTTTTCAATTAATTTGGTATAATTTTTGACAAATATGTTCTCCTTATCGTCTACACGCAATGAATATAATTCATGTGTAATCATATTATCTCTGTGATTGAGTATATTTTCCTGCTGCCAACTATCAAAATGCGAGAAAATAGAGAATAAAACCCTCCTATAGTCGCTTAGCACAAATGCAGAACCAATTATTTCCTGCATTTGATTTCGAAATCTAGTTCCCAAATACTGTGTAAATTCCATCTCTTTACGGTCTTTTTCATATGATGCCTGACTTTCCCGAATCTGAATCATTAACTCATCTACTTGATCTAATAAGTCTCCAAGCTTTTTCATTACTTGTTTATTTGTGCTTTGTATATATGAAAACTGATAGTCTTTGTAAAAAAGCATATGCTCAATATCAGCCCAGGCCGAATCGACTTTGCTTTTAATTTGTAATTCAAAGGGATATGTTTTAAATTTACCTTTAATCCTATATATGGGTCTTCCATTCCGCATAATTTGCGGATTATGCTCCAAATTTAGAAAAACAATGTTCCTCTGTGCTAATTCCTCTTGATATTTCACCAACAAATCAAATAATCTTTTACAATCGCAAGAGAGCGAAACCAAAAATCTCAATCCCATCAAGTCATCATTATTTCTTTGAATAGCGTCAACTAATTCATCCCCCTCTTTGTTTATCAAATTGAAGAATTCTTGATTCCGTATAATTTTTTCTTCTAAACTCTCTGGGCTTTTCACTCTATGTACCATTTCATAAAGTTCAATCTCACTGGAAGAATCATTTGAAACAATTAGGCCAAATTCCTCTTCTCTCGCATGTAAATCTACACATTCTTTCAACGCATTTCGCAAATCCACTATTTCTTTTTTCAAGATTTTTTCCAAATTCTCTAAATACGCCTGCTTCCCTTTTTCTGCCGTTTCTTTTATTCTTCTTATGTAACTTGTTTCCAACTGTTTTCTCCTATTTGCAAATTATTATTCTTTATCACATCTCACTTATATATCATCAATTTACAACATTTATAATACTATCCCCAAAACCTCCAATCACTTTTATCAAATTTATCTTCTACCCTATTATAACATAGGATTACGATTAGAGATTGATTTTCCAAATTATATTTTGCATAATTGTTCTATAATGGTACTATTTCCGATGCCTCCATATCAGATATGCCGTCAGCATAAGCGTGAAAAGCTCCGCTAGCGGGACTGCAAGCCATACGCCCGTTACCTTTAAAAATTTCGGCAATGCCAAAAGGAACACCGTGATAAATCCAAACGTCCGCAGGAAAGATATGGCTGCAGACGCTTTCCCATTGGATAATGCCGTAAATAAAGCGGATGAAAAAATATTGCATCCAGAGAACAGAAAGCTGAATGAAAAAATGCTAAATCCATTCTTTGTAATCTCAAAAACATTCCTGTTGTTCTCCGCAAATACCTTTGCAATGCTTTCTCCACCAAGCAGGGAAAATAAAAATACAAATATGGAAATCCCCGCTATAAAGCTAAAACAGATACAGACGGTCTTTTTTAGCTGTTTTACATTCCCGCTCCCATAATTATAGCTTACAACGGGGGCTGTTCCCATAGAAAAGCCAATATAAAGCGTTGTTAAGAGGAACTGCGAATAGATGAGTACCGTAATCGCCGCCACGCCATCCTCGCCTAATAGCTTCATCATCGTTACATTAAACAGAAATGTAGTTACGGCAGTGGAACACTGGCTTACCAGTTCTGACACACCGTTGGAGCAGCTTTTCAGCAGAACGGATGCGTCCATGTTAGGCTTGCAAAAGTGCAATTCACTTCTTTTCATCAGAAAAAATATTGTACCGATAATTGACGGTATCATATATCCGATTCCTGTCCCAATAGCAGCCCCTTTGATTCCCATTTGCAGTAAAACGATAAAGACATAATCAAAAACAATATTGGCAATCCCCGCCAGAACAGCAAGCACTAAGCCTAATGTCGGTTTCCCCGCCGTCACAAACAGATTCTGATACAGCACCTGCATCATATTAAAGGCGGCGAAAATGAGCTGTATCGTCAGATAATCCCTGCAATATGGGAACAAGATTTCACTTGCACCCAATCCCCAGATGATTTCATCCAAAAAGAAAAGCCCTGCCGCTGTAATCAGCAGACCGATAACCGCCCCTGCCACGACAATCAACGTAAAATTGCTTCTGGCTTCCTCTGTGTTTCCATTCCCCATTTTCTTCGCAACGACCGCACTTCCTCCTGTCGCAAGCATCGTCCCCAGACCGACAATCAGATTGATGACGGGGCAGACGATATTGATGGACGACAAGGCGTTCGTGTCTACAAACCGTGCTACGAAAATCGTGTCTACAATGGTATATAATCCCATAAACAGCATCATCACCATGCTTGGGAAAGCAAATCTGATAAGGGATAGGGCGTTAAAG